>WRPF01000203.1 GCA_009773335.1 Caulobacteraceae bacterium
CCGCGGGCCAAGGAAGCCATTCTGAAGGCGTGGCACGCCGCGGCGCGCGCCGGACGCAAACGCTCGCTGTCCCTTTCCGACCCGTTCTGCGTCGAGCGGCATCGCGACGAGTTCCTCGCGCTCGTCGACGATCACGTGGATGTGCTGTTCGCCAACGAGCACGAGATCTGTGCGCTGTACCAGGCGCCGTCGTTCGACGAGGCGGTGCGCGCGGTGCGCGGGCGGGTCGAGGTTGCCGTGCTCACGCGCAGCGAGCATGGCTCGGTCGTGGTCGTCGGCGACCAGACGCACGCGATCGGGGTCAAGCGCGTCGAGCGCGTCGTCGACACGACCGGCGCGGGGGATCTCTACGCCGCCGGGTTCCTGCACGGCTACACGCGTGGACTCTCGCCGAACGAGTGCGGGCGGCTGGGCGCGATCTGTGCCGCCGAGGTGATCAGCCACTTCGGGGCGCGCCCGGAGACATCGCTCGCCGCGCTGGTCGCGATGCCCGCCTGATCACAGCACGCCGCAGACGAACAGGTGTCGGTCGCTGATCGGTTCGACTGTGAAGTGACCGAGCCCCGCGACCACGAGTTGGCTCCGCACCTCTGCGGGCGTGAATGCCGCGCACAGGGAATTGCAGAAATCCTCGCGCAACACTTCCGGTTCGTCAGCCGCGTAGCGGTCGACGATCGCACGCACCTGGTGCGTGTTGTCGGGTCGCACCAGATCCATGACCGCGACCGTCGCGCCCGCGCGGCCGAGGCGCACGATCTCACGCCACAGGACTTCGGGCGCGTGCAAGTGATGCAAGAGACTGTTGCTGATCGCGAGATCGAATACGTGGTCGGGCAGCGGGACATCCGGGAGTCGCGCGTGATGGAGCGCGATCTTGCCACCGAGCCGAGCCGCGTCGATCGCGTGACGCGCATGACGCAGCATCGCCGCCGCCCCGTCCACCGCATCGAGGCGCCAGCCTGGATGCGCGCGCGCAAGCCGGATCGGGATGTCCGCCGGTCCGCAGCCGAGATCGACGACACGCGCGTCCGCGATCGCTGGTATGCGCGCGGCGAGTTCCCGGCAGAACAATTCGTTCGGTCCCGCAAAATCCGCACGGGCGTAGGCCTCGGACTGGGCGTCCCCGTCCATCAGTTCCGGCTCGACCACGCGGACAAGC
>WRPF01000204.1 GCA_009773335.1 Caulobacteraceae bacterium
CGCGCTCGAAGCCGCGAAGGTCGGCATCACCGCGGCGGAGGAGAGCTACCGTGTGCGCCGCGAGCAGTTCCGCGCTGGTGCTGCCGTCGCCACCGATGTCGTCTACGCGGAAGCTGACCTGCGACGTGCGCGGCTGGAACTCGTGAACGCCGCGATCGACATCCGCATTGCGCGTGCGCGACTCAACCGCGCGCTCGAACGCAGTTAGAACTGGTACGCGGCCTTCAGATCGGCATCCTTCGTCGCGAGCATGCGCGCCAGGGCGACCATCACCTTGCACTGCTTGAAGGTGGCGTCGTCCTGCATCTTGCCGTCCATCATCACGGTGCCGCTGCCGTCGGGCATCGCCTCGATCACGCGCTTGGCCCACAGCACTTCGTCGACCGGAGGGCTGAAGACCTTCCTGGCGATGTCGATCTGCGACGGGTGCAACGACCACGCTCCGACGCAGCCCATCAGGAACGCGTTGCGGAACTGGTCCTCGCACGCGACGGAATCCTTGATGTCACCGAACGGCCCGTAGTACGGCAGGATGCCGTTGGCGCAGCACGCATCCACCATGCGCGCCATCGTGTAGTGCCACAGGTCCTGCTGCGCGGTGGGACGCGGCGCGTCGGGGTGTTGCGCGTCGGGATCGGTGCGCACGACGTAGCCCGGGTGGCCGCCGCCGACGCGCGTCGTCTTCATGCGTCGCGAGGCCGCCAGGTCGGCCGGGCCGAGCGACAGTCCCTGCATGCGCGGGCTCGCGGCGCAGATCTCCTCCACGTTCGCCACGCCGGTGGCCGTCTCCAGGATCGCGTGCACGAGCAGCGGGCGTTTCAACCCGGCGCGCGCTTCGAGCTGCGCCAGCAAGCGGTCGACGTAGTGGATGTCCCAGGCGCCTTCGACCTTGGGCACCATGATCACCTCGAGCTTGTCGCCGATCTCGGTCACCAGGCGCGTCAGGTCGTCGAGCATCCACGGCGAGTCCAGGCTGTTGATGCGCGTCCACAGTTGGGTGTCGCCGAAGTTCGTCTCCTTCGCGATGCGGATGAGCCCCTCGCGCGCGGCGACCTTGTTCTCGGTCTGGATCGCGTCTTCGAGATTGCCGAGCAGCACGTCGACCTTGCGCGCGATGTCCGGGACCTTCGCCGCCATCTTCGGATTGCTCGGATC
>WRPF01000205.1 GCA_009773335.1 Caulobacteraceae bacterium
CCGCGAGCCGATGCCGGCATTCTCGATCGCCTCGTCGATCAGCCCGGAGGCAAGCGGCGCAAGCTCGTGCGCGAAGGCGCTACGCCCCTTGCCCGCCAGCCACGCGACGCACGCGCGCGGAAATGCGCGGCGCAACGCGCGCAGGAACGGCAGCTTCATCAGCCCGTCGCCGAACGCGTCGAGCCCGACATAGACGCATATGGTCGCTGGCGCCCGCATTCCGGCGCTGATGTAGCATCAAACCGCGCGCCAGGGCCACATGCGGGCTCCGGCTTGACCGGTTCCCCGCCGCCGCCGAAGATCGGCGCCCAACGCGCCCGCGAACCGGGCGCCGCCGCGGGGGGAATCGTTCATGGCCGGGAAAAAGATCGCCGCCGGCGATCTGGGTCTGCCGCAGTTCAAAACGCCGCCGGTCGCGACGAAAGTGTACCCGTTCGATTTTTCGTCGCATACGCGCGCGCGGCAGGCGCTGAAATTCGGGCTGTCGATCGCCGACCCGGGCTTCAACATTTTCGTGCTGGGCGAGAATCGCAGCGGCCGCATGACGGCGACCATGGACTATCTGACGAGTATGGCCGAAAAACGCCCGCCGTCCCAGGACTGGGCGTATCTGTTCAATTTCGCCCGGCCGCACAAGCCCAAGCCCTACGCCCTGGCGCGCGGCGCCGGACGGGAGTTCCGCGACCGGGTGGCGGCGATGATCGCGCTGTTCCGCCAACAGTTGCGCGGTTCGTTCGAGGGGCCGGAATACACCGCCAAGCTGCAGGGCGCGGGCGCGAAACTGCGCGAGCGATTCGAACAGGCTTCAGCGGCGCTGAACGAAACGGCGCGCGCCCAGGGTCTACGAATCCAGCAGACGGAACAGGGCGTGGGCATCGTCGCCGTGGACGCGGAAGGCAACCCGCGGCCGTGGGATGGATTGCAACCGGACGAGCAGCACAAGCTCACCGACGCCGCGAAGGAAATCGGCGAGAAAATGCGCGTGATCGCCGCGGAGGCCCAGCGCGCCGAGGAGCAGGCGGGCACGGTGGTGCGCGACATCCGCAAGGACATCGCCTTCGGCATCATCGACGCGCCGCTGACCCAGCTCGAGGGCGAATACAGCCGCCATCGCGGCCTGCGCCGCTGGCTGGTCGAAATGCGCGAGGACA
>WRPF01000206.1 GCA_009773335.1 Caulobacteraceae bacterium
GCCCACGGTGAAGGCGGGATTGAGGCTGGTCATCGGCTCTTGGAAGATCATGGTTATGCGGTCGCCGCGCAGCTCGTTCATCTCCTCGCGCGTCAATCCCAGCAGGTCGCGCCCGTCGAACATGACGCGGCCGGTGGGAATAACCGCGGGCGGGCGCTGCACCAGTCCCATGATCGACAGCGCCGTGACGCTTTTGCCGCAGCCGCTTTCGCCCACAAGGCACAGCGTGCGCCCGCGCGGCAGCGAAAAGCTGACTCCGTCGACCGCGCGCACCGTGCCCTCTTCGCCGAGGAAATGCGTGCGCAGGTCGGCGACGTCGAGCAGCGGGGCGGTTCCGGCGATGTCCATCACGCCTTGCCCTTGGCGCCGGCGCGGCGCGCGCGCACTTCCTCGATCTTGGCGCGGTCGTAGATGCCCGCGGGGTTGGCGCGGGTGGGAATCACCTCGCGGAACATTTCATAATCCGCGCGATAGACCGCGAGCAGGCGCAGCAACTCCGCGATCGGCTCGGGATTGTCGTCCACGCGCAGGTCGACATCCGCGTAGTCCTCGGTCGAGTGGATCTTGAGCGCCGCCGATTGCTTGCCGCGCTTGTCGCCGCCGGCCGCCTCGCCCGCCTGCAACGCCGTCGCCAGCCGTTCGGCGAACGGAAGATCGGCGCGCGCGGCGAAGGTTTCGGCCGTCTTCTCCACCACTTGCGGTCCGGCCAGCATGTTGCCGGCGACCGAGAAGCCGTCGCCCAGCCTGTGGCCGCACCAGTCGATGCAGCCCGTGCCGGTATGCGCGGCGACGCGGCCCTTGGCGTCGATCATGTGAAGCTGGCGGATGATGCTGCCGGGGTCTTCCTGGGTCAGGCGCTCGACCGCCTCGCTCGCGGGCACGCCCCGTTCCAACAATGCGAGGCCCTTGGGCCCGTACATCGGATTGATCAGCGCCTGGGTGGACAAGGCGCCGACGCCGCTTTTGGCGTGCGGGCACAGCGCGCCAACCGCGAAAAACTTGGTGGACACGGCGACGCCGAACGCGCCGGTGCGCGCGTCGCGCGCCACGATCGACCAGGTCACGATGTTCTCCGCCGTTGTGCCGCCCCGTTGCCCCTACAAGCGTACAAAGCCCCACCCGCGCTAACAAGGGCGCAGCGTTGACCC
>WRPF01000013.1 GCA_009773335.1 Caulobacteraceae bacterium
TCGAAGCCTTCGCCGACATTCTCCGTCACCACGTCGCCTGCAGCGTCCACGCCGTAACTGTCGGAGCCGAGACCGCCCAAGAGGGTGTCATTGCCGGCGTCGCCGTCGAGAACGTCGTCGCCCGCGCCGCCTTCGATGGAATCCGCGCCGCCGCCGCCATGCACGTTGTCTGCGCCGCCGGCGCCATAGAGCTTGTCGCCGCTTGCGCCCCCGGTCAGCGTGTCATTGAGGTCGCTGCCCTCGAGTCTCTCGATACCTGTCAATGTATCGATGCCGCCGCCGCCGGTGTTCTGCGCGCCGGCGACAGCAAGGGAGACCGTGACGCCCGCTGCGACGTCGACGTAGGACACGAGGTCCACGCCGGCATCGCCATTGAGGATGTCGTCCCCAAGTCCGCCCGCGAGCGCATCGTCGCCGTTCCCGCCGTTCAGCGTGTCATTGCCGGCGTCCCCGAGCAGGAGATCGAGATCGTCGCCGCCGTTGAGGAAATCGTTTCCATCGCCGCCCGACATCACGTCGTTGCCGGCGTCCCCGTAGAGCTGGTCAGCGCCGCCCGCGCCCGAGACGATGTCGCCGCTGGCGCCAGCGTGAAAGATATCCGTCGACGCCGAACCGAGGAAGTCGTCGCTGCCGGACACGAGCAGCGACGGATCGTTGATGAAGTCCTGCGTGGACCGGCCCAGCCCCCCGAGATTGTCAAAGACGGCGATCACGGCGCCGCCGGAATCGTAGAGCACGACCGCGTCCACGACGCCTGCTGGCGCGGTCCGGGTGCTCGTCGGGCCAGGGACAAAGACCGTCAGCGGGAAGAAGCCGATGTAACCCACGCCGCCGAAAACGAAATCCGTCTGCACGACCCATCGGTCCGACGCGTTGAACACGACCGAGAAGGGTTTGCTTCCGCTGAACACGTTCAGAAAGTTCGAGCTATTGCTCGTCGAACCCGGATCGAAGGTCAGGCCGTTGTAGAAATCGATGATGCTCATGCGTTCCCCCACATGGTGATGGGCCAGCCTAGCATCCGGCAGGCTGCGGCGTCACGGGTCGAGCTGCATCCGTGCGGCTTCGTCGCCGGACGCCCAGGCCGGATCGGGAGGCCCGATTTCCCGATCCGGCGGCGCCATGCTACCCGGACGAAAAATTGAAGGATTCGTGACATGACCATCGACATCGTGCCCGTCCGCCGGGCGCTCATTTCCGTTTCCGACAAGGCGGGGCTCGTGGAGCAGGCGCGCGCGCTGAGCGAGAAGGGCGTGGACCTCGTCTCCACCGGCGGCACGAAGGCTGCGATCGCGGCGGCGGGGCTCGCCGTGCGCGACGTAAGCGACATCACTGGGTTTCCCGAGATGATGGACGGGCGCGTGAAGACGCTGCACCCCGGCGTGCATGGCGGCCTGCTCGCGCGGCGCGACACGCCCGATCACATGGCGTCGATGAAGGCGCACGACATCGTCGAGATCGATCTGCTCTATGTGAATCTCTATCCGTTCGAGGCGACCGTGGCGGCGGGAAGCCCATGGGACGACTGCATCGAGAACATCGACATCGGCGGACCGGCGATGCTGCGCGCGGCGTCGAAAAACCACGAGTTCGTTGCGGTGTGCACGGACGCGGAAGATCTGGCGGCGGCGCTGGCGGAAATTGCGGAGAAGGGCGGCACGACGCTCGCGCTCAGGAAGCGTCTCGCCGCCAAGACCTATGCGCGCACGGCGGCGTATGACGCGGCGATCTCCAACTGGCTGTTTGCGCAGCTGGGCGAGGAAGCGCCGGCGTGGCGCGCGGTCGGCGGCAAGCTGAAGCAGTCGCTGCGCTACGGCGAGAATCCGCACCAGCAGGCGGCGTTCTATGTGAACGGCGACAACCGTCCGGGAGTGGCCAGCGTACGTCAGGTGCAGGGCAAGGAGCTTTCGTACAACAATCTGAACGATACGGACGCCGCCTACGAACTCGTTGCGGAGTTCGATCCCGCGGAGAGCGCCGCCGTCGCCATCATCAAGCACGCCAATCCCTGCGGCGTAGCGCTCGGCGTCAATGTGCTGGAGGCATACCAGCGCGCGCTGGCGTGCGACTCGGTCTCTGCGTTCGGCGGCGTCGTGGCGCTGAACCGGAAACTCGATCGCGCGGCGGCTGAAGCCATCGCCGAGATTTTCACAGAAGTCGTCATCGCGCCCGATGCGGATGAAGATGCGATCGCGGTGTTCGCGAAGAAGAAGAATCTGCGCCTCCTCATAGCAGGCGGACTGCCCGATCCGGCGGCGCCGGGGCTCTACGCCAAGACTGTCGCCGGCGGGCTGCTCGTCCAATCGCGCGACAACGGGCGCGTCTCGGCAGGAACCCTCAGGGTCGTCACGCAGCGCGCCCCGGATGCGCAGGAGATCGCTGACATGGTGTTTGCGTTCCGCGTCGCCAAGCATGTGAAATCGAACGCCATCGTCTACGCCAAGGACGGTCAGACCGCAGGCGTCGGCGCGGGGCAGATGAGTCGCGTCGACAGCGCGCGCATCGCACGGCGCAAGGCCGAGGACGCCGCCCAGCACATGGGCTGGAAGGATCCCATGACGGTCGGCAGCGTCTGCGCGTCGGATGCGTTCTTCCCGTTCGCCGACGGCCTCATGCAAGCCGTGCAGGCGGGCGCCACGGCGGTGATCCAGCCGGGCGGCTCCATGCGCGACGATGAAGTCATCAAGGCCGCCGACGACGCGGGCCTCGCGATGGTGTTCACCGGCATGCGGCACTTCCGGCACTGACATGTCGCACATTGGCGCCTTCACGCTGCTCGTGCGCGACTACGACGAGGCGATCGCCTTCTATGTCGGCGCGCTGGGCTTCACGTTGCTGGAAGACACTGCGTTGAGCGCAGACAAGCGCTGGGTGCGCGTGGCGCCGAATGGCGGCGGCGTTGCGCCGAATGGCGGCGGCGTTGCGCTGTTGCTTGCGAAGGCGTCGACGCCCGAACAGATCGCGCGCATTGGCGACCAGACCGGCGGACGCGTCGGCTTCTTCCTGCACACGGACGATTTCGCGCGCGATCACGCGGCGTTCGTTGCGAAGGGCGTGCGGTTTCTGGAAGAGCCGCGCAGCGAGAGCTACGGCAAGGTCGCGGTGTTCAGCGATCTCTATGGCGCCAAGTGGGATCTGATCGGCCCGTAAACGTCACACGGCCGGCTTCGTCACCGTCAGGAAATAGTTCATCGACACGTCTTCGCTCGTTTTCCACGCGCCCGTCAGCGGATTGAAGCTCAGGCCCACCGGTGCATCCGCCACCAGCGGCAGGAGCGCCGCCGCAAGTTCGTCGGGCTTCACGAGCTTCTCGAAATCGTGGGTGCCGTGCGGGACCCAGCGCAGGATGCGTTCGGCGGCGGTGATCGCCAGCGCGCGCGCCTTGGCCGTGCGGTTGATGGTCGAGAAGATGACGAGCCCGTTGGGCTTCGCCAGCGCGACCGCCGCCTCGCAGAAGGCGTACATGTCGGCGACGTGTTCGATGATCTCCAGCGCGAGGACCACGTCGAACGCAGCGCCGGAGGCCGCAAGATCTTCGGCAGTTCCCTGCCGGTAGTCGATGGCAAGCCCGCCCTCGATCGCGTGCGCCTGGGCGGCCTTCACGCTCTCTTCTGCGCCGTCGAGGCCGGTGACAGTCGCGCCCAGCCGGGCCATGGGTTCGGTGACGAGCCCGCCGCCGCAGCCGACGTCGATCATGGTCAGGCCCTCGAATGGCCGGCGGCCCGCGCCGCGGCCGAAATGGGCGCCGATGGCCTCGCGCAGGAAGCCCAGCCGGGCGGGGTTCATCCGGTGCAGCGGCGCGAAGTCGCCCTTCGGGTCCCACCAGGCCTCGGCCATGGCGGCGAACTTGGCGATCTCGGCGGGGTCTAGGGTGGTGGCGGACATGCCTGGGACTTTGGCCGCCGGACATCGGGGGTCAAGCAACGCGCCCTGTTTTGCGGCAGAAGGGCGCGGCGGCGGCGGCAATACCCCATTCAGGTGTTTCTCCGGACGCGGATCGGTTATGACGAGCGTTCCCCAACCTTGGCGAAGGACGTAAGCGGTCGGCGTATGACGCGTGTGGTAATGAAATTCGGCGGCACGTCGGTGGGCGACGTGGAACGGATCCGGCGCGTGGCGCGGATCGTGGCGGCGGAGCGCAAGCCCGGCAAGGGGATTGCGGTCGTCGTGTCGGCCATGTCCGGCGAGACCGACAGGCTGGTGAAGCTCGCCCGCGACGCCGGCGGCGAGTCGGCGAACGGTCCGGCGGCCGGCGGCTCCGGCTTCGATGACGAGTACGACGTGATCGTCTCCACCGGCGAGCAGGTGACGACCGGGCTTCTGGCGCTGGCTCTGCGCCAGCTCGGCATTCCGGCGCGCTCCTGGCAGAACTGGCAGATCCCGGTGCGTTCGGACGCCGCGCACGCCAAGGCGCGGATCGATTCCATCGACGAGAAGGGCGAACTCGCGCGCTCCATCGACGCGGGCGAAGTGGCCGTGATCCCGGGCTTTCAGGGCGTGACGGCGGAAGACCGCATCACCACGCTTGGCCGCGGCGGGTCGGATACCTCGGCCGTGGCGATCGCGGCGGCGCTGAAGGCGGACCGCTGCGACATCTACACCGACGTCGACGGCGTCTACACGACCGACCCGCGCATCGTGCCGAAGGCGCGGCGGCTGGAGAAGATCTCGTACGAGGAAATGCTGGAGATGGCCTCGCTCGGGGCCAAGGTGCTGCAGACGCGCTCGGTGGAGCTCGCCATGGCGCAACGCGTGCCGGTCAGGGTGTTGTCGAGTTTCGTGGAGCCGGGCGAACCCAACGCCGGCACCATCGTATGTGACGAGGAAGAGATCGTGGAAAAGCAGATCGTGTCGGGCGTCGCCTATTCGCGCGACGAAGCGAAGGTTTCGCTGATCGGCGTCGTCGATGCGCCCGGCGTCGCCGCGGACATCTTCGGCCGCCTTGCTGACGCCAACATCAACGTCGACATGATCGTCCAGAGCCAGTCGCGCCAGGAAGGCAAGCAGAACATCGTGTTCACGTGTCCCGATCGCGACGCCCCGCGCGCCAGCGACATCCTGCACGCCGCGCACGAGAAGATCGCGTTCGACGAACTGCACATCAAGCGCGACGTGGCGAAGGTGAGCGTGATCGGCATCGGCATGAAAAGCCAGGTGGGCGTTGCGCGCACCATGTTCTCGGCGCTGGCCGCGAAGGGGATCAACATCGAAGTCATCGCGACCTCCGAAATCAAGATCTCCGTGATCATCGATTCCCAGTACGTCGAGCTTGCCGTGCGCGCGCTGCACACTGCCTACGGCCTCGATGCCGCGTAACGTATGACCCCCTCGCCCGCCCCCGGCGCGGCGCGCGTGCTCGTGCGCAAGCTGCGCGAGATCACGAACACGTCCGACACGGCGCAGGCGAAGCTCAACCGCCTCGTGACCATGATCGCCTCGACGATGGTCGCGGACGTCTGCTCGATCTACCTGAAGCGCGGCATCATCCATGAACTGTTCGCGACCGAGGGCCTGAAGCCTGAAGCCGTGCACCGCACACGGCTGAAGGAGAACGAGGGCCTCGTCGGCCTCGTCGCAGAGACCGCCCGTCCGCTGAACATCGCCGACGCGCCGCACCACTCGCGCTTTTCCTATCGCCCGGAAACCGGCGAAGACCCGTTCAACGCCTTCCTCGGTGTGCCCATCGTGCGCTCCGAGCGCGTGTTCGGCGTGCTCGTGGTGCAGAACCGCGCTTCGCGGGTCTACAGCGAAGAGGAAGTCGAGTCGCTGCAGATCGTCGCCATGGTGCTCATGGAGATGGTGGCGGCGGGCAGCTTCGGCGATCTCTCCGGCCTGCAGGAAGTCGAAGTCCGTCCGAGCCGGCCGGAACGGCTTGTGGGCCGTGCGTTCGCGGACGGTCTCGCCATTGGCCGCGCGGTGCTGCACGAACCGCACGCGCCGCTGGGTCGTGCGTTCTCCGACGATCCGGTGAAGGAAGAGGCGCGGCTCGATGCAGCGCTTGCGCGCGTGCGCAAGACCATCGACGAACACATCGAAAGCGATCCCGGCAGGCTTTCCGGACAATCGCGCGAAGTGCTCGAAACGTTCCGCATGCTGGCGAACGATCACTCGTGGGAAGCGCGCCTCAAGCGCGGCGTGCGCGACGGACTATCTGCGGAAGCCGCCGCCGAACGTGCGCGCGCCGAACACCGCGCGAAGATGCAGGCCGCGCGCGATGCGTACATGCGCGACCAGATGCACGATCTGGAGGATCTCGATAACCGGCTGATGCGCGCGCTCGCTTCGCCGGAGGGCGACGACAAGCTGTCGCTGCCGGAGGACGCCATCCTCATCGCGCGCGATATCGGTCCCGCGGAGCTTCTCGACTACGGCGCCGACCGCCTCAAGGGCGTGGCGCTGGAAGAGGGCGGCGCTTCATCGCACGCAACCATCATCGCCAAGGCGCTCGGGATTCCGATGGTCGGGCGCCTCACGCAGATCGGCGCGCGTGTCGAGGCGGGCGACCGCATCGTGCTCGACGGCGAGCGCGGCGAGGCGCGGCTGCGGCCTGAGCCGGAAGTCGTCGTCGCCTACGAGCAGCGGCTCGAACTGCGGTCTGCGCAGGCCGAGGAATTCGCCCGCCAGCGCGACGATCCGGCGGTCACGCGCGATGGCGCGGAAATCTCTCTGCTGCTCAACGCTGGCCTCATGCTGGACGTGCAGCACCTCGCCGACACGGCGGCCAAGGGCATCGGCCTCTTCCGCACCGAGTTCCAGTTCATGGTGTCCGAGCGCCTCCCGCGCACCAGTGAGCAGATCAAGCTCTACAGCGACGTGCTCGCCGCTGCGGGCGATCGGCCCGTCACGTTCCGCACGCTCGATGTCGGCGGCGACAAGGTGCTCTCCTACGTGCCCACGGAGCGGGAGGAAAATCCTGCGCTCGGCTGGCGCGCGCTGCGCATCGGCCTGGAGCGGCCCGCGCTGCTGCGCACGCAGGTGCGCGCGCTCATCGAGGCCGCGGAGGGCAGGCGGCTGCGCGTCATGTTCCCGCTGGTCACCGTGCCGCAGGAATTCATCGATGCGCGCGAGATCGTGGAAAAGGAGCTCGCCGTCGCGCAGGCGCGCGGGCGCAAGGGGCCGGCGAAACTTGAGGTTGGCGTGATGATCGAGGCGCCGGCCATCGCCTTCGCCATCGGCATGTTGGCGGGCAAGGCGGACTTCCTGAGCATAGGCACCAACGACCTGATGCAGTATTTCTTCGCCGCCGATCGCAGCAACCCGCGTGTCGCAGACCGCTACGACATCCTCAGCGCGCCGGCCTTGAAGTTCCTGCGTTTCATCCGCGAGCAGGCGGCCGAGGCCGGGATGCCGCTGTCGGTCTGCGGCGAGGCGGCGGGCAAACCGCTGGAGGCGATGACGCTGATCGCGCTCGGGTATGACCGGCTCTCCATGCCGGCGGCCGGTATCGGGCCGGTCAAGCGCATGCTCCGCAGTCTGGATGCGCAGGCCGCGCATGCGGAACTGGAAAGCCTTCTGAAGTCGCACAACACTTCGCTGCGCCCCGAGCTGAGCGCCTGGGCCAAGCGCGAGGGCGTCGCGCTCTGAGCATCTCGTCCACTGCAGTGAACGCGGGATTAACCAGACGCGTCGTTGAATGACCCGCCGCTTGTGAGTAGTATGAACGCGGCGCGGAACTTGCTTAAATTTCACTTCGACGGCGTGCGACGCGCGGCCGACGGAACCCAAAGACGATGTTCAATCCTCCCCCGGGCACCCCTCATGACGGAAACGAAACGCCGGCTGCGCGCCCTCAGGCCCGCCCTGCGGCTGTCCTCCCCGCCATGGAGCCCAACATGAGAGCGGGCACCAAGCTGCGCACCGCGCGCGAAGCGCAGGGATTTTCGCTGGAACAGGTGGCGGCCAAGACCCGCATTCGCGTGGAGTACATCGCCGCGCTGGAGACGATGAACGTCAATCTCATTCCCGGCAAAGCCTACGCCAAGGCCTATCTCCGCAGCTACGTGAAGTTCCTCGGCATGACCGGGGAAGAACTGATCTTCCAGTACGAGAACGAGAGCGCGCGCTTGCGCGAGGACGCTGGCGACCAGATCCGTAACCCGGATTCGAAGCCCGCGCCGGAACGCCCCTGGCTGGCGGCTGCTGCGCTCGCGGTGGTCTGCGCGGCTTTCGTCGGCTGGCGGGCCATGCAGGACGGTTCGTCCGATACGTCCGCGCCGGCGCAGACCCGCACGGAGCGCGCTGAGGCGACCCTTCCCACCGCGCCGGTCCCGTCGCCGGCTTCGGAAGATCCCTGGGGCGGGCTCTCCACCCAGGTGGTCGAGATCCGTGCGACCGTGCCGGCGTGGCTTGAGGTCCGCGGTCCGGACGGCACCATCTTCGTCTCGCGGACCATCCAGGCCGGCGAGACCTACCGCCCCGACGTCGGCGGCAACTGGACGCTCCACGCCAAGGACGGCGGCGCCTTCGAGGTGCTGCTGAACGGCGCGCTTGTCGGCCCGCTCGGCGATACCGGTTCACCCGTTCTGGGCCGCCAGGTGGACCGGATCGCCGCTGCGCCGCCTGCGCCGGTCGCGCCAGCCGGCGAGGGCTGAGCCGCTCCGAGGTAGCGCCCAAGGTAGCATCACGCCGCCGCCACGCTTAAGTATCTGCCAACGCGGCGAAGAGACCTCATGGCAGACCTGCACCACATCCGTCCCTGGCGACGCATCGAACGGCGCGTGTCGCGGCAGATTCATGTCGGCAAGGTGCCTGTCGGCGGCGGCGCGCCTATCACCGTGCAGTCGATGACGAACACGCTGACGTCGGATGCCCAGGCGACCATCGCGCAGATCAGACGGATGGAAGAGGCCGGCGTCGATATCGCCCGCGTCTCATGCCCCGATCAGGAGTCGACGGCGGCGCTCCCGGCCATCGTGAAGGCGGTGAGCGTCCCGATCGTCGCCGACATCCATTTCCACTACAAGCGCGGCATCGAGGCGGCTGTCGCGGGCGCGGCGTGCCTGCGGATCAATCCGGGCAACATCGGTTCCTCCGCGCGGGTGAAGGAAGTCGTGCAGGCCGCGAAGGATCACGGCTGTTCCATGCGCATCGGCGTGAACGCAGGATCGCTCGAGAACGAACTTCTGGAAAAATACGGAGAACCATGTCCCGAGGCGATGGTCGAGAGCGCTCTGCGCCACGCCGCCATGCTCGAGGAGCATGACTTCCGCGAGTACAAGATTTCCGTGAAGGCGTCCGACGTATTCCTCGCGGTCGCCGCGTACCAGCAACTCGCCGAAGCCACCGATGCGCCGCTGCATGTGGGCGTCACCGAAGCCGGCGCGCTGCGCATGGGCACGGTGAAATCATCCGTCGGCATGGGCGCGCTGCTGTGGGCCGGCATCGGCGACACGATCCGCGTCTCGCTCGCCGCCGATCCGGTCGAAGAGGTGAAGGTCGGCCACGACCTGCTGAAGTCGCTGGGCCTGCGCCAGCGCGGCGTGAACATCATCGCGTGCCCATCGTGCGCGCGGCAGGGTTTCAACGTCATCGAGACGGTGGAGAAACTCGAAGCACGCCTCGCGCACATCGCCGAGCCGATCACGCTGTCGATCATCGGCTGTGTCGTCAATGGCCCCGGCGAAGCGCTGATGACCGATCTCGGCTTCACCGGCGGCGGCGCCGGCAGCGGCATGATGTATGTGAGCGGCAAGCCGGATCACAAGCTGTCGAACGACGCGATGGTCGAACATATCGTCGAACTCGTCGAAGCGCGAGCGCGCGCGATCCGCGATGCGGCTCTCTCCGCCTGAACCGAATCTCCAATCCAACACAAAGGTCGATCATGGAAACCCGCGACGCCAACGGCAACATTCTGGCGGACGGCGATACCGTCCATCTTGTCAAAGATTTGAAAGTGAAGGGCACGTCCGTCACGCTGAAACGCGGCACGGTGGTGAAGAACATCCGCCTCACCGACGATCCCGCCGAGATCGAGTGCAACGCCGAGAAGGTGAAGGGCCTCGTCCTGCGCACGGAGTTTGTGAAGAAGGCGTGACGGCCGTCACATTACCACGACGAAACGAGCCCTAGACGAGGCCGGGTGCTATCCAGCGCCGCCAGCATCGAAGGGGTTCCATCATGGCCATCGACATCTCGAAAATCCTCTCTTCCCTCGGCGACGAACTCGTCGCGCAGGCGGGCGAACCTGTGGGCCTCGACAAGGACCAGTCGGTGCGCGTGGCGAAGGCGCTCGGCCAGCACATCGGCGGCGGCAAGGATCTCGCGATCAAGGCCGCGGCGGCAGACACCGGCCTCACCGAGGACGTGATTTCCTCCATGCTCACCAAGCTCATCGAGGCCGGCAAGGAAAAGCTCCTGAGCGAGGGCGCGGTCGGCGATGCGATCGAAAGCGCCAAGGATCAGGCCATGACCGCCGTCGGCAACATCGGCGGCGAAGCCGCGAAAGGCATTTTCGGCAAGCTGTTCGGGAAGAAGTAGGCCTGCCATTCGCGTCGTCATGGCGTGATCGCCGGCGACGCGGGCGGCGCTGCTGACGCGGCCAGGTGCTGCGCGAGAAACGTTTCGATCTCCTCCAGCATCTGCGTGCGCGTGGCGGCGGCGGACAGCCAGTGGTCGTCTCCGGTCAGCACCACCACGCGCGGCGGCTTTCCCGCATCGCGCAGGCGTCGCGCCATGATTTTCGTCTGCTCCGGCGGCACGACTGAATCTTCCGTCGAGTGCATCAGCAACACTGGCGCCCGTACGTTGGCCGCGAGATTCGCCGGCGACACGGCGCGGATGCGCGCGGCGTCCTCGGCGCGGTTGCCGATGGAGAGTTGCCAGAAGTCCGCGGTAGGACCATTCGCGTCGCCGTCGGTTTCCTGTTGCAGCATGAGTGAAAGATCCGAAACGCCGTTCACGCTCACGGCGCAGGTGTAGCGATCAGGGGTGAGAGTCGCGCCAGCGAGCGCCGCATAGCCTCCATAGCTCGCGCCGATGATGCAGACCCGCTTCGCATCCACCCGACCGCCGCGCACGAGCGCGACGACGCCGTCTTCGACATCCGTCTGCATGCGTCCGCCCCATTCACGTCGGCCCGCCTCGCGCCACGCCTCGCCGTAGCCGGACGACCCGCGAAAGTTGGGTTGCAGGACCATGTAACCGCGCGAGGCAAGGAACTGCGCCCACCAGTCGAACGTCCAGGAGTCGCGCGAATGCGGGCCGCCGTGCACGAGCACGACGAGCGGGAGGTTGTTCGGTCCGCGACCTCTGGGAACAGTCAGATATGCGGGGATGCGGACACCGTCGCGGGCGCGGTAGGTGATCGCGCTGACGGCGGAAATTTCTTCGGCTTGGATGTCAGGGTACACGGAGCCCAGTAGTGTGAATCGCTTCGTCTCCGGTTCGTAAATTTGGTAGGCAGGCGGGCCACCTAGATTTTCGCCGAGCACAAGGAATCGTCTTTGATCTCGCGACCAAGAGAGAATCGACACGTGACCGTTTCTGAAAAACGAGCCAAGCTCGGTGCTGACCGCCTCGAGTTCTGGATCGAAGAAGTGTTGTCGGGGCTCCTCTTCCGTCCACGAGACACCGACGGCCCGGCGTGTCCATGGATCAAGGATCGCATCTGCGATGTCGTGGTGAGGTGCTTCATGGACGATGGTGCGAACACCAGTGTCGAGATCAATGCTGTACAAGGCATCGCGATCACGATTTTCCGGTGCGTCTATAGTTGCGAGCCGCCCATCGGTGAACAATCCAAGCAGCGGCGGCGGAACGCCAGTTTCGGAAACACCTTCCAATACAAGGCGTTCACGACCATTTCGCCTAGCGAATAGCTTCCAGCTGTTAGATTTGTCCTGCGACTCGGTGCGTGCCGCCATTCGCCCTGTCTCATCGAGCAACAAGTCCCAACTGTCGGCAGGCGCGCTCAACAGAACACGCCCGTCGCCGGAAGATAAGTCGACTCGGTAGACCGCCAGCCGCCCTTCACGTGTAGGCGCTGTCCGAGCAACCATGCGACCGTATCCCGGATCGTCAACAACGGGTGCTTGCAAATAGTCTAGATTCGAGTTCGCCCAACTCCCAGTCTCTTTGTCCAGCATGACCATCGTGCGCCCTCGCGGGACGGCAATCGTCTGGACGCGGTAGTACTCGAACAGCCGCTTTGAGCCACGCCTTCGAAAACCCGTCATGGTCGCCTGATTTTTCGTTAGCGTTCTGCTGACGATGACGGTCGCTGTGGTTTCATTGGCCCACCCGACGCCTCTAGTTGTGTTTCCTTCTGGTGCATAGGCATTCAGCACGATCTGGTTCGTATCGATGTTGAAGATACGTGCGTAGGTTCGGTCGTTGGGAGTCACGACCATTGCGACGTGACGACCGTCGGGGGAAATGGCGGCGTCCTGGATGACAGGCAACCGCCCATAGACTTCCGCCGCCGGCGCCGGCTGCGCCAGGGCGGGCGCGCCGAGCGCAAGCACACAGAAAATCGCCAGCAGAAATCTTGCAGTCATCATCGTCCCCTTCGGTCCCACACCATTGCCTATCATAATTCATCGCGCGTCCGGCTGTCTTGTGGGATGTGCGGTCTCGAAGGCTGGATGGGCGGCGGGTGCGGCCAGGTGCTGCGCGAGAAACGTCTCGATCTCCTCCAGCATCTGCGTGCGTGTCGCGGCGGCGGAGAGCCAGTGGTCATCACCAGTGAGCACGACAACGCGCGCCGACTTGCCCGCATCGCGCAGACGTCGCGCCATGATTTTCGTCTGCTCTGGCGGCACGACTGAATCTTCCGTCGAGTGCATGAGGAGGATCGGCGCGCGCACGTTGGCGGCGAGGTTTGCGGGCGACACGGCGCGGATCCGTGCGGCGTCCTCGGCGCGGTTGCCGATGGAAAGTTGCCAGAAGTCGGCGGTTGGCCCGTTGGCGTCGCCGCTCACTTCCTGCTGCAGCATCAGCGACAGGTCCGACACGCCATTGACGCTCACCGCGCAGGCGTAGCGTTCGGGCGTGAGCGCGGCGCCCGCGAGTGCGGCATAGCCCCCGTAACTCGCGCCGACGATGCACACGCGCCGCGCATCGACCCGACCGCTTCGCACGAGCGCGGCGACGCCGTCCTCAACGTCGGTCTGCATGCGGCCGCCCCATTCGCGCCGGCCCGCTTCGAGCCATGCGTCGCCATAACCTGACGATCCGCGAAAGTTTGGCTGCAAAACCATGTAGCCGCGCGAGGCAAGGAACTGCGCCCACCAGTCGAACGTCCAGGAATCACGCGCATGCGGGCCGCCGTGGACGAGCACGACGAGCGGGAGGTTGCGCGGCTCCAATCCGTTCGGGATCGTCAGGTAGGCCGGTATGCGCACGCCGTCGCGGGCAGGGTAATTGATCACTGAAACCGACGACACGCCTTCCGGCGGCAGTTCGGGATAGAGGGCGCCGAGCTTCCTCAGGCGCTTCTCCGCGGGTTCGTAGACGTAATAGGCGCCGGGGTTTCCGACGCCCTCGCCGAACACCAGTATGCGTCGCATGTCGCGCGACCACGACAGCACAAGCGCGTAACCGCCCTCGAACGTCGCCGTCACATCTCCGGCGATGGCGGCGAGGCCCGGGTCGAAGAAGTGCTGTTTCGGCAGGTCTTCGGTCCACTGCGCGCCGACGATGCGCCGCGTCCATGGATCGGCGATAGCGCCGGTTATGTCGTGGCGCGGGGCCTCGTGGACGAGGGTGTGGGCGCCTGTCGCGAGGTCCACGCCGTAGAGACCGACACGGTCGCCGCCGTCGGGCGTTTCGAGCGTGGCGAGACGTCCGTCCGCGAGCAATCCGAGCAGGGGCGGCGGCGCGCCGGTCTCCGATTCATCTTCGCCGATCTGTCGTTCGGCGTCGCCCTGGACCGAAAACAGCTTCCAGCGGTTGGTATTTTCCTGCGACTCCGTGCGCGCCACGAGCCGGCCGGACTCGTCGAGGAGCATGTCCCAGCTGCGAGGCGATGCGCTCTGCTGGATGCGGCCATCGCCCGTGAGCAGGTTGACGCGGTATATCGCCACCCGCCCATCGCGTGTGGGTGACGTACGCCCGAGCATGCGGCCGAAACCGGCGTCGCCGACAATGGGCGCCTGCAAGTCGTCGA
Source organism: Caulobacteraceae bacterium (assembly GCA_009773335.1). Lineage (GTDB taxonomy): Bacteria > Pseudomonadota > Alphaproteobacteria > Caulobacterales > Aquidulcibacteraceae > VFBF01. The sequence continues at coordinate 14,108 of WRPF01000013.1, forward strand.
GCCGCGTATTCGCCCAGCTCCCGTTCTCCTTTTCCATCATGAGTTTCATGCGACCGTCGGGCAACGTGATGGTGCCGACGCGAAAAAACTCGAAAAGCCGCTGCGCGTCGCGCCACCCGTATTCGTCCGCCCGCGACTGGTCCCATGTCAGGGCGGTGCTGAGGACGAAGGTCGCGGTGGTCTCGTTCGCCCAGCCGATCGAGCGCAGCGTGTGGTCCTTCGGCGAGGCGACAGTGAGCACGACCCGGCTCGCGTCGAGGTCATAGATGCGCGTGTAGGTCTGGTTATTGCCGGTCACGATCATCGCAACGTGGCGCCCGTCGGGAGAGATCGCCGCGTCGTCTATGTTTGGCAGGCGCCCGTAGACCGATGCCGGCGGTGGTTGCGCCACGGCCGGCGCGCCGAGCGCAAACGCGCAGACAATCGCCAGTAGAAATCTTGCGGTCATTTTCGTCCCCCACGGATCGAACAACTGGAATGAGGCTACCTCATCGCGCGTCGGCTTGCCTAGTCGGATGCGCGATCTGGAAGGCCGGATGCGCGGCGGCCGCCATGTCGATTTCGGCGATGCGGCGCCAGTAGCGGATGTCGAGCGCGTAGCGCGATACGGCGGCGTAGATCTGCGGCACGAGGCAGACGTCTGCGAGCGTGGGGTCTTTGCCCCAGCACCACGGGCCGCCCAGTGACCCTTTGGGACTGTCGGCGAGCATCTGCTCTATCGCGTGGAAGCCGTCCCTGATCCAGCGCGTGGCCCACGCGGCGACGCCCGCTTCGTCCTGGCCGTATTCCTTGCGCAGATATTGCAGCACGCGGAGATTGCCGAGCGGGTGGATGTCGCACGCCACCGCGTTGGCGATGGCGCGGACTTTCGCGCGCGCCACAGGATCTTGCGGCAGCAGCGGCGGTTTGGGATGCGTCTCCTCCAGCCATTCGATGATCGCCATCGATTGCGTGAGCGTCTCGCCCTCGTCGGTGACGAAGGCGGGCACGAGCCCTTGCGGATTGCGCGCGAGAAAGTCCGGATCGCGCTGCGCCGACGCGGTGAGATCGATCGCGACCTGTTCGTAGGCCACGCCCTTCAGCGCGAGCGCGATGCGCGTGCGGTGCGACGTGCCGGAACGAAAATAGGTGTAGAGCGTCGCCATCAGCTCATCTCGAAATCTATGCGCGCGACGCCTTCGACCTGCGCCGTGATGTGATCGCCGCGCGTGATGCGGCTGACGCCTTCAGGCGTGCCGGTGAAGATGAGATCGCCCGGCGCCAGCGTCCACACTTCGGAGATGCGCGCGATGATCGCCGGCACTGGCAATATGAGATCGGCGAGATCGCCCGACTGGCGCGTCTCGCCGTTCACGGCGAGTGCGATGGCGCCGGATTTTGGATGGCCGATGCGCTCGGCGGGGAAGATTGGCGAGATCGGCGCCGACGCCTCGAACGATTTCGCGCGCTCCCACGGCTGGCCCTTGGCCTTCGCGTCGTTCTGGCGGTCGCGCTTGGTGAGATCGACGCCGACGGCGTAGCCGTAGACGAGATCGAGCGCCTGCTCATAGGCCACGTCCCAGCCGCCGCGACCGATGGCGATGACGAGTTCGACCTCGTGGTGGAGATTGTCCGTATCCGGCGGATAGGGGACGCGATTGCCGAGCACCACCGCGTCGGCGGGCTTCATGAAGAAGAAGGGCGGCTCGGCGGCGGGATCGGCGCCCATCTCGCGGGCGTGCGCGGCGTAGTTGCGACCGACGCAGTAGATGCGGCGGACGGGAAAGGCGCGGGTCTCCCCGTCGATGGGAACCGTGGGCGGGGCGAGCGGGAAGATCAGCTGTGTCATGGGGCGGGCATAGCCAGTTCGCGGGGGGAAGGGAATGTGGATGGCGGTGTGCAGAGTGGCGGAGAGTAGGATCGCGGGCCTATGGCCCGCCGTCGCACGACATCTTGGCTCTGATGCGGGCCATAGGCCCGCGGTCCTGACCTCCAACACCGGGTCATGACTCATCGCCCGCCGCAGGCGGTTGATTTCGACGGATGGCGCAGACGCGCCCCTCAACTCGAATTCAGCGGATGGAGCGCCCATCGCGCCGCCTCCCGTGCGTCGCAGAGATCGCGGTAATAGTCGCGCCGGCCCGGCGGCGGTTTGCGTTTCGGATTGCGCGTGAGAACCTTGAAGACATCCCGCCGCATCCGTCGTGCGAGGCGGGTGATGAACGGCATCGGCGCTTCGAGAACGCGGCGCAGGCTTTCCATGCGGTGCGCGATGACCAGGAGCGGATTGCGCACGGCGCGTGCGAAGTTCTCCGGCAGGCGCCGGTCTCGGATCACCCGCACGGGGCGCCAGCGCGGCGGCGTCACGAAGCCCACGCGCCATGTGGCGGGATCGCCGGCGATGACGGGGCGTTGCTTGCGCGACTGTCGCGCGACCGGACCCGGTTTCGTCTCCGAAGGCGGCGCGGTCTTCAGCAATCGCGCGGCGTAGACAACGAGGATGTAGCGCACGATCTTCTGCACCCGCCGCAGCATCGCCGCCGTGCGCCAGAGAAAATGCCCTTCGCAATAATTCAGACGCCGCACATCCGCAGGCGCCCCGAACCGCGTGATAAACCCCGCCAGCGCGAGCGCCGCCGTCCGCCAGAGCGGTGCGATCTGGCGGGCGACGCCGGAGGGGAGTGCGATATCGGGGAGGAGAGGAAGGGCGTGTGTCATCCGCAGAGGATGCGCGCGTCCCGATGCCGGTCGGATAGATTCCGCCAAAAATTCTCTTGGCCCTTGGGGCCCATGAGCGGAGGCGCCCGAAAGGCGTGGAACGCGGGGTGGCGTTCCCTCCAATTTCTTGCGTGTCACCGGAAGCAACGGAAGCGGGACGGGCGGCCTTCAAGACATGTCAAACGTATTCCGCGCCAGCCATGCCGCGGGCGAACCCATTGGTGAAACGCGCTTCCGGATAAACCGCCGCGAGAAGCTCATGGCCGTGCCCAGCCTCGCAAGCTCCGTCCATGACATCGCGAAAGACAAGGGCGACGGCCGCCATGTCACAGAGCTGTGGCGAGAGCCTGAGCGCGCCGACGCCAGCGGCTGCGAGATCGGGGATGTCGCCCAGCAAGCTGGCACACGTATGAGAGAGGGTCTGGACGCCGTTGATGGCGAGGAAGCGCTCACCGTCCAGCGTATCCACCGCCAACCCGTCAGGGTCGTTCCCGCAGACGAAGCGGCAATTGTCCTTGGCGAGCTTGTGCAGGCGCGCATGATAGCAGCGCGCCGAAATAGCGAGCGGGACGTTCCCGAAGGCGAAGACCTCCGTGAGCACGTTCGGCTCACTTTGCGCGATGGCGGCGATGGATTGGAGCGGCAACTCCGGCGGCAGGCAGATCCGGCGCGCGCCTTGCCTGGCGAAGAACGCCGCCGTCGCCTCGTTGTAGACGTTCACGAGCGGCCCAATCGCGTGCGGGCGCTTCGCGAGATGCTGCAGGCATGCGACGTCGTTCGCCTCGACCATGAACAGGCCGTTCCCGGCGAGTTCGGCCATCTGTCGCCGCTCGCGGGGCAGCGTGGCGAGTGCAAGCGAAGCGAGGATGACATCTTTGCCCGCGGCCGCGAGCCGTTCGATGACGTCGGGAAATACGTCGCCGTAGAATGGCGCTCGCTTCGAGCAGACGACTTCGCCGACGACGACGGCATCGACGGGTGCTTCATCGGCGATACGGAAATAGAAGTCCCGCCACACTTGCGGGCCCCAATGGAACAGAACGGGACCAAGCGTCAGGCGCATCGCATCGCCCCTCAGCGCCAGGATTTTCGGTAGGCGCCGGAGGTCGTGGTCTGGCCCTCTGTCATGCGCGCCAGTCCGGACGTGACGATCGGACGGCCGGAATCGAGCGCCTCCAGCGCCTCGCGGAAGGCGCGCACGACGCCCTCGATATAGGCGCGGCTGCGTTGGCGGCCCTCGATCTTGAGCGCCGTTACGCCGGCGTCGCGCAGCGCCGGCAGCAGCGCGGCCGCATCGAGGCTTGCGGGGTCCTCGAAGATGTACCCCGATCCCGACTTTGTGCTGAACCGTCCCTTGCAGAGCGTCGGGTAAGGCGCCGGCTCATCGGCCGCGAATCGATTGATGGTGAAATCGCCAAGCCGGGAGACCAGCGCATCGCCCTCTTGGCGATAGCTGACATGGCTGGCCGGGGAGCACACGCCATGCATGTTTGGCGACTGGCCGGTGGCGTAGGAAGAGAGTGAGCAGCGTCCCTCGGCCATGACGCAGAGCCCGCCGAACACGAACACTTCTGTCTCGCAAGATGCGTCCAGGTTGATTGCGGCGATCTCCGCCACGGAAAGCACGCGTGGCAAGACCACCCGGCGTACGGCGAAGTTGTCGACATAGAACTGGATCGAATCGGGGTTGGCTGCAGCGGCCTGCACCGAGAGGTGCAAACGCTGATGCGGGTGCGTCCGCGCGACATAGTCGAGCAGGCCAATGTCGGCGACAATGAGCGCATCCGCGCCCAGATCCACTGCATCGTCTACGGCGCGCCGCCAGATCGCCGTCGCGCCAGCGCGCGGAAACGTATTGATCGCCACGAGGACTTTCGCCTTTTCCGCGTGCGCATACGCGATGCTTTCGCCCATTTCCTCACGGCTGAAATTGAGACCGGGAAAGTTGCGCGCATTGGTTTCGTCGCTGAAGCCGCAATAGACGGCGTCGGCGCCGGCGCCGATGGCTGCGCGCAGGGCGGCCGGCGTTCCGGCTGGACAGACTAACTCCACGCCCGCCTCGTCGTTCGTTGCGATGATGGCGCCGACCTGTGCGCACGGCGGAGAGCGCGCACGATGACCTGGGCCGGTCCGGCCAGGACTCCCAGTGAGGCCGCCGCCTCGCCGACGAAGTCTATCTCCGCATTGTCGATCGCATTGCGGAGCGCCAACACCGCCTCCATGTCGCCTTCGACGAGAAGGTCACGCGAAAAGACCAGGGCATCGCCGTCATAGGCGCCGTCGATCAACCCGATGAGGCCGGCGAACGGGCCCGAAATGTTCGCGTCCAGGTCCGGCGGCAGACGGCGCACCGCCCGGATGGCGGGGCGCGCGCGTCGCGGAACCAGCACGAAGGAGAACGGCAGGTCGGTAGGGTTGAGGCCGATGCGCTTTCCGGCATGCGCGCCGAGACGATCGAACAGGTTCGGGTGACGCCCTACGATGGCGTTCAGACAAAGCGCCAGCAACGGCTGCAGCGGCGCAAGCGGCAATGGCGCCAGCGCGAGCCGGACCAGCGGCGGCGCAACGGGTGGACGGGAGCGGAGCATGTGCGGCTTTTGTTTAGGCGCGATCGCCCGCGCGCCATTTGTTCTTCATCAAGTGGTCCGCCCTGTTTCTTCGGACCACGCTGGAGGCAAATTTCCGGTCCGGGAAGGGTGACTGCGCCAAATTCTCTATCGCACAAAAGAACAAAACAAGCGCAAATCGTGCGTGGCAGACGCCCCATGCCCGGGCAGGCCCGCATCGTTGTACCCGGTGCGTAACTTGACGGAGCGTGGCGATCGCCGTCAGCACACGTTTTCGCGACGCGGACCACCTGCGCTATCAATTTCGCGGGTGACACACACTGAAAGTGTGTGTCACCAAGGCGCATGAAACTCGCCTCCCTCAAGCATGGCCGTGACGGCCGCCTCGTCGTCGTTTCCGAAGATCTCGCCTGGTGCGTGGATGCCTCCCCCGTCGCGGAGACGCTGCAGGCCGCGCTGGATGACTGGGAGCATGCCGAACCGCAGCTGCGCGCGCTGGAGGAAAGCCTGATCCACGGCAGCGTGCCGAAGGAGCGCTTTCACGAGCGCGAATGCGCCTCGCCCTTGCCGCGCGCGTACCAGTGGGCGGACGGCTCGGCCTACGTCAATCACGTGGAGCTGGTGAGGAAGGCCCGCGGCGCGGAGATGCCGGAAAGCTTCTGGACCGATCCGCTGATGTATCAGGGCGGCAGCGACAGCTTCCTCGGGCCCCGCGATCCGATCCCGCTCGCCGACGAAGCGTGGGGCTGCGATTTCGAGGCGGAGGTGGCGGTCATCGTCGGCGACGTGCCGCAGGGCGCGAGCGTGGAGGAGGCGGCCGCCGCGATCCGCCTCATCATGCTCGTCAACGACGTGAGCCTGCGCAATCTCATCCCGAACGAACTCGCCAAGGGCTTCGGCTTCTTCCAGGCTAAGCCGTCGAGCGCGTTCTCGCCGTGCGCGGTGACGCCCGAGGCGCTCGGCCCCGCGTGGGACGGAAAAAAGCTCAGCCTGCCGCTGCTGTCGGCCGTGAACGGCCGCGCCTTCGGCAAGCCGAATGCGGGCGTCGAGATGACGTTCGATTTTCCCACGCTCATCGCGCACGCCGCAAAGACGCGGCCCCTGTGCGCGGGAACCATCATCGGCTCGGGCACCGTGTCGAACCGCGATCCCGACGGCTCGCCCGGCAAGCCGGTGAGCGAAGGCGGTCTCGGCTATTCGTGTATCGCGGAAATGCGCACGGTGGAGATGCTCAACGGCGGCAAGCCCGAAACGCCGTTCCTGCATGTCGGCGATCTCGTGGAGATCGAGATGCAGGACAACCGCGGCCGCTCCATCTTCGGGCGCATCGAGCAGGAAGTGGTTGGCGTGAAGTGATGGGGCGCTGAGGCATGTTGCGCGCGGCGACACACTCCGCGCGACCCCAACCCGCTCCGCTCGGCCCCGACGAAAGTCGGGGCCCATGCCACAGCCAGACCGGTGTCAACATGGGCCCCGACTTTCGTCGGGGCCGAGCGGGAATGGGCGCGCGCCGATTTCAGGTGATTTCATCGCCGCCCGCGGGCGGCGCCCAGTGGAGATTGGCAAGGTCGGGTTTCAGCGGCGAGCCCGCCGTTCAAACTGGCGTAGAGATCAATCCAGTCCGGATTGCGCGCTTCGATCAATTTAACTTTCCACGCGCGTCGCCATTCCTTGATCCGCTTTTCGCGCAGGCGTGCGCCGTCGAGCCAGTCATGCGCTTCAAACCACACGAGTTTTGTCACGCCGTATTTGCGTGTGAAGGGCGATCCCTTCCCGATGCGATGTTCAAACACGCGGCGCGGCAGATCGCTCGTGACGCCGGTGTAGAGCGTGCCATTCCTGCGACTCGCGAGAATGTAGACGGCGATCGCGCGTTCGCTGTTCATCGTGTGTTCTTACAGGGTTGTCGCTATTGTCGCAATCGAAACGCCACTCGACCCCGACGATAATCGGGGCCGAGCGGTCGTGTCAGATTTCGAAAACGCTCACCAGATCTTCGCGCGCGCGTCCGGCGCGACGAACATCTTCTGGCCTTCAACCACGTTGAACGCCGCGTACCACGCATCGACGTTGCGCAGCGTGCCGTTGACGCGGAACTCCGCGGGGGAGTGGACGTCGGACGTGATCTGCTGCTTCAGCGCCTCCTCGCGCACCTTCTCGCGCCACGCCTGCGCGTAGGCGAGGAAGAAGCGCTGGTCGCCGCTGAGGCCGTCGAGCACGGGCGCTTCCTGGCCGTTGAGCGAGAGCTTGTAGGCGTCGAGCGCCACCAGCACGCCGCCGACATCGGCGATGTCTTCGCCCAGCGTCTGCTGACCGTTCATCTTGAAGCCGGGGATCGGCTCGAACGAGGAGTAGAGATCGACGATGCGCTTGGCGCGCTCGTTGAATTTCCTGTCGTCGTCGGGCGTCCACCACGTCTGCAGCAGGCCCTTGGCGTTGTAGAGGCGGCCCTGATCGTCGAAGCCGTGCGTGATCTCGTGGCCGATGACCGCGCCGATGGCGCCGTAGTTCACCGCCGGGTCTGCGGCAGGATCGAAGAAGGGCGGCTGCAGGATCGCGGCGGGGAAGACGATCTCGTTCTTCTCGGCCCAGTAGTAGGCGTTCACGGTCTGCGGCGTCATCAGCCACTCGTCGCGGTCGATCGGGCGCTTCAGCTTGCCGATTTCCCACGCGGTGTTGAACGCGCCCGCGCGATCGACGTTGCCGAGCAGGTCGCCGGCCTGCACGTCGAGGCTTGTGTAATCGCGCCACTTGTTCGGGTAGCCGATCTTCGTGCCGAAGGTGGAGAGCTTCTCCAAAGCCTTGGCCTTCGTTTCCGCCGACATCCAGTCCAGCGCCTCGATGCGCGGCTTCATCGCTTTCAGCAGGTTGTCGACGAGCACCTGCATCTTGGCCTTGGAGTCTTCCGGGAAGTGCCGCTTCACGTAGACCTGGCCGATGGCTTCGCCGAGCGCGTCGTCCACCGCGCCGACGCCGCGCTTCCAGCGTTCGCGGTTCTGCTGCTGGCCGTTCAGCACCTTGCCGAAGAACTCGAAGCGCGCGTCGACGAACGCCTTGGACAGGTACCGCGCCGCGCCGTTGATGCGGTGCGCGGTCATCCAGTCCTTCCACTCATCGAGCGGACGCGACGCCACGAGTGCTGCGATCTTCTGCAGCGCGGTTTTCTCGTTGAGCGAGACCTGCGCCACGCCGTCGGCGCCCATCGCTTTCAGGAAAAGCGTCCAGTCGAGACCGGGCGCCGTCGTGTTGAGTGTTGCGACATCCACGAGATTGTAGGTCTTGATCGCGTCGCGCTGTTCCTCGAGCGCCCAGTGCGCCTGCGCGATGCGCCGCTCGAGCGCGAAGACGCGCGTCGCGCGCGCCCCCGGATCGGAAACGCCGGCGAGCGTGAGGATCTGTTCGAGATAGGCGCGGTACTTGCCGGCCTGCTCGGCGAATTTCGGGAGCAGCAGGTAATCGCGGTTCGGCAGGCCGATGCCGCCCTGCACGAGGTTCATCAGGTAGCGGTCGGAGTTCTTCGAATCGACGTTGACGTAGAAGTCGATCGGGGAGGGGTAACCCGCCGTGCCGAACAGCGTCGCCAGCGTGGCCTTGTCGGGCGCGGCGGCGATGGCGTCGAGGCTCGTCTTCAGGGGGCTCGCGCCTTTCGCTTCGACGCCAGCCTCGTCCATGAAGGCGTTGTAGTAGTCGCCGATCTTCTTCTCGACCGTGCCCGCGGCCGCCCCGGATTTCGCGCTGTCCTCGATGATCGCGCGCACCTGCACTTCGGCGCGGTCGTAGACGATGTCGAAGGCGCCGAAGGAGGACTTGTCGGCGGGGATTTCCGTCCTGTCGAGCCACGCGCCGTTCACATGGCGGAAGAAATCATCGCCCGGCGCGATGGCGGTGTTGCGCGCGTCGAGCTCCACGCCCCAGGCGCCCAGTTCGGCCTTCGCCGGCGCCGCGGCCGGCTTCTTCACGCACGCGGCGACTGCGCTGACGACTGCGAGGCTCGCGCCAGCGCGAAGAAATGTTCTGCGATCCATGCCCGAAATCTCCAGTATGTTTTTGCTTTTTCCCTGACCGATGGTCGCTCGCGTCACTCCGCCGGAGTCGCCGCCGGTGAGCGTCCGTTCCAGCCGCGCAGCCACAGCCGTTGCACGCGGCCGAGGAGGCCCTTGATGTCCTTGCCGATGACATACCAGCAGGGCGTCAGGATCAGCGTCACCGGCATGCAGAGCAGCACGCCGAACGCCAGTGACAGCGCCATCGGCTTCAGGAACTGCGCGATGGCGGCGTTTTCCAGGATCATCGGCGCCATGCCGATGAACTCCGTCACGGAGGTGAGGAAGATCTGCCGGAAGCGGGAGACGCCCGCGTCCACCGCGCCGTTGATGACGCTGACGCGCGCAAGCGTGTAGCCTTCGGACTCCGCGTTTTCCGCCATTTCGCGCATTTCGCGCGCCTGATGGTGACGCCAGTCGTTGCGGGTGGCGAAGTAACCGGCGAATTCCGGCTCACCGGGCATGCCCGAACGCGTGTGCAGTTCTATCGCGCCATCGCCGAAGTTCGCCGCGATGGACTTCCGCAGCAGAGGCTCGTCGAGTTCAAAACTCTCGCCGATCGGCTTCACTTCCCAGCGTGAGCCGTCTTCGCCTTCCACCTCGGCGAGTCCATCGGCCTCGCGCAGGCGTTCTCCGGGGGCGAGTTTGCGCAACCCGAAGAAGGCGCGGATCTGGTTGGCCTTGTCCACGAGCACGACGTTGTCGTTGACCACCACGCCCGCCGCCGCGATGACGCCGAGATAGGAGAAGAGCGCAAACGACGTGCCGAAGACCGCGTGCCCGAACGTCGCGCCCACGAAGGCGAAGGGGATCGCCGACATGATCAGCGCCGGCTGCCAGTACGAGCGGAAGACGATCGCCAGCAGCATGTACATCGCAAACAGCGACATCAGGATCAGCGGCCCGAGTTCGCCGAAGAACTCCGCCTGCGCCTCCGCCTCGCCGATCGCGCGGCGCGAGACGGTAGGATATTTCTGCAGGAGCGCCGGGAAGAACTGCTCGTCCAGCTCCTTCATGATCTTCGGGCGCTCTTCCTTCACGCCCTCGGCTTCCACGAGGATCGAGCGCAGCCGCTGGCGGCGGTCGAGGCCCGTGACGCCCGGCGCGAACTCGACGTCCGCCACCGACGCCAGCGGCACCTCGCGGCCGTCGGCGGTGCGGATGCGGAACTGCTGCAGGCTTTCCAGCGTGCGCCGGTCGTCGCGCGGATAGCGGACGTAGACGCGCACGTCGTCGCCGTCGCGCGGCAGGCGCTGCGCCTCCTCGCCGAAATAGGCCTGACGCACCTGGCGCGAGACATCGGCGATGGAGATGCCGGTCTGCTCGGCGCCGGGCTTCAACGTGAAGCGCAATTCCTCGATGGCCGCTTCCTGGCTGTCGCGCACGCTGGAGATTGCGGTGTAGCTGGAGAGCTTGGCCTTCAGTTCATCGACGGCCGACCGCAGGTCCGCCTGGTTCTCGCCGAGAATGGCGATCTGGAATTCCGGTCCGTTGTCATTGCCCGAGAGTGAGAAGCTGATTCGTTCCGCGTCGGGCACTTCGCCAAGGAGTTCCTCAAGGCGCGCCGTCACCTGCTTGGAGCGCAGCTTCGGGCGACCCTCCGGCGGCGTGAGGCCGACATAGGCGCGGATCGAGTTCTCCTCGATCGCCTGGCTCCACGAGCGCACCACGCCGCGCGACATCTTTCCGGTGTTGGGATCCTTGTAGGCGACCTCGGCGGTCTCCTTCTCCAGCTGGATGCGCGCCGCGTCGAGCTGGGCGGCGACTTCCTCCATGCGCGAGAAGGGCGCCGTCTGCGGCAGCTCGATGGAAGCCATCATGAAGTCGCCTTCGACGTCAGGCATGAAGGTCTGCTTGACGCGCCCGGTGCTGACATAGCTGACCGCGATCATGAACACGCCGATGAAGATCGCGAGCGTCAGGTAGCGCCACTTCACCGCGCCGCGCAGCAGCGGGCCGTGGACGTTGCGCGCCACCCAGATCACGGAATGCGCGCACTTCTGCTGGAAGGTCATCAGGCGGCCGAAGAACGTGTCGCTGCCCTTGGGCATCGTCACGTGCGCTAGGTGCGCCGGCAGGATGATGAGGCTCTCGATCAGCGAGAACACCAGCGTCGAGATGACGACGATGGAGATCGATCGCGTGAACTGCTGCACTTCGCTCTGCAGCAGCATCCAAGGCGAGAACGCGATCATGGTCACGAACACCGACGCCACGAGCGGCTTCAGCACCAGTTGCGTCGCAATGATGGACGCGTCCGCCCCGTGTTCCCCGCGCTCGATGCGCTCATAGACCGCCTCGCCGACGATGATGGCGTCGTCGACCATGATGCCGAGCACCAGCAGGAAGCCGAACACCGTCATGAAGTTCAGCGACACGTTCATGTACGGCAGGATGAAGAACGAGCCGAGGAAGGCCGTCATCACGCCGATGGTCGCCCAGGTCGCCACCTTCGGGTGCAGCGTCAGCAGCAGCAGCAGGAAGATCAGCCCGAAGCCCTGCATGGCGTTCTGGAAGAGGATGCCGGTCAGCGCGTTGTAGTCTTCCGCCTGGTTGTAGACAGGCGTGATCTGGAGGCCCGTCGGCAGTTGGTCGCGGGCCTTCTTCAGGACCTCGTCCACCTTCTTGGACACGTCCCAGATGTTGAACGTGTCGCCGACCTGCACGGTGACCAGCAGGGACGCCTCGCCGTTCATCCGCGAATAGACGTTCACGTCCTGGAAGCCGTCGATGACCTTCGCCACATCGCCCACTTTCACGATGCCGCCATCGGCGGTCTGGCGAATGGTGATGGCTTCAAAGTCGATGCGCGTGTCGGCGAGGTTGCGCGCGCGCAGCTGGTAGTCGCCGTCCTGCGTCCGCACGGAGCCTGACGACAGGTTGATCGACGTGCGCCGGATCGCGCTCGCCACGTCGTCGAAGGTCAGCCCGTAGGCGCGCAACTGGTCCTCGGAAATCTCGATGGAGACTTCAGGCTGGCGGGCGCCGACGACGATGGTGTTCGACGCGCCGTCGATGATGGAAAGCTGGTCGCGCAGGCGTTCGGCGGTGGCGCGCAGCGTGCGCTCGTCGCTCTTGCCGTGCACGGAGATGATGTAGGTCCAGTCGCGGAACGTGCGCTGTTCGACCCGCACGGGCTCCATGCTGGAGGGCAGGCCGGAGATCGAATCGATCTTCGAGCGCGCTTCCTGCGTGAGGTCCTGGATGTCCACGCCTGGGTTGGCGTTGAGGCTGACCCACGCGAAACCTTCGCCGGAACGCGAGCGCACCCAGTTGATGCCGTTGAGATCGGCCACCGCCTCCTCGAGGCGCACGGTGACCTGGCTTTCCATGTCCTCCGGCGAGGCGCCCGGCCAGAAGGCGGAGATATAGACGGACTGGTCCTTGCCCGGCGGAAAGAACTCCTTCTCCATCTTCATGAAGGAGAGCAGGCCCGCGATCGCACACGCGAGCATCAGCAGATTGCCCGCGACCGGGTTCTTGCCCCACCAGGCGACGATGCCCTTCATCATGGCGTGCTCCTATTCCGACCGTTGCCGGAGTTCGTCGGCGGTTTCCGCCGAGGCGGCGGCGCGCGCGATCGGCGTGACTTTCATCCCTTGACGCGGGGTGGGCAGGTGCGAGACCACGACCCGCTCGCCCGCCCGGACGCCCGTGCGGAAGAAGACCTCGTCGCCCGTCGTCTGCGCCGCGTGCACCGTGCGGATGTCGATCGTGTTCTGCGCGGTCACCACATAGATGAACTCGTTGCGCTTCAGCGCCGAGCGCGGCGCCGCTGCGAAGGTCTCCGATCTTGCGCCATCGATGTGCGCGGTGACGAAGAGGCCTGGCGCCAACGGCGCGCCGTTGCGCGACGAGAAGGGGTCGCGCACCTCCACGGTGCCGTAGACCAGACGCGTCTGCGGGTCGATGGCGGCTTCGGTGCGCACGAGGCGGCCTTCCCAGCGACGATCCTGACCGCCGACGGGTGCGTTGAGGTGCGCGTCGGCGCCGCGGCGCTGCGTGCTGGCGTTGAAGCCCACGGGCGTCTGCAACAACGCGAGGTCGCTGTCGGCCAGCGGCACGCGCACTTCCATGACGTCGGTGGCGAACACTTCGCCCACGATCGCGCCCGGGCCGACGAAGTCGCCGACATTGAGTTTCTTCGATCGCACGCGGCCGTCGAACGGCGCGCGCACGTTGGTGCGTTCCAGATCCAGCTCCGCGGACCGGAGCTGCGCCTGCGCAGCGTCGAGCGCGGCCTTGGCCTGCGCCAGCTGCGGTTCGCGCAATGCGAGCGCGGAGGCCTTCTGGCCCTGACCGAGCGCTTCCCAATCGCGACGGGCGAGTTCGGATTCCGCTTCCTCGCGCGCCACGCCCTCTCGCGCCTGCGCCACCTGGCTGCGCGCGCGGATGACCGCGAGGCGATAGTCGGCGTCGTCGATGCGTACGAGCGTCTGGCCCTTGCGGAACGCGCCGCCGGCGGCGAACGCCGGGTCCACCGAAACGATCCGTCCGGAAACCTGGGCTGCGAGCGCGGCCTGCGTCTTCGGCGTCGCCTCGCCCTGCACGGTGATCGACAGGCGCGTGGTGCGCGTTTCCACGGGCGCGACCTGCACCGCCACCGCGCCGGGGGCCTCGTCCTTCTTTTCCGGCTTCGGCTTCGTGGCGTCGAGAACGCCCATCACCATGACGACGCCAACCACGACGCCGATCGGCGCCAGCACCATCGCGGAGCGACGGATGAAGGCCATGGCGCCGCCGCTCTTGGGCTCGCCAGTTTCGTTGTCCATGGGACCGCTCATCGGTCGTTCTCCCGGGAAGATGCAGGCGCGAGGCCACCGGTTTCGGCGCCGCCGCCCAGTGCGACGTGATAGGTGACGCGGTTCGACGCGCGCGCGGCGCGCGCCTGAATGAGGCCGCGCTCGGCGTCGATGCGACGGGTGTAGGCGTCGATCAGTTCGAAAATCGTCGCCACGCCGCTGGTGTATTCGCGCTCCGCGAGGCGTTGCGCTTCACGCGCTTCTTCCGCGGCTTTCGCAAGTTCGACTTCACGGATTGCGAACGCCGCATCCGCCGACAGCGCGCCTTCGACTTCGCTCCACGCGCCGATGGCGGTGGTGACGTAGTTTGCCGCAGCGGCGCGCGAATCCGCCGCCGCTGCGCGCGCTTCCGCGCGCAATGCCCCGCCATTGAACAGCGGCGCGGCGAGACCGCCGAGCACCTGGGTGACGAGGCCGTCGACATCGGTGATGTCGCGCAGTCCGTCGCCCGACCCGGAAGCGGTCGCGCTCAGCGTGAGGCGCGGCAGCAATGCCTTGCGCGCCTCGCTTGCACGCAGGCCGGAGGCTTCCAGCCGCGCTTCCGCAGCCGCAACATCGGGGCGGCGCGCCAGCAGATCGGCAGGTGCGCCGGCGGCGGAAATCGGTTGCAAGGCAGGGAGTTCCGATTGCGTCGCAAGTGCTGCATCGGGGTAACGGCCAAGCAGCGCCTGCAATGCGCGCGACGACTGCAGCAATGCGTCGCGCTGCGCCGCCTGTTGCGCGCGCGCCGACGCCACCTGGCTGCGCGCGGTGCGCACGGACAGCGCCGTCAGCAATCCGCTTGCGTAGCGGCGATCGGTGATTTCAAGCGCGCGTTCGCGCTGCGCCAGGTCCTCGTCGGCGAGCGTCGCAAGCTGGCGCGCCTGCACCAGATCGATCCAGGCGCTCGCGGTCTGTCCGGCGACCGAAAGGCGTGCGCCGTTGAGGTCCGCATTGGCGGCGCGGGAGTCCGCGAAACTCGCGCGTGTTCCGTCCAGCACGCGGCCCCAGAGATCGGCTTCCCATGTTGTGGAGAGGCGCGAGGTCGAGAGGTCGGCGCGGATGCGATCATCTGTTCCCGCGACCGGCGTTTCGGTCCGCGATGAGCCGAAGCTGATGTCGAGGTCGGGCAGCCAGCGTCCTGCTGCGGCGCGGGCGCGTTCATGGGTCGCACGGGCGCGCGCCTCGGCGGCATGCAGACCCGGGTTGGCCTTGAGGGCTTCCGCCACATAGGCGGTCAGTTCCGGTGTCGTGAAACTTTCTACCCACGCGTCTTCCGGGGTGGTCGCGGCGGCGGTCGGCGTCGTCGCCTGCGCAGCGAACGACTGCGGCGGCGCCGGAGGCTCCGCCTTCGTCGCGCAGGCGCCCGTCATCGCCGCGAGCCCGATTCCTATCCACAGGTGGCGCATCATCTATATCTTGGTCCCCAAGCGCCGGGCGATACCGGCAACGATCCCGAAAGTCAATAATTACATATCGACATTCAATAATTTCGTAAACCCTTATCCTCTCCCCGGAAGGATGGTTTGCCTATGCGATGCAGCCGCGCCCGGGATCGGATGCACGGCGTCGCGATCGGCGTTAAGGTTTGACGGGCGCCGAGTCGGCGCCCATCTCCCGTGCACGTGAACCGGGAGCGCCCTTAGCCCCGAACGGATCGATCAATGCGCGTCCCGGACGCCTTTCTCGCGCGCTGGACCCGCCCGGTCTTGATCGGGACGGGGCTAGCATGCGCCGCGGCGCTCGGTCTGGAGCTCGCGGGCGGCGGCAGGCCCGCCACAGTGCTGGCCCTGCTGGTTGCGGGGTCCATTGCAGGTTTTCTGGCCTATCGCGATGTCGTGACGTCGATCTCGCCCGCGCCGCTTTCGCCCCCTGCGGCCGACATCGCGCCATCCGCCGAACCGGAGAAATTTCTCACCGAGCTCGGACCCTTCATCGAGGCCCTGCCGGAGGCGACGCTGCTCGTCGACAGCGAAGGACGGGTGGCGGCGTCCAACCGCGAAGCGCGCCGGCAGTTGCAGTTCGAGGCGCTGGGTCTGCGCCTGTCGGCGATCCTGCGTCATCCCGAGATCCTCGAAGCGGCCCATGGGGCGGCGGTGGACGGGACGACCCGCGTCGTCGAATACGAGAACGCAGCGCCCGTCGAGGAGCATTACCGGGTCTATGTCGCGCCGATCGCTTGGGGAGACAACACCGCCGCGCTGATGATCTTTCACGACCAGACCGCCCACATCGTCACCGAACGGATGCGGGCGGACTTTCTGGCCAACGCCAGCCACGAGCTGAAAACCCCTGTCACATCAATTTCCCTGCTCATCGAGACGCTGGGCGGTGCGGCACGGGAGGATGTGACCGCCCGCGAGCGCTTCCTGGGGCTCATGGAGCGTCAGGTCGACCGGATGCGCCGGCTGATCGACGACCTGCTGTCCCTGTCGAAGATCGAGATCAACGAGCACGTCCCGCCATCCGAGCGCGCCGATCTGGTGATGATCGCCCGGGAAGCAGCCGAAACCCTCGGCGCGGTCGCCGCCGACCGCAGCGTCACCGTGCGCGTGTCGCCCGAGTCGGCCCAGCATCTGGTGATCGGCGACCGGTTCCAACTCACCCAGGTCGCCCAGAACCTTATCGACAACGCCATCAAGTACTCGCCGGATAACGGGGAGGTGACCGTCGAGATCGGCGCAGCGGAGGGGCGCGAGGCCGCCGCCGACCGCGCCGGACGGCAGTGGCCGGACGCTTCGCGCATCTCGCTGCTCACGCCCGGCGCGCCCGCGTCGCGGCGCTTCGTCTATCTCCGGGTCGCCGACCAGGGGCCGGGGATTCCCCGCCGCCACCTGCCGCGACTGAGCGAGCGGTTTTTTCGCGTGGAACGCGATCAGCAGGCAGTGGAGCGCCCCGGCACCGGGCTGGGGCTCGCCATCGTCAAGCATATCGTCAATCGCCATCGCGGCGGCTTCGTCGTGGAGAGCGAGCCGGGGCGCGGATCGGCCTTCGCCATTTACCTTGATCAGGCGAGGCAGGCATCCGCGAGTGCGACCACATAGATCAACGCATGTCGGTTATTTCACGATAGTGTCACGCAAGGTGCGTAGAGACGGTCCGTGATCGTGATCCGACTCTTTGAGCCGGAGCCTGAGTGCGCCCGCATTCTTGCGCGCCAAGCAATCCTAGGAGCCGTTTCGATGAATTTCCAGTCGCCGCAGGCAGGGGAAGAACGGCTCCCGGGCGCCCTCCAGATGGCTGTGCCGACCGTCAAGAGCGCCGGCGACGCCTCGCGCGGCGAGATCAAGGTCGATGCGCGTGACGTAAACGTCTTCTACGGAGCCAAGCAGGCCCTGTTCAATGTCTCGATCGGCATACCGGATCGTTCCGTGACTGCGTTCATCGGGCCGTCCGGCTGCGGCAAGACCACCTTCCTGCGCTGCATCAACCGCATGAACGACCTCATCGAGGGCTGCAAGGTGTCCGGCGTCATCGAGATCGAAGGCACGAACGCTTACGACAAGTCGGTCGATCCGGTCGTCCTGCGCGCCCGTGTCGGCATGGTGTTCCAGAAGCCGAACCCGTTCCCGAAGTCGATCTACGAGAATGTCGCCTACGGACCGCGCATCCACGGCATGACGACGAAGAAGTCCGAACTCGACGCCATCGTCGAGAAGTCTCTGCGCCGGGCCGGCCTCTGGGAGGAGGTGAAGGATCGCCTGCACCAGAGCGGCATGGGCCTGTCGGGCGGCCAGCAGCAGCGCCTTGTCATCGCGCGCACCGTCGCCATCGAGCCGCAGGTGATCCTCATGGACGAGCCGTGTTCGGCGCTCGACCCGATCGCCACGGCGCGCATCGAGGAGCTGATCGACGAACTCCGGACGAACTACTGCATCATCATCGTCACACACTCGATGGCGCAGGCTGCGCGGGTTTCGCAGAAGACCGCGTTCTTTCACCTCGGCACGCTGGTCGAGACGGGCAGCACGGAAGAAATCTTCCAGAATCCCCGCGACAAGCGTACGCAGGACTACATCACCGGCCGGTTCGGCTGATAGCCGCATAACCGAAACTCTGCAACGGAAGGCCTCGCATGGGCGACCACATCGTCAAGGCGTTTGATCAGGCGCTTGACCACCTCGCAGGCGACCTCGCCAAGATGGGCGGGCTTGCGGAGTCGCAGGTCAACGACGCAATCACTGCGATCACGCGCCGTGACACCGCGCTGGCGCAGGCCGTCATCGAGCGCGACGCCAAGGTGGACGTTGCGCAGAAGGAGGTCGAGAAGCGGTGCTCGTCGCTGCTTGCGCTGCGCCAGCCTATGGCCAACGACCTGCGCGAGGTGATGGCGGCGTGGAAGATTTCCGGCGACCTCGAGCGCGTGGGCGATCTCGCCAAGAACATCGCCAAGCGCACGCTCGTCATCAACCAGTCCGATCCGATCCAGCTCACGCGCTCGATCGAGCGGATGGGGCGTCTCGCGGCGGCGCACCTGAAGCAGGTTCTCGATGCGTACTCGTCGCGCGAAGTGGCGCCGGCGCTCGCGATCTGGTTCCAGGACGAGGACATCGACGCGCACTATAATTCGCTGTTTCGCGAACTTCTCACCTACATGATGGAAGATCCGCGCACGATCGGGCCCTGCGCGCACCTGCTGTTTGTGGCCAAGAACATCGAACGCATCGGCGATCACAGCACCAACATCGCAGAGACCGTGCATTACCTCGTCACTGGCGAGGAAATTGCTTCGCAGCGGCCGAAAGCCGACGATGAGCGAAACGTTTAGCCCCGGAAGGAAAATGTCGCGATGACGCCGCATGTGCTGGTGGTCGAGGACGAAGAGCCGATCGCGCAACTGCTCAAGTACAATCTTGAGAAGGAAGGCTACCGCGTTTCCGTCGCCGGCGACGGCGAGGAGGCGCTGCTGCTGGCCGATGAGGGCAAGCCCGATCTCGTCGTGCTGGACTGGATGCTGCCCAAGATCGCGGGCATCGAGGTGTGCCGGCGCCTGCGCAGCGCGCGCGAAAGCCGCAACACGCCGATCGTGATGCTCACCGCCCGCGGCGATGAGGGCGACCGTATCCGCGGCCTCGACACCGGCGCTGACGACTACATCGTCAAACCATTCCAGATGAGCGAGCTTCTCGCCCGCCTGCGCGCGGTGATGCGGCGCATCCGCCCGGCGCTGGCCGACGACAAGGTCGCCGCCGGAGACGTTACGCTGGATCGCGGGTCGCATCGCGTGAAGCGGGCAGGGCGCGACGTGCATCTCGGCCCCACGGAATTCCGGTTGCTTGAGTACTTGATGCAGCATCCCGGACGCGTGTTTTCGCGCGAACAGCTCCTCGACGCCGTGTGGGGTTCGGAAGTCTACGTCGAAGCGCGCACCGTGGACGTTCACATCGGCCGCCTGCGCCGCGCGCTGAACGCCGGCCAGGAGTTCGACCCGATCCGCACGGTGCGCAGTGCGGGGTATTCCTTCGACGCCGAAGGCTGACACGGCCCATCCCGTACTATCCCACCCCGTGGATCACAGCCGGCGCGACCTTTCGTTAAGGGTCCGCTGGCATATCGGACCCGGGAGCGGTCCGTCGGTGCGGGCCGCGTGACAGGGGCGCGAAACGGATGGCCGCACCAAAACAACTTGGTAGCCGCGACCTGTCGCTGGTGCGCGAGAACGGGTCGACGGCGCGTGTCCTCAACCTGACCGCCGTCTATCACAGGAATCTGGACAATCCGGAATACCAGCAGCACCCGCTGTTCCGGAACAAGCGCCTGAACACGTCGATCATCGTCAAGCATTCGCTGCGGGTCTTCGAGCGTTCGGTGTTCGCCCACCCGCCGGTCACCGCAACGAAGGTCATCCTGCCGTTCGCGATCTCCGACCTGAAGGTCGGCGGTTCGAGCTTTTTCTACAACCAGATCGACTTCAAGAAGATCATGAAGGAGTCCCTCGGAGGCTACGCCGATCCGCTGGACTTCGACGCCGATCTGGCGCTCCTGGCTGCGATCGACGGGCTTCCGTCCTTCGACCCGTTCCTCATGCGCGAACGTCTGCGCCAATCGGGCTTCGACGCGGCGCGATGCTACTTCGACGTGTCCGAGGCCGACGTCGCACGGATGCGGGAATTTGTCCGCAAGGAAGTCGGCCGTCTTGTGGAGCTAGCCTTCGCCGGCGGCGGCGGCGGCGCCGAACTGTCGGCGAAACTCGCCGACAAGCTCATGACTGACGAGACCGCAACTTCGCTCGATCCGCTGCGCTCCACGCTGCGCCTGTCCGGCAACGAGTATCGCGAAGGCGTTTTCGCCTGGAAGGGATTCCTCTACTACAAGTGGATATTCGCCGACGTGCAGAGCCGTCTCGACGCCCTCTCGCGCCAGATCGTGTCTTGCCGGATCCCGGGCGCAAGCAAGGCGGATATCGAGTACATGAACTCCGCGCGTCAGCGCATCGTCGAATATCTCGGTGTCGCGTCCACACACGTGCAGAAGGCGTTGCGGGAATATGACGTGGCGTTCGGGCGTCTCGCGGACGGCCGGCCCATGGCGTTCCGCGACTTCCTGCTCACCGCGCCGGGCATGTTCATCTATATCGGCGAGGCCATCGGGGTCATCCAGCACATCGAGTCGTTCTGGCGCTTCCGCTATCCGCGCACGCCGACGGCGATCGAGCCGGACGAAGCCTATGAAGTCTTCCAGGATTTCGAAGCGACCCTTGGCGGCACGCAGGCCGTCCAGGAAATGATTTTGCGCCAGGGCGCCGACATCGCGATGCGCGCGAAACACGCGTGTTGATTGCGCGCGCATGTCTTCCTGTCCGCAGTCTGAGCACGGGAATCCACCTTCGCGTCGTCTCGACGAGACGCGCCCCAGTCTGAGCCGGGTTGGACGGCATTCTGGGTGAAATCACCTAGCTCTTTTAATCTATCCCCAAGGAATTCAGCTCAGACGGAACGCACGATGCGTTCACGGTACTTTGTTGCGCGCTCGAGAAATTGTGGAGAGCGAAAGTGTTTGATAGGGTCAACAGCGAACTCTCGATTGGCGCCCGGTTGGCACTCGTATCGGCGCTGTTTGTCGGCTCATCGGCGATCGTGACGGGGCTTCTGGTCAAGAACGCGCTCGATGATCTGTCCTTCTCCGGGAAGGAACTCGATGGCGCCAGCCATCTTGCACTCGTGTGGGACGCGGTCGAGGCGGCGCCGGAAAAAACAGCCTCCATGCTCGCTGCGGGCGGCAAGAATGATGAACGCTTCGCTTCGGCGGACGAAGCCGCCGCCTTCATCGCTGCGGAGCCCGGCGGCGAACGGATGTCCGCCGCGGCCAGTTACATCGTCGCCATCGGCGACGGCTCGAACCTGACGCTCGATCCCGATCTCGACAGTTTCTACGCGATGGACGCCATTGTCGTGCGCCTGCCGAGCGTCCTGCTCGACATGCAGACGCTCAACGCAGCGCTCACCTCGTCCGCCGAGCCGGCGCAGAAGGGGCGTGACATCGCTGTCGCCATCGACCGGCTGCAACGCAGTCGCGACCAGGCGCTTGGATCGATGGCGGCGGCGGTCGCCAACAACAAGAATGGTTCTCTGGGCAAGACGCTCGCTGCGCCTGCGGATGCGTTGAGGGCTTCGACCGATTCGTTGCTGCACGTCGCCCGCCAGGCGATCGACACGGGCGTCGCGGGTTCCGCAGATTTCGACGGCGCGGAGAACATGACGAACGCCGCGTGGGCGGCATCGCATGACGGACTTGAAGCGCTTCTGAAGGCCCGCATCGACCGCATTCAGGGCGCCTTGCTCGCCGAGCTGCTGATCGCCGTTCTGAGCGCCATCCTGGCGGCGTTCGTTTCGCTGCTGATTGCGCGCGGCCTCTCGGGCCGCCTTTCGGCGTTGCTCGCCGTCATGGACAGTCTGCGCGAGTCCAACGCCACAGTCACCGTGCCGTATCTCTCCGATCGCCACGAAACCGGCAAGATCGCCTCGACGCTGGAGCTCTTCCGCACGCGCATCATCGAGCGTGAAGCTGAGCAGCGGAAGGTCGAGGCCGACAAGGTCGCGGCGGAGCGCGCACGCCGGGAAGCTGAAGAGGCCGCGCTCGGGCGCGAACGTGCGACAGTTGTGGGGTCCATTGGCGAAGGTCTCTCGGCGCTGGCGGCGGGCGATCTGACTTATCGCCTCGATCACGACATGCCGGCCGCCTACGCACAGCTCCAGTCGGACTTCAACGCGGCGGTGTCCCAGTTGCAGGAGACAATGAAAACCGTTGCGGCCAACGTTACCGGCATCAGGTCCGGGGCGAACGAGATCGGCCAGGCGGCCGACGACCTCTCGCGGCGCACCGAACAGCAGGCGGCCGCCATCGAGGAAACGGCCGCCGCGCTGGATGAGATCACCGCGACTGTGCGCAAGTCCGCCGAGAGCGCCGCGCGTGCAAACTCGGTCGTGGCGTCCGCGCGGTCGGATGCCGAAGTCAGCGGCGCCGTGGTGCGCGAAGCGGTCTGCGCCATGGGCGAGATCGAGCGTTCTGCGAACCAGATATCGCAGATCATCGGCGTCATCGACGAAATCGCCTTCCAGACCAATCTTCTGGCTCTCAATGCGGGTGTCGAGGCGGCGCGCGCCGGCGACGCGGGCAGGGGATTCGCGGTCGTCGCTTCCGAAGTGCGCGCACTCGCGCAGCGCTCGTCGGACGCTGCCCGGGAAATCAAGACGCTCATCTCCGCGAGCACGGGACATGTCGGTTCGGGGGTGCGGCTCGTCGACAAGACGGGCGCTGCGCTTCAGGAAATCATCGGCCGCGTGACGGAGATAAACGACCTCGTCTCCGAGATCGCGGCGTCGGCGAAGGAACAGTCCACGGCGCTGCAGGAAGTGAATACTGCGGTCAACCAGATGGACCAGGTGACGCAACAGAACGCGGCGATGGTCGAGGAATCCACTGCGGCCAGCCATTCGCTCACACAGGAAGCGGCGGAGCTCACCCGTCTCATTTCCGGCTTTCGCGTCGCAAACGCGGAAGCCCCCCGCGCCACGCGGGCGCCGCCGGTCGTTGCGCAACAGAAGCGTGTCGCAGCATTCGCTGCGTCGCAGGCCGGCGTCCCGCTCAAGATGCGCGCGCCGGATGATTGGGAAGAGTTCTAGGCGTGTGACAGATGACGGAAATCCGCAAAGCCCGGCGGGTCGGCCTGCTGGTCGGTGCGGAGTCGGACACTCCGCGCGCGTCAATGACCGCGACCGCGTGAGCAACGGCCTGACGATCTGCAGGCTCGATGGAGGTGCGAAGTGAGCAAGGTCCGCGTTCTTGTTGTCGACGATTCACCGACCATGCGCGGTCTTATTTCCGCAGCCTTGCGCGCCGATCCGGACATCGAGGTCGTCGGCGGGGCAGGCGACCCCCTTGAGGCGCGCGAAGCCATCAAGCGGCTCAACCCGGACGTCATCACGCTCGATGTCGAAATGCCGAAGATGAGCGGCGTCGAGTTTCTCGAAAAGATCATGCGACTGCGACCCATGCCGGTCATCATGGTGTCGACGCTTACCAGCGCCGGCGCCGAGACCGCGCTGAGGGCGCTCGAGATCGGCGCGTTCGATTGCGTGGGAAAGGCGCTGGATGGCCCGCAGAAAGATGCGTTTGCGGGCTTGCCTGAGATAGTGAAGGCGGCTGCAAAAGCGCACGTGCGCGCGTCAACGGACGCTCGTCCCGCCGCGCTGCAACGCACGTCATTCGCGCCGGACAACAAGATCGTGGCCATCGGCGCCTCCACCGGCGGCGTCGAAGCGTTGCTGACCGTGCTTTCGAGTTTTCCAGAGAACTGTCCGCCGACGGTCATCACCCAGCACATGCCGGCCAATTTCACCCGCAGCTTCGCGGTGCGACTTGATCGCACCTGCAAGCCT
The DNA here is from genome assembly GCA_009773335.1 of Caulobacteraceae bacterium. Lineage (GTDB taxonomy): Bacteria > Pseudomonadota > Alphaproteobacteria > Caulobacterales > Aquidulcibacteraceae > VFBF01. The sequence continues at coordinate 38,074 of WRPF01000013.1, forward strand.
CGCGTGAGCGAAGCCGTGGATGGGGCTCTGTTGCGGGAGGGGCAGGTCTATCTCGCGCCGGGCGGCGAGACCCATCTCGAGGTGTCGAGAAGCGGCGGCGGGCTCGCGTGCCGGCTCACACGCGACGATCTCGTGAGTGGGCACCGTCCGTCAGTCGACGTGCTGTTCCGCTCGGTTGCGGCCAGCGTCGGGCCCCGCGGGGTCGGCGCCATCCTGACGGGCATGGGGCGGGACGGCGCCGCCGGGCTCAAGGCGATGCGCGATGCCGGAGGTCACACCTTCGGCCAGGATGAGGGAAGTTGCGTCGTGTACGGCATGCCGCGCGCTGCGTTCGAAGACGGGGCCGTGATCAGGCAGCTGCCGCTCGGCCGGATCGGCGATGCGATTCTCGACAAGTGTACCCGGGTTCTCAGGGAGAGTGCGTGATGCCGGCTCCGCCGATGCAGGGCGTCCTTCGTCATGCTTGACGGTCGTGCCGACGCCGACCTTGGCCAGCGAACGCGCCAGTTCGGCGTTAACAATTATTGTGTAAAATCATCTACAGTGCAGATGCTTCGCGAGAAGATTGAAGACGTGTTCGGCAGGCTGACATGACGAGGAGCGCCGCGCTGGCCATCGAGGAGGCGGTAGATCGCAGCAACGTGATTCACGTCATTCAGGGCGAGTCTCACGTTTCGGCCGATCCATTGGCGTTGATGACGACGGTCCTTGGATCGTGCGTCGCGGCTTGCCTGTTCGATCAGCGCGCCGGTGTCGGCGGCATGAACCATTTCCTGCTGCCGGGCGACAACGGCGGTGATGAGAATCTGCGCTATGGCGTCCACGCCATGGAACTGCTGATCAACGGCCTGCTGCGGCTGGGCGCGCGCCGTGAAAATCTGCGAGCGAAGCTGTTCGGCGGGGCGCGCATGGTGGCGGGTCTTTCGGATATTGGCGCCAAGAATGCCGCTTTCGCCAACGAGTTTCTTGCGCGCGAAGGGCTCGTGTGTGTCGGCGGCAGCCTCGGCGGCGACCACGCGCGCCGGATCCAGTTCTGGCCGACGACGGGACGTGCGCGCCAGATCTATCCTTCGACGGCGCCCCGTCAGGTATTTGAAACCGAGTTGCGAGAAAAGACGGCCAAACCGGCGGCCGACTCCGGCGATCTGGAGTTGTTCTAGCCATGCCGTCGCAACCGCTCGTCCGGACCAACGCCGCCAGCGTGACCTTGAGCGCACGGCCGGTGTCGTGGCGCTTGAAGGCGTCGCCGGGACGCGGGACGGGCGCGACCTCTTTGAACTACTTCAGGCTTTGACATGAGCAAGCGATCACTGGATCCCAACCGCAAGGTCAATCTTGAGAACGTCACTGTGCTGGTCATGGATGGCAGTTCCCACGGTCTGGAAATCCTGTCGCAGATTCTTGCGGGCTTCGGCGTACGGACCCTGCTGCGCGCCAGCTCCCTGGAGGAGGCGCGCAGGTTCACGGAGAAGGCGCCCATCGATCTCATCGTGGCGGATCCCGACGTCCCCGGCGAGGATGGCTACGATTTCCTGCGCGATCTTCGCCGGTCCAAGCGCCAGCCGAACTGCTATGTGCCGATCGTTCTGGTAACGGGTCACACCAGGGATTCAAACATCAAGCGGGCGCGCGATATCGGCGCCAACATGATCGTAGCCAAGCCTGTTTCCTCGAAAGTGCTGTTCGAACGGATCCTCTGGGTCGCTGCGGATCCGCGTCCGTTCGTCGAACTGGATCACTATGTGGGCCCCGATCGCCGGTTCAAGTTTACCGGACCGCCGCCGGGGACGGACGGGCGCCGCGAGGCCGATCTTCCGTCCGTTGTCGGTGATGCCGCTGCGCCGAACATGTCCCAATCGGAAGTCGATACGTTCATGAAGCCGCAAAAGGTCTCCCTATGACGGGCGTGAAGAAGTTCTGGCCGAAGAACCGCCTGAAGGAACTCGTCGCCGCTCCCGGCGGCATCCGCGCGAGCGATGCGGTGGCGCGCGCCGAGGAGCGTCTGGAGACCATCAGCGAGTCCTGCCTCGCCGGGATCGACGCCAAGATCGAGGAACTCAGCGCATTGTCGGTCGCACGTGGCGTGGAGGCGGGGGGCGGACAGGCGATCGACCGGATCTACCAACTCGCCAATGAGATCTTCGCGGAAGGCGGCGCCTTCGGTCGCGTCGCATTGAGCACTGCCGCGCACAGCCTCTGCGATCTGACCGGGCCGGGCAACGAGAACGACGGGGGCGTCTGGGACGCAATCGAGGTTCACGTTCAGTCGATGCGCGTGCTGAGACGAAGCGACGTCGAAACCTCCGACCAGATGTGCCGCGCCGTGCTTGACGGGCTGCGCGCGGTGTCAAAGCGGTCGCACGATCGCACGGCAGGGCACGGTTGATCGTCGGTTCTGGACCAACTGGTCGTGCGATTTTCACCCTTCTCCGGATGACGTTCTGGAGCTGTCCAGATGCGCGTGCGCCATGGCGTGCACTTCGGCGCCAATTTTCCCGCACCGTGACATTTGCGCCATCGCAATTCGCTCTGGACCCGGACCCAGTATGGGTGTGCTTTCGCTACGCATGGCTTCGTCTGCGTCTGTCGGAACAGACCGGACACGCAGCGGGAATGGGCGCGAACACATTGTATTCGGACAACTTTAACCATGCTAAGTGCTGAGTTTACCACGCCCGCCGATGGCGCGCCGAATGGCGGCCTTGGCGCGATACCGACAAATCAGCGAACAGTTGGCGGATTGCCCATGGGGATAGCTACCGCACTCATCGTCGATGACCACGAGCTCTTTCGCGGCGGCCTGAAGCTGTTGCTGAACGAGATGGTGGGCTTTGAGCACATTGTCGAAGTGGGGAATTTCGAGCAGGCGCAGGATGTGATCGTCGCCGGCCTTTCCCCTGATCTCGTGACATTCGATCTGAGCATGCCCGGATTGTCTGGCGAGGAAGGTTTGGCGGCGCTGGCGGATGCGCTCCCGAACGCACGGCTGGTCGTGATCGCGGGCTCGGAGCGCCGCGAGGACATACTTGGCGCCCTGGGCGCCGGCGCGCACGGCTATATACCCAAGAGTCTCGGAGCGGCCGAAACGGCCGCCGCCCTTCGCGATGTGCTCGCCGGGCGGATTTTCGTGCCGAAGGTCCTCAATCGCGGCGATCAGGCTCTCCCGCAGCCGCATGTTGCGGGCACAGGACTGCTGAAGGGATATTCCTTCACCGCGCGGCAGCGCAGCGTGGTCGATTGCCTGCTGACGGGCGCGTCAACACGGAAGATCGCGGCGGATCTTGGCCTCGCGGAAGGCACCGTGAAGATTCACCTCGCCGCCATCTTCCGTATCGTCGGCGTACACTCACGCGCGGAAGTCATCGCGAAGTTGAAATAGCCCCGCTCAAAATGAGGGGTTTCGCACGCTCGGCCCGGCGACCGGTCGTTTCGATCATCGCCGTCGGCGTTGATTGCACCCTCGATCAGCGGGCGCCTGAAGCCCGTCCTTAGGTGCTCGCCTTCACGGCGCGCCCACCTTCGCGCGCCGGAGGCGTGCTCACACCCTGCGCCAGATCTGACAGACGGGCGTGCAGGTCAGCGACGGCGAGATGGAGACGCGCGACGATTTCGCGCGCATCTTCCGTCTCGATCCGGCGTGAAATCGCCGAGGCGTAAAGTTCGATCGCCTGGATGGGCTGGCGCACGTCGTGCACGCGCGCAGCGATCTCCTGCGTAGCGCGTTCGCGGGCGCGTCGGTGCAGGCGCCCGGTCCACGCATAAGAAACAAGAAATCCGAATGTCGCTGACGCCGATGCGACGGCCAACATCAACGCGATCATTTCCGCTCCCTCCGCCCCGAGCAGCAATGGCGCGCGGCTGTCGTCCATCGCAGCAGGCCATGTCCACCCGAAAGGTGGCATGGAGACAGCCGGCGTAGCGATAGGGGCATAGAGCACATTACCTATGACGAACAGCTTGAGGTGCGCGTCACACGAGTAGCCACCGCATGCCATGTAGATACGTACATCGGACTAAAAGCGCGCCGATCCATTCGGCAATTGGCGATTTTGTGTTTGTTTACCACTGCCGACTACCAGAGTCGCAATATGGTTATTCTGGTTCGAGGTCTCGGTGAATAGCGCAACTGGCGCAGGACTTTTGGCGACCCGTGTGGCCGGCATCGGCGGGCTCGCGCAATCGCCTGGCCTTGACGCCGGTCTCGTGGGCGATCCCTCGCGTCGGAGCGCGCAGGGCGGGATTTTTTCCGCGGAACGCGCGCCGATGGGGGCGGGGGGCGAAGGCCGCCGCGCCGGCGGTCACCTAACCCCGCAACCGGACTTTCACGATTTCCCCAATCCCCCGGCGGACTCTTCGCGCGAAGGGGGGTGGATCGGGATTCCCAGATTCACGGTGGAACTCAACTAACGCCTCGGTGGGACGGGGAGCGGAGCAAAGAATGTCGGTGACAAACAAGCACAGTCTGGAGCGAAAGGCCGTCATCGCCGGCGGAGCGCTCGTTTCCCTGTTCGCCGTTTCCGGCGGGGCGGGCCTCCTGTCGACCTTCCTGCTCGGCTCTGGACTGCATGCCGTCGAGAAGTCCGGGGCGGCGCTCGAAAATCACCTCACGGCGGACATGATGCATGATGCGCTGCGGTCCGATGTGCTCATGTCGCTTGTGGCGAACGACCCGACCTTCGGCATTTCATACGCCGAGGTCGAGGCTGACCTCAAGGCGCACGCCCGCGAGCTGACCGGTCGTATCGCGTCGAACGAAGGACTTGTAAAGGGCGATGCTCGCGCCGCCGTCGGTGCGGTCGCGACGCCGCTGGCTGAATACGTCAGGTTCGCGAGCGACATGGTCGAACTTGCCGGCTCCGATCCTGTGGCGGCGCGGGCGCGGTTGCCGGATTTCCAGGTGAAGTTCGAGGCGCTTGAAAAGGCGATGGCCGAAGCAAGCGACGCCATTGCCGCCGACGGTGAGCGCACCGCGAGCGCCAGCAGCCTGAGCGCAGAGGTATTCAAGTGGGCGATGATCCTGCTTGCGATCGTCGGCGTCGTAGGGTGTGGCGCGCTGATCCATGCAGCAAGGCGGACCCTTGTCCGGCCGCTCCTCGAACTCTGCGAGGCGATGGATCGTCTCACCAAGGGAGACACCACCATCGACACGGCCCTTGAAGGCCGTGAGGACGAGATCGGCGCCATGGCCCAGGCGGTTGTCGTCTTCCGCGACGCCGCAATCGACAAGAAGCGTCTTGAAGCGGAGCAGATCGCTGCTGTCGCCCGCGCAGAAGCCGAGCGGATCGCCGCAATCGCCCAGGCTGAAACGCTCGTCGTCGATACCTTCGGGAAGGGCCTTGAGCGTCTCGCTGGGGGCGAACTTGTGTACCGGATGCACGCCGATCTTCCGCCCGCGTACAAGAAGCTTGAGGCGGACTATAATAACGCCATGGAGCGTCTGCAGGCGACGATGAAGTCCGTCCTCGCCAACACCGCTGGAATCGGCCTCGGAACGGAGGAAATCGCCCAGGCGTCCGACAATCTCGCCCGGCGGACGGAGCAGCAGGCGGCATCGCTGGAAGAGACTGCCGCAGCGCTTGACGAGATAACCGCGTCGGTCGGCAAGACGGCGTCCGGCGCGCGCCACGCGAGCGAAGTGGTCGCTGTCGCGCGTGGTGAGGCGGAGAAGGGCGGCTCGGTCGTTCTCAACGCGGTTCAGGCGATGAGCGCGATTGAAAAGTCCGCGGGTCAGATTACCCAGATCATCAGCGTCATCGATGAAATCGCCTTTCAGACCAACCTCCTTGCATTGAACGCGGGTGTCGAGGCGGCGCGGGCCGGCGATGCTGGCCGCGGCTTCGCTGTCGTCGCGCAGGAAGTGCGTGCGCTGGCGCAACGTTCGGCGGACGCCGCCAAGGAGATCAAGTCTCTCATCGCAACGAGTTCATCTCAGGTCGACGCGGGCGTGAAGCTGGTCGACCAGACCGGAGAGGCCCTGCAGCGCATCGTCTCGAAGGTTCTGGAAATCGACGGCGTCGTCACGGAAATCGCCGCCTCCGCGCAGGAGCAGTCGACTGCGCTCGCGCAGATAAACACCGCTGTGAACCAGATGGACCAGACGACGCAGCAGAATGCGGCGATGGTCGAGCAGAGCACTGCTGCGACACATTCGCTTCACGCTGAAACCGACGAGCTTGCGCGCCTCATGGCGACCTTCTCGATCGGCGAGGTGTCTGGGCGGCGCGCCGAGCCGGGGCCGGCGACGCCTGTGTCGCGCGCGCGGCCCGCGCCTGCGCGTCGCTCGCCTCCGCGCAGCAGTGCGATGCCGGCCTCACGTCCGTCCGCAAGCGCTGACGCGTGGGAAGAGTTCTAGAGTCTGGGTGTGGTTGACGAAGGGCAGAAGCATGAGTGCCGACTACCACCTGAGTGATCGACTCCGATTCGTCGCGTTGGATGAAGATGCGCGATCAGCCCTACGCGCGCTGAAGCCGTTGATCGAAAAGGAACTGCCGAAAGCCCTGGACGTGTTCTACGGACAGGTTCGCAGCTTTCCGGAGACGAAAAAGTTCTTCACTGACGACGGTCACATGTCGGCTGCAAAGGGGCGGCAGGCGCAACACTGGGCAGTCATTGCATCTGCCGATTACAACGATGCTTATGTGCGCGGTGTGCGCGCGATTGGTCAGGTTCATGCGAAGGTCGGGCTGGATCCGCGCTGGTATATCGGCGGTTACGCGATTGTTGCGGAGCGACTCATAGACTCGATCGTTCGTGCAAGCTGGAAGGGCGGCGGCAAGAAGGTCGATGCGTTGAGCGCGTCGCTGGGGAGCCTCGTGAAGGCGGCGCTCCTCGACATGGATTTCTCCATATCCATCTACATCGAGACGCTGGAGAACGAGCGCCGCACGCTTGAGGAGCAACGCGCGGTCGCGGAGCGGGAACAAGCCGACGTCGTGCATGCGCTGGCCGAAGCTCTTGACCAACTTTCCAGAGGCAACCTCACCTACCGTCTGCAAACGCCGATGACCGGGGCGCACGAGAAGATTCGCACTGACTTCAACAACGCGATGTCGAGCCTGCAGAACACGATGCAGGGCATCGCGCGCAATACCCGCGGCATCGAGTCCGGAACCGATGAGATCGCGAGCGCCTCGGACGATCTTTCACGACGCACCGAACAGCAGGCGGCCTCCCTGGAGGAAACAGCCGCCGCGCTGGATGAGATCACTGCGACCGTGCGCAAGACTGCCAGCGGGGCGCAGGTCGCCAGCGATGTCGTCGTGGTCGCGCGTGGCGAGGCGGAGAGGGGCGGGGCAGTCGTCACGCATACTGTCGAGGCGATGAGTGCGATCGAGAAGTCGTCGGAAAAGATCGCTCAGATCATCGTGGTCATCGACGAGATCGCATTCCAGACCAACCTTCTTGCTCTCAACGCCGGCGTCGAGGCCGCACGCGCGGGAGACGCCGGGCGGGGCTTCGCTGTCGTCGCGCAGGAGGTCCGCGCTCTCGCACAACGATCCGCCGACGCCGCCAAGGAGATCAAGGCGCTGATTTCGGCCAGTTCGGCGCAGGTGGGCGCCGGCGTCAAGCTCGTGGACCAGACCGGAGAGGCGATTGGCAGCCTTGTGTCGAAGGTGCTGGAGATCAGCACGGTCGTCGGAGAGATCGCGGCGTCGGCGCACGAACAGTCGACCGCACTCGCGCAGATAAACACCGCAGTGAACCAGATGGATCAGGCGACGCAGCAGAATGCGGCGATGGTCGAACAGAGCACCGCGGCCACGCATTCCCTGCGCAGCGAGTCAGCTGATCTGGTGCGCCTTGTCGGCGCCTTCCAGATTGGCGCCGAAGCTCAACAAGGTGCGGCGCGGCCGTCGATGCCGAGGACGGCGGCGGTACGGCCTGCCTATCGGCCCGCGCGGCGCGCCGCAGTGGCGTACGCGCCGAGTGAGAAACCGCAGTCCGATGGTTGGGAGGAGTTCTGAGGCGATGAGCGAAGAGATGGAATCGCCAGGCGTGGTCGTGCTCGACGCGGCGCTGGACTATCGCGCCGCTGCGCCGCTGAGGGATGCGTTTCTCGAACGGCGTGGCGGACCCGTATTGGTGGATGGCGCCAATGTGGAGACGATCGGCGGGTTGTGCCTTCAGGTCCTGCTGGCGGCGCGGCAGGCGTGGGTCAGTGATCATGTGAGCTTCACGATCGCTGCGAGATCGGCCGCATTCGACCGGGGCATTCTTGGATTTGGCGCGTCGGCCGCACTCGGCCTCGATGCAATGTCGGAGTAGGATTGTGACACGAAGAATTCTGACGGTCGACGATTCACGGACGATGCGCGACATGCTGCGGCTCGCGCTCGTTGACGCCGGCTTCGAGGTTATTGAAGCCGTGGACGGTGTTCATGGCCTGGAAGTGCTGGAACAGCACGGCGCCGACGTCATCATCACCGATATCAACATGCCGCGGATGGACGGGTTCGGCTTCATCGAAGCCGTGCGCGGGTCCTCGCCCTATCGGTCAACGCCAATCCTGGTGCTGACGACGGAGAGCACGCCCGAGAAGAAAGCGCGCGCGCGCGATGCGGGCGCCACCGGCTGGATAGTCAAGCCGTTCCATCCGACGAAGCTCGTCGAAGCGATCCGTCGCGTAGCGGCCTGAGGAGATCAAGAACGCCATGGATCCGATGGAGAGCATCAAGGCGACGTTCTTCCAGGAATGCGAGGAGCTGCTCGCTGATCTGGAAGCCGGTCTGCTCGCCATACAGGCGGGGGCGGGCGATGAGGACACGATCAACGCCGTGTTCCGCGCGGTGCACTCGGTCAAGGGTGGCGCCGGCGCGTTCGGCATGGACGCGCTTGTACATTTTGCGCATGTGTTCGAGACACTGCTCGACGGCGTGCGCGCCGGTCGTATCGCGGCCGCGCCGGACCTTCTTGAGATATTGCTGCGCGCTGCGGACATCCTGGCAGACCATGTCAACGCTGCGCGCGACGGCGGCGCCGTCGATGAAGCCCGCTCCGCGGAGATGATCCGCGATCTTGAGCACGCTACAGATCCCGAGCACGACCATCGCGCTGCGCCCGATCTGGCGGCGCCCGATCTGGCGGCAGCGGGGGCGCCGGGCGTCGATCAGCCTGACGAGTTCGGGTTTACCGTCACGAGGTTCAATCCGGAATCCCTTGAGCCCCTGGTCGTGACCGAGGCTCTCTGGAAGATTTGGTTCCGCCCGAAGTCCGCGCTGTACCGCAAGGGCAATGAGTCCGCGCTCCTGCTGCGCGAGCTTGCACGACTGGGACCCACCAAGGTCCGCCTGGACCAGACCGAATTGCCAGATCTCGCAAGCCTCGATCCCGAGTCCGCCTTCCTCGCGTGGGAGATCGAACTCGAAGCGGATACCGATGAGGCTGTCATACGTGAGGTTTTCGAATTCGTCGAAGGCGACTGCGACATCGAGATACGCCGGTGCAGCACGTCCGAATCGCCGGACGCCACGTCGGAGAGCGTGATCACCGCCATCGTGGAGCCGCCGCCAAGCCGGGCGACCGTGAACACAGAGTCCCCAGCGTCCGTCAAAGTCGAAACGCCGAAGGGGGAAGCGGTCGCCACACCGGCGCACGCAACGATACGCGTCGATCCGGAGCGGATCGACCGGCTCATCGATCTCGTCGGCGAACTCGTCATCAATCAGGCGATGCTCGCGCAGCGCGTCATCGAATCCGGACTGCCGCAATCGTCCAATGTCGCCACAGGCCTGGAAGATCTCGAGAGCCTCACACGGCAGATCCAGGACAGCGTCATGGCGATCCGGGCCCAACCGGTGAAGTCAGTATTCCAGCGAATGCCGCGACTGGTGCGCGAGGTCGCCGCACAAACGGGCAAGTCCGTGCGCCTTGTGACCGAAGGTGAGGCGACCGAGGTCGACAAGACCGTCGTCGAGCGCCTCGGCGATCCCATCACGCACATGATCCGGAACGCAATCGATCACGGACTTGAATCCCCGGAGCGGCGGGCGGCCGCGGGCAAGCCGCGTGAAGGTGTCGTGCGCCTTGCTGCGCTGCACCGCGGCGGTCGAATTGTGATCGAGGTGCAGGACGACGGCGCCGGGATCGATCGCAAACGCGTGCAGGCGATAGCCGTGGAGAAGGGGCTCATCGTTGCTGACGCCCAGCTGACCGACGAGGAAGTCGACAATCTGATATTTCTTCCCGGTTTTTCGACGGCGAACGCGATCTCCGACATTTCGGGTCGTGGGGTCGGCATGGATGTGGTGCGCCGCAGCGTGCAGGCCCTTGGCGGGCGCATTTCCATCACATCGCGCCCCGGGCAGGGTTCGACGTTCACGCTCAGTCTGCCGCTGACCCTTGCGGTGCTCGATGGCATGGTGGTCGATGTCGCGGGCCACACGCTGGTCGTGCCTCTGACGGCGATCGTCGAGAGTCTCAGGCCCAAGCCAGCCGACGTGAAGCGGTTGGGGCCCCAGGGCGCAGTCCTTTCGGTGCGAGACACTTATGTTCCGGTCGTCGATGTCGCTGCGATTCTCGGCTTTCGCGACTATTCAAAGTCCCCCTGTGACGGCGTCGTCATCCTGGTGGAAAGCGAAGACGGCGGGCGCGCCGCACTGACAGCGGATTCGATCTACGGTCAGCGGCAGGTGGTCATCAAGAGTCTCGAAGCCAACTACAGACAGGTCGACGGGATAGCGGCCGCGACAATCCTCGGTGATGGCCGTGTTGCGCTTATCGTCGATGTCGACGCCGTGATCGCAATGCGGCGCCGGGACACCATCCGTGACTATCAACAGCCGCTCGCAGCTGCAGGGTGAAGACATGACCGATATCGCCACACTGGCCAGTTCAGATCGTCGGGAACTCATCTCGTTCTGTATCGGGGAGCAGGAGTTCTGCGTGGATATCATGGCTGTTCGCGAGATTCGCGGATGGACGCCGGCCACGCCCCTGCCGCAGACGCCGGGATACATCCGTGGGGTGATAAACCTGCGGGGCGCTGTCCTTCCGGTCATGGATCTCGCGGCGCGCATGGGGTTGCCACCGGTACAGCCGAGCGCGCGCAGCGTCATCATTGTCGTCAAGGTTGCTGAACGCCTGATCGGTCTGCTCGTGGACGCGGTTTCGGACATCCTTTCCATTACGGACGAAAACATCCAGCCGCCGCCGGACGTCGCCTGCGACCGGGTGCGAAGCTTCGTGCGCGGGCTATTCACCATAGACGGCCGGATGATCAGTCAGATTGCGCTCGATCGCATCCTGCCGGAAATCGAGCAGGTCGCCGCATGACGGGCGCAGCACGTGTCGCACGCAGACAGGACACAAACGTGATCGTGGAGGGCGAGTTTGCGTTCACGGGCGAGGATTTCGCGCGGATCGCATCCATCCTCTACGATACCGCCGGCATCGCGCTTCCTGACAGCAAGGCGACGCTTGTGTACTCGCGCCTGGCCAAAAGGCTTCGAACGATCGGCCTGCAGAGCTTCCGCGAGTATTGCGCGCTGGTTTCCTCCAGCGAGGGGCTCGACGAGCGTCAGGCGATGCTTGCGGCGCTCACCACAAACGTCACGCGCTTCTTCCGCGAGCCGCATCACTTCGAACATCTCAAGGCCAACGTCGTTGCGCCCATGGCGGACGCCATTCGCCGCGGCGCCCGGCTCAGGATCTGGTCAGCCGGATGCTCCACAGGGCAGGAGCCATACTCGATTGCGCTGGCGATCCTCTCCGTGATCCCCGAAGCGCCAAAACTCGACGTGCGCATTCTTGCAACCGACATCGATCCCAATGTCATCGCCACCGCACGGGAAGGACTTTACTCCGACGATCTTGTGGAACCCATTCCGACGGCACTTCGCAACCAGTGGCTTGAACGCGCAGGTCCGGACCGGAAAATGTGGTCCATAGGTCACGCCGCCCGCTCCCTTGTGACCTTCAATGAGCTCAATTTGATGGGGAACTGGCCCATGAAGGGAAAGTTTCAATCCATCTTCTGCCGCAACGTCGTCATTTACTTCGATGAGCCTACACAGGAAAAAATGTGGGCGCGGTTTGCGGCGACGATGGCGCCGAACGGCTGGCTATATGTGGGCCACTCCGAGAGGGTGAGCTTGGCGAGTTGCCCGTTTTCGAACGAGGGGCTGACAAGCTACCGGTTGACCACTGGAGGCGCGGCATGAGCGCTGTCCGGGTGCTTGTGGTTGACGACTCGCCGACCATGCGCGGATTGATCACCGCGACGTTGCGTGCTGATCGTGACATCGACGTCGTCGGCTCGGCAGCCGATCCGCTTGAGGCGCGGGCGGCGATAAAGGCGCTCAATCCGGACGTGATTACGCTCGACATCGAGATGCCGAACATGAGCGGTCTCGAATTTCTCGAAAAGCTGATGCGTCTGAGGCCGATGCCTGTGGTCATGGTGTCCACATTGACGCACGCGGGTGCGGAAGCATCCATTTCGGCGCTGGAACTTGGCGCCGTCGATTGTGTTGGCAAACCGGCAAACGGGCGCTCGGTCGCCGCCGCCTTTGCGGATCTCGCAGACAAGGTGAAGGATGCCGCGCGCGCGCACGTGAGATCCGGAGCGGGGATCGTACGCAACAAGGTAACGCGGGCCAACTACGTATCGTCGCGGCGTCTGGTTGCGATCGGGTCCTCTACCGGCGGCGTTGAGGCGCTCCTTACGGTCCTGAGCGGATTTCCGCGAACCTGTCCGCCCACGGTCATCACCCAGCACATGCCGGCGGCTTTCACCGGCAGCTTCGCCGCCCGTCTCGACAAGGAGTGTGACGCGGCGGTCGCAGAAGCGCACGATGGCGCGATGCTGGAGCCGGGGCGAATCTACCTGGCTCCGGGCGGAGAGGCGCATCTCGAAATCTCCGGTTCGACGGCGATGCGCTGCCAGTTGCGTGAAGCCGACAAGGTGGAAGGCCACCGCCCATCTGTGGACGTACTGTTCCAGTCGGTGGCGCGGGCCGCAGGTGCGAATGCCGTGGGCGTCATACTGACCGGAATGGGGCGCGACGGCGCACGCGGTCTCAAGCTCATGAGAGACGCCGGCGCGCAGACGATCGGGCAGGACTCCTCGACGAGCGTTGTCTTCGGCATGCCGCGTGTCGCTGCCGAGATTGGCGCAGTGAAGGTGCAACTTCCGATCGGCGCGATTGGCGCCGCCATTCTTGATCACTGCGCTGTGAGGAACTGACCACATGCCGGCCGCATCCGCAATAAACGCTATCATCGTGGATGACCAACTGACGATGCGCGCGCTCATTCGAAGCACGCTGCAGCAGATGGGCGTCTCAAATGTCCGGGACGCCGGCGACGGAGAGGAAGCGCTGGTGCGTCTGGCCGAACGGCCGGCGAACCTGATCATATCGGACTACAATATGCCGAAGCTCGACGGGCTTGGGTTGCTGCGTGCAGTGCGCGCCAATCCAAACACCCAGAAGGCGGCGTTCATAATGCTGACCGGACGCGCGGACAAGGATCTGGTCCAGCGCGCCGCGCAGTTCGGCGCCAACAACTATCTCGTGAAGCCGTTCACGCTCATGAGCCTGAAAGAGAAGATCGAACAGGTGTTCGGAGTGTTGACGTGACGGCTACAACGACTTCGGTCCCGGGCCGACGAGTGCATGTCGGGCAGGGCGAACACCAGGTGAGTGGTGAAACCAACCTGCTGCTGTCCTCGATTCTCGGGTCGCGCGTGGCCGCGTGCCTGCGTGACGAAGGTATTCCGATTGTCGCCAGCAGTCTCGGCGGCCGGTCGGCGCGACGCATCCACTACTGGCCTGCGACGGGAAAAGCGCTGGTGCGCGTCGTTGAGGACGCCGAGGGGATCGAGAAAGCGAAGCGCTGGAAGGTTCGCGAAACGGCACAGGTGGCGGGTGGTTCGGTGGAGTTCTTCTGATGTCAGCGAAACCACTTGTCGCCGCCGAAGGTGCGCCGGGCCTCGATGTCTTCGAGTGCGCGCGCGCGTTTCTGGGTATTGCGCGTGAACTGGCGAACGCTTCCGGGGTCTGCATAGGCCTGGAAGGCAGTGTGACCCATCTTTTGACACACTACACCGGCGAGGATCGATCGGTCCTCATCCGTGAACTGCAGCACCTCGATGTCCTGAACCAGCTGCTGGTCTCACTGTCCTCCTATGCGTCAGTGCTCGGCTCCCAGTGTATCGCCGGTGTTCCGCTGGATATCGACGGCGCATCGCAGGAACTCGGTCTTGCCCGCGTGGCTGCGCGGCTCAGGGAACTAGAAGATCGCGACAGCGCGGACCGTGTGAGCGACTCCGGCGAAATGGACTTGCTGTAGGCTGAATGATGACGGGCGCGATCCCTTCCGGCACGCGGATCAACCTGGAGAGCTCCGTTGTCCTGTTGATCGACGACAACCGGATGTCTCTCGATATCCTGAATTCCGCGTTCATGGGATTTGGCGTCCGCGACAGGCTCCGCGTTGACAGCGTCGACGAGGCGAAGCGAACGCTCAAGTCCCGCAACGTCGATCTTGTTGTCGTTGAAGCGGGGATGCCAGAGGACTCAGCGTTCGCTTTCATGCGCTGGCTGCGTCATGAGGCGGCGGAACCCGTTTGCTACACTCCGGTCGTCATGGTGCTCGGGCACACAACCCACAGCGGCGTCACCCGTGCGCGCGATGCCGGCGCGAATTTCGTTGTTGCGAAGCCAATCTCAGCCGGAACGCTGCTCAGCCGCGTCATCTGGATTGCGCGGGGGCGCCGAGCATTCCTGAAGGGCGACTCATTTGCAGGGCCTGACCGCCGATTCCACAATCTCGGCATTCCCGCAGGGATTGACGGCCGTCGCGCGGAAGACCTCGGCATGGATCTGGGTGGTCCGGTCGATCCCAATCTCTCTCAATCGGAAGTGGACATGATGATGAAGCCGATGAAGGTCGAGTTGTGAGCGGGATGCGCCGGGTTTATCCCAAACTCCGTCTCCACAACACCCTGCGTGATCCGCTCGGGATATCGGTCGAACAGGCCGTCCAGAGAGCAACGTCCGAGATGGAGGCGTTCTCCGGCGAGGCCTTCGTGGTGGTCGACGCTGCGATCGCGAAGCTGCGGGAAATGTGTGCGCCAGGACAGGGTGAGCTCGATCCGTCGACGGTGTTCGATCAGGCGGAGCTCGTGGTCGATCTCGCGGGGCTCTATACGCCGCCATTGTGCCTGGCCGCGCAGAGCCTGTGCAACCTGGCGCAAAAGGCGATGCAAAGCGGATCGATCGATCGCGGCGCCGTGTCTGTGCATGTTGAAACGCTACTGTTGCTGCGATCCATGGACGGCAAGGAGAGTCCGACGACAAGGGCCATCATCGACGGTCTTGTCGCAGTCGTCGCGAAGGCGCGCTGAAGCGCACCAGTCCGCTTCCGCCCCCCCCCCGATCCGCTGCGATCAGGCTTGACGCTTCGCGGCCGCCTCGCGCATGTCAGCGTGAGCGAGAGGATGCGCGCATGGTACAGAACTGGAAGGAAGTCGGGCCGCAGCGGTTCCGCGAGACATTCGGACGGTACTTCGAGGACTTCACGGTTGGCGATGTCTACGAGCATCGCCCCGGAAAGACGGTGACCGAGTACGACAATCACCTTTTCACGCTGCTGACGCTCAATACACACCCGATCCATTTCGACGCGGAGTATGCGGCGGGATCCGAGTTCAAGCGCAATCTCGTCGTTTCCACCTACACGTTGTCGCTGCTCATCGGCATGAGTGTGACCGACTGCAGCCAGAAGGCGATCGCAAACCTCGGCATGGACAACGTGAAGTTCGCATCTCCCGTGTTCGCGGGGGATACGCTGTATGCGGAAAGCGAAGTTCTGGCCAAGCGTGAGAGCGCCACCCGTCCGGGGCAGGGCGTCGTCACGATACGTACCCAGGGCAAAAATCAGCGCGGCGAGACAGTGTGCACATTCGAGCGGAACATGCTGATTCCCGCGCGTGGACACGCGGTGGAAGACAAGGTGGACAACTACTGAATACGACGCCGCGGTGTTCGTTTGCTGATGATCGGCCACAGGAGATTGAGCGCCAGTCCGGTCATGACGAGACCTGTGGCGACGATTTTCCAGGCGGGCATCTGTTCACCCAGTACAAGTGCGGACGCCCCCATGCCGAACACAGGAACAAGCAACGCCATGGGCGTGACAATCGACGCGGGATAGCGCGCCAGCAGCCAACCCCACGCCGTGTAGCCGAACATTGTGTTGCCGGCGGACTGCCACAACACTGCCGCCCAGGTCGTCGCGTCAGCGTCGCTCACCCCGTGCACCATGGCAGGCCAGCCTTCAAAGATGATCGACAAGAGCAGTAACGGCGGCACGGAGAAGAGCCCCGCCCACACGACATACGACAGCATGTTCGTCGGCTGCCCCGCGCGCGCGACGAGATTTCCGCCGGCCCAGCTCAGCGCCGCCATCAGCACCAGTCCGATCCCCAGCGGCGTGGAGCTGCCGTCGGTGCGCAGAAAGATGATTGCCAGTCCCGCCGTCGCGATCGCAAGCGCATACAGCTGGTAGGCGCGCACGCGCTCTCCCGAGAGGCGCATGGAAAATGCGATGGTGAAGAAGATCTGCGTCTGCACGATCAGTGACGCGAGCCCCGGCGTTATGTCGCTCTTCATCGCGAGAAAGAGCAGTCCGAACTGGCCCGCGCCGATCAGGATGCCGTACGCGGCGAGATTGCTCCACGGCGCCGCGGGTCGCTTGAGGAACAGCGCGAGCGGGAAGAACACGAACGCGAACCGCAGCGTCGCCAGCAACAGCGGCGGCAGATGTTGCAGCGCGATCTTGATGACGACAAAATTCGTCCCCCACACGGCCATGACCGCGACGGCCAGCAAGAGGTGAGGCCACGAGAGAGCGGAGGATTGCATGGAGACGAGCCAAGATAGCGCCTTCACACGCATCTGTCGATTGGTCCCGGTCCGGCGGATGTCGTCGCGCCGCCGCTTTCCGGGGCTTGCATCCTGCGTCGGGTCCCGCAAGCTGGCGGTATGAACCCGCTTTACTCGGCATTGCCGACAACCATCTTCGACATCATGTCCGGGCTCGCGCGGGAGACGGGCGCGGTCAATCTCGGGCAGGGGTTCCCGGAGGACGACGGTCCTCTGGACGTGCGCGAGGCCGCCGCTGCGGCCATTCTCGCAGGGCCGAACCAGTATCCCCCCATGCGTGGTTTGCCCGCCTTGCGCGAGGCGGTCGCGGAACACTACGGCCGTCTCGGCGGCGTTTCCCTCGACTGGCGGACCGAGATCACGATCACGTCCGGGGCGACTGAAGCCATCGCAGCCGCGCTTCTCGCCGTGGTTTCGCCGGGCGACGAGGTCGTGGTGTTCGAGCCGATGTATGATGCCTACGCGCCGCTCATTCGCCGGGCGGGCGGTACGCCAACGGCAGTGCGCCTCGTCCCGCCGATGTGGACAGCGACGGACGACCAGATTGCGGCGGCATTCACGCCGCGCACGCGCGCGGTCGTTCTGAATACGCCACTCAATCCGACGGCGAGCGTCTTTGATGACGCGATGCTCGCGCGCATTGCACATCTCTGTGTGGCGCATGACGTGATCGCGATCAGCGATGAGGTGTGGGAGCATGTCGTGCTCGACGGCGCACAGCACCAATCCATGTTGTCCGCGCCCGGTATGCGGGACCGCACGATCAAGATCGGATCGGCCGGCAAGATTTTCGGGATGACGGGCTGGAAGGTCGGATTTGTCTGCGCCGCGCCTGCGCTGACGGAAGCCGTGGCCAGGGCGCACCAGTTCCTGACATTTACAACGCCGCCGCACCTCCAGTCGGCCGTCGCCTTTGGTCTTGGCAAGGACGCCGCTCATTTCGATGCGATGCGCGAAGGGTATGGGAGATCGAAGGCCCGTCTCGAACTCGGACTGGCGGCGGAGGGGTTCGTGACGCTGCCGTGCGCCGGCACCTACTTCCTGAATATTGATCTCGTGGGATCGGGGATTGCGCTCGCGGATGCGGAGTTTGCCTTACGTGCCGTCAAGGAGGCCGGCGTCGCCGTCATCCCGCTTTCGGCGTTCTACGAGCACGCCGGCGAGGGGCGGTTCGTGCGCCTGTGCTTTGCCAAGCGCGACGAAACACTTGATCGCGGGATCGAAGCGCTGGCGAAAGCGCGCGGTCTGTTCGCCTAGAATAACCCCGGGCCGGCCGTACACGGTCGTCTCCCGACAAGTTGTTCCAGAATACAGGTTGGACCGCCTTCCTGGCGGGCAACACGATTTCACTTGGCCTGAAGCGGTCTAACCTTTCTGCTTTGCCATCGCACGCTGGAACGCGGGGCGCAGCCGTAGGCGTTCCAGGTAAGCCCGCGACAGCGGTGGAATGCGATCCATGAGCGGCGCTAGCGAGTCCGCAAGATGCAGCGCGTAGGCGATGCAGATGTCGGCGATGGTAAACCGTCCGCCGACAAGAAACTCCCGGTCCGCCAACGCCGCTTCAACGGCCTTGAGGCGACCGAGAAACCATTTCCCGTAGTCTTCCGCCGCTTGCGGCAGGCGTCGTTCCTCCGGCTCCAGTCGTGTGTATCGCAGTACGATTGTCTGCGGAAATGTCAGCGTCGCATCGCTGAAGAAGAGCCAGTTGAGATAGGCGGCGTAGTCCGCCTCCTGAGTCGTGATTTCAAGCGGCGTTGGACCATATTTCGCAACCAGATAGGCGCAGATACCGGATGACTCCGTCATCCTTGCATCGCCGTCGATGAAGAAGGGGATCGTTCCCAGCGGGTTGATCGCAAGATATTCCTTCGCCAGCACGCGCGGCGGAAACGGCAACAACTTGAGATCGTAGTCGAGACCCATCTCTTCGAGCGCCCAGAGAGGGCGCAGCGAACGCGCATCGGCGCAGTGGTAGAGCGTGATCACGGGTCTCTCCTCTTTTCCCCACCATGCAGGGACGGGGAGTCCGGTTCAATACGGTCTTCTCAATACTCGCGCCGCCAGCGGATGGAGAGACGGCGATCTCCATTGGGCTGGAACGCGGAGATCAGGAAGAGCTGAGGCCGCATACGCCACTCCACCTGCGTCTCTGTTTCGCCGATGCCGGTGCGCGCCACTTCGAGATAGACATCGCGCGTCAGATACTTGCCGCCGGCCACGCGCAGGCCAACGCCGGTTTCCCTGACATCGAGGCGGTCGAGGCCCACAAGATCGCGGGCCGCGCCCGCGATGTCGAGCGAAGCCTGACCGGCCAGTTGCGCGAGGGAAGTTGCGAGTTGCGCCGCCTCAAGCGCGGAGAGGTCCTGCGACGCACGTCCGAACAACGCCTGCGGCAGGATTTCGTCCTGTGGCAACGCGGGAGTGCTGGAAAGTTCTATCGCAGGATCGCCCACAGGCCCGCTCAGCACGATGCGCGCGGTGATTTCGGGTGAGGACATCTCCGCCGCGAGATTGATCAGCGCCTCCTCCGGCGCGCCATTGAAGCGTATCAGGCCGCTTTGCGCATCGAACACGCGGCCGGCGAGCGTGAAGCGTCCGCGGATGAGGCGGGCTTCGCCAAACAGGCGCGGCGCGGTCGAAGTCCCTCTTACGCGCAAATCGAGCGACCATTCCGAATCGAGTCCGCGATCACGCACGAAGACACGTCCCGGCGCACGCACGCGCAAATCCAGCGAAGCGCGGGCAACCTCGTTCCTGGGACTCCCCGGCGTTTCCCCATCTTGTTCGCCCGGGCGGTTGATCTCGATTACGTCGAGTTGCGGAATACCTGCGTTGGCGCGGGGTGTCGAAAGCGTCGCCTCGCGCACGTTGAGATCGCCGCTCAGGGTCATCTCGTCGACCGTCCATTTGAGCGCAAGCGGGCCGCTGACGACCGCCTTTGCGTCAGGGCGATTGAGTATCTGGATGTCGTTGGCGACAATCGCCACCTCGCCGTCCTTCAGGCCGCGTGCTTGCCCAGTTCCCGTCAGCGTGCCGGTACGCAGGTCCCGCGCGGCAAACTGCTCCAGGCGTGCACCGCTATCGTTGAAACTCACACGGGCCGACATGTCGCGCATCTCGATGCCTGTCTGGCGATCGGAAAAGCGCCCGCCAGCAAGCGAAAAGCCGCCTTCTCCCGAAAGCGTCCCCACAGCGAAGCGCACGTCGCCGGCGCCCTCGAACTGGCCAGCGAGGTTCTGGTCCAGCGAACCGACCAGTCCCCACAGCGCATCGGCAGGCCCGCGCGCGCGCCAGGTGGCGCGGCCTTCTCCCGCAAGCGCGATGCGCATGGGGCGTGCGCGGGCGGAGACAGGCGCGCGGGCGTCGAACGCGCCGTCCAGTCCGTTGCGCGAGCTGGCTGTGCCAGAGACCGTCATGGACCCGTTGGCGATCCGTCCCGTAAGTTGCAGCGACAGCGGATCTCGCGTGCGCCGAACAAGCAATGCATCCGTCAGCGCAATGTCCACCGCGCCGTCGAGGCTGTTGTCGCCGCCGCTGAGCGAGATCGTTCCGGTCGCCCGGCCTGTCGCGCGTTCGCCCATCAGATCGAGCACAGGACCGATAGGTGCATTGTCCACCACGGCGTTGAACTGCAGCCTGTCGCGCTCATCCTTCAGTGTCGCTCGCAGCACGCCGTCACCCAGCGCGAATACGCCGCTGGCGTTCATTGCATTGGGGGCGAGCGACAGCACGAAGGGCTCGCGCGTCTTCACAGTCGAACCGTTGATGCTTCCGGCGCCTTCGATCTGGATCAATGTCGTATCTCTCGCGCGATCAACGCTTGCGGTGAGATCGAAGAGGACTGGCGCACCGGACGCGGCGCCTCGCAGGGTTCCATGAAGCTTGATAGCGTCGAGCGGCCCGGAGGCTTCGGCATCGAGGCGAGAGAGCGCAAGCGCACCTATGCGTCCGCTGGTGATGCGCGCCGAAGCGGAGAGCATCGCCGCACCCGATTGCGCGGGCCTGAGCGTCGCCGTACCGGTGACGCGACCCGTCAGCGGGGCGGCGAGTTTGTCCGTTCGTCCGCTGAACGTCACATCGAGCGTAGGACCTGCAGCGGTGAATGACGCAGCGCCGGTGGCGACGAGACCTGCCGCGTGAATGTCGAGGTCCGAGAGCGTCAGCTGCTCGCGGTCACTCGCGAGCAAGGCGGTCGCAGTCGCAGGCTCACCCGCGACTGCGCCTTCGATCCTGATCGTTCCCTCGCGTCCCCGGGCGGCGGGAGCGAATGCGAGCGTGACGACGGGATGTTCTATCGCGAGCCCGGCGACGTCGATCTGACTCAGGCGTGCTGTGGTTGCGACCGTCGGATTTTCGAGGCGTCCCGTGATCGCACCAGTCGCATCCGCGACGCCATCGAACTCGGCGCCGCCAAGGCGTATGGGGCCCGTCGCCGAGGTCTCGAACGAAAGGGTCGCCTGGCCGTGATCGATGCGACCGAATGCGGCCGCCCGCAGTTTTGGAGCGCTTACGGATATGCGCCGCACGTCAATGAGGCCGCCGCGAAGGGCGAGCGTGGCGTCGAGCGACGGCGCCGCGCCGAGCATCTGGTCGAGCGGCTGAAGCGTCGTTGAAAAACGCCGCGTCTTCGCGTCCACGGTCACGATCGTGGGGCCTGAGCCGCCACCTGCCGCCGTCCATGTTCCGCTGGCTTCGCCACGGACATGAGGATCGAAGGCTTCAAGGCGCGTCGTGCGCCACACGCCCCGCAATCCGCGCGCGTCGTCGCCGAGCACGCCGTCGCCCAGAACGTCGATCGCGCTCGACTTCAGCCGCGCTTCGCGGACGGAAATGCGCCTGGACTGGCGATCGTATCTTCCCCGAAACACGAGGTGTCCGTCCTTTGCGAGGCGGTCGACAATCTCCGCGCCGGTTGCTTCGGCGAGTGTCAGGTCGGATTCCAGATCGAGAAGTCCGCGCGATGCACGCAGACGCACGTCGCCTGCGAAGTTCGCGCGCATAGCCGCAATGCGAACGCCAGTTCCCGTCGCGCGACCGGAAAGGGTCTGCATATCGTCGTCGGATTCGAGTACGCCCTCGAAGCGCGCGGCGCCGCTGGCGATGTTGTGCGTGAGGCGATCGAGGCGGCTTGCCGTGACGATAACGGCAGTGCTTCCGTGCGGACGCCAATCGTCGCCCAGCGCGCCACGGGCTTCCACCATCGCATCCTGAGCCTTTGCGGTGACCGCGAATGTGGGTCGCGCGCCGCGAACGCCTTCGCCATCGATGCGGATTGCGCCGCCAGTGCGAGAGACGACGTCGACGAAGGCGGGCGCGAGGTCAAGACGGATGTCGGCGCCGGTGGACCAGCTCTCGTGCCGCCAGCCGAATGTCGCCACAACAATCGGCTGGTCGCCGATCCGGGCATCAAGCACGCCGGCTCCGGCGGTTTCGTCGCCGTCGGCCTTTGCAGCTACATGCAGTTCGTGCTCGCTCTTCAGCGCCGCTGCAAAGAACCCGTCCTTCGGACCGTCGAGCGCAGCTTCCAGATGGATCGCCTGCTTGCGCTGCAGGTTGATGCGCAGGGTGTCGCCCGCGGCGTCGAGGCGGCGCAGATCCACCAGGGCGCGATCGATCCGCGCCCCACGCGCCGCAAAGTTCGCGTCGAGCGAAAACGCGGCCGCTTCGCCGAAAACCGTCGCGTCGACGTCGATACGCCTCACCTGCAACGCCTCGAGATCGACATCGATGCTGCGACCGGGTGGTCTGGCGGGCGTGAGTTTCGGGTTGCGGAAAAAGTGTATCGCGCCAGCCGACACCTGGCGCACAGCTGCTTCGCGCGTGAGCAGGCGCAACGGCTCCCAGCCCACTGCCAGATCCGTCGCCTCCACCCAGACTCCCCCAGCGTCGCTCAGGGTTGCTCGGGCGACACGCAAATCGCCAAGGCCGCTTCCGCTCACGCCTTCAAGATGCAGAACCCCGAGACGCCACACGGCGCGTCCTTCGGCCAGCCGTGAAACGAGAAAAGGGCCTCCGGGGCCCAACACCCATGCGAATGCTCCGGTCGTCAGCACGACAGCCCCCGCCGACGCGTAGAGCAATCGCCGGCGCAGGCGCCCGACGCGCGATGGAAAGGGGATGCGCGGGTCCGTCAAAATGCCTGACCGATGGAGACGTAGAAAGCTGCCCTGGAATCGCTGGGTCTCGGATCGACGGGCATCGCGATGTCGAACCGCAGCGGCGCGAAGCCGAGATCGTAGCGCGCGCCAACGCCGACGCCCCAGCGCATGTCGCCAGCATCATCCAGATTCCGGAAGGCCGCGCCGCCGTCGACGAAGGCGACCGCACCGATGCGTTGCGTGAACCGCGCGCGCGCTTCGCCGGAAACCTCCAGCAGGCCGCGTCCGCCGGGCGCCACGCCCGTCTTCGTCATGGTGTCGGGGTAGATCGAATTGAACGCGTATCCGCGCACGGAGCCGCCGCCGCCTGCGTAGAAGCGCCGGTCCAGCGGAAGGTCGTTGTCGTCGCCGAGGACGGGCTCAACCCAGCCGAGGCGCGTGCGCGCCGCAAGCGTGTAGCGGTCTGCGCCGCTGAAGGTGTGATAGACGCGCGCCTGCGCGACGGCGCGCACGAAGGCGACCGTCGCGTCGCCGGTGGAAATGGAGGGCTCGGCGCGCAACTGCAGAAGATAGCCCCTGCGCGCATCCAGCGGCGTGTCGGTCTCGTCACGCCGGACTTCCCCGAAGGCCGACAGCACGTAAGCATTCTCGACCCCTTCGGCCTGACTGTAGAAGTCTGCCGACGCGGTGACGCCGTAACTGATGGCGTACCGAAGTCTGTCTGCGGCGTTGACGGCGCTGGAGACGAAGACGCCGTTGCGGGCGAACGGGCCGGTTTCGTCGTGCGAGACGCCGGCGGAGAACTGGCCTGCGCGTCCGGGGCCAAACGCGTTCGGGCGCGTGAGCTCGGCGGTCAGGCTCTGCTGTTCCTCGCCGAGAACGGTCTTCACCACGAGCGCGTCAGCGCGGCGCGTGATGTTGCGGCGGGTCCATTCCGCTTCGAGGCCGAAACCCTCGGTTGTCGACCAGCCGACGCCGACCTCGATGACGCGGGGCTTTGCTTCTTCCAGCGTCACGATGACATCGGTGAGTCCATCTGTGTTCGGTTGCGCCGCGAGCCTGGCGCCTACGACAGAAAAGGCTCCCGTGGATGCGAGATCGCGCCGGAGTTGCTGAAGCTTCTCGGGATCAAAATAATCACCCGTCTTCCAGTTCGCGGCGCGTGCGGCGAAGGCCGGCTGCAGGGCGCCCGGCGGTTCGACGGTGACGGCGCCCAGACGAAGGCGATCGCCGACGGCGAACTGGAACTGCGAGGTCATGCTGGTCGTCGCGTGATCGACGACAGTCCTTCGGGGGAGGGCTTTTGCGTGTGCATAGCCGCGCGCGCGCAAGGCGGCGACGGCTGCGAGTTCCGCGGCGATGACATCTGCAGCGCGCGCGGGCTTGCCGACGGCGACACGACCGATCTCCTTGCGCACGGCGGCAGTCGATACCTCGTCGATGCCACCCTCGAAAGTCACAAGGGGTGCGGCGAAGGCAAAGCGCGCGCCGGGGGTGATCCGCACAAGCGCGCGGGGCGGCGTCTCTTCGGCGACTGGTTCGACCGTTGCGGCGTACCAGCCTTCCGAGCGCAAGAACGCGCGTGCGCGCTGCGCGGCTTCCTCGGCGAGGCGTTCGGCATCGAACAGGGACTGCGGCTCTTCCCGATCAGGCAGCACGCGCCTGATCGCGTCGCGCGTGTCATCGTCGACTCCCTCGACTTTCACCGGCGTCGCCGCCGCCACGGGGCTCGCGCTCACTGCCCATGCAAGGGCGGCGGCGGGGAGGGCGAGGGCGGCGGGAGAAAAGCGCATGAAACGAGCAGCTTCGGTTCGAGTCGGATCAGGGCTGAAACGGGTACCGCTGACCGTGGCGCGAACCAGTTAACTTGCTGTCAACGAATTGGATGGGCTGCACGTCGAAGCCATGGTGCGCGATGATGCTGCGGCGATCGTCGCGCCCGAACTGCGTTCGCTTCATGCGGATATTGCACTGGCGGCAGGCTCGCACTGGTGATTTCGGCTGAAATGAGTCCGGCTCACTGTTCGTTGGCAAATCGAAATGAGTCTGGCTGGCGGCGTATTTAGCCGAACGGCGCTCGAGGTCGCGCGGTGAACTCGTTCTTCATGTCGCCAGTCTCGTCGTCCATCTCGCGCAGGGACACTTCGTAGCCCCAGAGATCGGCAAGGTGCTGAAGGACGTGATCGGTGTCTGTGTCGTCGAGCACGATGCCGTCGACGACGCGATGATGCAGGATCAGGCGACGATCGCCGGCGAGATCGACGTCGGCGATCTGGATGTCGGCGTCGCGACGCGCCACATCGTAGTGTCGCGAGAGCGCGCGCCTGATCTCGCGGTAACCGCGCTCATTGTGGATGTGGCTGACGTTGAGATCGAGCTCTTCTTCGTCGTCATGGACATTGAAGAGGCCGAGGTTGCGGATCAACGCCGGCGACAGGAACTGCGACACAAAACTCTCGTCGCGATAGTTCGCCCAGACGTCGCGGAGCACGGCGTATGGATCCTTTTGTCCCGCGATGTCGGGCATCCAGGCGCGGTCCTCGTCGGTGGGATTGAGGCAGACGCGCTCGATATCCGACATCATCGCAAAGCCGAGCGCATAAGGATTGATGCCGGAGTATCGCCGGTCATTGAAGGATGGCTGGAAGATGACCCCCGTGTGCGAGTGCAAGAATTCCAGGAACGCCCCGTCGCTGATTTTGCCCTGCTCATGGAGGCGCGTCATGATGCGGTGATGCACGTAGGTGGCGCAGCCCTCGTTCATCATCTTGGTCTGGCGCTGCGGATAGAAGTACTGCGCGATCTGGCGGACAATGCGCAGGATTTCACGCTGCCACGGCGCAAGCCGCGGAGCGGATTTTTCGAGGAAGTAGAGGAGGTTCTCCTCGGGCAGACCGAGGAGCGCGCGACGGGAGTCTTCGTCCGACTTCTCGCGGGTCTTGCCCTTCTTGGCGGGTACGGTGCGCCACAGGTCGTTGAAGATGGCTTCGCCGTGCGCGCGGCGCTCCTCGGCGCGCTTCTGCTCGGAGCGCAGGTCCGGCAGGCGCTTGCGCGGGAAGCGGTGGATGCCGTGGCTCTGCAGCGCGTGGGCTGCGTCGATGATGCGCTCCACGGCGACCTGTCCGTAGCGATCCTCGCACTCGGCGACGAAGCGCTTGGCAAAATCGAGGTAGTCCAGAATGCCGCTGGCGTCGGTCCACTGCTTGAAGACGTAGTTGTTCTTGAAGAAGTGGTTGTGACCGAAGCCTGCGTGCGCGATCACCAGCGTCTGCATGGTGATGGTGTTTTCTTCCATGATGTAGACGACGCACGGATCGGAGTTGATGACGATCTCATACGCGAGGCCCTGATAGCCCTTTCGGTACATGGCTTCGTCGCGGGCGAAGTGCTTGCCGAAACTCCAGTGCTTGTAGAACAGCGGCATGCCGCCGGAGGCATAAGCGTCAAGCATCTGCTCGGCGGTGATGACCTCGATCTGGTTCCTGTAGACGTCGAGCCTGAGCTCCTTGAGCGCGATCTCCTCGCACGCATCGTAGACGCGGCGGATGGTGTCGAAGTTCCAGTCGGAGCCCGAGAACAGGAGCCGCGGATCGGGTTCTGAAACAAGCGCCACGTCAGGCCTCCGCCATCTGGTCGGATTTTTTCTGGAAGAGGTCGCGGAACACCGGAAAGATGTCGCGACGGTGACGGACCTTGCGCATGGCGATGGGGCTGTCGGGGCCGTTCACGACCGCGTAGGTGCGCCACAGCGTTGTCGGGCGTTCGCCGCCGGTCGGCGCGTCGTCATCGGAGCCGACCTCAAGATAGGCGTAGTACTGGCACATCGGCAGGACGGTGCTTGTGAGAAGCGCGGCGGTCTTGGCGTTGTCGCTCGGCGCATTGTCGCCGTCCGAGGCCTGGGCGCCGTAGATGTTCCATTCGCTTGGCTTGAAGCGCTCCTCGACGATGTGCGCCATTTCCTCGAGCGCCGTGGACACGACCGTGCCGCCGGTCTCGCGGCTGTAGAAGAACGTCTGCTCGTCGACTTCCTCGGCTTCGTGCGTGTGGCGGATGAACACCACCTCCACGTGCTTGTAGCGCCGCTTCAGGAAAAGATAGAGCAGCGCGTAGAAGCGCTTGGCGAGATCCTTCATGTGCTCGGTCATCGATCCGGACACATCCATCAGGCAGAACATCACCGCTTGCGCCACGGGCTTCGGCGTCGATTCAAGGCGGCGGTATCGCACGTCGATGGGGTCGATGAACGGAATGCGCTTCGAGCGCCGCTCAAGAAGCACGAGTTTCTCGCGCATGGCGGCCAGCGTCGCGACGTTCATCACCGACGCGCCGGATTCCATGTCAGCGATCTCCCTGCGGAGCGCCTCGAGTTCCTCCGGCTTCGGCCGGCGCAACGCCACGCGGCGTGACAGCGAATTGCGCATGGTGCGCGTGAGCGAGATGTTCGACGGCGAGCCGGATGTGGAATAGCCGGCGCGTCGCCATTGCGGCACGCCGACGCCCTTCAACTGGCGCTTGGCGAGGTCTGGAAGCTCAAGATCTTCCAGGAAGAGATCCAGAAACTCCTCGTCCGAAAGTGCGAAGCGGAACTCGTCCTCGCCGCCGCCATCCTCGGCGCCCTCGCTGCCGGCGCCGCCGCCGCGCGGCGGGCGCTGAATGCTGTCTCCCTCGACGTATTCCTTGTTGCCGGGAAGCACATAGTCGCGGATGCCGCCCTCGGAGGAGCGCCGCAGCGTCGGCTCGCGCACGCCGTCCGACGGGATTGTGACTTCGCCGCCGCGGTCGATGTCCTTGATACTGCGCCCTGCGGTCGCTTCGCGCACCGCCCGCTTTACCTGCGCCTTCGCGCGCCGGATGAAGCGCTGCCGGTTGGCCAGCGACTTGCCGCCCGGGTTGAGGCGCCGGTCGATGATGGTCATGCGGTGTCGTTACCCCGCCTGCTTCACGCGCATGTACCACTCCACGAGCCGGCGCACCTGCCGCTCGGTGTAACCGCGCTCCACCATCCGTAGCACGAACTCGTCGTGCTTCTTCTCGGTATCGCTGTCTTTCTTGGAGCCGAAGCTGATGACGGGCAGGAGGTCCTCCACCTGCGAGAACATGCGCCGCTCGATCACCTCGCGAATCTTCTCGTAGCTGGTCCACGACGGATTGCGTCCGCCATGCCCGGCGCGCGCGCGCAGGGTGAACTTCACGACCTCGTTGCGGAAGTCCTTCGGGTTGGCGATGCCGGCGGCCTTTTCGATCTTGGAAAGTTCCTGGTTCAGCAGTTCGCGGTTGAGGAGCTGTCCGGTGTCGGGGTCCTTGAAGTCAATGTCCTCGATCCAGGCGTCCGCGTAGTCGACGTAGCGGTCGAACAGGTTCTGGCCGTAGTCGTGATAGCTTTCCAGATACGCCTTCTGGATTTCGTGGCCGATGAACTCCGCGTAGCGCGGCGCGAGATCGGCCTTGATGAACTCGATGTAGCGCGCCTCCGTGTCCGGCGGGAACTGGTCGCGCTTGATGGACTGTTCGAGCACATACATCAGGTGGACAGGGTCGGCGGCGATCTCGGTGGTGTCGTAGTTGAAGGTCGCGGCGAGCACCTTGAACGCAAAGCGCGTCGAGATGCCGTCCATGCCTTCATCCACGCCGGCGGCGTCCTTGTATTCCTGCAGGCTGCGCGATTTCGGATCGACCTCCTTGAGGCTCTCGCCGTTGTAGACGCGCATCTTGGTGTAGAGGTTGGAGTTCTCGTGCGTCTTCAGGCGCGAGAGCACAGCAAAGCGCGCGAGCATCTCCAGAGTTCCTGGCGCGCAAGGCGCGGGCGCGAGTTCGGAGAAGCGCACCAGCTTCTGGTAGATCTTCTCTTCCTCATCGACGCGCAGGCAGTAAGGCACCTTGATGACGAAGATGCGGTCGATGAAAGCCTCGTTGTTCTTGTTGTTCTTGAAGCTCTGCCATTCCGCCTCGTTGGAGTGCGCGAGCACGACACCGGTGAACGGGATGCCGCCGATGTTTTCCGTGCCGACGTAGTTGCTCTCCTGCGTCGCGGTGAGCAGGGGGTGCAGCATCTTGATCGGCGCCTTGAACATCTCGACGAATTCAAGAACGCCCTGGTTCGCACGGTTGAGGCCGCCGGAGTAGGAATACGCGTCCGGATCGTTCTGCGCGTAGGTTTCGAGCTTGCGGATATCGACCTTGCCGACGAGCGCGGAGACATCCTGGTTGTTCTCGTCGCCCGGCTCGGTCTTTGAGACGCCAACCTGACGCAGGCGCGACGGGTTGAGCTTCACCACGGTGAACTTTGTGATGTCGCCGCCGAACTCGTCGAGACGCTTCACGCACCACGGGCTCATCAGGCCGCTGAGACGCCGGCGCGGAATGCCGTATTTTTCCTCCATCGTCGCGCCGTGCGTTTCGGAATCGAACAGGCCCAGCGGGCTCTCGAACACCGGCGAAAGCTGATCGCCAGCCTTCAGCACGTAGATCGGTTCCAGCTCGATCAGCGCCTTGATCTTTTCGGCGAGCGAGGATTTGCCGCCGCCGACGGGGCCGAGCAGGTAGAGGATCTGCTTGCGCTCTTCGAGGCCCTGCGCGGCGTGACGGAAGAACGCCACGATCCGCTCGATCGTTTCTTCCATGCCGTAGAAATCGGGAAACGCCGGATACACGCGGATCGTCCGGTTCATGAAGATGCGGCCGAGGCGCGAGTCCTTGGCGGTGTCGATCACCTCCGGTTCGCCGATCGCCGCGAGGATCCGCTCGTGCGCCGTGGCGTACATCAGCGGATCTTTTTTGCACGCCGAGAGATATTCCTGCAGGGACATCTCTGACTCGCGGCGCGCCTCGTAGCTGCGCGCATAGGTCTGGAAGAGATCGTCGGTTGGCATCGTGGCTCCATCCGCATGTCGCCGGAATCCGGCAAGGCGCCGTTGCACAAGACGTATGTAATACGATTCAGACGTCCGTGAGGTCGAATTATTGCAAACTGGCGAAGGTTTACCGCTGGCGGCCGATGTTTCACGACACCGGCTCACGAGCCTGCATTGCTGCGCCCGTCCGAAGTGCCCGCTCCCGTGTATAGATCGTCGCGCCGTGCGCGATCCTGCGCAAGCGCTTCTTGCTGTGACCCGGATCATGGCGCCGGGGCGCCCGTTTCATACGCAATGGCGGTGCGCGCGGCGGCAGGCTATCGTCGCCGTCGATCAAGGCCCTCCCGCGCCCGTGCGCGCCATAGGGGGCGGACGGCCAAGGGGAGACCGCGTCGATGAAACGGGTGCTGCTGGTTCTTGTCGCCATCGTCGTCTTCGCCGTCGTCGGCGCGGCGGGCTATACGTGGTGGTTCCTGTCGCAGTTCGACGCTCGCGCGGAAATCGAGCGCCGTGTCGAAGCCGCAACAGGTCGCGACTGCGAAATCACGGGGGCGGTCTCCGTCACATTCTGGCCGGCGCTCGGGTTCAAGGGCGAGAATGCAAGCCTCGCCGGCACACCCGGCGGGTCGGTCGCGCATATGCTCACCGCCCGTGAAGTCGTGATCGGCATGGCGCTCAAGCCGTTGATGCAACGCCGCCTTGAGGTTCACGAGTTGATTCTCGTCGAACCAGTGGTGTCGCTCGAAGTCGACGCGCAGGGCCGCCCGAACTGGATCCTGAAGCCGGTCGCGCCTTCGCGTCCGCAGCAACCGGCGCGACCGGGCGCCAGGGCGACGACGTTCAGCCTGCACGGCATGCGTGTGATCGACGGACGGTTTTCCTATGCGAACCTCAAGACGAAGTCGGCGTACGGCCTCGAAGACGTGGATGCGAAGGTCGACCTCGACGGCATGGACGCGCCGCTGACCCTTTCGGGCGAGGCGACATTCCGCGGCGAGCGCGCGACCGTCGATCTGACGGTCGGCGTGTTTCGCGCGCTCACCACCGGGCAAACGACGCCGTTGAAGGTCAGCATCACGACGACGCCCCTCACGGCTGCGCTGGACGGCGTGCTCGACGTGAAAACCGGCGGCCTCTCCGGCGAGTTGGCGGCGTCGGGTCCGAGCCTGCGCGGGCTAGCCGCCTGGGCAGGCAGTCCGCTGGGAAAGGGACCCGGCCTTGAGGCCTTCAGGATCGCCGGGCGTCTCGACGTTGGCCCAAAGCGCTACGCGTTCGACAACGCGGCCGTCGAGATCGACAACATCAAGTCGCGCGGAGACCTCCTCATCGAGCAGGGTCCGAGAGCGCCGTTCCTCTCCGGCCGGCTCGAAGTCGCCGCACTCGATCTCAATCCTTACCTCGCGCCGCGGGCGCAGGCGGGCGGCGTGCAGGTCGCCAGCGTGCAGCAGGTGGACGTGAGGTCGCCCGGCTGGAGCGAGCTGCCGATCGACCTGACGGGTCTGAAGACCGTGAACGCCAATCTTGAGCTCACCACAGGCCCGCTGCAGATCCAGAAGACCAAGCTTGACCGCTCGCAGGTCTCGTTGCTGCTCAACGACGGCTACCTCATCGTGACGGCGCGCGAGCTGGAGATGTACGGCGGCAATGGCACGGGCCGCTTCGAGGTCGACGCACGCGGGCAGGACGTCACGATCCGCAACGAACTCGCCGTGCAGAAAGTCGATGCGCAACGCTTCTTCACCGACGCCTTCGGTTTCACCAATCTGGAGGGCACGGCGAAGATCGATTGGGGCTTTTCCGGGCGCGGCGCGACGCAGAAGTCGCTGATGGGCTCGCTGGCCGGCACGGGCGCGTTCGCCTTCCAGAACGGCGCGCTGCGCGGGGTGAACCTTGGCGGGGTCGGGCGCACGATCCGCGACGCCATGCGCGGCGAGATGGTCTCGCCGGCCGCGCGCACCCCGTTCTCGACGTTCACCGCCACGATCAGGGCGGCGGACGGCGTGCTGGCCACCAACGACCTGCAGATGATCGCGCCCCAGGCCCGCATCAACGCCGTCGGCGTCATCGACATGGGCGGTCGCACCATCGACATGCGCCTGACGCCTCGCCTGAGCGGGGTGGCGGTCCCGTTCCGGGTTTCCGGGGCCTGGACCGGCATCGGCTACACGTCGGACTTCCTTGGCCGGGCCCGGCCCGGTATCGAGGCGCGCGTGCGCGCCGTGCGGGCCAAGGCCCCGCGCACCTAGCGGGCTGTCTCCCGTGGCGCATTGAACCCCGATCGGTTAACAGGGGTCGGGGAAGTGAATTCTGGATCGGGACAGGGGAGCGTCATGGGTATCTGGATCGTACCGGCGACACTGGGGCTGCTTGGCCTTTTTCTTTTTGTGCGCGGCATGGGCGCCATCGGGCGAGGCCGGGCGATTTCGGGCCTGTTCGGCTCGCTTTCGGGTGGTGTGTTCCTGGCCGCCGGGGCGGCGGTCGGCCTGCTCGGGCTCAACATCCTCACCTACCAGCGCCTGACGCATGAGCAGCAGGTGGCGGAAGTCACCTTCCGCCAGACAGGCCCGTCGGCTTACGTCGCCGATGTGAAGCTGCCTGACGGCAAGAAGCAGGTCTGTTCACTGCCGGACGGCACGTCCGGCGAATGCGTCCTGCTCGGCGACCAGTGGCAGATGGACGCCCGCATCCTGAAGTGGAAGCCGTGGGCCAACGTCGCCGGTCTTGACGCGAACTATCGGCTGGAGCGCATGTCCGGTCGCTACGCGGATATCAACGCCGAGCGCAGCGCGCCGCGCACCGTGTATCAGCTCTCCGAAAATCCGGGCCTCGATCTCTTCGCCGTGGCGAACTCGAAGTACCTGAAGCAGATGCCGATCCTCGACGCCCACTACGGCAACGCCACCTACATCCCGATGGCCGATGGCGCGACCTATTACGTCACGCTCAGTCAGGATTCACTCATCGCGCGCCCCGCAAACGATCAGGCGCGGACTGCGGTGCAGAACTGGAAGTAGGGACGGGAAGACACGCTACGGCGTTGGGCCCGCGGGGCTGGCGTCCTCTCTTGTGTGAGGGGCCAGCGGCGCTGGCTGGCGCGCTGCACGGTGCGACGCCCAGCGCCAGCCGTCGCGCACCAGCCGGTCCAGCGGCTTTTCCACCCATCGGCAGACGACAACACCCAGAACGGCTGTCCCGATGTAGGCTCCAAGGGCGAGACCTGCGAGCACCACAGGGTGCTGCACGTCGAGCGCGACTGCGGCTTTCTGCGCCGCCTGGGTGGCGAAGAAGTGGGTCAGGTAGATGGAGAACGTCGCCTCTGCCAGCAGATCGCGCCATTTGCCCCTGTGGGCATCTCCGTTCGCTTCGAGGAGCAGGGCGCCGAAGACTACGACGATCGCTGCAAACGGACCGACGTACCGCATGTCAATCGCCGGAAAGTAGATCTGTTGTCCAAAGCGCACGGTGAGAGCCGCCGTGATCAGCGCAATGGCCAGGGTCCGTACGCCTCCGCTCTTGTGTCGATCAAGGCGGATCGGCCACCGGTCCCAGAGCCCCGCGGCGAGTGCGCCGAACGCGAAGGAGATCTGCCGCGGTCCGGTGAAGAAGTTCATGACCACATCGGAGGGCCGCAGGGCCGCTCCGATCAAGGCGAGGGCGGCGAGCGTTGCCGCCGTCGCCATCCATGCGTTCCTGCCGAACAGCCACAAATAGACTGCGTGCATGACGATGAACCAGACGATGTAGTTCATCGTCCAGCCCACGAACACGATGGGCGCCACGATGTCGCCGTGCTTCGCATAGGGGATGAAGAAGAGGGATTTGAGCAGTGTTTCCGGCGAGACCACGGTCGTGCGGAAAAGTCCCGGCGCCGCAAGGCACAGCGCCGCGACGAAGAGCGTGATGATCCAGTAGAACGGCACCAGCCGCGCGAAGCGCCTGCCGACGAACTCCAGCGGTGGTTTCTGCTTCCGAAGATCGGAGAAGATGATCACGAACGCGCTGACGATCAGGAAGCCATCGGTGGCCACGCCGTCGATGCCGTGCGGGCCCTTAACCAGACCCATCAGCGTGTAGATCGTCTGCAAGTGGGCGGTGACCACGAGAAACGCGAATATCACGCGCAGCGTCTGGATATTCTGGATCACGATGTCTCGCCCACGATGGTCAGGGGGCCATTGTGATCACAGACGCGTGTTCGCTTGTCACCGCACTGCTCCAGCAAGGCGAGACTTGCGCCGCTGGGGCGATACGGACATCTGTCAGTTAGATTGAGGTGCTATTTGCTCGCGATCTCAACGCGCGCGGCGTCGAAAAGCGCCCGTGTCCCTTGATCGCCATGCATTCTGGCGATTGCGGCGGCTCCGAGCGCGCGTCCTGCGGAAACGTCGCTGGCCCAGTGCACGCCGCAGACGATGCGGCTTTCACCATATTCATGTCCGCGATGTAACAGGGCGTCGGCCCGTTCCGGCGCGATTTCGGCCAGCGCGAGCGCCCACGCCCAGCCGAGGGCCGAATGTCCGGAGGGATAGGCGCCGCTGGCCCGCAGCCCATCACTGGGGGTGATGCAGGTCGGCTGCGCCGGATTGGCGACGAAGGGGCGGGGGCGGCTCCATTGCGCCTTCGTCGCGCCGATGGCCGGGCCGGCGACGGCCATGATCTGGTCGAACACGCGCTTGGTCGCGGGATAGTTCGCGGCGTTGAAGTCCGGCCCCATGACGCTCGAAAACGCCTTCCACGGATCGACGGCGTCGTCGGCCGCCGCCATTGCGATGCGTTCCGCCGACCATGGGCCGCGCGCGGTCGCTGCATCGCCGGCCTGTTGCGGCGAGCCGGCGGCAGGCGGGGGCGCCAGCACGCCGAGCCCGTTGAACGCGACGGTCTGCGGCGCGGGCGGGGCCTCGGCGGCCTCGTTGACCTCGACGGAGACGCAGGCCGTCGCGGCGAACAACGCGAAGGCGGCGGAGGCGAGCATTTTCTTCATGGGGCGACAATGCCTCTGTTACGGGAATTGAGACGTTAGCGGTCCTGCTCGCCAACGCCAACTTGCGCACGAAGCTTTCGCTTCTGCGGTTTCGCCTGGTCGCCCTGCGATGGGAGGGCCGGGGACGCGGAGGCGGCTCCGCGAAGTGGGTTGGGAAGAAAAGAAGCGTCGCCGCTTCCGCGCCCCCGCGATCGTTTCCCGTCAGGCCGGCTCCGGGCGGTTTTTCACACCCATGTACCGGTTTCCCGGCGCGCGTGCGGGTCATGCCTGTTCCGCATGAGCCCCGGAACTCCCGCATGTTCCCTCGTGCTCATCGCACTTGGCATGCGGGCCTCCCACGCTCGACCGCATCGCCCCCGCGCCGTTGAACAGATGGATCCGGCTGCCCTCCATGCGGAGGCGATGAAGGGAATATAAACCTATAAACTAGGATGTCAATCCGTTTTCTCTCCCACATCGCCGCCACGCACCGCCGGCCTGTAGCGCCGGCATCTTGCCGGCATACGGTGCTCGCGAAGCGCGCAAGCGTACCCGGACACACCACTGGGCCGGCTGGTAGCCGGCGCTACGGGCTAGCCCTCCGGCGGGCCCGACAGCAGAGGCATCACGTCCACGCCGTCGCATGGAAAGACCGTGAAGTGGGGATGGCTTTCAAACAGCTTCGCCGCCGCTTCATGCGTGGGGGCGCGCACGACGACGAATACGGTCATCTCGTTCACGACGTCCTTCACGCCATCGCTCGACGTGTGTTTCGTCGGACCGAGCGGCCCGCCCTCATGGACGATGACATCCCTGTGCGCCTCGCCCCACGCCGCGAGCGCCGCAAGCCCGATCTCGTCCTTCGCGCGCCGTTCGTCCTCGGACATCGCGTACCACGCGCGCCATTTCGGGCTCTGCTTGTTGGAGAGGAAGACCGCGAGATAGTGGGGGTCGGGGGTCATGTGAACTCCTGTTTGCGATAGGAGCGCGTCGCCTCCGGCGACTGACCTGGCAGGGTGTTTCGTGCGCCGCCGGAGGCGGCGCGCTCCTACTCACGTTCTTTCGGCGTCTCTCGCCAGCCGGCGGAGGAAAATGGCCATTCCTCGGGCCCATCGCAGAGGTTAGCGACCACCGGATTTCGTTCGATATAGCTCCTGGTCGTCTCGAAATGCGCGTCATCGCGCATGTAGCGATCGAAATAGTCCTTGGCCCAGACGGCGCCGGTGCGTCCCACAGACTCGTTGATGCGCCGCGTCGTGAAGCGCTTCCATGCGTGCACGATCAGGCCCAGTTCGATCTTCGCGTTCGTTGCGATGAGCGCGTGGACATGGTTCGGCATCACGCACCAAGCTTGCAAGACATAGCGCTGGCCGTCGCCGTGAAGCAGCGCCTCGGCGACTATCCGGGCGCAGGCCGGATCACGCATGAAGGCTACGCCCATGTGACGATCAAGGACATCGTCTCCGTCGCGTTCGTCGGGCGGGACGGAGTCAAAGAGCCGAAAGACGACATGCTGACTGATGCCGTGCCCATCAAAGTGCGGAAGGTATCCGCGACGATGCCAACCCTTCGCGCCCATGGGGGCATGGTGGGCGAAATTCTCTGACCGCTCAAGGGATGGCCGCTCGAGGGATGACGGTGGGGGGCTCGCAATGCGAGAGAACGCGAGGGGGAGCGCGCGGGAGCGCGTCGCCTCCGGCGACGCTTGCGCGACCGGAGGTCGCGCGCTCCTCGCGACGCGCTCCAACTCGCGCTCCTATGGCGTTACTTGAACAGCTTCGCCCAGTTCTTCGCCTTGCGCTTGCGCCAGCCGCCGCGGTGATACGCGTCGCTGACGATGATCGGCGCTACGGAAGTCGCTTCGGCGAACACCATCTGCTCGTGGACGGTGCTCACCTTGCCCCAGCTTGCTGCTTCCTGAAGCGTCGAGGACGAGCAGGCGCCGTCGCGGACGTCCGCCACCGTGATCTGCACGGCGTACTTGTGCACTTCCACATCCTCGTGGCCGAGGATTTCCGCGCACACGACGGTGTCCTGCGCGAAGTTCTTCGGCACGCCGCCGCCGACCATGAAGAGGGCCGTTGTGCCGGCGGCGAGCTTGATCTCGGTCAGCTCGCGGAAGTCGCCGGCGCTGTCGATGGTGACGTAGGGCTTCTTCGCCTTGCGGCGTTCGACCTGGTGCTTGACGATGCCGAAGCCCGCGGAGCAATCGGAGAACGCCGGCACGAAGATCGGCACGCCTTTTTCGTAGGCGCGCTGGATCAGCGAATCCTTCTTCTTGGCGTTGCCGGCGGCGAGCCACTTGCCGATTTCGTAGATGAATTCGCGCGACGTGTAGGGGCGCGGCTCGAGCTGTTCGCAGATGGCGTAGATCGTGTGATCGACGTTCTGCAGTTCTTCCTCATCGATGTAGGTGTCGTAGATGCGGTCGATGTAGAGCGAGCGCAGGATGTTGTCGTCGGGGATTTCCTTGGCCTGATAGTGCTTGAAGCCGAGCGCTTCGAGGAAATCCATGTCGATGATGCACGCGCCGGTCGCGACGATCGCGTCGGCCATGTTGTACTCGACCATGTCGCGCCAGACGTGCAGACACCCGCCTGCGCCCGTCGAGCCGGCCATGATCAGCCAGGTCGAGCAGGTCTTGTCTTCCAGCGCCATGTTGAGGATCTGCGCCGCGCGTGCGGCGTCGCGCGACGTGAAGCTCATCTTGCCCCACGCGTCGATGATCGGGCGCGCGTCGAACGACGAGATGTCGATGTGCTCGACGGGGGAAGAGAGCAGCTCCGCCTTGCGGTTGTCGCGCTTCTTCGGCTTCGGCGCCGTCGCTTTCGTCTTGGCCATTCTGGTCAGTCCTTCCGGCGGCGTCGAAACGAAATCGGTCCTGCGGACGCTCCGCCGCACGCAGGATCGGGAGGGTGTGACGGAAATGCCGCGCGCGATCAACGGGGAGCGCGGGCCTTCAGGCCCGCCTGGCCGGGCGAGCCTGAAGGCTCGCGCTCCCCGCGCGCTTACTTCTGCTTGGGTTTGCGCCGACGGTCGGACAGCCGGACGACGCCGGTGTCCTCGTTTTCGTCGGTCTTGGTCGCGGCGACGAACATCGACTGCCAGGGCGCATCGGCGCATTCGACGGTCGTGGTGTCGCCGAAGCCGTTGAAGCCCGTCGACATGGCCACGCCGTACGCGCCGAGCATGCCGATCTCGATGTGGTCGCCCTCGCGGATGTCCGCCGGCAGCATGAACGGGCCCTGGGCGGCGTCGATGGAGTCACAGGTCGGGCCGAAGAACTTGAACGGCGCGAGCTTGGCGCGCGAGCCGCCGACGCGGATGTGCTTGACCGGGAACGGCCACTTCACATGCGCGGCGTCGAACAGGTTCCCGTAGGCGCCGTCGTTCAGGTAGAGCGCGTCGCCCTTGCGCAGGTCCACGCGCGTGACGATGGAGCCGGCTTCCGCCACCAGCGCGCGGCCGGGTTCGGCCCAGAGCACCGCGTTCTGCGCGATGAACATCTGCTCGAAGGTCTCGCGGATCTCGCGCATGTAGGCGCCCATCTCCGGCGGCTCCATGCCGGGATAGATCGCCGGGAAGCCGCCGCCCACGTCGACGATGTCGACGACGACGCCGGCCTTGATGATCGCGCGGTTGGCGTCGAGCATCGCGGTCTTGTAGGCGAGCGGGCGCATGCACTGCGAACCCACGTGGAAGGAGACGCCCATCATCTCTTCGGTGGCGCCGCGGGCCTTGCGCAGCAGGTCGGGCGCGTCCTGCGCCGACGCGCCGAACTTGGCGGCCAGCGGCAGCGAGGCGCCGTCATTGGACACCGTGAGGCGCACCATCAGCGTGAGATCCTTCGCGCCGTTGGTTTCCACGAGGATCTTCTGCAGCTCCTCCTCGGTGTCGAGGACGAAGGTGCGCACCCCGTGGTCGAGGTAGGCGCGGCCGATCGCGCGGCGCGACTTCACCGGGTGCATGAAGGCGAGCTTCGCCTCCGGGCCGAACCGCTCGGACACGAGCCGCACTTCCGCTTCCGACGCCACGTCGAAGCCGCGCACGCCGGCGCCCCAGAGCGCGTCAAGCACCCACGGCGACGGGTTGGCCTTCACGGCGTAAAAGATTTCGCCCGGGAAATTTTCCCGGAACCATTGACCTGCAGCCGCCACGCGGTGCGGACGCGCAATCGCCAGCGGCCCTTCGGGCGCAAGCGATCGGACAGCGTCCGACGGCGACGGGAAAGTCAGCGACTGGATGTGATCCATCCGGCAGCCCCCTCAAACCTCGAAGCCCCACGGACGCGACTGTCCAAGGTGTGGAGCGATGTTGAACCCAGGCCGGCGTTAGTCGGACATGCCTAATGTCAGGTCCGCTTCCTTCGCCTAGCCGCCTTGAGGGACGGGTTCGGGAGCTTACGCCGGGAGGCCGTGCCGCAGGCTTTCATGCCTGAAGTCGGTCCCCCGTGTGGCCTGGGCCGAGGGGAGCGTTAGTGGACTTGTTTCCAGGTCCGCCGGTGAACGCGACATAAGAGAGGCCCCCCCCGATGTAAAGAGGAAATGTCCCCCCGCGGAAAATCAATTTCGCCCTTGGCCGCCAACGGCGGGACCGCTGAAAATCGTTGACGGAAAGTGAAGGCGCGTCGGGCCTCGTTAATGTTGCCTGACAGACACGGTCTCCCGATAGCCGCCCCGCGTCACCGAACCGTCGCAAATCATTCAATTGCCCGTCATGGCGGGCGGCTATGGCCCGCACACCGTAAAAGGAAACCATGCGGCGCCTGCTTCTGCGGGCTGGGGAAGTCAACTTTTCGAGGGAAGCAATGCGGAATTCAAAGATCCTGCGCAGCGTGGCGCTCGCCGCGCTCGCGACAACTGGCGGTTTGGCTATGGTCGAATCCGCTCACGCTCAGGCGACGACCTCCTGGTCCGGCTCGCCGCGCTGGTCTGAAGAAGACCGCCAGTTCAAGGTCACCGGCCGTATCCAGTACGACCTTTACAACGTGCAGACGGACTTCCCGGGCACGTCCCAGGATCTCGACTACACGCAGTCGGACACGCGTCGCGTGTTCCTCGGCGTCGCTGGCCGCTACACGAGCGCCTTCCGCTATGACATCAAGGTCGCCTTCACGCCGAACGCCGGCACGGTGACGCTCGATGACGCCTTCCTTGAGTACGTCCACAACGATTTCTCGGTGATCGTCGGCCAGAACAACGCGGTCACGCCGATGGAAGACCGCACCTCGTCGCTGAACATTCCCTTCAACGAGCGCTCCTCGTACATCAACGCCTTCGGCTTCGCCAAGAAGATGGGCGTCGCGGTTGTCACCAACGGCGGCAACTGGTCGGCGGGCGTGGCGCTTCACGGCGGCGACCTCGGCGGCGGCGCAGAGATTGAAAACCGCGACGAGGAAACCTCGGTGATCGGTCGCGCGACCTGGGCGCCCTATTACCAGAACACGCCCGAAGGCACGCATCTCCTGCACGTCGGCGCCACGGCGCGTATCCGCGACAACGGCGGCGCCGGCCCGACCGGCCCGAACGCCAACAGCAACGCGGGTTTCCAGTACCGCGCACGTCCCGACACGGGCTTCAACTCCCGCCTCGTGGACACCGGCGCGTTTGCCGACAAGGACGTGTTCGTCGGCGTCGAAGCGGCGGGCCAATGGAACCAGTTCGGCTTCAACGCCGAGTACGGCCGGCTGACCGCCTCCCCGAACGCCGGCACGCCGGCCCAACGCGCTGACCGTGACTTCTCGGGCGGCTACTTCGACCTCGTCTGGTCGCCGACCGGCGAAAGCCGCGTCTACAAGGCCGTCGATGGCAGCTTCGACCGCATCCGCATCCGCCGCACCCTCGGTTCGGACGGCGGCATCGGCCACGTCATGCTCGGCGCCCGCTACGAGTACGTCGATCTGACCGACGGCCCGACGCCGGCGATCCAGACGGTCGGCGGCAAGCAGCAGTCGTACGTCGGACAGGTCACCTGGATGCCGATCAGCTACGTGAAGTTCCAGCTGGACTATTCGCAGCACAACGTCACGCGCGCCACGACCGCCGCCCAGGGCGACGCGGAAGTGATCTCGTTCCGCACCCAGCTCGACTGGTAAGCCACACCATCTGAACGGCATTCGCCGAACCATACTCCAGGAGACACCTTCCATGTTTCACTTCAGGAACAAGACGTTGATGGCGAGCGCGCGTGCGCTCGCCGCGGCGGTCGCGATTTCCGCCGTTGGCGTCGTTTCCGCCGCCGCCGGTGAAATCACCGGCGCGGGCGCGACCTTCCCGGCGCCGATCTACACCAAGTGGGCCGAGCAATACGCCGCGACCGGCGGCGACAGCCTGAACTATCAGGCGATCGGCTCCGGCGCCGGCGTCACGCAGATCATCAACCGCACGGTTGACTTCGGCGCCTCGGACACGGCCGTCGCGCCGGAACGTCTGGCCAGCCAGAATCTCCTGCAATTCCCGGCCGTCATCGGCGGCGTGGTCATCGCCGTGAACATCCCGGGCGTCGACGGCAACGCGCTGAAGCTGACCGGCCCGATCATCGCCGACATCTATCTCGGTCGCGTTCGCATGTGGAACGATCGTCGCATCACGGCGATCAACCCGGGCGTCAGCCTGCCGGCTCTCGCCATCGCGCCGGCCTATCGCGCCGACTCGTCCGGCACGACCAACATCTTCACCTCCTACATCGCCTCGATCAGCCTGCCGTTCCAGTCGCAGGTCGGCGCCGGTAACTCGGTGGCGTGGCGTGCGGGCATCGGCGCGCCGGGCAATGCGGGTGTCGCAGGCGCGATCCGCAACACGCGCGGCGGCTTCGGCTACGTCGAGTACGCCTATGCCACCGAAAACCGCATGCAGACGCCAATGATCCAGAACCGTTCGGGTCAGTTCGTCCGTCCGTCGACGGCGGCGTTCTCGGCCGCCGCCGCGCAAGCCAACTGGGCCAATGCCCCGAACCTTGCGGTCTCCATGAACAACACCGTGGGCGCCACGAACTGGCCGATCGTCGGACCGACCTACATCATGATCCCGAAGAACCCGGCAGACGGCGACCGCGCCGCCGCGGTGCTCAAGTTCTTCGACTGGGCGTTCCGCAACGGTTCGCCGGCTGCCGACCAGCTGCACTACGTGATGCTGCCGGAATCGGTGCGCACCCAGGTTCGCGCTCGCTGGGCTCAGGTGAAGTCGGGCGGCCGCCCGGTCTACACGCCGGCTCGCTAGTACAGACCAGAACGACAGGGAGGGCGGGACCTGATAAGGTCCCGCCCTCTTCTGCGCCGCGAAGGGCGAAGGGACCGCATTCATGACGACCGCACCACTCGAAGGATCGCGCCGCTTCCACCTTGGCGAGAACCTGTTCAGGGCTGTCCTGTTCGTCGCCGCCGTCGTCGTGCTTGTGACGATGGGCGCCATCCTGATCATCCTGTTTGAGTCGGGACATGTGGCGTTCCAGAAGTTCGGCGTCGCTTTCATCTGGCTGAACCAGTGGGATCCCGTCCGCGATCTCTACGGCGCGGCGCCGGCCATCGTTGGCACGCTTGCGACATCGTTTCTCGCACTTGTTCTAGCGTGGCCGATCGGCTTCGGCATCGCCTATGTCCTGACGGAGATTTGTCCTCGTCCGCTGCGCGGCCCGGTCGGCGTGGCCGTCGAGCTGCTCGCGGCCGTCCCCAGCATCGTCTATGGCATGTGGGGCTTCTTCGTGCTGGCGCCCGTGATGTCCACAACGGTGCAACCCTGGCTTACCGAGAAGCTCGCGTTCCTGCCGCCGGTGGGTGAGTTCTACTGGTTTTCGGGAGCGCCTGTCGGTGTCGGCCTGTTCACCGCGAGCGTCGTGCTCGCGATCATGATCCTGCCGTTCATCGCCGCCGCCTCGCGCGACGTGCTGCAGACGACCCCGCAGCTCCTCAAGGAGGGCGGCTATGCAATGGGCGCCACCCGCTGGGAAGTGCTGACGGGTGTCGTGATCCCGGCGGTGCGCGGCTCGCTGTTCGGCGCCGTGTTCCTCGGCCTTGGCCGCGCGCTCGGCGAGACGATGGCCGTCACGTTCGTGATCGGCAATGCCAACCGCCTTCCCGACAGCTTCTACGCGCCGACGGCGAGCATCGCGTCCATCGTCGCCAACGAATTTCCAGACGCCGACCAAGGGTCGCTGAAGCTCGCGTCGCTCTTCGCGCTCGGCTTCATTCTCTTTGTCGTTTCCTTCTTCGTCCTGGCGCTGGCGCGCCTGCTCTTGAGACAGGGACGCATGGCATGACCATTCAGGCGATCAATCACGCCCGCTACATCCGCCGCCGTGTCGTCTCGGCTTTCATGACCGTATTGTGCTCGGTCGCGGCGGTCATCGGGCTGATCTTCCTTGGACTCATTCTCTGGACGCTCGTGGAGAAGGGGGCTGCGGGGCTATCCCCGAACCTCTTTACCCACAGCATGAAGACGCCCGGTCAGGGCGGCGGGCTGGGGAACGCCATCGTCGGCAGTCTGATCCAGGTCGGCATGGGAACGCTCCTGGGCGCGCCCCTCGGCATGGCGGTGGGCGTGTATCTCGCCGAAGTCGGCCGGGAAGGGCGATTCGCGTCGGTGGTGCGGTTCGTCAACGACATCCTGCTCAGCGCGCCGTCGGTGCTTGTGGGCTTGTTCGTCTATCAGATCGTGGTTGTTCCGATGGGCGGTTTCTCGGCGATCGCCGGATCAATCGCGCTCGCGCTGCTGGCGATGCCCGTCATCGCGCGCACAACCGAAGACATCATGAAGCTGGTGCCAGAAGCGTATCGCGAAGGCTCGAAGGCGCTCGGCGCGCGCGACAGCACGACGGTTCTCAAGGTAACGCTGCCGGCGGCGTTCGGCGGCATCCTCACAGGCGTCCTGCTCGCTGTGGCGCGCATATCGGGTGAGACGGCGCCGTTGATCTTCACCTCGCTGGGCAGCTTCAACTGGTCGGAAAACCTGACCAGCGCCATGGCCAGTTTGCCGATCGCAATCTACCGCTACGCAAGCAGTCCCTACGAAGAGTGGGTGGATCTCGCATGGTCCGGCGCGCTGATCATCACGCTCGGCGTGCTTGTGCTGAACATCGCGAGCCGGATTTCGCACTTCCTGGTCTCCGGCAGGCAGTAGCGCCAACCGCGCAGCCGGAGCGTTTTCCGCCGAAGCGGGCGCCGGTTCGTCGCCAGAAAATGCGTTCAAACAATGAGATGGAGCCCCGATCCGATTGCGTCGGATCTGGGTTCTAGACACCCGGCGTTGCGGCGCCGGGCTTGGGCTTCCTGCGCCGTAGCGCGCGCAGGCGGCGCCAGAAGCGCTTCTTCTCGGGCTTCGGCAACGGTTGCAGGTTGCGCAGGAAATCCTCTGCGCAGGCGCGCCAGGAGAATTTCTCCGCGTACTTGCGCGTCGTCTCGCGATCCATCTTCAGCGCCTCAAGGCACGCGGCCTTGAGGTCATCGGAGACGGCGCCTGCGCCCGAGCCGGGGATGATGTCCTTCGGTCCCGGCGCCATGAAGCCGGCGACCGGCGTGCCGGCCGCCATCGCCTCGAGGATCACCAGGCCGAACGTGTCGGTGAAGCTCGGGAACACGAAGACGTCGGCGTCCGCGTAGTGCTGCGCGAGTTCGTCGCCGAATTTCGGGCCGGTGAACTTCGCCTCGGGGTACTTCACCTTCAGCTCTTCAAGCAGCGGTCCGCCGCCGACGACGACCTTTGTGCCGGGCAGGTCCAGCTTCAGGAACGCCTCGATGTTCTTCTCCACCGCCACCCGGCCCACATAGGCCCAGACGGGACGTTGCAGATCGGCGTAGACGCCGCCGTTCAATCCGCGCTTCGATGGATGGAACATGTCGGTATCGACGCCGCGACTCCACGCCGTCAGGTTCTT
Organism: Caulobacteraceae bacterium; assembly: GCA_009773335.1. Lineage (GTDB taxonomy): Bacteria > Pseudomonadota > Alphaproteobacteria > Caulobacterales > Aquidulcibacteraceae > VFBF01. Next base: position 82,736 of record WRPF01000013.1, read on the forward strand.
CATGCCGCGGCTTTCCAGCCGCTCCATCATCGAGGGCGTGGCCACCATCACGCGGCCGCTCTTGTTGTGGAACGCGCGCATGAACGCGTAGCCGGCCCATGTGGGAATCCACCAGAAGCGCGCGTGGACGTATTCCGGGAACTGCGTGTGGTAGCTCGTCGTGAACGGGAACTTGTATTCCAGGCAGATCGAGCGCGCATCCCAGCCCAGCGTGCCCTCGGTAGCGATGTGCACGGCGTCCGGTGCGAACGCGTTGAAGCGTTCCTCGACGTCGTCGCGCGCGAAGAGCGCCAGCTTGATTTCCTCGTAGGTGACCAGCGGCATCGTCTTGTAGCCGTCGGCCGGCGAGACGATCTCCACCTCCACGCCCATGGTGCGCAGTTCCGCGATCACGCGCGAGAGCGTGCGCACCACGCCGTTGACCTGCGGCTCCCATGCGTCGGTGACGAGCATGAGGCGAGTGGGATCCTGATCCGGCGGGGCCGGGATCGCGGCGGCGGACTTGGGGGTGGGGCGCGTCGACATTGAACGGCGCGGTATAGGGGGCGCCGGCGTCCAAGTCACCCTCGGCGCCGTCGCGGCGATCGCAGTGCTTGCAGTGTGGCGCGTGACGCCTCAGGTAACGGCAAAGGGATGGAGAAACGCACGATGGCGGACGCCGCTGGACCCGCGGGATTGGACTGGGATGCGCTGGATCAGGGCCGCTATGCGCCGGAGGACGAGGCGATCCAGGGCCTGCTTTCGGCATGCCCGCTCGATGCGCCCGCCCGTGCGGGGGTGGAAGCTGAGGCGCGTGCGCTGGTGCGCAAGGCCCGGGGGCTCAAGCGCCGCAAGGGCGTGATGGAAAGTTTCCTCGAGGAATTCGGCCTGTCCAACTCCGAGGGGCTGGCGCTCATGTGCCTCGCCGAGGCGCTGCTGCGCGTGCCCGATGATGACACCGCCGACCGGCTGATCGCCGAGAAGATCAAATCGGGCCGCTGGTCCGAACACCTCGGGCAATCGGAGTCCTGGCTCGTGAACGCCGGCACATGGGGGCTGATGCTCACAGGCCGGGTCGTGTCGCTATCCGATGACCTGCGCGGCGATTTCTCCGGCTTCATGAAGCGCTTCGTCAGCCGCGCGGGCGAACCCGTCGTGCGCGCCGGCGCCATGCAGGCCATGCGCATCCTCGGCGAGCAGTTCGTGCTCGGCCGCGACATCGAGGGCGCCATCAGGCGCGGACGCGGCTTCGTGCGCGCGGGCGAGGCCGCGTTCTTTTCGTTCGACATGCTCGGCGAAGGCGCACGCACGGCGGCGGACGCGGCGCGCTATCTGGAAAGCTATGCGAACTCCATCCGCGCGGTGGGCGCCGACGGGGCGGGAGCTCCTGAAGCGCGCTCGGGCGTGTCGGTGAAGCTCTCTGCGCTGCACCCACGCTACGACGCACGCCACGAGGACCGCGTCTTCGCAGAGCTGTACGGCGCGGTGCTCGACCTCTGCCGGGCCGCGAAGGACGCCGACATCAATCTCTGCCTCGACGCGGAGGAAACCGAACGCCTCGTCATTTCGCTGAAGATGCTCGACAGGCTCGCGGGCGAGCCGTCGCTGAAAGGCTGGACGGGTCTCGGCCTCGCCGTGCAGGCCTACCAGAAGCGCGCGCGCGCGGCGATCGCGATGGTCGGCGACATGGCGCGGCGCCGGAAGATGCGGATCATGGCGCGGCTCGTGAAGGGCGCCTACTGGGACGGCGAGATCAAGCGCGCGCAGGTGAACGGCCGCGCGGACTATCCCGTGTTCACCACCAAGCATGCCACCGATCTCTCCTATCTCGTCTGCGCCGACGACCTCCTCTCGCACGGCGGCCACATCTATCCGCAGTTCGCCACGCACAACGCGCACACTGCGGTCGCGGTGCGCCGGCTTGCGGACGCGCGCAATTTCAAGTCCTACGAATTCCAGCGCCTGCACGGCATGGGCGAAGCGCTCTACACGGCGGCGGATTTCGCCGCGCCCGTGCGCGTCTATGCGCCGGTGGGCGGACACGAAGAGCTGCTGCCATACCTCGTGCGCCGACTGCTGGAGAACGGCGCCAACACCTCCTTCGTGCACTCCTTCCTCGACGACGACGTCTCGCCCGATCTGGTCGCCGCCGACCCCATTGCGCGCGTGGAAGCGGCGCCCCGTCGTCATGCGCGCCTGCCGCTGCCGGGCGGCCTGTTCGGCCCGAGCCGCCGCAATTCGACCGGCCGTGATCTGTCCATCGCCGCCGATCGCGATGCGCTGCACGCGGCGGTCGCCGCCGTGGATGCGACGAAATTCGTTGTCGGCCCCTCGACAGGCGGTGGGGCGACGACGCAATGCGCCGCGCCCGCTGACCTGAAGCGCGTCCTCGGCGCCGCGACCGATTCAAGCGTCGCGCAGGTCGGCGAAGCCGTTGGACTCGCACAGGCTGCGCAGCCGAAGTGGAACATGCTGGGCGGCGCGGGCCGGGCCGCTCATCTGCGCGCGATGGCCGATGCGCTCGAGGCGAAGTCCGATCAATTCGTTGCGCTCATCGCGCGTGAGGCCGGCCGCACCTTTCAGGACGGCGTCGACGAAGTGCGCGAAGCGGTGGATTTCTGCCGCTACTACGCCACCGAGGCCGAACGGCTTTTCGGCGCGCCGCAGCGCCTGCCAGGCCCGGCGGGGGAGACGAACGTCCTCGAATTGTCGGGACGCGGCGTTTTCGCCTGCATCAGCCCGTGGAATTTCCCGCTCGCCATCTTCACCGGCCAGATCGCAGCAGCGCTCGCAGCCGGCAATACCGTTGTGGCGAAACCTGCCGAGCAGACGCCAATCATCGCGGCCGAAGCGGTGCGGCTCTTTCGTGCTGCAGGCTTGCCGGAAGACGTCCTGCGTCTTCTGCCGGGGCCGGGCGAAACCATCGGTGCGGCGCTGGTGGAAGACGAACGCGTCGCGGGCGTCGTCTTCACCGGCTCCACCGAAACGGCCAAGCGTATCAACCGCGCGCTCGCGGCGCGGAAGGGCGCCATCCCTGTGCTCATCGCCGAAACCGGCGGCCTCAACGGCATGTTCGTCGACACCACCGCGCTCGCCGAGCAGGTGGTGGACGATGCGATCCTCTCTGCATTCGGCTCGGCGGGGCAACGCTGCTCGGCGCTGCGTCTTCTTTTCCTGCCGCACGACACGGCCGATCTCATCATCGAGAAGCTCATCGGCGCGATGAACGAGCTGCGCATCGGCGATCCTGCGGACGCGCGCACCGACGTCGGCCCCGTGATCGATGCGGAATCGCGCGCGATGCTCGAAGCGCACATGGCGACGATGGCGACATCCGCGAAGGTGCTGGCGCAGCGCTCTGTCGATGGGCTTGGCGGCACGTTCTTCGGTCCGGCGATCGTCGAGCTGCCGTCGCTCGATGGTATCGACCGCGAAGTGTTCGGGCCGATCCTCCATGTTATCCGTTACGCTCCATCGGAGATCGCCAGGATCGGCGCCGAACTCGCGGCCAAGGGCTATGGCCTGACGCTCGGCGTGCATTCGCGCCTCGAGAGTTTCGCCGAAGCCGTGCAGGCGGCGGTTCCCGCAGGCAATGTCTATGTGAACCGTTCGATCATCGGCGCCGTCGTCGGCGTGCAGCCGTTCGGCGGCGTAGGCCTTTCCGGAACCGGGCCGAAGGCGGGCGGGCCGCATTACCTGCCGCGCTTCGCTTCGGAGCGCACCGTCACCGTCAACATAACCGCTCAGGGCGGCGATCCATCGCTGCTCAATCTGTAGGATATGCCCGTGAACGACATGAACAACGTCACGCCGCTCCGGCGACCGAAGCCGAAGAAGCCGCTGTTTGATCCTCGCGATCCAAAATCGCAGGTGCAGCTGGTCTACGGCCTCTCCATCGCATCCTTCGCGATCATGTGGCTCGGCACGCAGTTCGTGGACTGGATCGGCATGGGCTTCGGGGTCGCAGCCCTCGTGATCTCGGTGTCCAAGCGCGACGAGGGCGTTTTCTGGGCGCGCTCCCACTATGAGTTCGCGCTGCGTACGATGATCATCGGCGCCGTGGTCTGGACGCTTCTGTCTCTGCTCGGCTTGGTCATCGGCTGGATCCCGCTGGTGGGTTCGCTCACGATCTTCATCGCAAAGGCGTGCGTGCTCGGATGGGTGGCGCTGCGCTCGGGCTCTGGCTTCCTGAAGGCGTCCGACACAAAGGTGATCGCCAATCCGATGAGCTGGCTGTTCTGAGCGCTCAGCCCTCGACGATGGCTTCGCGGAAGTCGCGGTCGCGGGGCGGCAGCGCGAGGTAGGCTTCCGATCGCATTTCCATCAGGCGCGAGACCGTGCGCTCGAACTCGAAGCTCTGATCGCCGGCGGGATAGAGATTTTCCTGCAGCGCGTCGGCGCTGGCGACGAGTTTTGTCTTGGCTTCGTAGAGCGCATCGATGAGCACGCGGAAACGCGCGGCTTCCTCGCGCATGGCGGGCGTCAGCTTCGGGATGTTCTCTAGAATGACCGTGTGGAAGCGATCGGCGAGTTCGAGATAGTCGGCAGCGCCCAGCGGGCGTGCGCAGAGTTCGTCGAACGTCACCCGCGCGCAGCCCGCCGCCGTGCGGTCGATCGTCAGTTGGCGTCCCTGCACCTCCAGCACCACGGGATGTGGCGCGGCGCCGAGCGTCAGCCGCGACCAGGCATTGTCTATGGCTTCGTCCGCCGCCGGGCCGAGCGGGGCGTAATACACCGGCGCCGCCATCAGACGCTCAAGCCGGTAGTCGCGTGCGGCCGCGATCTCGACAACGTCGAGGCGCTGCTCGATGAGATCGATGAAGGGGGTGAAGAGCTGGCGGTTGAGACCGTTCCTGTAAAGGTCGCGCGGCGGGCGGTTCGATGTCGCGACGACCACGACGCCCAGCGCCATCAGGCGTTCGAACAGGCGCCCGAGGATCATCGCGTCGGCGATGTCGCTCACGGCGAATTCGTCGAAGCACAAGAGCCGCGCCTTGTCCGCGACCGCCTGCGCGGCGCCGGTGATCAGCGCGTCGTTGCCTTCGTCGCGGCGCTTGCGCGCCTCGCGCATGAAAGCGTGCTGGGAGAGCATGAATTCGTGGAAGTGGACGCGGCGCTTGGGCTTCACGGGGGCTGCGTCGAAGAAGAGGTCCATCAGCATGGACTTGCCGCGTCCGACCGCGCCCCAGAGATAGAGCCCCCTCGGCGTCGGCGAGGCGCGCTTGAGGAAACCGCCCGGCCTCCACGCCGCGAGTTCCTCCGCCAGCGCATCGAGACGCAGCGCGGCAGTTTCCTGGGCGTGATCCGGCTCGATCACGCCGCCTGCGACGCGCGCGCGGTAGAGGTCCAGCACCTGCCCCATGGGTCGCGCTCAGCTCTCCAGCGCGAGATCGCGGCGCACCGCGTCGAGCGCGTTGCGCCTGGCGTTGGTCACCGCGCGCCATTCAGGCCCGCGCCGCCAGAGGAGCACGGGCAGATGCGGCTCGACGCCATTGGCGAGCAGCACGGCGGAGATGCGATCGTAAGAGGCGCGGCCCCATTCGGCGTAGCCCTCGATGGCGGCCTTGTCGGTGGTGGTCGGTTCGAGCGGCGCCGTCGCCGACCAGTCGCGCAGCGCGTTCCAGTCGCGGGCGTGGGCGAGGGCTGCTGCGCTTTCGACGGCCTCCGCGCGCGCGCCATCCCGGGCGGCGACCGCGACGATGCGCACGTCGACGCCCTCGTCAGCGAGCGCGG
>WRPF01000014.1:0-61330 GCA_009773335.1 Caulobacteraceae bacterium
ATGCCGACGTCAGTACGCCGTCACTCTACAATTACTTTGGCAGTAAGGACGAACTCCTCGCGGCGATCATCGTCGAGGACGTCGCCGAAGGACTCGCGCTATGATAATGATTATGTCACGATTATTTGTGGGCGCCCTGGGGAGCCGGGCTGGGCCGTGACCTCGCGGCGCCAAGCTTGGTGGCTTGCGCACACCGATTAGGCGCCGCGGGGGCGTCAGCAGGGCGTAGTGGGAGGGGCGCCCATCTGGCCACGCGTTCGATGGTGATCGTGGTGTCGGCCGGCGCTTCGGTGGCGACCTTTCGAAGATAATCCCGGCCGAACGTCACTGTCTCGGACGCGAGCCGGATGATGTTTCAGGCGACTGAAGAATCCAGTAGGCCCGTCGCGCCGCCAAGATCGCCGTCCTGCAAGTACGCGGCCAGTCGGCCGATGGTCTGGAATTTGGCTTCATCGGACGATGAGACGGTGGTCATGCGAGCCTCGCTTTGATTTGGTTGGGTGGGGTGTTTGAACGGCTTGGCCGCCGGCAAGCCTTGGCTCGGTCACTCGCCCCTGTCCGCAGACAGGGCGGCGACTTTCGAGGGTTGAGCGGCTTGCCACGCGCCGGCGTAGCTCCAGGGCTTGGCGCGCTCGATGGCGCCGGCCAGCGAAATAAGGGTCGCCTCGTGATTGTGGCGCGCCACCAGTTGGATGCCGACCGGCAGACCCTCGCGGCTCCTGGCAAAGGGCAGGGAGATCGCCGGGTGCCCCGTCGCGTTGAAGGTCGAGGTGAAGGGCGCCGGCCCAAACAGGTGAGCGGTCCAGCCCAGCGCATCGAGATCCGTGCGGTCTGCGCTGAGTTCTCCAAGCTTTGGAGCCGGGCCTGCGGTGGCCGGTGTCAGCAGCACATCGAAGCGCTCGAAAAGAGGACCCACTGCACGCGACACCGCATTGAAGGCCACAAAGGCCTCCTGTAGGTCGATGGCGGTCAGGCTGGCGCCATAAGCATGGCAGGCGAGCATCGCGCCTTCGAGCGTGGTGGCGTCCACCACCCGACCCGTCGCCTGCGTGATCGCCTTTGTCCAGGTCGCGAGCGTGCTGCACCACAGTCGCGCCGTGGCGACCAGGAACGCCTCGGCGTCGATCTCGAGGGTCGCGGGCTCAACGATGTGCCCCATGCTCTCGCACAGGCGCCCCGCCTCGAGCGCTGACGATACGCTTTCAGAGCGCACCGCCCAGCCGCCCGCCCAGGACTCGGTGATCAGGCCGATGCGGAGCCGGGTCGGGTCGCGGCTGGCAGCCGCCAGATAGCTCTTTGAAGGCAATCCAAGAACGTAGGGGTCGCCCGGGGCGGCGACGGCCGTCGCGTCGAGCATGGCCGCTGAATCGCGAACCGTTCGCGTCACCACATGCTCCACCCCAAGCCCATTCAGGCCCTCGGCGAATTCGGGGCCACTGGAGACGCGGCCACGTCCCGGCTTCAGGCCCACCAGCCCGCAATAGGCCGCCGGGATCCGAATCGAGCCGCCGCCGTCGTTTGCGTGGGCCATGGGAAGGGCGCCCGCTGCGACCGCTGCTGCCGACCCACCGCTCGATCCGCCGGGCGAGCGGGTTAGGTCGAAGGGATTGCGCGTGGGTCCGCAGGCGACGGTTTCCGTGGCCGTGTTGTAGCCAAACTCGGGAACGGTCGTCCGGCCCAGGCTGACGACGCCCGAAGCTTCGAAGCGGTCGCCCAGCCACGTGGCATGTTCGACAGGCAGGCCCTTGCAGAGACGGCTGCCATATTCCTGAAGTCCGTAGGCTGGATGCGCGCCCAAATCCTTGAACGCGAACGGGACGCCAGCAAAAGGTCCGTCCGGCGCCACTTCCGCCCGCGCGAGGCAGGCCTCCAGCGGCTCGACCTCGACGGCGCAGTTGAGTGTCGCGTGAGCGGCTGAAAACGCCGCGTGACCCGCTCGCGCCAAATCGGCCCGAGAAACGTCCCCGCGCCGGATGAGCTCTGCGAGCCCGATGGCGTCCAGTGTGCTGTACTCGTCGATCCGCATGTCTTGGTCCTTCAGGTCTCGATGATCGGGCCGACGACCGCGTCGAGCGGCTGGGAGCCCAGGTTGCGGCACAGTTCGTAGAAGGCTGGGCCGTCGGCCCATCGCTCAGGCGGTTGGAAGCCGATCCGCTTTGGCCCGTCGAGCAACATGAGGGCGAACGCCGCCGCAGAGAGGCCGGTGATCGAGGCCATCGTGTCCAGGAAGGTCCCGGGCGCGAGCGCGGCGGCTTGGCGAACCAACGTGACCGACCGGCCGTTGCGACGCCCGCTGACGCGAGCGGCCATGCCGGATCGAGTGGGGCGATGCACGTTTCGGATCGCATCCCACAGAAAAGCGCGAAGCTCTCCTTTGGTAGTGTGGCCGGCCCGGACCTGAGCCCGCATTCCGGACAGCGCGCGGCCCCAGCCGGCGAACGAGCCGAACTGATCGGCCATCACGGCCTGGAGAAACGCGCAACCCTGGTCCATCGAGAGATCGCCGCTGGCGACCGCCGTCGCCACGCCCCGAAGCAGGCCGTTCACCGATTGGGGATGAAGGCCGCCCCAACAGGTCACCGATCGGAGCGACGGATAGGACCAGGGGATGGTCACCGGCTCCGGGTGGGCGCACTCGTAAAGCCGGTAGTCGCCCAGCGATCCTCCGACTGGGAATACCGTCGAGTCCGCGAAGCTCTCATGCACGACCTCTCGGCCATCGCGCCACGTCAGGCAGTGTCCGGCGCCGACGTGCATGGTGTGCTGGGCAACCGCCCGCCCGAGATGGGACTTGCCCTCATCTCCCACGACCCAGGCGACCTCCACGGTCTCCGGTTCGTCCAGCTGCTTGAGGAGATCGACGGCGAGAAGGTTCGTGAACCCAGGGGATGCGCCGTGGCCCACATACAGCGCCACACCTCGGCTGGCCGCCTCTCGGTCGAGCGCGATACCGGCCTGAGTACTCTCGACATCGTCGTCGATGTCGAAGTAGTCGATCCCCAGGTCGAGGCAGTGGCTTCGAACCGTTCCCGCCGTCTTGTGGAATGGACCTGCTCCGTTGATGAGGAGCCGCGCACCATGGATGGCGCGGCGTAGCCCGTCGCTGTCGGCAAGATCCACACGCTGCAGTTTGACGTTCGGGCCTGTCTTGCCTTTGAACGTTCGTCCCAACGCCCCCAAGTCGATATCCATCAGGACATAGCGAAACTCTGGCCGTCGGGCGATGAGCGCCAGCGCTGTCACGGATGTCATCTGCCCTGCAGCGCCGAGTATGGCGATCAGCGGGTCAGCTTGGCGCGGTTCCGTTTGGGTCATGATTGGACTGTCGTCTCCATGGTCCGCGACGTGTAGCGGTCGATCCGGGAGCATTCGCCAGGCACACCCGGGCGCACACCGCCATGCGGGCATCGACCATCGCAGCCGGGCCGGCATCCCCACCTCGCTGCAAGATTGGCGAACCCCATGTACAATGTCAATAATATTATAGCGACTATACTTTTATAGAGGTTTGCTCGCGCGCTCGCTCTCCGCTATTGTTGAAGCGGGNNATGCCGACGTCAGTACGCCGTCACTCTACAATTACTTTGGCAGTAAGGACGAACTCCTCGCGGCGATCATCGTCGAGGACGTCGCCGAAGGACTCGCGCGCGCAGAAAAGCTGGTCGCAAAGCCGCCAAAGGACGCTCGCGCGGCATATGTCGGTCTGATCCGCATTCACTTTCAGACGTTCGATCAGATTGAGCGATCGTTGCTGAGGCGCTTCACGGCGCACGCGATCGGTCGGGAGGATCGCGCGGAGCGCGACTATTTTGGACTGGAGTCGCAGCTTCTGGTGCAGATCGAGCACATGACGATCACGCTTCACGCGAACGGGTCATTGCCCGGCATATCGAACGCCAAGGGGGTTGCGCGGACAGTGTTTTCGATCGCCAACTCGGAATACTATTTCTACATCTCAGATGACGACGCCGACAGCGACAGCACGGTCAAGGCGATTGCGATGCAGCTTCAGTTCGCGCTGGCGGGCCTTAGTTAAAGGGCCCCAATACGCTGCCCGCCGAAGCGACAGGCAGCGTATTGGATTGAGGCCTAGAAGTCGGCGTTCAGCCTGAGGCCGGCAATGCGAGGTTCTCCGGCCTGAATTACCTGAATGCCGAGCGCGGCAAGCTGCTGCGTCTGAGTGATGTATTGCTCGTCAAAGACATTGTTCACGAATGCGGTAAGGGTCCAGGTTTCGTTCGGTGACCAGCTTGCGCGGACATCGGTTAGCGTATTGGTCGGCGCGAACTGAACGTTGTTATTGTCGGGGCTGTGATAGGTATCGTCCTGGTAGCGGACGTTTGCACCGAGCGTCAGTTCGCCAGTGGCGCCCAACACAAACGTGTAGTCAGCCTGCAAAGACGCGGCGACGCTCGGCGCGCGATTGAGGCGGTTGCCCTTGTAGTCGATCCCTGGGGAGGGCGAGTATTCTGTGTATTCGGCATCGAGCAGCATCAGGCTGCCGCCGATGTGCAAGGCGTCGGTAGGACGCGCCTGAAAACTCGCCTCCAACCCATAGCCGCGTGCTTCGCCGGCGTTCTCTGTGATTGGAAATGCATTGACGATCTGAACCTGCAGATCTTGGTACTCATAGTAGAATGCATCCATGTCGAAGATCAAACGACCTTCAGCCAGGCTGCCTTTGAGGCCGGCTTCGTAGGATGTGACGATTTCAGGATCGAACGTGCCGCCCGACGGAACCAGAAGATTGAACCCGCCAGACTTATACCCGCGCGCGGCGCTGACGTAGGCCATGAGATCGTCGTTCAAGTCGTATTGGATAGCAAAGCGAGGCGACCAATCACTCCAGCTATCGCTTAATGAGACAGGCGCTACCGTTGACTCGAGGAACACAGTGGGGCTCCCGAGCAGAAGCGGCGCCACGGATGAGGCCGGCGCCGGATTGTCGATCACGACCTCTTTGTCGTCATTGGAGAAGCGCACCCCCGCAATGAGCCGCAGATCATCACTCACGTGGTAGGTCAGATCAGTGTAGACGCCCCAACTCGAATAGGTGGCGTCGGCATTGTTGACATCAGTCACGCTTGGTAGGCCGACGAACGTGTCTGGGATTGCGCCGCCCGACAGGAAGTTGAGCAAGGGGCCGCACGGCAACGTTGCGCCAATAGCAACACGCGCCACTGCGCCGCAAACGTCTTCCTCATTGTAGTTGGCGCGGCTGGTTTGCTCGATGTCCTCAGAGAAGTAGCTGGCGCCGACAAACCAGTCGATTCGGTCACTTGAATAGTTGAGCCGGAACTCCTGGCTCACTGCTTGCTGCGCTTCATCGACGGAAAACGCGAGGAGATTTGCCGGTCCGCCGTCAGTATCCTCTTGGTAGTCGAGCTGATAGGTCCGATAGGCGGTGATCGAGGTGAGCGTGAAGGGCCCGAGGTCGAACGCGCCGCGTAGCGCCGCGAGATAGATGTCACGTTGATTGTAGAGTTCGTCTTGGGTCAGGTTCGTTGTGGATTGATGGAAGTCGAGATCCGTAACGGCGCCGTTGAAACTGCGCGACTGATAGATTGCTGACGACTCATCGTCGCGTTGGAAGTCGAAGCTTAAGTTAAAGCGCACGCCGTCGCTCGGGTCGAGAGCGGCGGCGATGCGCGCGGAAAAAGAGTCGATATTACCCAATTCCTCGCCGGTCGGAACCTGGTCGATGTAACCATCGCGCTGTCTAGAGTAAATTGAGCCGCGCAAGGCGAGCTCGTCGGAGACAGGACCGGAAACAATTGCTTGGGCCGCCACCTCATTGAGTTCGGCGACAGTCACTGCCGCCGATGCCTCGAATTCCTGTGTCGGTTGGTTGCGTATGATGCTGATCGCGCCCGCTGTTGTGTTGCGGCCGAAAAGCGTGCCCTGTGGTCCCCGAACCACTTCAACGCGCTCGACGTCAAAAAGATTGGTAATCGCGCCCGCGGAACGGCCGACGTAGACTTCATCAATGAACACGCCCAGCGCAGGATCCGCGCCGACAGAGAAATCGTTGCTGCCAATCCCTCGGATGCTGAGAAGCGGTTGGCCGCTGGAAACGGCAACACCTTGGAGCCCGGGAGCTACGGAGGCCAAGTCCGCGACATCGCTCACCTGCAGGTCCTGCAGCGCCTGAGCGCCGAATGCGGAAATGGCGAGTGGCGTGTCCTGAATGCTCTGCTCACGTTTTTGGGCCGTGACGACGATTTCTTCCTCGGCCACAGTTTGCGCTTGTGCGCTACCGACGCTGAAGGCCAATGCGGCGACCGAAGCCGCGCTAAAGATACCAAATTTCATTATTATCCTCCCCGCGGCGCGAGCTCGTCGCCCACGCTGGCGCGACGTTACAGCGCGTGCAAAATTAGAGCTACTATTATTTTATGGCGACACTAGCGCGACGGCCTCAGCTGTGGCACGATCGCAACATCCCAATTCGCCCTCGGGGAGGGGAAGTTGTTCTGCTCAGCGCCGTTATCGGCGGCCGAAGCAGACGAGACCTGAGATGCCGGTGCCGGATGCTTTCACAGACTTTTCCCCGTGCGCGTATCTTTCTACCCCCGAAAATTGAGGAGCTGGAGCGGGGCTATGTCGCGATCACTGATGGCGCCACGTCGCGAATAATCGGCTGCGCCATCTCCGCAGTTACCATCGGGCCGATTATCGGCTGGGCCGCAGCGCTGGGTTGGTGGTTGGCGATCGCAGTCACTGAGTTAGCGATCGCGCGATATCTGAAGGTGTCGGTAGCGCTTCCAGTAACGGCGGTGCAGTCGCGGTGGTTGGAAGCCACGCTAGCGTTTCAGGGCTTTGCCGTAAACGCGCTCTACTCGATCGGATTTGTGACCGCATGGTTGCGAGGCGGCGAGCTGGGCATGTTCATCGGCGGTGGCTGGATCGTGCTGTCGCTGTTTTACGACATCGTATACATGTCGGTTTTGCGACGCGTGTTCGTGGCGATGATAACCCCGACGATGGTTTGCGCCATCGTCGTTCCGCTCGTAAAAAGCGGTCTCAGCATTAGTACGCTTTCGATGTTTGCGATGTTGAGCATCACATTGCTGCTCGCGCTCAGCGCCGTAGCTGACCGTCGACGCATGCAGCAAGCCATTATAGCGGCAGAGTCGGCGCGCCTCGCAGCCGAGGCGACTTACGCGTCAAAAGTAAGATTTCTTGCGACCATGAGCCATGAACTCAGAACGCCGCTCAATGCGATGATCGGATACGCCGAGGTTATCCAAGAGGACGCTGACGCAGAAACGAGGGACGAGACCGCTGCGGACGCTAAGCGTATCATTCGTGCAGGGCGCCACCTGTTAGGGGCGATCGATCAGGTCATGTTAATCGCCGACTCTGAGATATCGGGTGGGAGCATCACGAAGAGCGCTGTCAGCATGCCATCAATGCTGCAAGCGCTTGTCGAAAGCTATCGGGAAGAGACAACTTGCGTGGGCCCACCTCTTCTCGTTCTATGCGATTCTGAAATGCCTTCTATATGCACGGACGGGGACAAATTGCGCGATTGCATAGTCCAGTTGGTGGACAATGCGTTCAAGTTTGGCGGGGGAACGCCAGTGCTCGTGGTCGCTTCTTTAAGCGGCGTTGAGTCTGCCACGCTGACGCTGAAAGTGACTGACGAGGGTGTTGGAATTCCCGCGGAAGAACTCACCCGAATTTTCGAACCTTTCACTCAGGTTGATGGGTCAGAGACCCGCGCTTTTGACGGCATGGGATTAGGCTTGGCCGTCGTTGCTCATTTGATTTCCCTTCTCGGAGGGAGAGTTGAAGCAGAGAGCGTGGTCGGTCATGGATCTATCTTCAAAATTATCCTGCCCGTCGAAAGGACAGACACTCAAGCGGCCGACGAGGTAGGTCTCGCAGCTAGCTCGCGCGGCTTAACCGCCACGACCCCATGATTGTAATGAACCCGGCTGCCAGGAGCGCGCCGACCACACTGTTCAAGAGAAGCGGCAAGGCAATCAGCGCACTGCCCGCAACACCTAGCGTCACGTAGATTGCAGTGCCTTCTTGGCGCACAACATGTTCGACACAGATCGCAATCACATCAGCCCTAGAGAGACCCGCAACCCGGGCGATGACGTACGCCAGCAGCAAAGTGAACACACCAGTGAGTGTCAGCGGCAGCACCACCCGGCTGGCTGCATCGCTTAGGCGCGGCCAGTCCGAGGCCAAGAGGGCTGCAAACAAAATGATAATCAACAGAGTACCAAGCGCGCGGATCCACGCGTCAATTCTTTCAGCAAAGCGCGGAGCCTTCGCTCGAATTATCATGCCAATGATGACGGGCCCGAGGGTGAGGGAGAGTACCCGAATGGCCAACTCCACCGGTGCGCCAACTCGAGAAATCTCGAGCCCCTGGGTCGCGAAAACGAGGACAATCAGAACCGGGGCCGTCGCCACGTAGAGAGCGCTCAACGCTGCCGTTAGACTCACCGACAACGCCACATTGCCGCCGCCTAGATGCGTAAGAAGATTGGATGTGAGTCCACTGGGGCACGTCGCCACGAGCAGGATGCCCACGGCCAGATAGGGGTCGAGAGAAAAGAAAGATAGAACGACGAAAGCCACAGTCGGTCCTGTGACCAACATGCTGCCGAGACCCACCAACGCCGCTCGCTTTTGCTCGAGTATCTCGCGGAAGTGCCGCAGCTCCAGAGACATGCCGAGACCAAGCATGATTAGGATCAGCGCGATGGGCAGCACCACGTCTAGAATGACGCCCATGTGTTTGATCCTGCGGCGCGCGAGCTATCTTGGAAGGGAAGTGGTTATGTTTGCGAACGCTTGGAACCAGACGCCGACGTCCACGTATGAATCTTTTCTCGATATGAACCCGTCTTTGATCGCGAAAATATCAACGCCACGCAGGCTGAGGCTGCGCATCGGCCCAACGGGGATCGCCATCTTTGATCCCAAAGGCCACGGCGCCGCGAGTGAGCCGGACATACGCCAGTGGGCGACAGCATGACCTTCTCTTACCACGACATCACTGACGTCGAACCCCAAGTCCGGAAACGCGCGCAACAGGTTGTCCCAGGCCTCGCGAACCTCCAATCTGCCGCGCGCTGGTTCAAATCCTTCGTGGTGGAGCGTGTAGACGATGTCCTCGTGCAGCGTTGCCATGAACGCGTCGAGATCGTGATCGTTGACGGCGCGCAGCAGCGCCAGAACAACGCCCTGATCGGGCGGGCACGTCGAGTCGACTTTCACGCGCCTCCTCCAGATGGCGCGGCAGTCGAGCCGCCGAGGTAGATGTTAATCGGCACGCCGTTCTCAGACTCGGGCCCCCCCAATGTGAGCTCCCACACATGAACGATTACGCCATCGACGAACTTGAAGACCAGTACGTGCCGATGCTCGCGCGGTCCGCCAGGCGCCTCGACATGCACCGCGAAGGCGAAGTCCTCGGCAACGGCCACCCGCTCAAGGGCGATCTGGCTATCACTCGGAGCCTCGCGCGCGACCATCGTCAGATATTCGAGGACCGCTGCGGATCCCCGTGCCGATTCCTCGGCAGCAGGGCGCACGAGGCTCCAAGTCACCTCATTGCCTAGCAGCGCGACAGCGCCTGCAAGATCGCCCAGCTGCGCGTTCGCGTAGATGCTTTGCACACGGCTCTTCATGAGGGACGCATCGTCGCTCATATTGCTATCCGAGTGCCTATGCGGCGCGCCGAGGCATAAAGGAAAATGTTGCGAGCAGCCGGTCGCGTGACCGGTTGCTCGCAAGGCGCTCGGGAGGAGAAAGGTTCAGCGGCCATCTGGGCGGTTACGATTCGAGTGGACATGGGCAACCTCCCTCAGGTTCTCTATAAATATAGCGAACCCAAGATTTGTCTATCTATAATTTCACGGGACGCACGCGCAATCGGCCGCAATGTGGTCTTTGACGGAACAATCAGATTGACCAAGAGGCTGTTGTGGGACTGGACGACACCGATCGGCACATACTGGAGGAACTCCAAAAGCACGGGCGCCTTAAGAACAAGGCGCTTGCCGAGCGCGTTGGCCTTTCGCCTTCGGCTTGTTTTGAGCGTGTGCGGAGGCTGGAGGCGAACGGAGCCGTTGTTGCCTACACAGCAGTAGTCGATCCCCGATTTCTCGGGGCTCACTTCGAAGGTTGGGCTGAGATATCTCTTTCAGATCTGTCTGGAGATGTGTCGAAGGACTTTCGCGCTTTCTTGAATGCAACGCCTTCCGTCGTAGCTGCGTATCACGTGGTCGGTCCTTACGACTTTCTGCTGCACTTCATCGCGCCGTCGATCGATGCATGGCGCGAGTTTCGCGCGCAGATGGAACTAGAGGGATTCTCTCTCGCATCTGCCAGACTATCAGTCGTAGTCGATCGACCCAAGAGTGGAGCGCCCATAGCCACGGCTGAGAGGCGCAAATAGTGATCAGGGCGCTGCATGCGTCATTCTGACCCAAAAGAAATCGATCAGTCGAGATAGTGGCACAACCAACGAACCGCATTTGGCGGTCGCCGCACGATCTTCGGTAATCGGCTTGAAGCGTCGAACGGTGTTCTGCACCGCGCGGGTGTGGGTCTTGCTGGCCCAATACCATCACAGTGCGGGGGCAGGAATGACCTGTCGAAAAATATCATTGGCGATATGCGCAGCGATCCCAGTTCTTTTGGGATCTTTGCTAGCTACGCAGTTCGTCGCCAGTACATTCGACCGGCAATCTGGACTGGGTCTGCCGGTGATCGGACGCGGAGAG
Organism: Caulobacteraceae bacterium; assembly: GCA_009773335.1. Classification (GTDB taxonomy): domain Bacteria; phylum Pseudomonadota; class Alphaproteobacteria; order Caulobacterales; family Aquidulcibacteraceae; genus VFBF01. The sequence goes on from WRPF01000014.1 coordinate 10,752, forward strand.
TTTGCACTCTACCCGCCGTGGGCAATCATCGGCTGGACGCAGCATTGGGGCGAAACTTACCCCAAGCCGTTTGCCGTCGCGCACCTTATCATGCTCGCGGGTTTTGTTGGCGGCATCCTCGTCGTGGGGATTGGTGCGCGCCGAAATGTTCGCGTGAAGCCTTTCGGAAAGAGGGCGTGGGCGTCCTTGGTCGACGTGAAAGCTGCCAATCTGCTTGCTGAGACAGGCTCGGTTCTAGGCAAATTTGATGGCGAGTTGCTCGCCTACGATGGCCCGGAACACCAACTCCTGATCGGCGCGTCGCGCAGCGGCAAAGGCCGCGGCCAAGTGGCGCCGACGCTGCTGGCGACGCAGCATTCCGCGCTTGTGATCGACGTCAAAGGCGAACTCGCCGACGGCGATCCGCGCCACGGTTTTCCTGGCACCGCGGGTTTCCGTGAGACGTTAGGTCCCGTGGCGCGTTTCCGGCCGACGCGTTCCGACAGCATCCGCATCAATCCGCTGTTCGAGATTCCGCGCGGCGCCGACGAAGTGCGCGCCGCACAGAATCTCACCGACGTCTTGTTCGGCGCGCACGAGGATCGCGCGACCAAGGATTTTTGGTTGCGCAGCGCATCCAATCTCGTCGCGCCGGTCATTTTGCATGTCCTCTACGCGGAGCCCTTGGAGCGCAAAACCCTCGCGGTCGTGCGCGAGAAGCTGCGCAACATGGCGCAGACGGCCGAAGAAATGCGCCACACGCTGCACCGGAAGAATCCCACGACGGGACAGCCTGAAGTGCATCCCGAAGTTCTGCATGCGGCCGAGAGCTTCCTGTCGGCCGAAGAGCGCATGCGGTCAGGCGTGCAGGCAACGGCCGAGAGCATGTTCGGCCTGTTTGCCGATCCGCTCATCGCCGCCAATACCGCGACATCGGACTTCCGCCTCTCCGATCTCATGTGCGGCGACAAGCCGGTCACGCTCTATCTTCAACCGCCATCCTCCGATGTGCAGCGGCTCATGCCGCTGCTGCGCCTCATCGTCGATATGACGGGTCGTACTTTGATGGAGAGTCAAACCGAGGCCGGAGGACGGCCGAAGCGGCATCGTCTCGTGATGGTGCTCGATGAATTTCCGATGCTCGGCCGCATGGGCTTCTTCGAGACGATGATGGGTGCGATGGCCGGCTACGGCATCAAAGCGCTGCTCGTCTGCCAATCCCACAATCATATCGCCCGCGCCTATGGCCGCGACAATGTTATAGTCGACAATTGTCACGTGGTGACCACGTTCGCGGCGACGGACAATGAAAGCGCCAAACGCATTTCCGAGATGGCGGGCGAAGTCTGGGAGGTGCGCCCCCAGGAAAGCGAGCAGCGTCCGCGCGCTCTGCTTGGACCGCACAAGGGGGCGATCACCTATCGTGAAGAGCGCCGCCCGCTGATACTGCCGGGCGAGGTGCGCCAATTGCCCCGCGACGAGCAATTGATCTTCGTCTCGGGCTCAAAGCCCATTCGCTGTAAGAAGCTGAAATTCGACCGCGAGCCTATCTTTGCCAAGCGCATGCTGCCTGCATCTCGCACGCGCGTGACACTCACCACCTCGCACGATTGGGAAAACGTCGCACCGCTCGGCCGCCTGGCCAAAGACAAGAAGGGCGCCGTGCGGGTGGAGGCGCCGCGCCCGCAAGCCGATCTCTTCGAGGCCCCGCTGTCGATTGCGGAGCAAGCGCTGGCCGGACTGCGTGGTGCGCCGTCTGTGCCAGCCGCAACAAATCCAAAGCCTCAAGCTGAAACAAATGACGCGCCTTCGCGCCGCCTGGGAGTGTGAGCCATGTCAACGATTGCGGTCAAAGCCTATGTCGAGCCTGATCTGGCGCGCGACATTGCGCGCGTTGCCCGTGCGCAGGGACGTTCGGAATCGTCCGTTATAGCGGAAGCCATCCGCACGCGCTTTGCATCGTTCGCGGCGGGCCCGGCCAGCGCCGCACGTGACACAGATCGCCGCCAATTGGGACGCCTCGAAGCGCGCGTCGACAAAATACTGCGCGACCAAGCTATGATGAAAGAGTGCGTGCTGCTGTTCGTGCGCATCTGGCTCGAACACAATCCGCCGATCCCGGAAGACCTGGCCGATAGCGCGGCGGCAAGCGCTGAGGCGCGCTTCCACCGTTTCCTTGATCTGCTCATGAAGGGGCTGACGCCTGGGTATTCCATTGCCGAAGATGTCTTCGGCGCGAAGAGCGGCAAAGATCACGGCGGAAATGGTCACGCGGAGACTGGCTACGCCGGCGAAAATGCAGAGGCCACGCCATGATGGAAGCGCAAACCATCGGCGCCGCGCGGCGGCGGTCCGCGCTGACGCGTGCGCTTGGGCCGGCGATCGCGGAAGCTTTGGCCGCGCCCGACGTGGTCGAAGCGCTGGTCAACGCCGATGGCTGGGTATGGCTCGATCGCGTGGGGCGGGGGCTCGAGCGCACGGAGCATCGTCTTTCCGTGCACGATTGCGAAACCGCTGCGCGCTTGTTGGCGCACGAGGCCGGTGAAACCATCGGAGCGGATCGGCCGTCGCTCGCCACCATTCTCCCGGAGTCGGCCGCTCGGATTCAAGCCGTCCTGCCGCCTTTGGTCGAGGCGCCGGTGCTGTCGATCCGCAAACGGCCAAATGTCATCTACACGTTGGATGATTATGTACGCGATGGCGTCGCGACGCCTACGCAAGCCGCGCTCCTCGTTGAAGCTGTTAAAGCCAAACGCAACATCGTCGTCGCCGGCGGCACAGGTTCGGGCAAGACCACTTTGCTCAATGCGCTGTTGGCGGAAGAGGCGTTTCGCTGCTCGCGCGTCCTTATTCTCGAAGACACCGCCGAGCTGCAATGTGCATCGCCCAATTGCGTGCAGCTGCTGACCAAGCGCAGCGAACCCACCGTCAGTATGCGTGATCTGGTGCAGATGACGCTCCGCCTTCGTCCCGACCGTATTGTGGTCGGTGAAGTGCGCGATGGCGCAGCACTCGAAGTGTTGAAGGCGTGGAACACCGGTCATCCCGGCGGCCTGCTGACACTCCATGCGAATTCCGCAGCGGACGCGCTTTCGCGATTGGAAGATCTCGCGATGGAAGTGGTGGCGTCTCCGCCCAAGCGCTTGATCGCGGCGACGGTCGATCTGGTTGTCTTCATTGCGCGCTCCGATCGCGGCCGCGCGATCCAAGAAATCGTACGCGTCACGCGTGGCGATGATGACGCCCAAGCCGTTGAAAAGATGGGGCAATAACCACGAATGCTGATTGCGGGATTATGCAACTTATGCTAGCAATATCAATGGGTTAGCGCTGCATTTCGGGGGCGCGTTTGGTTGGGGAGAGTGCAATGAAAACGACACGTAAAATGGCGCACCACGCGCTAAAAATCGGCGCTTACGCGTTAGCGGCGTTGTCGCTTGCCGCGCCTGCATACGCATCGGGCTCCGGCATGCCCTGGGAAGGGCCGCTTGAGCAGATCGTGGACTCGATCACCGGGCCTGTCGCACGCGCGGCGGCGGTGATCGCCATCGTGCTGGCAGGCATTGGCTTTGCGTTCTCGCAAAGCGGTGGCGGCTTGCAGAAACTCATGATCGTGGCTTTGGGCATTTCCGTCGCCTTTGGCGCGGCGACGTTCTTCCTCGACTTTTTCGGCTTCGCCGGCGGTGCTGTGCTCTGACGATTTGATCCCCGCCCGCGGCGGTCGCCGCATTCCGACACTCTAAACAGAAGGGAGCCTTCGTCATGGACGAAGAGCCGGAAGGATATCGCGTGCCTCTGCGCACCTCGCTGACGCGTCCCATCCTGATGGGGGGCGTGCCGCGCGCCTTCGCCATTTTGAACGCCACCATCGGTGCGGCGGTCGGCTTGGGGCTGCAGCAGCCTCTCATCGCCTTTCCGCTCTGGGCGGTGTTGCAGGGCGCGGCTGCTTGGGCAGCCGCGCGCGATCCCTGGTTCTTGGAAACATGGCCGCGTCATCTGGCCAAGCCGCACTTTTTCGCGACGTGACGGAGAGAAGCAATGTTTGACCTTCGTCCATATAAACAATCAGGCGCCAAGCTCAGCGATTATCTGCCTTGGGCTGGGTTGGTTGCGCCCGGCATCGTCCTCAACAAGGACGGCGCTTTTCAGCGCACGCTTGAATTTCGTGGGCCCGATCTTGATTCCTCCACGCCCGCCGAACTCATGGGCAAAACTGCCCGGCTGCAGAATGTGCTTGGCCGCTTCGGTTCGGGCTGGTGCATCCAGATGGAAGCGCGCCGCGCGCCGGCGCTCGGTTACCCAGACGCTTCATGGCCCGACGCGCTGTCGTGGCTGATCGACGAAGAGCGCCGCGCCGTGTTCGAGACGGCGGGCGCGCGCTTTGAGAGCAAATACTTTCTCACGCTGACCTGGCTCTCGCCCGCGGAGCGGCAAGGCAAGCTCGAAAGCTTTCTGTTTGAGGGCGGCGGCGAAGCCAAAGGCCAAGTCGACTATCGTCTGCACCTCGAAAGCTACCGCCAAAAATGCGATGAGCTGATGGCGCTGTTGGAAACGCAAGTGCCCCACGCCCATTGGCTGTCCGACGAAGAAACGCTGACCTATCTGCACGATTGCATCTCGGACCGCTCTCATCGGGTCGCTGTCCCATCGACGCCGTTTCACCTCGATGCGCTTTTGCCTGATGCGCCGCTCGTGGGCGGTCTGGCGCCCAAGCTCGGGGCCAAGCATCTGAAGATCATCTCGGTCAGGAGTTTCGTCACCGAGACCGAGCCTGGTCTGTTGGACGCGCTCAATCGTTTGGCGATTTCCTATCGCTGGATGACGCGCTTCCTGCCGCTTGGCCGCGAAGAGGGCCGCCGCGAACTCGAAAAGACCCGCAAGCGCTGGTTCTCCAAACGCAAGGATTTGCCGACGCTTCTCCGCGAGGCGTTGTTCAAAGAAGAATCCGCTCTTCAGGACAATGACGCGGCCAATCAAGCCGCTGATGCGGATTTGGCGCTGCAGGAATTGGGCGCCGAGGCGATCGCGGTGGGCTACGCCACCTTGGTCATTGTCGTCGCCGAGCAAAACGAAGACGCCGCCAATGAAGCGGTGCGGCAAATCCAGCAGGTGACGGACGGATTGGGTTTCGTCACTCAAGTTGAAAGCGTCAATGCGGTCGAAGCCTGGCTCGGGTCACTGCCGGGCCATGCCTACGCCGATGTGCGCCGACCGATCCTGATGACGCCCTCGCTCGCGCATCTGTTGCCGACGAGTGCGGTCTGGGCAGGCCCCGAACGCAATCATCACCTGGGCGCCGCGCCGCTCATGCTGACAGCGACCGATGGGGCCACGCCGTTTCGGCTCGATCTCCATGTCGGCGATGTTGGGCACACCATGATTGTCGGCCCGACCGGCGCCGGCAAATCCGTGCTTCTGGCGACATTGGCGGCGCAATTCCTACGCTATCCGAATGCGCAAGTGTATCTGTTCGACAAAGGCCGCTCGGCGCGTGCGATCCTCTTGGGTCTGGGCGGCGATTTCTTCGATCTAGGGGACGAGCATGCGCTTGGCCTCCAGCCATTCGAGCGCATTCATGAGCCCGAAGAACGCGCCTGGGCGCTCGATTGGATCGCAGGGCTGATCGCCGCCGCCAACGTATCCGTGACGCCGGAGATGCGCGCGGAGCTTTGGCGTACGCTCGAAATCTTGGCCGCGCGTCCGGTGGAAGACCGCACGCTCACGCTCTATGTGGCGCTCGCGCAAGATGCCGAAGTGCGCGCCGCGCTGCAGCCATTCACCCATGCGGGACCTTACGGGCGGCTTTTGGACCATGATCATTCGACGCTTGGCTATGGCAGCGTCCAGGCGTTTGAGATGGACGATCTCATGCGCCGGCCCCAAGCCGCGGGCGCGATGTTGGCTGCGCTCTTCCACGTCCTGGAGCGCCGCTTCGACGGCAGACCCACGCTCTTGGTGCTCGACGAAGCCTGGCTCTTCCTGAAAGACGCGTTCTTTTCGGCGCAGATTCAAGATTGGTTGAAGACGCTGCGCAAAAGGAACGTCGCTGTCGTGTTCGCGAGCCAAGAATTGGCTGATGTCGAAGCGAGCGCGATCGCCTCCACCATCATCGAAGCGTGCCTGACGCGGATTTACTTGCCCAATGACCGCGCCCGAGAACCACGCTCACGCGCTTTCTATGAGCGCCTGGGGTTGAATGCGCGCCAGATCGCGCTGATCGCCAATGCGACGCCGAAGCGGGATTATTACCTCGTCAGCCGTGATGGCTGCCGCCTGTTCGAATTGGGTCTTGGTCCCGCAGCACTCGCTTTCGTTGGCGCTTCGCGTCCGGAAGATCACGCGCTGATGGACCACGTCTTGAAAGAGGCGGGCGCCAGCGGCTTTGCCCCTGCTTGGTTCGACGCACGCGGTTTGCGCGACGCCGCCGATGCGGTGCGTCGCTTCAAGGCAATTTCGTCACCGCCAATCCAGCCAATCAAACCCGCCGCCGACCTGGTCGCGGCGGAATGAAGGGGAGCTATCCATGCAACGCAAATGTCTGAAACTGTTGGCGAGTGCAGCGCTCGCTGCTCTGCTGACGGCGACGTCGCCGGCGCAAGCCCAGATCCCGGTCATCGATCCGGCTAACCTGGCGCAAAGCATCGTGCAGGTCACGCACATGATCGAACAGGTGCATAATCAGGTGCAGCAGATCGAGCAGGCGGCAGCGATGCTGCGGCAAAACCCGTTGCAGCTCTCGCCGGAGCTCACCCAATCGATCGACGAAGCGCGCGCACTGTTCGAGACCGCGCAAGGCATCGCCTTCGAGGCGCATCAGGTCGGCGAAGATCTACGCACGCTCTATCCGGAGACGTGGGAGGATTTTGATCTCGACCAGATATTAGGCCAGTCTGACCAATGGGTGCGCGAGAGCCGTGCCAGCCTGCAACGGGCCATGGAAGCGGAAGCCAATGCCGCGCGCTCGATTGAGAGCACGCGCGGACGGATCGACCGCGCGCTTCAATCTTCTAGTGGCAGCGAAGGCCAGACCGGCGCGATCCAGGCCGGCAATCAGCTTCTCGGCATCCAAGCATCCCAGCTCGCGGAGATCCACGCGCTCTTGATCGCGCAAGGCCGTGCGCTCGAAACCGAACGCATGGAGCGGCTTGCGCGCGAAGAGCGCGGGCGCGAAATCCAGCGCCGCGCTTTCCCTACGCAAACCAATACGACGACCGCGCCCGCGCGTTCGGCCTTCGAACACTAAGGCGAAGGCGATGGACCCTGCAGCAATCAACTCCTTCCTGGATCAATTCCTCGCCGTCGCCAATTCCGGCTTCGGCCTGATCCAGGGCGATGTGACCTACGTCTTGAACGCACTGATCGTGATCTCAATCACGCTCGCGGGCGCGCAGTGGGCGCTCGCCGGTGAAGCGCCGATGGCGCCCTTCTTCAGGAAAGTGCTGTTCGTCGGGCTGTTCGCCTTCCTCGTGAACAATTGGAACATGCTTTCCACCGCGATCGTGCAATCGGGCGCGCAATTGGGTCTTCAAGCCGGCGGCTCTTCGATGAGCATGGCTGATCTGCACAATCCAGGACGCGTCGGCCAGATCGGCACCGAACTCTTCGGCAAAACCATCGCGCTCGCCGAAGGCATGAACATCTTCACCGACGCGCTCACAATGGGGACGATCTTTCTTGCCGCCATCTTTGTTGCACTCGGCTTCTTCGTCCTGGCGCTCCAGCTCTTTGTCTCGCTGATCGCCTTCAAGCTCGGCTCGCTCGCCGCCTTCGTGGCGCTGCCGTGGGGCGTGTTCAATGGCACCGCCTGGGTGGCGGAGCGCCCGCTGGGTTGGGTGGCGGGTTGCGCCATCCGCTTGTTTGTCCTGGCGCTGATCGCCTCGGTGTCGATCACCTTCGTCAACACGCTACCCGCGACGCTCACGCTCGATGCGGGCGGCGCGCTCAACGTGCTGCTGTTCGGTTTGACCGTTTTGGCGCTGGCGTGGTTCGGACCGCAGCTCGCGAGTGAAGTCGTGTCGGGCCAGCCGCATCTTTCTGGCGCCGACGCTTATCGCGCTGGCGTCGGCGGCGCCGTCACTGCCATCGGCGGCGGTGTTGCGACCTATTACGCAGCCAAGACCATGGTCGGGGGAGCGCGTGCGCTCGCGGGCGGCGCAAGCCGCGCAATCGGCGGCGCGCGCCCAGCATCACGTGGCGGCTCTTCAGGCGGCGGCAAATCATCTTCAGCAAGCGCCGGCGGCGCGCGTCCGGTCAATTACGCCGCCATGCAACCAAAACCTTCTTCTTCACCGTCCTCTGGGGGCAAGCCATGAATTTCCCATTCCGATCGCCGGCGAGAAGTTTCGCGCCTGAACCCGCGGACACGCCTTATGCACGCGCACGCCAGGAATGGGATGCGCGCATGGGCTCGGCAGTGTTGTCTGCGCGTTCGTGGCGCGCGATCGCCTTTGGCTGTCTGGGGCTTGCCGGCGCACTCGGCGTTTCGCTCACCATGGTGGCGCTGCAGAAGCGCACTTTCGTGCACGTCGTGGAAGTGAGCCCGGAAGGGCAGGTGATGAATGTGCGCGCCGCCGACGGGCGTTGGAGCCCAAGCGAAGCGCAAATCGCTTATCATCTGGGGCGCTTCGTCCGCCTGGTGCGTTCGCTGCCGACCGACGGCGTGGTGCTCCGGGAGAATTGGCTGGAAGCCTACAAATTCTTGACCCCGCAGGCGGCTGCACACCTGACCGAGCTTGCGCGCGAGGATGATCCGTTCCTCAGCCTCGGTCGTGTTGGACGCACCGTGCACATTCGTTCGATCATCGCGCGGTCCGACCATGCCTGGGAAGTCAGCTGGGTCGAAAGTGCGACCAACGCCACCGGCACCAACGACGGCCAGCTCTACACCGGCGTCTTCAGCGTGACGACGCAGCCGCCGCGCAACGCCGACGATATCGCCGCCAATCCGCTTGGCCTGCTGATTTCCGACTTCTCTTGGAGCCGTGAACGATGAAACGCCTTGTTGTTATGCTGTTGGCGACCAGTGCGCTCGCCGCCTGCGCCACCGTGCCGATCGAGCCCGTCGCCGAAGGCGACGGCGTCGATAGCGCGCCCGCATTGCGCGGCGCTCTTGTTGAGATCGTCGAACCGGCCCCACCGCCGCCACCCGAAGAGCCACGGCGCCAAGCGCGGCGCGGCCGCCAACTCAGTCCGTTGCAAGCGTTGGAAGCGGCCAATGTCGCCGCGCGTCAGCGCCCCAGCCCGGACGGGTTCAGCGCGGCGCGTCACGTGTTCACCTATCAGCCAGGCGCGCTCTACGAACTTTACACCAGCCCCAATTACGTCTCGACCATCCTACTGGAGCCCGGCGAGACGCTGAACAACATCGCCGCCGGCGACACGTCACGCTGGATGGTGACGGAAGCGCAAGCCGAGACCGAAAGCGAGGGGCGCACCATCATCCTGGTGAAACCGCAGACCAATGGTCTGCGCACCAACCTTGTCTTGATCACCGATCGGCGCACGTATCTGGTCGAGGCGATCTCGCAGGCAGGTACGACCTATTCGGCGCAAGTCGCGTGGTCCTATCCGCAGAACACTGCATCGACATTCGGCGCACCCCCGAACGAGCGGCTCAATTTCTCCTACCGCATCCACACCATCCGTGGCCGCACACCAATTTGGGCGCCGACGCGTGTGTTCGACAACGGACGCCGCACTTGGATCGAGTTTGATCCCAGTGTTGCGGCCGCGGACCTGCCGCCGGTGTTCGTCGTCACCGGCGAAGGCGCCGAACTCGTGAATTACAGGGTGCAAGGCCAGCGTTACATGATCGACCGCGTGTTTGACCGCGCCGAGCTTCGTCTCGGTACGCGCGCGCCGATCGTCGTCCGCATCGATCGCACCGGAGCGCATCCATGAACGCCGCAGCCCCGCAAACGCAAGCGCAGCCGGACCTCGCCATCCGGGCGCGCCCGCCATCGCCCAAACGTCTCTCTCGCAAGGTGTTACTCGCCGGAACGGGGGCGGCGGGTGTGGTCATCGCCTTTGCTTTGGTGAGCGGTCTATCGGAGCGGCCCGACCGGCGCGGCGGCGCCAACGAAGCCGCCGTCGCCGCGGCGGGCGGGCCGCCGGAATCGATTCAGCAGGCTGCGTCGGGATATGATGCGGGCGACCTGCCGCGCGGTCAGTTTGAAATTGGCGAAGAGCCGCTGCCGCCTGAACGTGACGCTGGAGCGTTGCTGGCGCCGGAGGATCCGATGTGGAGCGGTCGAGCGTCGGAAGGACCGCGCCAGACAGCGCACGCCGATACAGCGCCGGCCGATGCACAAGCGGCCGCGCGCGCTTCGCCGATCCTCTTTGGCGCTGAGACTGCAGAAGTGCGCGGAAGAGATAATGGTGATCGCCTCGATGCGCGGCTTTCTCCGCCGCGGTCACGTTTTGAAATCCAGGCGGGGCAAGTCATTCCGGCGGCTCTTGTCACGGCCTTAAATTCGGATTTGCCAGGGCGGGTGATCGCGCACGTGACAGCCCCCGTCTATGACAGCGTCAGCGGCGATTATCTTTTGATCCCGCAAGGCTCGCGCCTGATCGGCACCTATCAAAGCGGAACCAGATATGGCGACCACCGCATTCTGCTCGCCTGGAATAGGCTTATCCTCCCCAATGGCTGGTCAATTGATCTGCAGGGCATGGAAGCGAGCGATCCCTCCGGCGCTTCGGGGCTGAGTGATCGGACTGACAATCATCTCGACCGACTCGCTGCCGCTGTCGCGTTGTCCTCAATCATCAGCGTTGTCGCCAATGAAGCGGAAAATGACGACGAAGGCGCGTCACTCACACAAAGCCTCGGCGATACTGCCGCCCAGCAAGCAGCGCAAACCGGCGCTCGTATCGTCGATCGCGAACTCAGTGTGCGCCCGACATTGCGGGTGCGCGAAGGCGCGCCAGTTCGCGTGCTCGTGATGCGGGACATCGAGCTGAGGACGTACCGGGAGGGATCGCCATGACGCTCAGATCCGAGGTGAAACCCAGCGGCAAGGTGGTGAAGAAGGCGAAACTTTCCAATCCCGCCCAAATGGGCTTGTTCGATCAGCCCATACCGACGGAATCGTCCGCGGCCAAGCCGTCGTCGATCCCCAATATCCCGGCGCCTGTGCGCGCGGCAGCGCCCCGCCAGCCAATAGTTTCGCAAACTGCGGCGCTGACTGTCGACGACATGCCCGACTATCCTGCCCATCTTGTCGCGTCCGTGGAGCAAACCATTCGCGACGCGCCAACGGATCGCGTGCTTCTCACCTATCGCGACATCCAGGATTTCTTCGGCGTGTCGCGCGCCACTGTGGCGCGCCGCATGAAGGAAGGTTTGATCCCCGGCATTCGTCTCCTGCACGGCCGCGTGCTGGATGATGGGCCGGTCCGTCGCCTCGATCGGACGCAGGTCAAATGGCTCCTCTTGGCAGTTCGTGTTCGTCACGGGGCCGTTGCGCAACCGGGCTGAGGAAAGGGGCTCGTCCCGCTAGTTCCGGGCCGTTTGAAGCGGGGATCGGCTTCGGGCGGTAGCTGCCTAACGAAGGAAACCTCGCGCCAATCGTGACTGACGACTCCCGCATGCCAGCGTTGGGGCAAGACGTGAGGAGGAAGGGTTGGCGACGACTCGGCGTAGAGTACAAAATATAGACCCGCGCCAAGAACTCGTCCGCCCATAATGCATTGAAAGAGATCATATATTACGTCTCTGTGGACGAAAATAGGAGTGTGAGTTGAATTTTCGTCCAGTTCGGCCTATGTTCCCGTTGAACGGGAGCATAACTGGCTATGACGACGAAAAGGCCTGCCGGAATTGACGACGATCTCATCCAGTTGGCGCGCTTGGCGCTGGCGGGGCGTCCTCAGGATGTGCAGGCGTTTGTTCACCGCGTCGCGCGCCGCCATCGCGCCGATCGACCTGAACTTGCCGACGCTCTAGCCGAGTTGCTGCGTGAATCGCCCACGCGCGCTTCGCCGCTCAGGCGCGCGAGCGAAACGCCGTTGCCGGTCGATCTCGACACCCGCCTTCATCTCATGCGCGTCGAGGACGAGCCCTTCCTCACGCACGAGCCCATCTTCGCGCCCGCCGTTGCACGTGGCCTGGAGCAATTGATCCTTGAACGCGGTAGGCCGGACGAATTGCTGCGCGCCGGCCTGCATCCAACCAGAAGCGCGCTCTTCATCGGGCCGCCGGGCGTCGGCAAGACGCTTGCGGCGCGCTATTTGGCGCGCGAACTCCGTCGTCCGCTTCTGATCCTCGATCTGGCCGCGGTGATGAGCAGCTATCTGGGTCGCACCGGCAATAACGTCCGGCTCGTCCTGGACTATGCCAAGAGCGTCAATTGCGTGCTGCTACTCGATGAGCTCGACGCCATCGCCAAGCGGCGCGACGACGGGGGTGAAATTGGCGAGCTCAAACGTCTTGTCACCGTGCTCATTCAACAGATCGACGACTGGCCGCCATCGGGCCTGTTGATCGCGGCGTCCAACCATGCTGGCTTGCTGGATCCCGCGATTTGGCGGCGGTTCGAGCTTACGCTTGAGTTTCCCCTGCCAAATCGCGAGGCGGTTGACGCCTTCGCCCGCGCCGCCTTGGCTCCGCATATGAAAGAAGCGGATGCATGGGCGCACATTCTCTCGATTGCACTCGACGGCAAGCCGTTCAGCGAGATCGAGCGGGTGATCGTTTCGGCGCGGCGGAACGCGGCGTTAAACGGTGCACTGCTGCCGCAGGAATTGGCCAAGGCGCTCGACGTCGATGCTCTCCCCAAGAGCGCGCGGATCGAACTCGCCAACAAGCTGATCGATGCCGACGCCGTGTCGCAGCGCCAGGCAAGCGAAATCACCGGCATTGCCCGGGACACGATCCGCACACACCGCCGCGATGGCGATAGAGGCGGGGACCGCGCATGACCAAGCGGAATTTCCTCCTCGGCAAGGGCGAGCGGCTGACCTCGGATGTAACGGTTCGCACAGGCCCGCCGGATAAGCAGCCGCCTTACACGTTCATTGAGGCCCGCACCCGTTTGGCGCCAATGGTCTCGAAAGCGGTGAGGGCGATCGACGCGTTGCCGCCGGAAGCGTGTCCGCAAGACAACGCGATCGCCACGATCACGCTCAATCCGGAATACATCGCCAAAACTTTCTTCCCGCACGAATTACTCAGTGCAATTGGGTTGCAATCGGTCGGCTCGCGGCCGCGGCGCGTCCTTCCCGAAAAGCGCAGTCGCGACCGCGAACCTATCGAGGCTCTCACCACCGAGCTCTTCGTCATGGGCAAGCGCAGCGCGTTCCGGAATTGGAGCGCGCAATTGCCAAACTGGGCGAGCGCGGCGCGCGGCGCCAAGGACCTTGTTGCGATTGAAGCCGTGGCTGCGCCGACCGAGAAGCAGAAGATCAAGGGCGGGCTGCCGAAGGCCGGCGACATGGTGTTCGAGGTGGTGTTGCACACCGACGCGCTAGCCGGCGAAGCCAATATCTTGCCGTCGTTTGAAGAATACCTCGAAACTCTGGGAATCGAGCACGCCCTCGATCGGCGCTTCTACGCCGGGGGCCTCTGCTTCGTTGAACTGGAAGCGCCCGCCGAGCGCGCAGCCGACATCGCCAGGTTCTCGATCGTGCGCGCGCTGCGCGAGATGCCGCGGCTGCGAATGTTGCGCCCGACCATCCGCGCGTCGAGCGTGCCTGGCCTTGCGATCACGCTACCTTCTGAAGGGCCCATCGCGCCCAAGATCCGCGTCGCGGTGTTCGACGGCGGTCTGCCCAACAACCATCCTCTAACCGCATGGGCGACGCCGATCGCCGGTGCAGGCGTTGGGGCGCCTGTCGAGGAGTATCTCGAACACGGCGTCAGCGTCACCTCCGCGTTGCTGTTTGGGCACATCGACCCGACGAAGCCCGTGCCGCAGCCCTACGCGCCGATCGATCACTATCGCGTGCTCGACGACGCACCGGGCCAAAACCCGCGCGAACTCTACGAGGTTCTGGCGCGCATCAAGCACGTGCTCGACACGCGCGATTACGACTTTGTCAATTTGAGCCTGGGGCCGCGTCTGCCGATCGAGGACGATGACGTGCACGCCTGGACCGCGGTGCTCGACGAGAATCTGGCAAAGAAGGACATTTTGGTCTCGATCGCGGTTGGCAATGACGGCGAGGGCGATGCGCTGCTCGGGCTCAATCGCGTGCAAGTGCCCGCCGATTGCGTCAACGCGCTTGCGTTCGGTGCCTGCGACACGCCCGAGGCCGCCTGGCAGCGCGCGCCTTATAGTTCGGTGGGCCCGGGGCGTAGCCCCGGCCTTATCAAGCCGGATCTGGTAGAATTCGGTGGTTCGGTACAACGGCCGTTTCTGGTTGTCGGCCACACGCAGCCCACGACGCTGACGCCGACGGGCGGCACGTCGTTCGCTTCACCGAGCGGTTTGCGCCAAGGCATTGGCGTCCGTGCTCATTTCGGCGACGACATCGGGCTTCTTGCCATCCGCGCGTTGCTGGTCCACGCGTCCGAGCCGAGCGAACTCGAACGCGGGGAAGTCGGCTGGGGCCGCGTAGCGCGCAGCCTCGACGACATCGTGCTCTGCGACGACGATTGCGTACGCGTCGTCTACCAGGGCGCGATCTCGCCCGCGAAATATACGCGCGCGGCGATCCCGATGCCGGCCGGCGAAGTTCAGGGTAAGGTTACGATCACAGCTACGCTTTGCTACGCCACCGCTGTCGATCCCCATCATCCGGGCAATTACACGCGAGCGGGTCTGGAGGCGACGTTCCGGCCTCATTCGGAGAAGCGCAAGAAGGGCGATCAAATCCACGCCGACAGCGCAAGCTTCTTCGGCAAGTCGCGGCGTGCCCAGACCGAAGAGGAGCTCCGCCGCGACGCTTGGAAGTGGGAGAATTGCCAACACGCCGACGTGACATTCCTGGGCCGCAGCCTCCGGAATCCGGTGTTCGACATCCATTACAACGCTCGACTCGAAGGCCATGGCCACGCGCCGGCGGAGAAGCTGCGCTACGCGCTCATCATCACCGTCAAGGCCAAGCGCGTAGCCGATCTCTATGATCAGATTGTTCGGCGCTATGCGACGCAGCTCGAGGCGCTACGTCCCGTCATCGACATCCCGGTGCGGACCTGAGGCAAAAACCGTCAATGGCCGCAAAGTCTTCCGTCTCTCGAGCGTGTGGCGGCCTTTGCTTGTCTCACGCCTGTTCTAATGTCGTTCGACGAAGCCAAGCGCGCCAGTGCCGCGGATTGCGACGGTTTGAGGCGGTGTGAGATAGTAGATTTTTTCGCGACGCGGCAGATGTTGTTGGGAGCTGAGACGGGGTAGATGTGGGGGTATGCCGGGCCCACCGCGTGGCATAACTAACCGATATTGCTGGAAAAAATACTTAGTTATGAATCCCTGCGTCTCCGCCATACGCGTCTGGAACGGCATCGAGGGTGGGCGAGCGATGCCGCAAGCATATATCGGGGTGGCAGGCGTCGCGGCGATCCTGGTGATCGGCGTCATTTTCTCCACCAACCGGCGCAGCATCAGGCTCAGGGTTGTGGGCGCTGCGTTCGCTTTGCAGATCGCGATGGCGTTCCTCGCGCTTTCGCTGCCGGCGGGACGTGCGGTGCTCGGGGCGATGTCCGGCGGCGTGCAGGCGATCATCGACTATTCCGGCGCGGGCATCGCCATGGTCTTCGGGCCGCTCGCCGACACCGACAAGGTCGGTTTCAGCTTCGCGCTCAATGTGCTGCCGATTATCATTTTCTTCTCGGCGCTCATGTCGGTGCTTTATCATGTCGGCGTGATGCAGCGCGTCGTGGCGTGGGCCGGCGGGGCGCTCAGGTTCGTCGTCGGCACGGGCCGCGTGGAATCGCTGGTCGCGGCGGCGAACGTATTTCTCGGGCAGACCGAAGCACCGCTCGTGGTGAAGCCCTACATCCGCGGGCTCACGCAGCCGCAGCTCTTCACCGTGATGACCACCGGCATGGCGTCGGTCTCCGGCAGCGTGCTGGCCGCCTATGCGCAGATGGGCATCAGCATCGAATACCTGTTGGCGGCATGCTTCATGTCGGCGCCCGGCGGTCTGCTGATGGCCAAGCTCATCATGCCGGACGATCGCGCCGCCGCCGCGGACAAGGACGTGGTCGTTGCTGACGAGACGGAGGAGCGGCACTCCAACGTGATCATGGCTGCGGCCGTCGGCGCGCAGGACGGGCTGAAGCTCGCGGTGTCGATCGCCGGCATGCTGATCGCCTTCGTGTCGCTGATCGCGCTGGTCAACGGCCTGCTCGGCATGGCCGGCGCTGCGGCAGGCGTCGAAGATCTGACGATGCAGAAGATCCTCGGCTTCGTCTTTTCACCGCTGATGTTCCTGCTCAACATTCCATGGAGCGAGGCGCAGGCGGCCGGCGGCATCTTCGGTGAAAAGCTGGTGCTGAACGAATTCGTCGCCTTCGCGAGCCTCGGGCAGATGACCGATACGCTGAGCCCGCGCACGGTGGCGGTCCTGACATTCGCACTCTGCGGCTTCGCCAACATCAGCTCGATCGCCATCCAGCTCGGCGCCCTGGGCACGCTGGCGCCGGAGCGGATGCCGCAGATCGCAAAGTACGGATTTCACGTCGTGCTCGCCGGCTCGCTCTCGAATCTCATGAGCGCGGCGCTGGCCGGACTCGTCGTGCAGCCATAGAAGCAAGACCATGACCGCACGCCCCCTCATCATCGATTGCGATCCAGGTGTGGATGACGCCATCGCGCTCTTCCTGGCCTTCGCCTCGCCCGATGCGCTGGACGTGCGCGCGATCACCACGGTTGCCGGAAATGTCGGCGGCGCGCTGACGGCGCGCAACGCCCGCCTCATCCGTGAGCTCGCAGGGCGTGCGGATGTGCCGGTGTATGCGGGGTGTGAGCGACCGATGGTGCGCGCGCCGGTCGACGCCGGGGACTTCCACGGCGAAAGCGGCCTCGGAAACCTGCCGGTGTTTGAACCGTCCGCGCCGCAGGAACAGATGCACGCCGTGATGTTCCTCATCGAGGCGCTGATGGCGGCGCCGACGAAGTCCGTAACGCTCGCGATCACTGGGCCGATGACCAACGTCGCGATGGCGTTTGTGCTGGCGCCGCAGCTTGCCGGGCGGGTCGCCGAGATCGTGGTCATGGGCGGCGCGCGTGCGGAAGGCGGCAACATCACCTCTTCCGCCGAATACAACATCTACGCCGACCCGCACGCCGCGCACGTGGTGTTTTCTTCGGGCGCGCCGATCGTCGCGTTCGGCCTCGACGTCACGCACCAGGTGCGCTCCACGCCGGCGCGCATCGACGCCATCCGCGCCATCGGTACGCCCGCCTCGCGCGCGAGCGCCGATCTGCTGGAGTTCTCGGCAGGCGTGGAACGCAACATCCCCGGCGTCAGCGGCGCGCCGCTGCACGACCCGTGCACGATCGCGTATCTCCTGAGTCCGAACCTCTTTCGCCTTGCACCTTGCGCCATCGTGGTCGAGACCGGCGAGGGCGTAGCCTTGGGCCACACCTCGGTGGAACTGCGCGACATGGAATTTTCGTCAATGCGTTGGGCGACCCATGCGGACGACGAAGGCGTCTTCGCCCTGTTGCTTGAAAGACTGCGTGCATGAGCACGCCCCGCATCCTCGTCGTCGGGTCCGTCAATCTCGACTTCGTCGCGACGGCGGCGAAATTGCCCGCGCCCGGTGAGACCGTCACCGGCGCGACGCTGGCGCGCCATCCGGGCGGCAAGGGCGCCAATCAGGCTCTGGCGGCGCGACGCCTCGGCGCGGAAGTCGCGCTCGCCGCGCGTGTCGGTCGCGATGCGATGGCTGATGAGGCGCTGGCGCTGTTGCGCGCCGGCGGCGTGGATCTTTCCGCGTGCGCCGTCGACGATGCTGCGGCGACGGGTGTTGCGCTCATCGCGGTGGCGGCGGACGGCGAGAACCAGATCGTCGTGGCGCCCGGCGCAAATGCGGCATTCTCGCGGGCGCATCTCGCCGTGTCTGCAAACGACGCCGTGATCTGCCAGCTCGAAATCCCGATGGACACCGTGCTCGCGGTCGCGGAGCGCGCGGCGGGGCTCTTCTGCATCAACTTGGCGCCGTCCGCGTCGACGCCGGACGCCATCTTCGCGCGCGCCGATCTCGTGGTCGTCAACGAGGGCGAGGCGATGTTCCAGGGCGCGGCGCTGAACAGGACGCCGGGGCTTGTGGCGGTGACCGAAGGCGCCCGGGGGGCAGCTCTTTACCGGGGCGGCGTGGAGATCGCGCGCGCGTCGCCGCCGTCGGTGAAGGTCGTCGACACGACCGGCGCAGGCGATGCGTTCGTGGGCGCGTTGGTGATGGCGTTGCTTGAGAAGCAACCGCCGGAACAGGCGCTGCGCTTTGCGTGTGCAGCGGGCGCGCTTGCAGCCACGAAGCCCGGCGCCCAACCCTCGTTGCCCTTGCGGGATGCGGTGGATCGTCTCCTTGCTGGAGCCGCGTAGGGAGCACTCGCACGCCGCCCGACGCTCGGTTAGTGTCCGGGAAACCGAGGAGAAGCACTCATGGCGCTCGACGCAGCCACCCGCGCAGAATTCGTACTGCAGGTTCGCCGCTTTGCGGAGGAGCGTTTGCGGCCGATCGAGGCGAAAGTCTCCGAGGATGACGCGATCCCCGAGGACGTGATCGCCGACATGAAGGCGCTCGGACTTTATGGGCTGTCGATCCCCGAGGAGTTCGGCGGTCTCGGTTGTTCGATGGAAGACGAAGTCTCCGTGGTGTTCGAACTTGGCCGTGTATCGCCGGCGTTCCGGTCTGCGTTCGGCACCAATGTCGGCATCGGCGCGCAGGGGCTGGTGATGTTTGGCACGCCCGAACAGAAGGCGAAGTATCTTCCGGGCGTGGCGTCGGGAGAGATCGTCACGAGCTTCGCGCTCACTGAGGCGGAGGCGGGATCGGATTCCGCCAGCGTCCGCACAACAGCTCTCCGGGATGGCGAAGGCTACGTGCTCAAGGGCTCGAAACGCTACATCACCAACGCGAACCGGGCGCAGCTGTTCACGGTCATGGCTCGCACCGATCCTGAGAAGAAGGGCGGCTCCGGC
This sequence comes from Caulobacteraceae bacterium, assembly GCA_009773335.1. Taxonomy (GTDB): domain Bacteria; phylum Pseudomonadota; class Alphaproteobacteria; order Caulobacterales; family Aquidulcibacteraceae; genus VFBF01. The sequence continues at coordinate 29,820 of WRPF01000014.1, forward strand.
GTGTCCGCGTTTCTCGTGCCGCGCGACCTGAAAGGTATCTCGATCGGCAAGCCCGAGAAGAAAATGGGCCAGCAGGGCGCCCACATATGCGACGTCAATTTTGATGACGTGCGGCTGACGAAAGACATGCTGCTCGGGAACGAAGGCGAGGGCTTCAAGGTCGCGATGCAGGTGCTGGATCGCGGGCGCCTCCACATTTCGGCGCTCTGCGTCGGCGTCGCCGAACGGCTGATCGCCGATTGCGTGGCGTATGCGGGCGAGCGCAAGCAGTTCGGCCAGACGTTGTCGAGCTTCCAGATGATCCAGGCGCAGCTCGCCGACAGCCGGACGGAATCCTACGCGGCGCGCTGCATGGTTCTGGATGCGTCCCGTCGCCGTGATGCGGGTGAAAACGTCACCATGCTGGCGTCGTGCGCGAAACTGTTCGCTTCCGAGATGGTCGGCCGCGTCGCGGACCGCGCCGTGCAGATTTTCGGCGGCGCGGGTTACGTGGCGGACTACGGCATCGAGCGCTTCTATCGCGATGTGCGCATCTTCCGCATCTACGAAGGCACGAGCGAAATTCAACGGACGATCATCGCCCGTGAGATGATGAAGGCGGGCGGCTGAGCTGAAATGAGCGTCGACGACGCAATACTCGCACTGGCCGCCGAACGTGGCGTTGCAAGTTCGATCTCGCCCGAGGACGCCGCGCGCGCGGTGGACAGCGAAAACTGGCGCAAGCGCATGGGCGAGGTGCGGGACGCCGCCGTGCGTCTCGCGAAGGCGGGTCGCATCGTGATCCTGCGCAAGGGCAAGCCCGTTGATCCGGAGAACTTCAAGGGCGTTATCCGGCTGCGCATCGTCGATGGCGAAGTCTGAAAAACTCGATGCGCTGCTCGCGGAAATCCGCGCGTGCCGCGCCTGCGATCTGCCGCACGAGCCGCGTCCCGTCGTGCGTGTCAGGGCGGATGCGCGGATTCTGATCGCGGGGCAGGCGCCGGGTCGGCTGGTGCATGAGACGGGGCTGCCGTGGAACGATCCGTCCGGAGACCGGCTGCGCGACTGGATGGGGCTCGATCGGGACGCGTTCTACGATGAGCGCAATGTGGCTGTCGCGGCGATGGGGTTCTGTTTTCCCGGCACGGTAGATGGGGCCGATCTGCCGCCGCGCAAGGCCTGCGCGCCGCTCTGGCGGCCGCGTCTTCTGCCGTTTCTCGCCGGCGTGCGCCTGACGTTGCTTGTCGGCGGGTACGCGCAGAAGTGGCATCTGGGAAAGACTGCGAAGCCGACGCTCACCGAAACTGTCCGCGCTTGGCGCACATACGGTCCCGGTGTCATACCCCTGCCGCATCCATCATGGCGAAACAGCGCATGGCTCAGACGCAATCCCTGGTTCGAGACGGACCTTCTGCCGGCGCTGCGGCGAAGCGTTTCCTTGTCGCTGTCGTGATGCTTCTCCTCGCCGCCTGCGCGCCGACCGTGCAGCAGGCGATGCGGCCACCGGCGGCGTTCCAGGGCGCGCGCTTCGACGCCGAAGCGCATCGCTTCTATTCCTTCGACGGCGCACCGCTGGGGCTCACGGTCTGGAAGCCGGCCGATCGTGAACCGTGGGCCGTCGTCATCGGCTTGCACGGGATGAACGACTACGCCGAGACGTTCTATCTCGCGGGGCCGTGGTGGGCGCAGCAGGGGATCGCGACCTATGCCTATGACGCCCGTGGGCAAGGGCGGTCGCCGGATCGCGGGGTCTGGGGCGGGACGCGCCTGATGACCGAGGATCTCCGCACCGCCGTCGCGGTCGCCCGGCGCGAACATCCCGGCGCCATCGTCGCGGTGGTCGGCGAGAGCATGGGGGCCGCGACCGCGATCGCGGCGTTTTCCTCCGATGATCCCCCACGGGCGGACCGGCTTGTCCTTGTGGCCCCCGCCGTCTGGGGCTGGTCGACCATGCCGAAGTCCTATGCGGCGACGCTCTGGGTCGGGGCCCACACCTTTCCGTTTCGGGCCGTCACGCCGCCGAAGGGGGTGCGCCGCCGGATAACGCCGTCCGACAACACCGAGATGCTCCGCAAGCTCGGCCGGGACCGCAACATGGTGTTCACGACCCGGATCGACGCGGTCTACGGCCTCGTGCGGCTGATGGAGCGGGCATCCGACGGGGCAGGAAACCTCAACGTGCCCACGGCCTTTCTCTATGGCGCGAAGGACCAGATCATCCCGCGGGCCTCGGCCATGCGGGCCGCCCGGAGCCTCCCGCCCGCAGCCCGGACGGCGCTCTATGTCAACGGCTACCATATGCTCCTCCGGGATCTTCAGGCCGAGACGGTCTGGCGCGACATCGAGGGCTTCGTGCGCGACCCCGCGGCGCCGTTTCCCTCGGGCGCGCCCCGGCTCCTGCCTGCTCGCGAAGCGTTAACCGGTCGCCGCTAGTCTTTCCGCCGTCATGGCGCTGAAATTGCCCCTGCCCAAGATCGACAAGCGCGGCGTCGCGTTGGCGCAGGCGCGCTTCAGCGCGTGGTGGCAGGGCGCCGATTTCGACCCCGCCGCCGCCGCGGCGGAGATCGACGCGAAGCTCGCCGCCGACGCCGCCAACGATCCGGGCGCGGAAGGCGATCTCTTCAAGCTCGACGCCCCGCCGTTCGACCTGCGCCTGGATGCGCTGCAGCGGATCTGGGGCGAGGGCCGCGTTTTCCCCGCCGATGCAGCCGTTGAAGCGACGCTGCCGACCCGGCTGGGCCTCTCGACGACGGCGTCGCTGGCGGTCTTCGGACCGGGGCTCGTGGCGCCTTTGCAGGCCTTCGCGACCACCCATCTCGGCGAGATGAAGGTCTACGAGTGGCGTGAGGAGACCCACGCGCTCCTGCGCTACGGCGTGGCGAAGGCGGGTCTCGACAAGCGCGCTTCGGTCGCGACCGTCGATCTGGAAACCTTTTCGCCGCCTGTCGGCAGTCTCGACGGCGTCATCTCCTGCGACGAGTTCACCTACGCCGACAACGGCCCGCGTCTCGCCCAGCAGATCGCCAAGGCCCTGAAGCCGAAGGCGTCGGCGGTGATCGACTGCTACGCGGCGCTGCCGGGCGGCGATCTCTCCTCTGCCTTCGCGACCTCCTTCCTCGAACCGCACCTGCGCGCCGCCGGCGACATCGCGGGCTACTTCTCCGAAGCGGGTCTCACGGTCGCGGCGAACGACGATGTCACCGAAGAGCACCTCGCCGCAGCCCGCGAAGGTTTCAAGCGTCTGGCCGATGCGCTCGCGAGCGGGGCGCCGTTGCAGCCGGGGGCGGGGCGTGAACTCGCGTGGGAAGCGGAAGCCTGGCGCACGCGGATGAAGCTGCTCGCCACGCGCCGCCTCGAGCGCCGCCGCATCCTGGTGACGCGGCCGGAATAGGCGCCGGATTCTGCGAGTTGGACCGCGCGCCTCCCGCCCGCGTGGCGAGTAGGACCGCCGGCGCCCTCGCCGGCATGGGTGGGCGCCGCCAGACTCCGCAGAATCCAGCGCTGTTTCGATACCGAATGCCGGCGGGGCGCCGGCGGTCCTACTCTCCGACATCATGACGTGTCCGCGAGTGCGGGTTCAGGCTGCGGCGCGATCTGCATGAGCGCGTGCGCGGGCGGCGCGAACGCCACGGGCCGCACCACCACTGAATAGCGTGCGAGACGTTTCACCATCGCAGCGATCGCGGGCTCCATGTCGTCGAGTAGCGCGCGAAGCTGTCTGATCCCGCGCACCTTCACACCACGCGTGTAACTGCGCAGCGCACCGCGCTGATGCTGGAAGCGGACGCCCACCGGCGCCGCTCTTGCGCGACCTGCCCTGATCGCGCGCCCGCGCTGCGGACACCGCGCCACGGCGTTGAGAAACACGCAGAGCTTCGCGGCGTGGACTTCCTCGCGGATGTCGGGCCGGAACCGCACGCCGATCAGACCCGCGAGCCAGGCGACAACCTCCGCCGCCCACAGTCGCAAGCACTGGGCGATGGCGTTCACTCTCTCGATGTCGGGTCTGCTGCGGACGGGCCGCAGCGCGTTTGGGTGTCTCATGACCGGGAGGATACGCGGCCGCGCATCCCGGTCGGATAGATTCATGCGCCTGTGTTGGCGCGCATGGGCGGGAGGGGCGGTGGGGTGTGGAACGAGGGGGTGGCGTTCCCTCTAATTGGGCGCGTTTTTTGATTTCCTGATGCCACGGCAGGGAGTTAGGGCCGGTTCCGGTCGCCGGCGCTCGAAGGTTGCTGTGGCAGGAATTCGCCGAAGTGCGACGCTCGTAACTTTCGACACCAACCAAACTTGGATGCCGCCGAAATTCCCGGGGCGCTTTAATCAGGTCAAGCGTGCGACCTTTGCCGGATGATCGCCCCCCCCAGGTCACCATTTGGTTGTAGAAGGCAGGAGCGATACAATCCCGTCATCCGCGACGCGGCACCCCCACCCGAAGGTGGACGCCACGCCAAAAGTCAACGCCGCACCAATGCTGAGCAAACCCCTGCGATCACGAGAAGAAGGAATATCGCGATACAGGCGTGAGCAAAGTAATCACCGGCTTGTCCATAGAGCGTGCGACGATGCGCCATCGGCATCTCGGCGTACATGATCGCGCCGGGGGACGCGAAGGAATCGTTGGAAGCAAGGCGTACGCCATTGGCATTAGCGGCGACGGAGAGGCCGTTGCTCGCCGCGCGCAGTACGCCAAAGCCGCCTTCGATGCCACGCATTACACTCATCTCGCCGTGAAGCGGGGTGATCGCCCGCCAATCGTTGGAGGGAATGACCAGCAAGTCGGCGCGCTGCAGCGCGGCCTGGCGGGCGAGCGCCGGGAAGTCAGCGTCAAAACAGATGACGACGGCGATGCGGCCAAATGGGGTCGCCAACGTCGTGACGCGCCCCTCTCCGGCAATGATCGGCTCGCCAGGAACCGGAACGGATTTGAGATACTCGAGCGCCACGTTACCATCTGGCGTGAAGACGAGGGCCTTGTTGTGCATGAGCGCATCGGAATCATTGGGAATGCTGACGACACCGGTTATCAGAACAACCCCTTGGCTCTGGGCGAAGCTCCGAGCGCGATCGATGAAGACCTGCTCAGACTGAGCGTCGAATTGAGCAGCGCCTTCATACCAAACGATTAGCGCAGCTCCCTCGCGGGCCGCCGTCTGAGACAAAGCAAAGAGAGAGTCGAGGCGAGCGGCGCTGTTGGCAACGCGGCAGGCGTAATCGTCGCGCGCACCGCAGCCTTCAAAGAAACGGTCACTTAACTCTGCGGGATTGCTGAGTGCTGCGACGCGAACGGTCTCGTCGCGTGGCGATGTGTAAATCCACCAGCCGCCGTACCCCAGAATGGCGACCACGCAGACGCTAAAGCCAGCGATTGGCATAATCACACGAGGCGCACGTGTGTCGAACAGTGGTTGCACGGCGCTCGCGAACCACATCACCACGAATGCTATGCCCCAGACGCCAGTCAACGATGCGAGTTGCACCAGAGGCAGGAACGGGAGTTGGACATAGGCGTCATTTCCCCACGTGCCGAAAGGGCTGGCTAGGGAGAGTCCGTACGCCAAAGTTACACCTGCGGTCGGGAAGACGAGAGAAGCAGGAAGGCCGACCAGCTTCGGCGCGATCAATCGATGAATGACGTACGGAAGCGCACCGATGACCCCCGAGATTGCGCTCGCAATTGCGTACTCTGCATCCGGCATTGGGATTGCGCCGCGGAACATGAAGAACGCGGCAGATGCGCTCGCAACGGACGTCAGGGCGAAGCCGACCAGCGCGCCGGATGTCATGAAAAATCGCAACAACAACACCGGCGCCAGCCACGCGGCGAAGACGTTGGCATGGATGCCGTTCGAGAAACACAACGCCGCTGCGCCGGCGATGAAGAAAAGCCAGCGTGAAGCGGCAGAGTTCGTCGCCAAGCGTTGCAGCATTTTTCGCCAACCTATGCAATCGGTAGCATATACCCTAACCTAGTTCATATAGATATGCAACTGTATGCATATGGAAGCGGTATTGGTATGTCTTTGAAGCACTTGATCTTGGCCCTGGTCGCGACGCGCCAGTCGACCGGCTACGAGATCACCAAAGAACTCGATGAGGTCGCCGGTTTCTTCTGGCGCGCCACGCATCAGCAGGTCTATCGCGAGCTCGGAGATCTGGCCGAGACAGGGCTCTTGCGCTTCAGGGAGGTCGAACAGAACGGAAAGCCGGATAAGAAGGTCTACGCAATCACGGCGAAGGGGCGCAAAGCGTTCGAAGCTTGGTTTCTAGAGCCAACGGACCCACCGCGGGGCGCTGACCCCTTGATGATCAAGTTTTTTGCGGCCGAGCTTGTCGGCATTGACGAGTTACGGAAGCAGCTTGCGAACGCAAGAGCGGGGCACGAAGCGATGCTTGCGGCCTACGAGGCCATTGAGGCGCAGCACTATGCAGAGCCAATGAGGAAGATGCCGCGATGGAAACAGCTGATCTTCATGACACTACGGCTCGGTATGGCGCGCGAACGCGCATGGCTTGAGTGGGCAGATGAGAGCGAGAAAGCGTTGCGGGCATAGCGTCGATCTGGCGAACGTCGCGGTCCACGCGAATTGCCATTGAGCATCCAACCTGCGCAAGCCCGAACTGACCGTCGCGCATGGGCCAACAATCGCCTGTCGAGCCACAATCCCGGATCGTCTCGCTCCGGACTCAAACCCGTCCCTCACATCACCGGCAGCCTGTCCTTCCACGGCCGCGCCGCCTCCAGCTGTGCAGCCAGACTCAACAACGTCGCCTCCGCGCCATAACGTCCGAGGAACATGACGCCGATGGGCAGGCCGCCTCTGCTCATGGTGAGCGGCACGCTCATCGCCGGTTGGCCGGTGTGGTTGGCGAGCGCGGTGTAGGGGCCGAACGCGCCGATGTCGCGGCCGTACTGGGCAAAGTCCGGTTGGGAGAGTGAGAGCACGCCGTGCTTCGGTGGCGGCGTGCCTTGCGTGGGCGTTAGCACCAGATCGTATGTCTGCATGAACTGTGAGAGTTTGATCGCCGCGCGTTGCTGTGTGGCGATGGCCGCCTGCAGCTGCACGCCCGTCACCTCTGCGGCGCGCGCGCGATAGAAGGCGGTGAGCGGTTCGATCTCGTCGTCGCGCACGGGACTGCCGCGCGCGGCGCCGCGGTCTTCCAGATCGCGGAACACGCTCGTCATCAGGATCGGCATGAAGGCCTGCGCGAGGCCGGCGCCGTCCACGGGCGGCTGGATTTCCTCGACCCTGTGGCCGAGGCTCTCGCAGAGTTTCGCGGCGTCGGCTGCGGCGGCCGCGCATTCGGGATCGATGTCGGCGCCGTCATACGTCTTCGCCCACAGCGCGATGCGCAAGCCCACAGGCGCCGACGACAGCGCCGCGAGGAAGCCGCCGCCCGGCGCGGGCGTCGCGTCATAGCGCGCGCCGGTTTCGATGCCGCCGACGGCGTCGAGGAAGGCCGCGCTGTCGCGCACGCTGCGCGAGACCGCGCCGACCACGCTCATGCCGTTCCAGCCTTCGGTGCGCAGCGGCCCGAGCGGCACGCGCCCGCGCGAGGGTTTCAGGCCGAAGAGGCCGCAGCACGAGGCGGGCGTGCGGATCGATCCGCCGCCGTCGCTGGCCTGCGCCATCGGGATGACGCCCGCCGACACCGCCGCCGCCGCGCCGCCGGACGAACCGCCTGCGATGTGGCCGTGCTTCCACGGATTGTGCGTGTCGCCCTGGATCTTGTTTTCGGTCGTGGCGGTGAGGCCGAGTTCGGGCGATGTGGTGGAGCCGAAGATGACGAGGCCTGCCGCGCGGCAGCGCTCGGTGAGTACGCTGTCGATCTTGGGAACGAAGCCCTCCCACGCGCGGCTGCCGCTGGTGAGCGGGGCGCCGGCGACCATGACGGCGAGATCCTTGGTCATGAAGGGAACACCCGCGAAGGGGCCTTCGCCGACGCCGGCTTTCAGCTGCGCCTTCGCGATGTCGACGAAGCGGTGCGCCTGTGCGTTGATCTTCGGATTGACCGCATCGAGGCGCGCGATGGCGGCGTCGAGCAGTTCGCCCGGCGTCACGGCCTTCTTGCGCACGAGCTCGGCGAGCCCGAGGGCGTCATGCTTGATGTAGTCGGCGTGACTGATGGCGGCCATGCGGCGTTCCTCCTGCTTGGGGGAACGCTAGCGCCTAATTCAGGCGTCGGCGAGCACGCCCTTCTCGGCGAGGTAGGGCTTCAGTTCGCCGGTCTCGAACATCTCGCGGATGATGTCGCAGCCGCCGACGAATTCGCCCTTCACGTAGAGCTGCGGGATGGTCGGCCAGTTCGAGAAGGCCTTCACGCCCTCGCGGATGCCGGGATCGGCCAGCACGTTCACGTCCTGGTAGTCCACGCCGAGATGGTCGAGGATCTGGACCACCACCGAGGAGAAGCCACACTGCGGGCGCGCGGGGTTCCCCTTCATGAACAGCACCACGTCATTGCCCTCCACGAGGTCCTTGATGCGGTCGAGGGCGGGGGCGTCGGTCATATGCGGGCTCCGGAACGTGTCACCTACAGCTAGGGCGGCGAGGTGCGACCATCAAGCGCCGTGGTTCCGCCTTCAACCTGTCTCACTTGTAAGATTAAGGTCCGGCGCAGAGGCCTAAAACGCCGCATCGGCGTTCCGGCGTCTGAAAGAGGGGTAGTTTCAATGAGAAAAGTGTTCGGTCTTCTCGCCGCTGCGAGCGCGTTGTCGCTTGTGGCCGCCGCACCGGCCAGCGCCCAGGCGCAACGGACCGTGACCGTCGGCCAGACCGTCTCCGGGGCGCTCACCGCCGAAGACCCGAAGATGGAAGACCGCAGCAGCTACGACGAGTTCTCGCTGAGCCTCGCGGCAGGCCAGAGCGTTGAAATCGTGATGTCGTCGTCTGCGTTCGATTCCTTCCTGCACTTCGGCAAGGGCACGGGCTCGGCGTTCACCGCCTCATCGACCGATGACGACAGCGCCGGCGGCCAGGACGCGCGCGTCCGCTTCACCGCGAGCGAAGCCGGCATCTACACCGTCCGCGCGAACGCGCTGAACGAAGGCATGGCGGGCCCGTACTCGCTGCGCGTCGGCACGTACGCGGCGCCCCCGCCCGCAGTCGCCAGGCCGCTCACGGTCGGCGCGACGGTCGAAGGGACGCTTGTGGATGGCGGCAGCCGCCTTGAGGAAGGCGACAAGCTCTATGACGTCTACACCTTCACCGGAAAGAAGGGCGACCGCCTCGCGCTGTCCACTGCGTCGAGCGCGTTCGACTCGATGATCGAACTCGGCCGCATGAAGGATGGCGCGTTCGAGTCCATCGCCACCGACGACGACAGCGGCGGCGACAAGAACGCGCGTCTGCTGACCATCCTGCCGGAAGACGGAACCTACACCGTGCGCGTCGTCGGCTTCGACAAGGACGCCCGCGGCGCCTACAGCCTGAAGGCGGAAGCACTGCCTGAACCCGCCGCCGCGCCGCGCCCGAAGGCCATGCGCAAGGGACAGGTCGTTCAAGGCGAACTCACCGACCGCTCCGCGCAGTTCGGTGAGTTCCGCGCCTATGACTACTACACGATCCGCGGGCGCGCCGGCGAGAAGGTGACGATCATCCTGCGCTCCGAGGCGTTTGATGCGGTGCTCGACGTGGGCGTTCTCAGCCCCGGCGGCTTCGCCTCGGTCGCCACCGACGACGACAGCGGCGGCGGCACCAACGCCAAGATCGACTTCACGTTCGAGCGTTCCGGATCGGTGATCATCCGCGCCAGTTCGCTGAATGGCGCCAAGATCGGCGCGTTCAGTCTCTCGGTCGAGTAATTGTAAGTCCGGCGCTGCGGGCGTTATCGTGAAGGTGGGCGGGGCGCGTCGTCGTGACGACGGCGCACTTCACCCCAGGCAGGGCGAGCGCTCCCGCGATGCCTGTCCCGGATGGCGGCGCGGCGTTCGCAAGCGCGTCGCGTCCGTCGCGGGCGAGATACCAGAGGTCCGCGAGCGAGCGCGGCGCCCGGAAACGGCGCCGCGCTCGCATCGTTTCTATGGCGATCACGTCGACGCCAGCATCGGCTGCCGACTGCACCAGCGCGTCGTCGTCGGTCACCGGCGTCATGAGGATGTCGAACAGCGGATGCGTGTCGCGGGTGGCGAGCATGGCCTCGCGCTCGCGTCCGCGCCCGCACACGCCAAAGCGCCGCGCCAGTCCCTGGTCCCGCAGCGCATCGAGATCGCCGCCGACAATCGTGTTCGCGACGTCTTCCGGAGTCGGCCCGTGCAGCAGCAGTGCGTCCACGTGGTCGAGTCCGAGCCGCGCGAGGCTTGCGCGGAGCGATGCGCCCGGCGTCGGCGCATCGCCGTCGCGCGTCCACGTCCGCGCCTTGGTGATCACGAACACGCTGTCGCGCGCGACGCCCTTCAGCGCGAGCCCCAGCCGGCGCTCCGCCTCGCCGTCGCCGTACATGGGGCCGGTGTCGAAGGTCGTGACGCCGAGGTCGATCGCCGTGCGTAGGAGCCTCGTCGTGTCGCCTGTGCTCACCAGGCCCGTCGCATGCGGCCCGCTGATGCCCAGACCAAGCCGCGAGAGCGTGTTCACTTCGCCTTCGTCTCAAGCGCCAGCGCGTGCAGTTCGCCGCCCATCGCGCCCTTGAGCGCCGCGTACACCGCCTGATGCTGCGCCACCCGCGTTTTGCCTGCGAACGCGGCGCTCGCGATCACCGCCTTGTAATGGTCGCCATCTCCCGCAAGATCGACGATCTCGATGTCTGCGTCGGGGAAGGCCTCGCGCAGGAGGGTTTCGATTTCGGCGGCGGGCATCGGCATGTGATGTTCCTCGGAGGACGGTCGATCGGCGGTGCTGAGCGAATTCCACCATCGTCTGATGCGGATCAAGGTGGATTCTGCTGCTCGCGCACCAGTCTTGCTGTGCAATGGCGCCCGGAGGCGATGATGAGACGGATGCTTGCAGCGATCGGGGCGATGGCGCTCGCCGGCTGCGCGATGTTGACGGCGGAACGCCCGTTGCTGGCGCCCGGAGACCAGGACGCGGCTTTTGCACTCGCCGAAGGGCTCTGGGCGCACCGGGAGGATGATTGCACGGACGATCCCGCGGCGAAGGCGCCGGATGAGGAGAGTTGCATCGACTGGGTGCGCGTCGCGCGCGAGTCCGACGGCGCCTGGCGGATCGAGGCGGTCGGCGAGGACGATCCGCCGATGCGTCTTGTGGTGATCCCCGCCGTGCGCACGGCGGAGGGACGTCTCGCGCCGCTCTACGTCGCGGAGGCGACGAGCGTGAAGGATCCCGCGCCCGCTTACGCGCTCATTGTGCCGCGCGGGGATCTCCAGTCGCCGGTCCGGCGGGTCGCGTTCGATGCAATCTCCTGCTTCGACCTGCTGCGCGACGGCGAGCCGCCCGACATTGTCTTCAACCGCGACGGCGATCGCCTCGTAGGTTGCACCGCGAAAACAATGGCCGCCGTGCAGGACGCCGCACGCCGTGCGGTCATCGAAACGCTCGACGATCTCGGCGACGAGGAACTGGCGTTCGTGCGCGCCGGGCCGGAGTAGGCGGTGGCGGCGGGTGATTTTCTCTGGGTCGCGCTCATTCTCATGGCGGTCCAGCCGGTGCTCGCGCGCCAGATCATGGATGCGCGCCGGCAGGGCGCCATCGCGCGGATCGAACGTGCGCGCGGCACGCGGCTGATCCTGCTGGTCCATCGTCAGGAGACGGTGAGTTTTCTCGGCATTCCGGTTCTTCGCTATATCGACCTGCATGACGCCGAAGCCGTCGCGCGCGCCATCGAACTCACCAACCCGGACACGCCGATCGACTTTGTGCTGCACACCCCGGGCGGACTCATGCTCGCGGCGGTGCAGATCGCCCGTGCGCTGAAGCGTCATCGCGGCAAGGTCACGGTCTTCATTCCGCACTACGCGATGTCGGGCGGCGCGCTCATCGCGCTCGCGGCCGACGAGATCGTCATGTCGCAGAACGCCATGATCGGCGCAGTCGACCCGCAGATCGAGGGCATGCCGGCGTCGTCGCTCCTGCGCCTCGTCGCGCAGAAGCCCATCGCCGACGTCGAGGACCAAACGCTCCTGCTCGCCGATATCGGCGCGCTCGCCATAGCGCAGATCTCGCAGGAAGTGACGACGCTGCTCTCGGAAGGGCTGGCGCCGGAGAAGGCGGCCGAGATCGCGGGGATTCTGACGGAAGGGCGCTGGACGCACGATTATGGGCTGGGCGCCGGCGAGGCGAAGGCGCTCGGCCTGCCGATCACCACGGACATGCCTGTCGATGTGATGGCGCTGATGAACTACTTCCCGCAGCCGCTGCGCCGCACCCCTTCGGTGGAGTTCTCGCCGTTGCGCCGCGGTCCACCCGGCCCATCGTTGAAGTGAGCGCGATCAGATCCGCTTGCTGCGGAGAGCGTCGCGCGGATCACCCCGCCTTCGCCATGTATCCCGGCATCCAGCCTTCCCAGGCCGCGCGCAGGTCGTCGAGATCGACGGCCTCTTCGCCGTAGGCGATCTCGCAGCCGCCGACGACGCCGACAGGCTCCGCCGTCACGCCCGCCTCGTCGGCGGTGGTGTAGATGAACTCGGCCTCCGCCGCCGGTACGGCGATGAGGTAGCGCGCCTGGTCTTCGCCCCAGAGCCAGGCGTCGGCGGCGATGCCGCGACGCGGTTCGAGATAGATGCCGATGTCGTTGGCGAGCGCGAGGTCCGCCGCCGCCGCTGCGAGGCCGCCATCGGAGAGATCGTGCACCACGCGCGCGAAGCCGTCACGGATGAGGCCGCGCACGAGATCGCCGTTCTTCTTTTCAAGTGCGAGATCGACCACGGGCGGCGCGCCGTCCTCGCGGCCATGCACTTCGCGCAGATACATCGACGCGCCGAGTTCGCCCTTCGTGGCGCCGACCAACACCAGCACGTCGCCCTCGCGCATGCCCATGAAACCCGCGCGCGCGCTCATGTCTTCCATCAGGCCGACGCCGCCGATGGCCGGCGTGGGCGGGATCGCTGCGCCGTTGGTCTCGTTGTACAGAGAGACATTGCCGCTCACGACGGGAAATTCGAGCACGCGGCAGGCTTCCGCCATGCCTTCGATGGCGGCGACGATCTGGCCCATGACCTCGGGCTTCTGCGGATTGCCGAAATTGAGATTGTCCGTCACCGCGAGCGGCGTCGCGCCAACGGCGGAGAGGTTGCGCCAGCATTCCGCGATCGCCTGCTTGCCGCCCTCGTAGGGATCGGCCTGCACATAGCGGGGCGTCACATCGCAGGAGATGGCCAGCGCACGGTTCGAGCCGTGCAGGCGCACGATGGCGGCGTCGGCGGCGCCGGAAGCGGCCACGGTATCGGCCATCACGTCGCGATCATACTGCTCCCAGAGCCAGCGCTTGGACGCCATGTCCGGCGCCGACATCATCTTCATGAGCGCATCGGGAAATGCGACGGGTGGAACCTGCGGCTGCGCGGTCTTTCCCGCGACGCGGGCGGGCATGACGAAGGGGCGCTCGTATTTCGGCGCTTCATCCGCGAGCGGCCCGAGCGGCAGATCGCACGCGACCTCGCCCTTCCACTTCAGCACGAGGCGGCCGGAGTCCGTCGTCTTGCCGATCACGGCGGCGTCGAGGCCCCACTTCTCGAAGATCGCTCTCGCTTCCGGCTCACGTCCCGGCTTCAGCGTCATGAGCATCCGCTCCTGACTTTCCGACAGCATGAACTCGTAGGGGCTCATGCCGGTCTCGCGGGCGGGGATGGCGTCGATGTCGAGTTCGATGCCGGAGCCGCCTTTCGACGCCATCTCGACCGACGAAGACGTGAGGCCCGCCGCGCCCATGTCCTGGATCCCGATGATCGCGTCGGACTCCATGAGTTCGAGGCAGGCCTCGATGAGGAGCTTTTCGAGGAAGGGGTCGCCGACCTGCACGGTGGGGCGGCTCTCCTCGGTGTCGTCGCCGAACTCCGTTGAGGCCATCGTCGCCCCGTGGATGCCGTCGCGGCCGGTCTTGGCGCCGACATAGACGACAGGGCTCCCTGGGCCGCCGGCGGCGGAGGTGAAGATGCGGTCCTTGCGGGCCACGCCCACGCACATGGCGTTGACGAGGATGTTGCCGTTGTAACCCGCGTGGAAGTTGGTCTCCCCGCCTAGCGTCGGCACGCCGACGCAGTTGCCGTAACCGCCGATGCCGCGGACCACGCCGTCGACGAGGCGACGCGTTTTCGGGTGCGAGGGATCGCCGAAGCGTAGCGCATTCATCAACGCCACGGGCCGGGCGCCCATCGTGAACACGTCCCGCATGATGCCGCCGACCCCGGTGGCCGCGCCCTGGTAGGGCTCGATGTAGGAGGGATGGTTGTGGCTCTCCATCTTGAAGATGCAGGCGAGCCCCTCGCCGATATCGATGACGCCGGCGTTCTCACCGGGCCCATGGATCACGTGCGGAGCGTTGGTGGACAGCTTGGCGAGGTGCGCCCGGCTCGACTTGTAGGAGCAGTGCTCCGACCACATCACCGAGAAGATGCCGAGTTCCGTGACGTTCGGCGTGCGGTCGAGCTTCAGGAGTACCGACGCGTACTCATCCTTGGAGAGGCCGAACTGGAGGGCCTGCGCTTCGGTCGCTTCTGCGAGGTGCGGGTGGGTCATGGCGGCAGGGCTTAAGCGGGGTCGGCGCGCTTGTCACGAAATGCCGAAAGCGCGTGTGAGGTGTAGGAAAAGAAGCATAGATCCCCCCGGGAGAAGCGCCTTGGATTATGGCGAACGCCGTGGAAATCTTGACTTTTGGGCCCTCCGGGGGCCATTTAGCAGACGGTACTTGGTTGACTCGACACTCGTTCGCGCCTTCGGCGCAGGCCTTTTCGACACCTGCCAAAGTCCATTCGGACGCGGGGCTGCCGGGCATGGGGCCCGGTCGCGCCGGCCGGGTCGGGGACGGCCCGGATCGTTATTGGCCTGGTCGCCGCGTCAAGCATTTCTGAAGGAGCGAGCGATGTCCACAGGCGTCGTGAAGTGGTTCAACCCGGACAAGGGCTTTGGTTTCATCGCGCCGGACGGCGGCGGCGCTGACGTGTTCGTGCACATCAGCGCGGTCGAGCGGTCGGGCCTCACCAGCCTGCGCGAAGGCCAGGCGGTCAGCTTTGAAGTCCAGACCGATCCGCGCAAGGGCAAACCCGCCGCCGTCAACCTGAAGCCGGTCTGAGGATGGCAAAGGAAGAACTGATCGAGTTCGAGGGCGTGGTCACGGAAGTGCTGCCGGAAGGCCGCTTCCGCGTCACCCTCGAAGGAGGCCATGAAGTTCTCGCGTACACCGGCGGGCGGATGAAGCGGAACAAGATCCGCACGCTCGCCGGTGACCGCGTGACCGTGGAAATGTCGCCGTACGACCCGACCAAAGGCCGGGTCGTCTTCCGTCACAAGACCGAAAGCGCGCCCGGCGGCGGCGGCGTGCGTCGGCCGTTCAAGCGGCGCTAAGCAGGACAGATGACCCTCATCAGCAAACTCCCCGAAATGGCGGACGACCGGCTCGAATTGCTGCGGATCAATGCCGAACGTTTGCTGGTGACAGGCAACGATCTGCAGAAGAACCAGGCGCGGGACCTGCTGCCGGCGCTCGTCGCAGAGATCGCCGCACGCGAAGCCGCCAAGCCGCCGCCGGCGCCTCCGGCGGACCGCCGCAAGACCGAAACCATCGCCAAGGCCAAAAAGATCGCCGCCGCCAAGGCTGAGGCCAAGGCGGAGGCGGCCGCCAAGGCGGCTGCCGAGAAGGCCGAGGCCAAGGCCGCCGAAGCGGCGAAGGTCGCTGCAGCCAAGGCCGCCGCGAAGGCTGAGGCGGCGAAGGCGGTCGAGGCGAAGGCGGCGGCGAAGGCTGAAGCGACGCGAGCGGCGGAAGCGAAGGCCGTTGCGGCGAAAGCGGCGAAGAAGGCTCCATCGGCCGTGGCTGCGCCCAAACCCGTCCCGGAAAAGGCGCCGACCGCCAAAGCCGCGCCGGCCGCGAAGGCGCAAGCGCCCGCGAAACCTGTTCTTGCGAAGGCCGCCGCCAAGCCGGCTCCCGGACCGAAGCCTGTCGCCAAGCCCGCGCCTGTCGCCAAGGCCGCGCCTGTCGCCAAGGCCGTGCCGATCGCCAAGGCCGTGAACGGCAAGGTCGCCGTCGCGAAGGCGCCGGTCGCCAAGTCTGTGGCCAGCAAACCCCGGCCCGCGCTTTCGCCCGCGCCTGTAGCGCCCATGCCGGTTGCTGCAAAGGCGCCGGCCAAGCCCGAGCCGAAAAAGGTCGCGCCCGCCACCGGAAAAACCGCTGCGAAGCCAGTCGCGCCCTCCAAGCCCGCGCCCTCCAAGCCCGCGCCGGCCAGGAGCGCGGCGAAAGCAGCCAAGCCCGCGCCCTCCAAGCCCGTCGCGACGGCCAAGTCGGCAGCCAAGAAGAAGCCGCCGGCGAAGGCGGCTTCCAAGGCGGCCCCGAAATCCGGTCACGGCAAGCGCGCGCACGCCTGACGCCACGTTCCGGAGCCGGGCGCGCCGGGGCTCAGCCCTTCGTCTCGACCTCGTACTTCGGCAGGTCCGAACGCAGCGTCTCGTAGAGGCGCAGCGTGAAGCTGTCGGCGTCCTCGTCCACGAAGTCGTCGAAGAACTCCTCGTGGTTGGATTCGAAGACGTATTCCCCGTCATCGGCAAAGATGAAGCCGAGCGCTTCGTCACGTTCCACATGCACGATCTCGATGGATGTTTCATCGTCGTCGCCGCCGAGCTGGAATGTCAGGCGGCGGCTCTGGATCTTCGCCTGGATGCGTGGAAGCAGGGCCTGCAGCGCTGCGAGATCGTCGAATGGTTCATCCTTGACCGCGAGTGCGGCTTCAAGCCTGCGCCGTGCGGCGTCGACCTCATCGTCGAAACCCATGGGAACGTCCTTCGTACACTGTGAATCCGGGAGGCGGGAACAAAGGCGCGCGCGCCGCGCCCGTCAAGTCACCCGTCATCTGACCCGGAGGGATCAGGCGGTCGCTTCCGCAAGGCTGCGGAAAAACGCCCAGCCGCCGGTGCGCCCGATGGCGGGATCCGCGCAGCGATCGGGATGCGGCATGATGCCGAGCACGTTGCCGCGCGCGTTCATGATCCCGGCGATGTCGTTGGAGGAGCCGTTCGGGTTGTCGAGATAGCGGAAGACCACGCGGCCTGAATCCTCAAGCGCCGCCAGCGTGTCGTCGTCGGCGAAATACCGCCCGTCGCCGTTGCCCACCGGCATCACCGTCTCCTCGATGTCGCCATACGCACGTGTGAAGGCGGTGTCGGCGTTCTCGATGGCGAGCGGGGTGTCCTTGCAGATGTAGCGCATGGTCACGTTGCGCATCAACGCGCCCGGCAGAAGGCCGCACTCCGTGAGTATCTGGAAGCCGTTGCAGATGCCGGTGACGAGGCGCCCGTCTTCGGCGTGCTGCTTCACGGCCGCCATGACGGGACTGCGCGCCGCCATGGCGCCTGACCGCAGATAGTCGCCGTAGGCGAAGCCGCCGGGCAGGACCACGAGGTCGAGCCGGTCGGGGAGTTCCGTCTCGGCGTGCCAGACCATGGTCGGGGCCTGCCCGGTGACCCGTTCGAGCGAGGTGGCGCAATCGCGGTCGCAATTGGAGCCGGGGAAGACGATGACGGCGGAACGCATGGGGAGTGAGTAGCGCGCGTCGCCCGCGACGGGAAGCGCCTGTACCCGTAAAGAGCGTGGGCGTGTAAGGCGCGTGCGCAGGAGAGTTTCATGTCGGTCACCCTGATCATACTGGCGGTTGCGTGCGTGGCGGCCGGCGTCGGCCTGGCGGTGCTGCTCTACCGCGCCGACAGGTAGGGTCCGCCGTGTCGCCGGATGTCGCGATGATGATCCTGACGGCGGTGATCGTCGTTGCGGGGCTGTTCTCGATTGTCGGCGCCCTGCGGCGCACGGCCAAGCGTCCCGCGCCCGGCGCTGACGGCGGCCCGATGCTCGGGGGCCTGCCTCACGGACGGCGTGGCGAAGGCCGCCGTGACGATGACAGCGACGATGGCGATGGCGGCGGCGATGGCGGCGACTGAGCACCGCGCCTTCGCGTGCTATTGGGCGATCTCGATCCGGTAGCTTTCGATCACGGTGTTGGCGAGCAGGCTCTCGCACATCTCCCTGACCTTGTCGTAGGCGGCGGCGCGGTCCTGACCGGCCATGTCGATCTCGATGACCTTGCCGACGCGCGCGTCCTCAACGTCAACGAAGCCAAGACCCTGCAGCGCGTTCGCCACGGCCTTGCCCTGCACGTCGAGAACCCCGGGCTTCAGGCCCACGTGAACGATCGCCTTCAACGCCATGTCCGAACCCAGTTCCGTACTCAATGCACCGCTTCGCCGCCGCCGCCGCCGCCGGCCGCTGCTGTCTTCAGGATGCCAAGGCGACGCGCCACTTCCACATAAGCTTCGGTGACGTTGCCGAGGTCGCGGCGGAAGCGGTCCTTGTCCATCTTCTCGTTGGTCTGGGTATCCCAGAGACGACAAGAGTCCGGGCTGATTTCATCGGCGATGACCGTGCGCACCATGTCGCCTTCATAGAGGCGGCCGAACTCAAGCTTGAAGTCCACGAGCTTGATGCCGACGGCGGCGAACATGCCGAACAGGTAGTCGTTCACCCGTAGCGTCAGCGCCATGATGTCGTCGATCTCCTGGGTCGAGGCCCAGTTGAACGCGGTGATGTGCTCCTCGGCGACCATCGGATCATGCAGCGCATCGTTCTTGTAGTAGAACTCAATGATCGAGCGCGGCAGCGGCGTGCCTTCCTCCATGCCCAGACGTGTGGAGATGGAGCCGGCGGCCACGTTGCGGCAGACCACTTCGAGCGGGATGATCTCGACCTCGCGCACGAGCTGCTCGCGCATGTTCATCGTGCGGATGAAGTGCGTCGGCACGCCGATGGCGTTCAGGCTCTGCATGATGAATGCGGAGATCTGGTTGTTCACGACGCCCTTGCCTTCGAGAATCGCCTTCTTCTGGGCGTCGAAGGCTGTGGTGTCGTCCTTGAAATACTGGATGATCGTGCCAGGCTCGGGGCCCTCGAACAGGATCTTGGCCTTGCCTTCGTAGATCTTCTTGCGGCGGGACATCATTGGGGCTCCGTCATGCCGGCCACGGTGGACGGACATGGGTAAAACGCGAGGGTGAAACGCGGGCCGGCCGCTATGGCCTGAGGGAGGCGGACTCGGGCGGTGGCGACGCCCCGGACGGTATGAACCGTAAAGGAATCGCTCCGTTCTCACAATGTCGCGCTGCGGAGCGCACTGTTCAACGACTTTCCTCCCTCGGGGCCGATGGACGCGATTGATCCGGGGCGGCGGCGTCTCTATGTCGGACTGACCCGCAGCCACGGCTGCCGGCCGAGGACCCCAGATGAGCGAATTCGACGACCGCAAGCGCGCCCAGGAAAAGGGCTACGAGCTCAGCCAGGAGCTGGAGTTCAAGGCGCAGGCCCGACGCGCGAGGCTTACCGGCCTCTGGGCGGCGGAACTGATGGGGCTCTCGGGCGACGAGGCGGACGCCTACGCCAAGACAGTGCTGCTTGCCGATCTTGAGGAAGCAGGCGAGGAAGACCTCTTCCGGAAGGTCCGTGCGGACCTCGACTTGCGGAAGGTCGCCCAGTCCGACCACCAGATTCGCGGCAAGATGGCGGAACTCCTCGACGAGGCGCGCAAGCAGGTGAAGGCGGGAAGCTAGGCGAACCGACAGCGGCTCGTGACGCGTCAGGCGCCTGGGCACGCGCCCGCGATGCGCCGCGTGCTGACGGCCGGGGACCGGACGCTCCGCACGGCGCTGCGAAGGGCGGCCTCTATCTCAGCCGCGCTGTAGACCGACGTGACGCACCCGATCGTCTCGCCGGTGTCCGCCCTGGCGATCACCGCAAATCCGGTCCGGCCCGCGTAGGCGTCGTAGAGGCGTGTGACGTTGGCGGCCCGCGCCTGGACCCGGCTCTCCTCGCGTCGAAGCGCGTTGGTCACGTCGATGTCGAGCCGTGCGACGCCTTCCACCCGGGAAAGCGCCGAGGCCAGCGCCGGCTCAAGCACCTGGCAGTTCGGACACCAGTCCGCCGTGAAGAAGACGAGCCTGACGGCCGGCGTCTGTGCGGCCGTCGATGGGGCTGCGCAGAGAAGCGCCAGCAGCGCCGCCATGACAGCCTTGCGGATCACGTGAACACCCGCGCGAAGATCGCGTCGACATTGCGGAAATGGTGGGCGTCGTCGAAGCAGGCGTCGATGGCCGCAGCGTCGAGCTTCGATGTCACATCCGCATCGGCCTTGAGGCGCGAGATCAGCGAATCCGCTGCGCGCGGCGGCGGCGATTTCCACACGGCCATCGCGTTGCGCTGGACGATGCGGTAGGCGTCCTCGCGCGCCATACCCGCCTGCGTCAGCGCCAGCATCACGCGCTGCGAATTGTGCAGGCCGCCCAGCAGCGCGAGATTGCGCGCCATGTTTTCAGGGTAGACGACGAGCTTCTCGATCAGGTCGGCGAGACGGTGCAGCGCGAAGTCGAGATGGATCGTGGCGTCGGGGCCGATGCCGCGTTCGACGCTGGAATGCGAGATGTCGCGCTCATGCCACAGCGCCACGTTCTCCATGGCCGGCGTCACTGCAGAACGCACCAGACGCGCGAGGCCGCAGAGGTTTTCCGTGAGCACCGGGTTGCGCTTGTGCGGCATCGCCGAGGACCCCTTCTGCCCCTCGGAGAAGAACTCCTCGGCTTCCAGCACTTCCGTGCGCTGCAGATGGCGGATCTCGGTGCTGATGCGCTCGATGCTCGAGGCGATCACGCCGAGCGCAGCGAAGTACGCCGCATGGCGGTCGCGCGGGATAACCTGCGTGGAGATCGGTTCGACGGCGAGGCCGAGCGTCTTCGCCACGTGCGCTTCCACGCGCGGATCGACGGTGGCGAACGTGCCGACGGGACCGGAGATGGCGCAGGTGGCGATTTCCTTGCGCGCCGCGACGAGGCGTTCGCGGTTGCGCGTGAACTCCGCGTAGGCGCCGGCGAGCATCAGGCCGAACGTCGTCGGCTCGGCGTGGATGCCATGGCTGCGGCCGATGCGCGGCGTCATCTTGAACTCAAGCGCGCGCTTCTTCAGCGCCGCGAGCACGCGGTCGATGCCGGCGAGCAGCAGGTCGCTGGCGCGGGCGAGCTGTACGGCGAGACACGTGTCGAGCACGTCCGACGAGGTCATGCCCTGATGGGCGAAGCGTGCGTCCTCGCCCACGTGCTCGGCGACGTTGGTCAGGAAGGCGATGACGTCGTGCTTCACCTCGCGCTCGATGGCGTCGATGCGCTCGACCTCGAAGGCGCCTTTGGCGCGGTACGCCTCGGCGGCAGACTTCGGGATCGTCCCCAGTTCGGCCATCGCGTCCATGGCGGCGGCCTCGATGTCGAGCCAGATGGCGAAGCGGGATTCAGGGGCCCAGAGAGCTGTCATTTCGGGGCGGGCGTAGCGTGGAATCATGGGCCAGCCCGTAGCACGATTGGGGAAAAGCCGCGAAGCGAAAGCCCCCGACGGGGGACGTTCTGGCTAGGCGGAGGAAAATGGGGGAAGGTCAACAGGCGGAATTCTTGGAGCGGGTCATGGTGCGGGTTCTCTTGCTGGCGGGCGTGGTTCTTGCGGCGCCGTTTGCGGCGTCGACGCAGGAGCTTCCTGTCGCGCGCCCCGGCCAGTGCTTCGCCCGCGTGACGATGCCGGCAGTCTACGAGACCTACACGGAAGAGACCATCGTCCAGCCGGAATACATGGGCTCAAGGACCATCCCGGCCCGTTACGAGATGGTGGACACGCAGGTTCTCGTCGAGCCGGCGCGCACCGATCAGGTGGTCATTCCCGGCGTGTACCGCACCGTGCGCGAGACCGTGATGGTGGAGCCGGAGCGGCAGGAGCCCGTCACAGTGCCCGCACGATGGGAGAGCTACACCGAACGCGTGATGGTGCGCCCCGCCTACGTCACGTGGAAGCCGGGAACTGGTCTCTTCGGTCGCGCGCAGTCCGCGCAGGGCGATCTTCTGTGCCGTATCGAGGCGCCTGCCGAGTACGCGCAGATCCAGCGCCGCCGGATGGTCGCGGCGGAGTCCATCCGCATGCGCACGATCCCGGCGGTCACGCGCACGGGCGCGCGGCAGGAGCTTGTGGCGCCGGCGCGGGTCGAGGAGCGCCAGATCCCCGCGCGCTACCGGACGGTGAAGGAACGCCGCGAGCTGGAGCCGGCGCGCGAGGAGCCGGTGCTCGTGCCCGCCGTGACCCGCAAGGAAACGCTGCGCCGGGTGGTCAGTCCGCTGCGCACCGAGTGGCGCGAAGTGCTGTGCGACACGAACGCGTCGCGCGCCAAGATCGCGCAGGTGCAGCGTGCGCTGACCGCGCGCGGTTACGCCACAGCGACGGACGGCGTGTTCGGCCCGGCGACGCTTGCATCGATGGAACGCTTCCAGCGCGCAAACAACCTCGCCGCCGGCTATCTCACGATGGAGACGGTGCAGGCGCTCGGCGTCCCGGCGCGGTAGATCTCAGCTGACCGTATCGCGCTTCAGGGTGCGGCCGACCATGAGGAAGTGGATCGCCGCCCAGACGAAGAAACACACGCCGATCATCATCGCGTACTGAAGGCCCTTCGCCTGACCCGCGGCGCACGCGACCGCCTGATCGGCGCTGGGATGACGGCAGATATCCACGGTAAGGTTCTGCGCGGCCAGCACATTGTTGGCCATCATGTCGCTGACGGCGCCGACGAAGGGTGGCCCGAGCGCGTAGCCGATCAGGTTCACGACGAAGAGCAGGATGGCGATGGTCGTTGCGCGCATGTTCGGCGCGACCACGCTCGAGGCGACCGTGTACATCGGACCAAGATAGAAATAGTGCCCGACCACGCCGATCACGACGGGGATAAGCATCAGCTGCAGCGTCGGCATGAGGTAGGCGCTGAGATAGAGCGGCATTGCGACGAGAAGGCCGAGCGCCGGCAGCCAGCCGAGTGCATTGGGATGGCGTTTCGACATGCGGTCGGCGAGGAAGCCGCTCAGAAACGTGCCGAACGCCGCGAACGTGCCCAGCAGCACGCCGGTGGTGAGCGACGCCTGCAGCAGCGTCAGTCCATGCACGCGGATCAGGAAGGGGATGTTGAAGCCGCCCACGCCGTAGCCGACGAACGACGTGATCGCGCCGCCGAGGGCCATGTGCCAGAAGGCGGGCTTCGACGTGAGCATCTTGAGCGTCGCCGAGAAGCTTGGCGTTGCGACCGCCGCCGAAGCGACCCGTGGAGGTTCGCGCACCACAAGCTTGACGATGATCGCCAGCAGGAGGCCCGGAACGCCGAGCGCGAGGAAGGTCACGCGCCAGCCGAAATTCGTCGCGATCCACGCGCCGCCGATGGCCGCGATCATGGCGCCGAAATGGATGCCCATGGAGTAGATCGAAAGCGCGGTGGCGCGTCGGTCGGTGGGGAAATAGTCGGCGATGATCGATTGCGCCGGCGGCGTGCAGCCTGCCTCGCCAATGCCGACGCCGACCCGCGCTGCGATGAGCTGGGTGAAGTTCGCGGCCACGCCGCAGAGCGCGGTGAACGCGCTCCACAGGCCCACGCACACCGACAGGATGGTCACCCGGTTGGCGCGCTCGGCGAGCCGTGCAAGCGGAATTCCGATCAGCGTGTAGAGCAGCGCGAACGCCAGCCCCTTCAGCAGGCCCAGCTGGGAATCCAGCAGGCCGAACTCGGTCTTGATCTGCTCCTGGAGGATGTCGATCGCGACCCGGTCGATGAAGTTGAAGGTGTAGACCAGCAGCAGCACGGCGAGAACAAAGGCCCGGTAGGGCTTTGTGCCGTGTCCGGCGAAGTACGGCCCCGGCGCTGTCTGCGTGCTGTCCGCCATGCGGTCTCCCTCGGCCGGTCGTCCCGGTCACTTGCTGCGCTGGCACAGTAAGCGGCGGACTTCGGGTGGCAAGACCGGTGCGGGCATCCGCGCTTTCCCCTGCGGCGCCCGGGTTTGGGTCGAGTCGCGCCGCGCCGCGCGTTGATTTGGGTCATGGCGCGCGCTTTACCGTAGGTCGAAAGTTCTACCCGACTCTCACTTGCGCCGCACCCCGGGATCAGAGGCGATCCATGACCGATCGAATTCCCGAGCACGTCCGGCCATTGGCCTTTGGCATGGTTGAACTGATGCGCGACATGGTGGTGATCATGCGCGAACTCTTCGGAGACGATCTCGACGCCGCACTCATCATGGTCTGCGTCATCAACGCGACGATGCAGAAGTTCATGGCCAGCGCGGGGCCAGACTCTCAGGTCCTGCGCCGGCCGGTCCTGCCGGAAGACATCCGCGGGTCCATTTCGCGACGCATGATCGCCGACAAGACGGGACTGCCGCGCGAGACAGTCCGTCGCAAGGTCGCCGTGCTGATCGGGCAGAACCTGCTTTACGTCGACGCTGCGGGCGGCGTCCGGCCGACGCCGCGTCTCCACGACCCGGAGACGCAGGCGGTCGTCGCGTCGGCGCACGACGCAGTCATCAGATACATGTCGACCGTCAGATCCTATGGCGTCGAGCGATAAATCAGAAACGTGGTCCGGCGACGGCGCCGGCAGTCAACAGGATGGGGAAATGACTCTGGACGCCGTCGAAGCCGCCGAAATCAATCCCAGGATTCGTCCGATCGCCTTCGGGCTCGCCGAACTCATGTTCGACCTGATGTTTTTTGTGCGCGAGATTTGGGGCGGCGACCTGGACAGCGCCCTCATCATGATCTGCGCGAACGAGGCGACGATGCGGCCGTTCATGGAAAAGGCGGGCCCTGGTTCGCCCATGCTTGGCGTCCGTGCGCCGCCGGATGAAATCCGCGGTTCGATCTCGCGGCGGATGATTGCGGAACGGACCGGCCTCGCGCGTGAAACGGTGCGCCGCAAGGTTTCGCAACTTATCGAGGCGGGATTCCTGATCGCCAATGAGGAGGACGCGGTGCGGGTCGTGTCGCGGCTCGACGATCCAGTCACTCGCAGGGCGCTCGAAAACGGGCACGCCGCTGTGCAGAAGTACCTGAAACTCGTCGAGTCCTACGGCGTGCGATAGCGCGAGGCTTGCCGGCGGCGGCCATCGGGGCCACCCTCGCGGCGTCGTTTGCCGAAGGTCGCCCGCCATGTCTTCCCTCCCCGAAACCGGCGAAAGCTGGGACAGCCTGCAGGCGCGCATGGACGAGATGTCGGTGCGCGATGTGAAATGGCGCGACGGCCGGGCGGCGGTGTATGTCTTCAATGCCGGCGCCGACATCGAGCGCGTGCAGAAGGAAGCCTACGCGCGGTTCGCCTCGGAGAACGGGCTCGGCCCGGCCGCGTTTCCGTCGCTGGCGCGCATGGAGCGCGAAGTCGTGAGCTTCGGCCTCGGACTGCTGCACGCGCCGGAAGGCGCGGCGGGGAACATGACCAGCGGCGGCACGGATTCCATTCTCATGGCGGTCAAGGCCGCGCGTGATTTCGCCCGATCGCGCGGGAGGGCTGGACGTCTCAATCTCGTGGCGCCTCGCTCCGCGCATCCGGCGTTCGACAAGGCGTGCGCGTTGATGGAGATCGAGGTCCGGCGCACGCCGCTCAGGGACTACCTCGCCGATCCCGAAGCGATGGCCGCAGCCGCGGATTCGCAGACGATCATGGTCGTCGGCTCGGCGCCGTGCTTTCCCTATGGCCTCATCGATCCCATCGAGGCGCTCGGTCGGCTTGCCGAGGCAGAGGGCCTCTGGCTGCACGTGGACGCCTGCGTCGGCGGCTATTTCGCGCCGTTCGCGCGCATGAACGGCGCCGCCGTGCCGCCGTTCGACTTTGAGGTTGCGGGCGTGTCGTCGATGTCGGCGGACCTCCACAAGTACGGCTACTGCGCAAAGGGCGCCTCGACCGTGTTCTTCCGTACCGAAGCGTTGCGAAAGCACATGATCTTCGAGGTGGACGCCTGGCCTGCAGGAAAGATGGTGACGCCCACGCTCGCGGGCACCCGTCCCGGCGGCGCGATCGCGGCGGCGTGGGCGGTGATGAACTATCTGGGCGTCGCAGGGTACCGCGCGCGCCACGCCCTGGTGCAGGAGACGCGGGCGCGGATCGAAGCCGGCGTGCGCGCGCAGGGATACGAGGTGATCGGGGCGCCGATGCTTGGCATCGTTTCGTTCACCCGAGCCGATATCGACTGCTTCGCGGTCCTGAAAGGCATGTTCGAGCGCGGCTGGGTGACAAGTGCGATCACGGACCCCAAGGGGCTGCACCTCATGCTCTCTCCGGTGCACGCTGATGTGGCTGATGTCTATCTGGCCGATCTCGCGGCGGCGACCGAAAGCGCACGCGGTGCAAGCGGAACGGTGGCGCCCTCGCGTTACGGCGGATAGACGACCTACATCAGCCCCAGCTGCCTCAGGCTCGCCGCGCCGTGGCGGCCGATGACGAGGTGATCGTGCACCTTCAAGCCAAGCGTATCCGCGGCCGCCACGATTTCCCGGGTGATCTCCGTGTCGGCGCGCGAGGGCGTGGGATCGCCGCTCGGATGATTGTGAAGCAAATGACGACCTAGCGCTTCGCCTTGATTCATAAGGAAAATACGGACGCGAGACAAGTCCGAAATCTGTGATTGGGTACGGTAGGCATTAGCCGAGCCGTCATCATCATGGATCGCACCCAGAGTGCACGGACGATCATATTCAAGCACGTTCGCTGCGGAATTGGAATCAGCACAGGGTCTTATGCGGACTGCAACGTGTTTCGGGGGTATGGCAGGTGGATGGTCGCATTTCGAAACCAGGCGCTATCGAATGCAGTGCGCGATGAAAACGCTTGGGATTGCGGCGATCGCGCTACTGGTGTCGGGGGAAGCCTGGGCGGACCCTTGCACGGCTCCGCTTCCCTCGCGCGAGGGAACCTCATTCAGCGGCGTCGTGCGGTACGTCGGGGATGGTGACAGTCTTTGCGTTGGGCCTGGCGCCGATCCGTCGACTTGGATCGAGGTTCGCCTTGGTGATTTCGATGCGCCAGAACTCCATTCACCAGCGGGCCCGCGGTCAAAGGCGATTTTGGAGGGGCTGACGTTGGGCCATGAGGCGCGCTGCACAGCGGTGCGAGGACGACGGGGCCGGTTCATTGTTTTCGACCGGGTCATCGCGGTTTGCCGGACAGAGGGCCAGTCCATCGGCGATCGCCTACGTCTTGCAGGCGCCCCAAGTGGCGGAAACTAAGAGGCAGCCGGTGGTGGTTCAGGCGATCGCGCTGCAATTCACGGTGTTTTTCTTGTCCCACGCCTGAAGAGCGCCCCGACGATAGAGCACCGCCTTTCCGACCTTGATGAACGGCGGCCCCACGCGCAGGGCCCGCCAGTTGCGCAGGGTGCCCACTGAAATACGTCCGCGATACCGTGCTGACACCTCGTCGTCGGTGAGCAGGTCATCTGGATTGGAGGCCTCTGAACCCGATCGAATGTCGTTCGACATCACATTGCATCCCGTGGGCTGAGCGCGATCGGTCCTCATGCCCGCGCGCGACGGCAAGACTAGGAAGGTTATTCGTGGGGGGAGACATCTGGAAAAGTCGGGAAACAACCGGAAACGAGGCTTACCCCGCGATGAGCGGCAAGTCGTGGCGCTGAAATTGCCCAATCCGTCTAGTGCCCGGTTTCCGTTGCAGAGGAATAGCGCTTTCCACGCACTGCGATGGCCATCTCGCGGAGGGAGTCCAGAACGGACCCAAGAAGGAGAAAAGTCGCCTGACGCGCCAAGGCGAATACTGCGATGGCAAGTATGATCGTGACCGGAACGTCCACGCCCGATTGCGCCGAATACCACGCGGCGACGATCGCGGCGTACGCAGCCGGTCCCAGAATGAGCATAGCTAATGCAAGTCGCCAGGCCGCTTCGAGCACGAAAATGGCCAGAAGCATGAAGGCAGCAATGGTGACCATTTCACCCATGGCGTACGCGTTCCCTTCAAGGCGCTCCCACGCGCCTGACAAAGCGTACCGCATTTGTTCTAGGGATGGAATCCCTGCTCGGGGCTTGGCGAGCCGAAGCTTTTCAGCGATCAGGCCCGATCGGCAGGCGCAGCGCCTTCGCGAGTTGACGCGCTGGGTCGGTCGGCCCCCTGGCGAGATCCTGAGCCCGTGCCCGCATGAGCGACTTGCGGATATCCAGGTGCAGCTCCATCGCCGTCAGCCGCTCGCGCCAGTCGCAGTCGAAGGCGAGCACATTCCGACTTGTCTCTGTCGCAAGACCGAGCCGCTTTAACTCATGCGCCCGCGCCTTCAAGGCTTCCGTCAACTCCGGTGCGCCGTTGGGCGCTCTCAGGCGCGCGATCCGCACCGTGCCGTCCTCGCCGATCTGCGGTGCGATGATCTGGTCGAGCCGGGTGGGGCGATGCGCTCGTATCTCGTTCTGGAGCGCGAGGCGGGCGTCATCGCGGGTACGAAAGCCAAGCCGCTCCGTGGCGATATCGCGGGCCGCATTGCGGAAGCCGTGGCTGACGTATTCGCGGGGAATGACGAGATCGCGCCCGTCCTCATGTCGTCCTCGGAGAATGACGTGGGTGTGCGGGTTGTCGGTGTCCCAGTGATCGACGGCGACCCACTCAAGCCTGGTGCCGAGCGCCGCCTCGGCACGGCTCATCACTTCTCGCGTATAGCTCTTGAGGTCCTCAAGTCGCGTGCCGTTCTCGGGCGCCAGGATCAGTCGGAAATGGCGGCGGTCGTCCTTGGCCCACTGAGCGGCGCGACCGGCACCGTCAACTCTGTCCCCGAGCGTGTCATAGAACATCGTCCGTTCGACGTCTCTGCCACGCGACAGGTACTGAGCATGCGATCGAGCGCGGACTTCGGCCGACCGTTCAGCCTGACCGTCATCACCTTTGCGGACTTCGTCAGGCGAGGGTCCAGCTTCTGGTGATCGTGCCGAGGCATCGCGCGCCACGTAGCGGGCGTGCGCCCGCAGCGCCGTCGCGCCGCCACCGCCATGACCGAAGTAGTGGACCTTCACCACCGCGCGCTGGCGTGGGTCGTACTTGAACGCACCGTGCCGCACGGTGCGCGAGAACAGGCCGCGCGTGGGTCCGATCCGTTTTTGCAACGCGGACGACAAGGCGGGCCTTGCAGCGCCGCCCGCCACTTTCCGCGCGCGGCCCTCGTGACGGCCGATGAGACTCTCTGCATCGATGGGACGTGCGATGCGCAAGCGTGATCCAGGCTGAAGGATGTCGGCGCCCATCGCATCGCGCAGAAGTTTGCTGCCGCGGAGAAGTGCGTTGAGGCTGGTGGACGACGTCATTGCGATCGCAAATCCCGCACGGTGCGCGCACCGTGCGCCGCACAGTGCGATGATCCTCAACACCGTGCGGGAAAGCCAGTGTTTGCAAGCGATTGGGGAGCAGAACGACTCTCCCTTTATCTTGCATTACGACTCACAGTTTTCCCAAACCACCCTCACTCCACAAACCTAGCTCAGAATGGAAACCCACGCACCGTGTCGCACAGTGCGTCGTCAGAAGGTGAGGGGAAGCCAGACGCCTTCGATGCTCTCGCGCCGTGTCGGCCCCCAATAGCGCCCGTCGAAACTGTCATCGGTGTCGCCGAGAAGGAGGAGTTCATCGCCTGCGAGCACGCGGCAGCCTGTCCACCACGGCAGCGTACGACCGGAGGCATCGCTGTGGCGCCGGCGCAGCGAGAGGCTGCGGTTCACACGTACGGTCTCGCCCTGCGCACAAACCTCGTCACCCGCCGCGGCGGCGACACGCTTGATGAAGCGGTCGCCGGGATCGGTGAAGTGGCGGGCTTTTGCGTAAGCGAACGCTACGTCGACGGCGCGAACCGTGACCAGTGCGCCGCGCGCGAGCGGCGTCCTGAAGGACGCGTCGGCGCGGTGGTAGAAGCCCTGCGGGATCGATGGACTGTGATTGTAGAGAAGCCAGTCGCCCTGTCTGACCTGCGCCCAGGCGAGGACGGCAAGTCCGATCGCCGCCGCGTACGCCCATGTTCGCGTCGTGCTCATGGACCACTTCTTTCATGGAACATGCCGAGCGCAAGCGGGCGCCCTTGCGGGAGTGAATCTGTCAGGAGGCGTTATCGCCGGCTTCGGTGAATAAGGAAGTTCGCCTTGGCGGGCGCATCGCTGCTCCCTGGCCCTGGCGGCGGTGCGCGGTCGCGAGCGGACGCTTGCGTCCCGCGGGCACGGTGATCGGGCGCCTGCCAGCGGCGCCTCCGCGCGGGAGCGGTAAGGAACATCGACTTGCCCGCACGCCGCCGGCTTTCACCGGCAGCGTGCGGGCGGTGGTCATGCCGCCATGGCTTGTGGCGTGGGCTCGGGCGCCATGCCTTTCGAGCGGAGCGTTCCGACGCCGGGCTCGATCGCGATGTAGACCTTGCCGGTCCAGCGGCTGGTCTGCTTGTCCTTCCAGCGGTCGTGACGCAGCTGGCCGTTGATCTCGGCGAGCACGTCCGCCTGCATGGCCTTGGCGACGGTTTGCGCTTTCGGACAATGGATCTCGACGGTGAAGCGGTCGGCGCGATCAGCGTCCTTGACTTCGACCCACAGCGATACGGTCTCGAAGGTCTGCCCGCGGCTTTCGTAGGTGCGGATCTTCGCTGCTTCGAGCACTTTGGCGATAAGGGTGACACGGTTGGTCATGGAAGGTCTCTCTGGTTTTGCGTTCCCGGTTTTTCCCGGGGTCGTGGGCCTCGCCCGCGACGGCTGATCCGAGCCCGGCCGCTCAAGGCGACGGTGAAAGTCGAAAATGGTGGGGCCCCGAACCTCGGGTTCGGGGGAAACGATTTTCTGCTTTTGGCGGCGACGCGGCCGGGCGTCCTGAAGCCGGCGTGGGCGAGGTCCCACGTCTCCGTTGCGACGGGATGGCTGTGAGTGAGACGCTGCGCCGTCTAACCGCGCCGCGCCGCACGATGCGCGATGGCGCGATCGTTCCAATCTGGAAATGCCTCGCCGGGCAGGGCGATCTCGACGGAGAGGGTGGTCTGCGCGCGCATGGCGAGTGTCTGCGCGGCCTGTCTGCCGGCCTCGTCATCGTCGGCGGCGATAATCAACCGACGCACGACTGCGGGCGGGTCGAAGGTCGCCAGCAAGGTCGCCGTGAGCGCGGCCCAAGCGGGATGCCCCAGCGCCTCGGCTGCGGACATGGCGGTCTCGACGCCTTCGGCGACGATGAGGGTGTCGCCCGGCGGATCGAGCTGCACCGCGCCGCCGCGCCCTCTGCCGATGGTCCGGCGGGGCGTCGTCACATGCGCCTTGCGCTCGCCATAGCGGGTGAGGAGCGTCACCTGCACGCCCTGGAGTTCGCCATCGCTGTCGCGGATCGCAGCGATCAGCGCCGGGCGTCGACGGCGGTCGTCGAGACTCGTGGCCGCTGGATGACAGCGGAGTACGTCGTCGTTCCAGGCCGGGGGGCGGATCGCGCGCCGCAGGAGGTAGCACTCCGCCGCGCTGCCAGGCAGCGCGCGCGCTTCGGTCCAGAAGCGTCGCGCCCGCGCGATCCGGGATTCCACGGCCGGCTGCACGGCCGGCTGCACGGTCGGCGG
>WRPF01000014.1:61355-66430 GCA_009773335.1 Caulobacteraceae bacterium
TGGCCGGCGGCGCGGCGCGCGCCGGCGCTCCCAGTGCGGCGCCTGCGCGCGCGTCGAGCAATCCATCGGCGGCGAGCGCTTCGCGGATCGCACGCCAGTCTTCCCGGGGCGAAAAGCAATGTACGAGCAGGCGCCCGTCATCGGTCTCGATGAGCGAGACCGAGCGGTCGTTCGCCCCGTGCCCCGGTGCGCGCACGAGCGCCTTGCGTCCGGCGTCCATGAGGAGACCGCCCCAGGCGGCGACGATGCGTTCAAGCCGCGACATGGCAGGCCTCCGTCGTCCGGGTTTCCACGCCCGGCGGCGGATTGACGGTCAGCATCCAGTCGACCGCCGCTTGCGCCTTGGCCGCGGCCGCAAAGAAGGCGCGCTTGTCGTCCTTCAGGAGCCTGATCCAGGAGGCTATGTAGGACGCGTGGTCGTGCAGGTGCGTCGGCGAGAGCTGGAAGTAGGTTCCCGCGATCGCGCTGAAAATTTCGGCGACGAGTTCTTCCGCTGCGATCATGTGAACGCCGTAGCGACGCATGTCGCGATTGAGGCGTGCGGGGTGGCCCGACATGTGGCCGATCTCGTGCAGTTCGGTGGCCTGATAGTGCTCGATGGTGTCGAATGCGGCGGGCGCCGGCATGCCGATCGCGTCGCGGCCTGGCCAGTAGCAGGCGAGATCGGCGGTCGCGATGCGCGGGACGCCGAAGCGCGCAAACCACGCCTCATAGTCGCGCGGCAAAATCGGCTGTGCGGAATCCACGGCGGGCGCCGGATGGAAGCGCTCCGGAAGACCGGCAATCTGCGCGGTATTGAAGACGACGAAGCTCTTCAGGAACCTGAAGCTGTCGTCGCGCTCCACGCCGGCGCCATCGATGCGGGTACGCTGCGCGCGGCCGTAGTAGACGACGATCTGGCCTTTCTCGCCACTGCGGACCTGACCGCCGCACGCGTGCGCTTGCCTGAACGTGAGCCAGGTGGGCGAGGCGTAGCCATGAGCGGCGGCGGCGCTCCACAGGAGCACGACATTTATGCCGCGATAAGGCTCGCCTGTGACGCGGCGGGGCAGGGTTACATCGCCGCCACTCACGCGGGCGGCGTCCCAGGGTTTGCGCCAGGGCATCACGCCCCGGTCGAGTTCGGCGAGAAGAGCTTGCGTGATGTCGCTGGCGATGTCGCGACGTGCAGCGTTGGTCCCGGTGGTGCGGGTCATGGAAAATCTCCGATGGAAAGAAGATCGCCGCTCCGGATGGTCCGAAGCGGCGACAGGTGCGCGGCTGATCAGGCGGCCCTCAGGCGGCGATTGCGCCGAGCGCGGCTTCGCCATCCGGCGTGACGATGAAGGCGCCGGCGCCGGGCGGCGTCACCAGCACATCGGGCAACCAGCGCGCGCCTTCGAGGGCTTCAGCGGCTGCTGCCGCAAGTTCGGCTTTCTTCAGCTTGCCGAGATGGATGAACATCGCCGTGCGGTCCGGCTCGCTGAGCGCCGCCAGCGTCGGCGCTGCGCGCAGCGCGCTGAGCGTGACGCTCTTGGGGACCTGGCGCCAGAAGTCTTCGGTCGGTTTCCACAACTGCGCCATGTCGAGTTCGAGCGCCGCGGCGAGCATGTCGGCGTCGTGCTGAAGGCGCCTGTCCTGCGGCGTGACGCCGGCATGGCTGACATCGAGCGTCTCGGCGACGAGCGCCGCCAGACGGCTGAGAAGATCTTCGACGGGCGCCGTGGTCAGCTCAGAGAAGGCCATGGGTGTGTCGCACCCGGTCTTGCGGTCTTCCTCGGCGGCGAACCGCTTCTGCGTGCTGACGATGTCGATCGCGGGGTGTCGTTCTCCGCACCGGCTCCGTCGATCGAGGACATCGACCATGGCCGCCAGCGCGACCTGCGGATTGGCGGCGAGCGCGGCGCGCAAGGCGATCGTGCGCGCCTCGGTAAGCGACATGGTGACGCCTTTCGGCAGCCGTAGTTCGGCCGGCATGTCGGCGCCGATTTCTTCGTCACGAGTGGCGGGTGCATCTGTCTCCACATGCGCCTCGAGGCTGCGGCGTGCTTTGGAGAACGTCTTGAGGTCGGCGCGCCTGATCAGGCCGGGTGTGATGGTCGGCGTCCCATCTGGACCGATCGCGATGGCGACGCCGGCGTGCTTCATCAACGCCGGATTCCATTCCATCGCCTGTTCGTCGCGGTGCGTCAGCCGCGTTTCCAGTGCGTCGCGCTCGCTCCAGCGCGCATCGTCGTCAGCGGCGTTAGAGAGAGCCTTGTCAAGCGCGTCGCATTGCACCTGCAGCGCGTTGATTTCAGCTTGCTCTGCGGCGCTCAGTGTCTTTCGGGTCGGCCGCAGACGCTCACCGGCGCACCGATCCGTCGAGGCATGGCCGAGATTGACCTCGGCCCAGCCCCAGCCCTGCGCGATGAACCCGTCGCGCAGCGCCTCGGTCTTGTCGTCCGCGAGCTGGCGCACGAGATCGGCGTCGTCAAGGAACACGACGTGGTCCTCGAACAGGTCGCGGGATATGCGTCCACCGGCCTGCTCATAGGCGTCGAGCCCGACGAAGCGCGCCAGCCGGTCATGCGCCGGCAGACGCTCCCTGGTGAGCGCCGAGCGTACGCTGCTCGCATGCGTGATGGGCTTCGCCATGCTCCTGAGCACAACCTCCTGTGCGCCGTGGTCGTCGCTCAGGCAGAACGCGCGCGCCACATCAAGCGTGAGTTCCGCGCGCCTGTAGGCGGCCTTGATCTTCGGTGAGAGGCGCGCAAGTGCAAGTCGTTGCTCGACATGACGCACAGTGGTTCCGAACCGGCGCGCAATGTCGCCGGCGGCGCGCCCGTCTGCAGTCAGGCGCTCGAAGGCTTCCACTTCGTCCATCACGTTCATGGCGACGCGCTGGATGTTTTCGGCGAGAGACGTTTCGGTGGCGGTTTCGTTCGGGACGATCAGGCACGCCGCCGCATAGTCGCGCGCGATCCGGCCCTGTCTGGCGAGCAGTTTGAGGGCGGCGAGCCGGCGGCCGCCGGCCGTGACGGCGTAGCGACCGTCTTCGCGGGCGACGACGGTAAGGTTCTGCAACAGTCCATGCGTCTCGATCGAGGCGGCGAGCGCCTCGATGTCGGCGCGCTTGTCGGTGCGGCGGACGTTGCCTTCGTGAACGGAAAGCCTCGTGATCGGGATGGAGGACGTGCGTGCGTCCCGCGTGGCTGGGGCATGCGTTGTCATGTGAGCCTCGTTTGGCTCCGCCAGAGAGGCCATTGTCGCTCCGGCGGGTCTGGCCCGGCGGCAGGATGCAATGCCGGGGTCGCGTGCGCGACGGAGCTTCGCGCCGCCCGCGGTGAGGGCGTTCGGGTCGAGGGCGCCGAATTCTCTCAACGACGGCGGGCGTAGCCGTCCCTCGACGCGGACGCCCGAGCGGGCGACACGGGGCCGTCGCGCCGGGGTTCATTTGATCTGCGTATTCAGTTCTGCAGGGTCGCGGCGTCGACGCATCGACTGGGATGAGCATCAGTTTCCGTGTGGCGAACTTTGCCCATACCGGACGTGCGTGCTGCGTCCCGATGGCGAGTGGCTTCGTGCGTCCGCCGGCAATAGATCGCCTCGATGCCCATCATTTTCATCGGCGTCGCAGCACGCAGACGCTCGCCCTCATGGCTATCGCGATTCAACGGGCCCTGCAGCGCCCAGCCGTCGGCGAAGGGATAGTCCGAGGTGCGGTTCGCATGTCCGGCGCATCGGCGCGAGATCGGCAGGCGGCGTCGCCCGAGGAAAGTAATCAAAACTGTCCCAAGCGCCCCGGCCAGGCGGCATTCGGCGAATTAAGACTGCGGTCGATCATCGCTTTACGCTCGGCGACAGTCCCGCCTTTCCGAGCGCGCCGGATAAAAATTCAGTCTCCAGCGTCAGCTCTCCGATCTTCGCGTGAAGCGATTTCTCATCAATCGCTGGCGCCGCCGCCTCGGGATTCTCGGAGCCATCAATGCATCGCTCGCCCCTTCGGCAGCTGCTCGCGTCACGTCGAATTCTGGTTCGCGTGGACATCGAATTGCTCGGCCATATCCGCATCGTCTTTTCGCCGTGTATTCCCGCGAGAGCTGCCATCGTCTTGAAAGCCGGACTGTAGTTACGGCGTAGGCGCCTGCTCAGGGTCGCTCTTGCTCTCTGCCATCATGTCGATCTCAGGCGGAAACTCCACTTAGTCCCCTGTCTTGATTCCCCGTGTCACCTCCAAATACGTTTGTCTATGAGCTTGATGCGCAGACGGAACACTACAGATTGATCGCGCTTGGATCCGACAAGAAGGAAGGCGGGGCCGGAAAGGCCGCAGACATTTCCATTGTTTCTGACGAGAACAGCCCGCCCGACATAGAAGGCGCTCCGGCTCAGGGCCAAAACGATTCGTCCGGTGACGCCGAGGCGTCGGTTCGGTGAAGTGAATGGTTCGGGGGTGTGTTGCGAAGCGCTGCGCGACTGCGCACGCTCGTCACAGATATTCGTATTGTGCGCCGATGAAATCGTAAGGCACGTCACGGCTGCGAACACGCCGGCTCCGTGAAATAGGCCCTCAGCACGTTGCTTTTCAACCGACGCGCGCGGTCGGCGGCCACCTGGCGCCCACCGTTCATCTGCACCTCGCCAAACCGATGTGGCGTCGGTATGGCGGTTCCCGTTAGGCCTGAGCGCCCGCGATCACGCCGTTGTTCGTGACGGTGACTGCATTGCCGTTCTTGCGGATCGCATAGCCCGCGCCGCCGCCTGGACCGCCTGCCTGATTGGACGAAACGCCGACAGCGCCGCTTGCGCCGAATGTTCCGCCGGCGCCGCCTTTACCTGCGAATGGCGCCAATCCGCCGGTTCCGCCGCCCGATAGAGTTCCCGCGGCTCCGCTGGCTCCGTCGCCTCCATCGCCGCCACCACCCGCGCCGCCAGCGCCATTGGGGGCGCCGCCGCCACCTCCGCCGCCGCCATAGAGGAAAATCTCTCCGGCCTGATTTATCCGCCCACGGCCACCGCCGCCGCCGCCGCCGCCGCCGGCTTTGATCTCGCCGCCCGCGTTCACCACGATGTTGATGGGGGCTCGACAATAGACAGCGTCACCGCCTGTGTTT
>WRPF01000108.1 GCA_009773335.1 Caulobacteraceae bacterium
CAATCATCATGAATTCGAACGGCACGCCGCGCTCATACAGCGCGATGAGCGCCTTCCATGTGAAGGAGGAGAAGGGGTGGCCGTAGATCCGCACCATCGCTGGTCTCCTGCATCGCACCGATCGCGCCGGGCGGCGAGTTTGACGTCTTGATCGGCGATGCTCAAGTCGCCGGCGGGCGAGGTTGGCGATGGAGAAGACGACTGCGGGAACGCGCGCACGCGTCACCACAATATTCGGGGGATGAAATGTGGCGGCGTTGTTGGCGGCCAAGGGCTGCGGGGAAAAACGGCGTGGAATGAAAAAAATCTATCCGACCGGACTCCGCGCGGTGGGATCATCATCGTGTTTTCAACAGGCCGCTCGTTGAGAGACCCGGCCACGGACGGAACCCATGCAGATCTTCACTCCAGTCACGCGCACCGATCTTCAGGCACATGCCCAGAGTCTGAAGCTCTGGCTGCTGGAGATCGCTGTCTGGCTGGTGGAGGCGATCCGGTTCCGTGAAGGGCGCAAGGCGCTGCACGAGATGCGCGTCGATGCGCGAAAGGAGCTGCGCCAGCTCATCTTTCTGATGATGTGCGCGCGGATTCGGTTTCGTAAGCAGGACAGGGGCCGACGCTGGCTGCGTCCGCCATCCACGCCGCGCGGCTTTCGTCATGTGCGAAGGCGCCTCGACATGGTGCGGCTCTACACGCGCGGGATCGCGCTGAAGAGTTTCGCGCAGATGCGGCGCGTTCTTGATGATCTGGATGCGGTGGTGACGCGGGCCATCGGCCGCGTGCCGAAGAGCGTCACGACCGGCAGGCTGGTCATCTGCGCTGTGCTTGCGGTGCGATTGGCGCTCAAGTCTGTGGAACCCGCGCCCGAAGGCGCAGACACGTCATGACTCGTGAAGCAGGACCGCGCACCTCCCGGTGTGCGCTTCAGTGTTCAGGCCACGCGAGACTTTTCGGAGTCTGGCGGCGCCGGCCCATGCGCACCGGGAGGTGCGCGGTCCTACTGTCCGAGACCGGCGCTCGGAATTCAGTATTACGCCCGCCCGCTGGCGCCGGTCAGCATGCTGGGATCAATGCCGAGGCTGCGGATGGCGCGGGTCCATTTGTCGGGAATGGTGTCGTCGAAGATGATGCCGCGTTCGACATCGGCCACCAGCCACACATTGCCGTGCAGTTCGTTTTCCAGCTGTCCCGCGCCCCAGCCCGCATAGCCGAGCGCGAGCACGTAAGACTCCGGCGGCCGGATATTTCTGTCCGGCCCGCGGCGTTCGGCGAGCGCTTCGAGCACGTCGCGCGTGGCGGTGAGCGAAAGCTCGTGCGTCACGTACTGCGTGGCCTCGCCCGCGTCGAAATCGGTGGAGTGCAGTACGTAGCCGCGATCGGGCTTCACCGGACCGCCTTCCAGCACCGCGCGCGAGGCGATCGGCTCCGGCGCCTCGACGCCGAGATGCTCGAGCACGTCGCCCAGCGTCAGGTCTTCCTTGATCTTGTTGATCACGAGCCCCATCGCCGCCTCCGGCGTGTGCATGCACATGACGATGACGCTGCGGTCGAAGCGCGGGTCGCCGATGCCGGGCATGGCGATGAGAAGTTTGCCGGTGAGGGAGCCGTCCATGGCGCCAGACTGACGGGCGGGCGAAAGGTCCGCAAGAGGGGTTTCGCGGGTCTGCGGGGCGCACTACATACCGCCGGCCCCTTTTCAATGACCTCGCCCCCACAACTGACCCGCAAGGAGACCGACATGATCAACATTGGCGAGAAGCTGCCGGAAGCGTCCTTCGTCGCGGCCACCAGGGACGGCCCCAAGCCCATGACCGCCTCGGAAGTGTTCGACGGCAAGACCGTCGCGCTGTTTGCGGTGCCGGGCGCGTTCACGCCGACCTGCTCGGTCAAGCACCTGCCGGGCTTTCGCGACAAGGCGGCCGAATTCCGCGCCAAGGGCGTCGACCAGATCGTCTGCACCTCGGTGAACGACGCCTTCGTCATGGGGGCCTGGGGCAAGGACCAGAACGTCGGCGACGACATCCTGATGCTCGCCGACGGCAACGGCGCCTTCGCCAAGGCCCTGGGCCTCGATATGGACGCCTCGGGCTTCGGCATGGGATCGCGCTCCAAGCGCTATTCGATGCTGGTGAAGAACGGCGTCGTGGCCGAGCTCAACGTCGAGCAGGGCGGGGAGTTCAAGGTGTCGGCGGCGGATTACCTGCTCGGCCAGCTCTGAGGCGCGCGCCTATCGTTCAGGGCGTAACCTCTCGTAAACCTCCGGGCTAACGCTTATTTTCCTCTTTCGGCTCAAAGAGTTGGGTCGAAAGTGGAGATGAGCGCCATGGAAATCGTGTTCGGCATTTTCGCGGCGCTGGCCGTGATGATCGGCTTTTCGGCGATCAAGTTCGTGCCGCAGGGCCGGCAGTGGACCGTCGAGCGTTTCGGTCGCTACACCAAGACGCTGAAGCCGGGCATCGCGTTCCTCACCCCGTTCATCGACGGCGTCGGGCGCAAGATTTCCATGATGGAGACGGTGCTCGACGTCCCGCGCCAGGAAGTGATCACCAAGGACAACGCCATCGTCACCTGCGACGCTGTCGTGTTCATCCAGGTGATCGACCCCGCCAAGGCCGCCTATGAAGTCGAGAACCTCAACCTCGCGATCCTCAATCTCTCGATGACGAATCTTCGCACGGTCGTGGGCTCCATGGACCTCGACGAAGTGCTGTCGCAGCGCGACGCCATCAACGCCCGCCTGCTGACCGTACTCGACTCCGCCACCCATCCGTGGGGCGTGAAGGCCACGCGCATCGAAATCAAGGATCTGACGCCGCCGGCCGATCTCATCGAGGCGATGGCGCGCCAGATGAAAGCCGAGCGCGTGCGCCGCGCCCAGATTCTCGAAGCCGAAGGCGACAAGTCCGCCGAGGTGCTGCGCGCGGAAGGCGCAAAGCAGGCCGCGATCCTGGAAGCCGAAGGTCGCCGCGAAGCCGCCTACCGCGACGCCGAAGCCCGCGAACGGTCCGCCCAGGCCGAAGCCGCTGCAACAACCGCCGTGTCGGAAGCCATCGCCAAGGGCGACGTGAACGCGATCAACTACTTCCTCGGGCAGAAATACATAGAGGCTTTCGCCTTGCTCGCCTCAAGCCCGCAGCAGCGCACGGTCATCGTGCCCGCCGATCTCGCGGGACTTGCTGGCCTGATGGAAGGCGTGAAGACGCTGACCAAGGAATCCGTCCTCGCCGCCTCACGCGGAACGTCGACGCCGACGACCTGATCACAGCGTCCGTCTGAACCGCACCAGCGAGACGATCGTCAGCACGGCGAGAATCGCCGCAAGCGTCGCCAGTTCGCGACCTGTCGCGTCGAAACCGCCGCCCTTGAGCACGACCGTGCGCGCGATGCGCAGGAAATGCGTCAGCGGCAGCGCCTCGCCGAGCCCTTGCGCCCACGCCGGCATCGCGCGGAACGGGAACATGAATCCCGACAGGAGGATCGATGGCAGGAAGACGAAAAATGTCAGCTGCATCGCCTGCATCTGCGTCCGCGCGACAGTCGAGATCAGGTAGCCGAGCATCAGGTTTGCGGCGATGAACAGCGTCAGCGCGACCAGCAGCGTCAGCGGCGATCCCGTGAACGGCAGGTGAAACAATACGCGTCCCGCGATGGCCACCAGCACCGTCTGCACCGCGCCCACGAGGATGTAGGGCGTCGTCTTGCCGAGCATGATCTCCACCGGCCGCACGGGCGTGGAGAGCAGCGTCTCCATCGTCCCGCGCTCGATTTCGCGTGTGAGCGCGATGGAGGTGATCATCACCATCGTCATGGTCAAGATCACGCCAAGAAGTCCGGGCACGATGTTGAACGCGGTGATCCCCGCGGGATTGTAGCGGCGGTGCGCGACGATCTCGTACGGCGGCGCAGAAGGAGCGAGCGGCCGCAGCGCGCCGGACAGTTCCGGCGCCAGTGCGCTTCTGGCGATGGCGTCGAGAGCGGCGACGGGACCTGCGGCCGCGACTGGGTCTGTCGCATCGGCGGCGATGAGCAGCTGCGGGCGCTCCCCGCGCACGAGACGCTCTTCAAAACGCTCCGGAATGACGATCAGGAACACCGCCTCGCCATTGCGCACGAGGCGGTCGCCCTCCACATCGTCACGGGCGACCGCGACGATATCGAAGAAGCTGGATGCCTTGAGGCTGGCAAGCAGGCTGCGCGTCATCGGCCCGTCGTCGCGCACCTCCACCACCGTCGGCAGGTGACGGGGATCGTTGTTGATGGCGTAGCCGAACAGCAGGAGCTGCATGACCGGCATCATCACCATCACCGCGAAGGTGAGGCGATCGCGGCGCATCTGCACGAGTTCCTTGAGGAACACCGCAACCACGCGCGACCAGGCGAAGGCGGGAGACGCCGCGGTCATCTGAAGTTGTCCGCGCTGTGCGACATGAGGTGGATGAAGGCCTCCTCGAGCCCGGCCTCCATCGGCTCCACCGTTGCGCCGGAGGATTTCAACGCTGAGACGGATGACGCCAGCGCCGTTCCGCCACGCCCGGCGGCATGCAGCTCCGCGCCGAAGCGAGCGACGAGTTCCACGCCCGGCGCGCCGCGAAGCGCAGCTTCCGCAGCATCGAGATCACTGGAGAGGATGCGCCAGGCGGAGAGGCCCACGAGTTTCGGGATGTCGCGCGTCGGCGCGTCGACGAGCTTTCTGCCGTACGCGATATAGGCGATGGAATCGCACTGCACGGCCTCGTCCATGTAGTGCGTCGACACGAGTGTCGTGACGCCCTGGCGGGAATAGCGGCGGATCTCGTCCCAGAAATCGCGACGCGCCTTCGGGTCGACGCCAGCGGTGGGTTCGTCGAGCAGCAGCAGGTCCGGCGTGTGGATCATGCAGGCGGCGAGCGCGAGGCGCTGCTTCCATCCGCCCGACAAGCGACCCGCAAGCTGCGCCGCGCGTTCCGACAGGCCGAGCTTTTCGAGTGACTCGTCGACCTTTCCCTTCACATCGTCCAGGCGATAGAGGCGGGCGATGAATTCGAGATTCTCGCGGATCGACAGATCCTCGTAGAGCGAGAATTTCTGCGTCATGTAGCCGGTGCGTTCCTTGATGCGGTCGCTCTCGGAGATCACATCGAAGCCGAGCGCCCTGCCGCGGCCTGCGTCGGGTTTCAGCAGGCCGCACACCATGCGGATCGTCGTCGTCTTGCCGGAACCGTTCGGACCGAGAAATCCGTAGATCGCGCCGCGCGGCACCTCGAGCGCGAGATCGTCGACGACGGTGCGGTCGCCGAAGCGCTTGGTAAGCCCCGTGACGGAGATCGCCGCAGTCATGGCAGGAGGCGCACGTCGACGGGCAGGCCGGGGCGGATCGCATCGGGCGCATCGGGAATCGCCTCAACGAGGAAGACGAGCTTTTCGCGTTCATCGAGGCTGTAGATCACCGGCGGCGTGAACTGCGGTTCGGACGCGACGAAACTCACGCGCCCTGTGAGATCTTTTGCGCATCCATCGCAGCCGATGGCGACGCGCGTTCCGGGTTTGAAATCATTCAGGCGGGCTTCCGGCGCGAAGAAACGCACCTTCATGCTGTCCTGTGGCAGCAGTGCGAGCACGGGTGCGCCGGCGCCGACGATCTCGCCAGGGCGATGGTAGATGCGTTCGATGCGGCCGGCGGCCGGCGCACGGAGAGTGGCGTCGCTCACGCGGGTGCGGGCAAGGCGCGTGTCGGCGGACGCAGCGCCCGTGCGGCGCGCGCTGGCGTCGCGTTCCGCACGGGTCTGTGCGACAGCAGCGTTGGCGGCGCGCGC
>WRPF01000207.1 GCA_009773335.1 Caulobacteraceae bacterium
CAAGAGCCGGCGGCTCCAGTTGCGTGGCAACCGCATTCTCGGGGCCAGGAGCGTGATCACCGGGCTGCGTGGCGATGCCATCCGCCTGTGGGAAACGCGCGACTCGGTCCTGGAGCACAACGAGATCGCCTGGGCGCGCGACATCGTGATCTGGTATTCGCCCCACAACGTGGTGCGACACAACCGCATCTCGCACAGTCGCTACGGCACCCATTTCATGTACAGCGGCGACAACGTGTTCGCGGACAACCACGTCGAGAGCTGCGTCGTCGGACTGTTCGTGATGTACAGCCGCGGCATTCACGTCACGCGCAACCGACTGGTGGACGCCTCCGGCGCGGCCGGCATGGGCGTGGGCCTGAAGGAATCGGGAAACATCACGCTGCAAGACAACCTGTTCGTGCACGACAGCATCGGGCTCTACATCGACACCAGCCCGCTCTACCTCGGCGACGTCAATCGCATCGAGCGCAATCGTTTCCGCCTTTCGGGCACGGCCGTCACGTTTCACGGTCGCAGCAACGGCAACACGTTTGTCGGCAACGAACTCGCGGGCAATCGCAAGCAGGTCGATGTCGAGGGCGGCGGCGATGCCCGCGAGAGCCACTGGGCGGAGAACTGGTTCGACGACTACGTGGGCTACGACCTCGACGACGACGGAGTCGGCGACGTGCCCTACACGCTGCGCAGCTTGAGCGGCCAGCTCACCGCGCGCTTTCCCCAAGCGCAGTACTTTCACGGCTCACCGGCGCTCGCCATCGTCGAAGCGATCTCGAGCCTGGTCCCACTGGTCACGCCGCGCACGTTGATCGTGGATCAGCGACCGCGCACCACGGCGCCCCGCGCAAGCGCCGCGTCCGTTCCGACGCCCGAGGGTTCCCATGCGGGTTGAATTGCGCGACGTGGTCAAGCGCTTCGAGCGCCGCGCCGTCTTGCAGGGCGTGACGGCGAACCTCGCGGACGGCGAGCGCGTGGCGCTGGTCGGGCCGAACGGCTCCGGCAAGTCGACGCTCCTGCGCGCGATCATGGGGCTGTTGCGCTGCGAAGGCACGATACGGCTGGACGGCGCGTGTCCGTTCACCCACCGTGATCGCACCGCGCGCGACCTCGCCTACGTGCCGCAGGCACCGCCGCAACTCGG
>WRPF01000208.1 GCA_009773335.1 Caulobacteraceae bacterium
GTGCCAGCCCTGGCGCGCCGTGAGCTGACGCCGAGTGCGCCCCTCAGCGACGAGGCGGTCGCGGCGCGCGTCGCCGACGACCTGCTCAAGCGAGGCGAACTCGCGTACTTCGAGCCCGTGGCCGATATG
Source organism: Caulobacteraceae bacterium (assembly GCA_009773335.1). Lineage (GTDB taxonomy): Bacteria > Pseudomonadota > Alphaproteobacteria > Caulobacterales > Aquidulcibacteraceae > VFBF01. Next base: position 130 of record WRPF01000208.1, read on the forward strand.
CCCGGCTTCCCGCGCGCGCTCAGCCGCACGCTGGCTGAACTGCGAATGTCGGGGGTGCAGCCCGCCGACCTGAATGGCCACGCCGCCAGCGCCGACCTTGGCGCGCTGCTGCAATCCGCCGTCGCCGAAAGAGAGAAAGCCGGCGCCGTGGACTACGTCACGATGTTGACGACGGCCACCGCGGAGATCGAGCGAGACCCGTCACGATTTGCCGACCACACCGTGGTCCTGCTCGATGTCGCCATCACGTCGAGTACCGACGCGGCGTTCGTCCGTGCGCTGATCGCCGCGTCCGGGTCCGCAATCGTCTCGGTTCCCGCCGGCGATTCGCGAACGTTGTCGGCGCTCGCCCTCGATAGCACCCCAGCACTTGAGCATCCGCCTTCGCTCGCGGCCAAGCAGGCGAGCTTCGGCGAGACCGCGCCGAAGCGGCCTCCGGCCGCGAAGGCGGGCCCGAGCACCACAGCACTTTCGAAGTTGCAAACGAACTTGTTTGCGACCGAGCCGCCGGCGCCATCGGCCGCGGATGATTCCGTCGTCCTGTTCTCCGCGCCCGGCGAAGGTCGTGAAGCGGTCGAGATTGCCCGGCGGCTGATGCAGGAGGCCGCGCGCGGCGTGCCGTTCGACCAGATGGCCGTCCTGTTGCGCGCGCCGCAAACCTATCTCGGCGTGCTGGAGCACGCGCTCGATCGCGCCGGCATTCTGGCGTGGTTTCACCGCGGCACGCGCCGCCCCGATTCTGCCGGTCGGGCGCTGCTGGCACTGCTCGCCTGTGCGGACGAGGAACTGTCGGCACGACGGTTTGCGGAGTACGTCTCGCTCGGACAGGTACCGCTCAATGCCGCCGGGAACGCCGATCAGTGGTCGCCGCCCGCCGACGAGATCGTCGACGGGGTTCTGCCGCCCGCCGATCGCGCCGAGGACACCCAACCCGAAGACGAGGCGCAAGCGGCCACCCTGCGCGGCGAGACCGGACGTGACGTCGCCGGCACGCTGCGCGCGCCCTG
>WRPF01000209.1 GCA_009773335.1 Caulobacteraceae bacterium
CAGACTTGGCGTCGGATTTGCCGCCGGCATCGCCCGGCATCGGCCGGTTGAAATCCGCGCCGGCGAGTTCGGCGATCTTCTCGCCGAGCTGTTCGCGCAGCACGCGGGTCTTGACCTCCTCGACCTCGCCTTCGGGCAATTCGCCGAGCTGGAACGGACCGTAGGAGATCCGGATCAGGCGGTTCACCTCGAGCCCGAGATGCGCCATCACGTTGCGGACTTCGCGGTTCTTGCCTTCGCGGATCGCGAACACCAGCCAGACATTGGCGCCCTGGTCGCGCTCCAGCGTCGCATCGATCGGACCGTATTTGACGCCGTCGATCTCGACGCCCTTTTTCAGCGCATCGAGCTGGCCCTGCGTCACCTCGCCATGGGCGCGCACGCGGTAGCGCCGCAGCCAGCCGGTGTCCGGCAGTTCCAGCGCGCGCGCCAGCCCGCCATCATTGGTCAGCAGCAACAGGCCCTCGGTGTTGAAATCGAGACGGCCGATCGAAATCAGCCGCGGCAGGCCTTCCGGCAGATTGTCGAACACCGTCGGCCGTCCTTCCGGATCGGCATGGGTGGTCATCAGGCCGCGCGGCTTGTGGTACATGAACAGCCGCGTGCGCTCGCGCGGCGGCAACGGCTTGCCGTCGATGGTGATGGCGTCGTTCTCGGTGACGTCGAGCGCCGGCGAATTGATGACGCGGCCGTTGACGCTGACGCGGCCCTGCACGACCCATTCCTCGGCGTCGCGGCGCGAGGCGAGGCCGGCGCGCGACAGCACCTTGGCGATGCGCTCGCCGGATTTCTTTTCGCGCGGCGGACGCGCGGCGCGCTTTTCGAACTCCGGCTTGCGCTCTCGGTATTCGCCGCGGCCGCCGAAGGCCGGACGTTTGGCAAAAACCTTGCTGTCGTCTTCGTTATCGCGGCGCGGACGCTCACCGGGTGACTCGCTGCGCGGATGCTCCTGCCAGGAGCTGCCGCCCTCGCGGGGACGATCGAATTTCGGACGCTCGCGCTGTGGACGATCGGCAAAAGCCCGATCGCCACGGGGACGATCACCCTGCGGACGGTCCTCGCGCGGGCGGGAAAAGCGCGGACGTTCCGCGCCGCCTTCGCGCGGCTTGTCGAAGCGCGGCTTGTCGAAATTGC
>WRPF01000210.1 GCA_009773335.1 Caulobacteraceae bacterium
CCCGCGCCGCCGCCGTCTCGACGATCTGGCCCGCGTACATGACCGCGATGCGATCGACCGCTTGCGCGACGAGCGCCAAGTTATGGCTGATCAAAAGCAGCGCCATGCCCAGTTCGCGCCGCTTCTCGGCGATGAGGGCGAGGATTTGCGCCTGCACGGTGGCATCGAGCGCGGTCGTCGGCTCATCCGCGATCAACAGGGCCGGCTTGAGCGCCAACGCCATCGCGATCATGACGCGCTGGCGCATTCCGCCTGAAAGCTGGTGCGGATACGAATCGAGGCGTGCACGCGCCTCTTGAATCCCGACGCGCTCGAACAGCTCGGTCGCGCGCCGGCGCGCTTCCAGACCTGGGCAGCTCTCGTGCGCGAGGATCGCTTCCTCCACCTGCCTGCCTACCGTCAAGACAGGATTGAGGCAGGTCATGGGCTCTTGGAAGACCATGGCAATGCGGTTGCCGCGCACCCGGCGCAGTTCGCCGGGCGCGATGTGCGCCAAGTCGCGTCCCTCGAACAGCACCTCGCCGCTCGCGATGCGCCCTTGGGGCTCGATGAGCCGCAGGATCGAGAGCGCCGCCGCCGACTTGCCGCAGCCCGACTCGCCCACCAAGCCGAGCGCCTCGCCGCCGCCGATCGACAAGCTCGCCCCGTCGACGGCACGCACGGTGCCCTCCTCGCTTGGAAACTCGACGCAAAGTTCGCGAACCTGTAGAAGCGGCTCGGTCATCGCTTTCGACGAGGGTCGCTCGCCTCCTGGATCGCATCGCCGAGCAGGTTGTATGCGAGGACCGCGACGAAGATAGCGAGCCCCGGGAAAACGATGAGCCACCAGTGCGGAGCGTCTCCGGGGAGGCTCTCCTTACCTTCGTTCAGGATGCGGCCCCAGGACGGCGACTTCGCGGGATCGGAGCCGAGCCCCAAGAACGAAAGCGCGCTCTCAAGCACGATCGAGCCCGCGATTCCAAACGAGAGCGTCACCACGATGGGCGCGAGCGCGTTGGGCAGAATGTGGCGCAGCATGATGCGCGGCGCCGCAACTCCCAGGACGCGTGCCGCGAGGACGAACTCGCTCTCGCGCAGGCGCAGGAACTCGGCCCTGGTGTAGCGGGCGATCGACTCCCAGCGCGTCAAGCCG
>WRPF01000211.1 GCA_009773335.1 Caulobacteraceae bacterium
CCACGATCAGCTTTTGCGTGCGCACTGTATTTTGTCTGCATCATCAATCGCCCCACTTTGTGAGAAGCCGCAAGACGCTTCTCGAACCACATCCGCATCCTTATCTGACCGGGACACGCGCGCCGCTTCAATCCTGCGCGAGTTTCTCGACCAGACGCGCACAGGTCGGAACACACGCCAAGACCTCGCGGCGAACGCCGCGAAACCAACCGCCGATGCGCATCCCCTAGCGGCGCCAAGGGCGCTTCCGCAATTGTTCTCTGTCGATATTTGTAGAGCCGGCGCGCCGCTGCGTATCGAACTGCGTCCGACGCGGCCAAGTCGCGGCTCGATATTCGCTCACCCCCACATTGCCCGCTCTCGTCCTCGAGAGACTGTTCGTTTCTCGATCAAGAAATCAAGTAAATGTTTTCGCCAAAGTCGGCGCGGAGCGCGTGACGGGAAACGATTCGTCCGTGCCTCCGATCAAAACTCGCGCGCATGATCACCCGCCGTGGCTTTCAATTAGATTATTTGTAACGTCAACGGGTCCGCAGCGCCGATCGTATGACAAACGCGATGCGCACAATCTTATTGAAGTCGATAGAGAAAGTTGCCCATGCCTGTCAGCACCACTTTTTATTTCCCACTTCTCACGCTTCATGCGCGTTGCCGACGATGCTGTTTGTGACACATTTGTTGGCGGTTATTCCGTTGTGCTCGGAGCGCTCGCTTGATAGCGTGCGCGTGGGACTTCGTGTTGCGAGGGTGGGATGTCTATCAATCGACGGATTGCGCTGCTTTCTGGGCTGAGCGCCGCCGTGGCGGCGCCGGGCGCTGCGTCCGCCGACACCGTCTCCTATACATATGACGCACTTGGCCGCCTGAGATCCGCAACCAACTCGAACGGATCGACGGTCACATACGACTACGACGCCGCCGGCAATCGAACGACGATGACATCATCGGGCGCGAGCGCGCCGACGGTGACGTTGACCGCGACGCCGGGCGCCATCGCATCCGGCGGATCATCCACGCTCACGTGGACGAGCACGAACGCCACGAGTGTCTCGATCAATCAAGGCGTGCCCACGATCTCGCCCGTCTCAGGCGGCTCGGTTTCCGTGTCTCCCACGGCGACAACCGTCTACAACGGTCGCCGTCGCGCCTACCGTTACTTTGACTGCGACGCCGGGCACCATCGCAACCGGCGGATCATCCACTCTCACGTGGACGAGCACGAACGCCACGAGCGTCTCGATCAATCAGGGCGTACCCGCGATCTCGCCTGTCTCGGGCGGCTCGGTTTCCGTGTCTCCCACTGCGACAACCGTCTACACGATCACCGCAACCGGGCCGGGCGGCACGTCGACTGCGCAAGCGACGGTGACCGTCAGCCTCGCGCCTACGGTTACTTTGACGGCAAGCCCCGGCAGCATCGCGGCGGGCGGATCATCAACTCTCAGCTGGACGAGCGCGAACGCCACGAGTGTCTCGATCAATCAAGGCGTGCCCACGATCTCGCCCGTCTCAGGCGGCTCGGTTTCCGTGTCTCCCACGGCGACAACCGTCTACA
>WRPF01000212.1 GCA_009773335.1 Caulobacteraceae bacterium
GACCCGGCGCTTCATGTCGCGCACCGCCGATCGCTGGCGTCCCCTCTCCCGCGAAGCGGGGGACGGACAGGGAGGGGGCTGTTATCCGACGGCGCGCTGATCGCGCTCGCCTATCCTGACCGCATCGCCAAATCGCGCGGCGCGCGCGGCGAGTTCCTGATGGCGAACGGCCGCGCCGCGATCGTGCCGGTCGAAGATCCTCTGTCACGCGCGCCATTTCTCGCCGTCGCTGAACTCACCGGCCGAGCGGCGCAGGCGCGCGTTCTCGCCGCTTGCGCGCTCACCGCCGAGGAGGTCGAGGCGATTGCGGGCGAGCGCATCGAGACTCGCGATGAAACCGTTTTCGACGCGGCGAGCGCGAGTCTGCGGCGGCGCGCTTTCCGGCGCCTCGGCGCGATACGACTCTCCGAGCGCAATCTGGCGGTCGAGCCGTCTGACCAGAATGCGCGGATCCTTGCGTGCGGCGTCGCCGCGCTCGGCGTCGCGCGGCTGCCATGGACCAAGTCGCACTTGCAGCGGCGCGACCGCGTGGACTTTCTGCGCCGCGCGGAAGGAGACGAGTGGCCGGACCTCACCGACGCCGCTCTGGCGGCAAGCGCCGAAGAGTGGCTTGCGCCGTTCATTGAAGGGCGCACGTCGCTCGCGGATATTGCGACCGACGACCTCGAGGCCGCGCTCGCTCAGCTTCTCCCCTATGAGTTGTCACGCAGGCTCGATGCGGAAGCGCCCTCTCATTTCGAGACGCCCGCCGGCGCGCGTCACGCGCTCGATTATTCCACCGAGAACGGACCGATCCTCGCGGTGCGGGTGCAGGAGCTTTACGGCCTTTCAACTCACCCGACGCTTGCGCGCGGACGTGCGCCCTTGACGCTCGAACTGCTGTCGCCGGCGCATCGGCCAATTCAGACGACTCGCGATCTGCCGAGCTTTTGGAAAGGCTCCTGGAGCGAGGTGAAGAAGGAGATGAGAGGGCGCTATCCGCGCCATCTCTGGCCGGATGATCCGGCGGCCGCGCAGCCGACGACGCGCGCCAAGCCGCGGGGCTCGTGAAAAAGTCCGAAGGCGTACGGCGGGTGTGCTGTTTTGGTTGCTTGCGCTTTATCGGGCGGCAATCGTTCAATCGT
>WRPF01000213.1 GCA_009773335.1 Caulobacteraceae bacterium
GAGGCGTACGCGAGCGTCTCCGCCGTGCCCCAGTCGATCGGCCGCTTGCCGTCGCGTTGCTCCAGCCGCGTGTCGAGCAGACGCGCGAGCTTCGGGTGCACGCGAAAGCCGTCCGGCACCTGACCGGCGCGCGTCAGCAAGTCGCGCAGCCGATCCTCGGACACGCCGGTGTCGACCTCGGGGCAGTCGGCGTCGCGACCCCCGCGGTAGCCGGCCCACAGTCCCTGCATCGCATAGACCGGCGGCTCCAGCTTCGCGCCGCGCGTCCGCTGGAGCGCCGCTTCCAGAACGGCGCGGCGGGCGCCCTCGATCTCGACCGCACGCTGCTCGCTGACACTCCCGAGCGCGACCAGCTTGTCGATGTACACCTGGCGGACTGACGGGTTGGCGTCGATCGCCGCGTACATCACCGGCTGCGTGAAACGCGGCTCGTCCGCCTCGTTGTGGCCGTAACGCCGATAGCAGTACAGATCGATCACCACGTCGCGCGCGTAGCGCTGACGGAACGCGACCGCGACCTTGACCACTTGCGCGACGGCCTCGGGGTCCTCGCCGTTCACGTGGAAGATCGGGCAACCGAGCATGCGCATGACGTCGGTGCAGTAGCGCGTCGAGCGCGAGTCTTCCCAGACGGTGGTGAAGCCGATCTGGTTGTTGAGCACGATGTGCAGCGTGCCGCCGGTGGCGTAACCGCGCAGCGCGCCAAGGTTGATCGTCTCCTGCACGATGCCCTGACCCGCGACCGCCGCGTCGCCGTGGATCAGCAACGGCAACACGCGCTTGCGTTCGCGGTCGCCACGGCGTTCCTGCTTCGCGCGCACGCGGCCTTCCACGACCGGGTTCACCCATTCGAGGTGGCTTGGGTTGAACGCGAGGCTCAGGTGCAGTGGATGGCCGTTGGGCGCGACGCGGTCGGACGAATAGCCGAGGTGGTACTTGACGTCGCCGCGACCGAGCAGCGATTCGGGCGTCTCGTCCTCGAACGCGGCGAAGATCTCCTCGAGCTTCTTCTCCATCACGTTGGCCAGCACGTTGAGCCGCCCGCGGTGCGCCATGCCGATCACGATCTCGTCGACGCGCTGCTCGCCGGCGTGCTCGACCACGAGATCGAGCAGCGGAATCA
>WRPF01000214.1 GCA_009773335.1 Caulobacteraceae bacterium
GCTCTGCCCTTCGCCTTGCGCTTCGCCCTGCGCGACCTGCTCGGCGATCCGCGCGGGTTTGGGGTCTTCATCGCCTGCATCGTCATCGGCGTCTCTGCGATCTCCGGCGTGTCCGGGCTTTCACGTTCCCTGGCGCAGGGGCTTGCGCGGGAGGGCCGGACGATATTGGGCGGCGACGCCTCGTTCAGCCTCGTCTCGCGGGAGTTTTCGCCCGAGCAACGCGCCTTCTTCGAGGCGCGCGGGCGGCTTTCCGAAATTTCGCTGATGCGGGCGATGACCCGGCGCGACGACGGCGAGGCCGCGCTGGTGGAGATCAAAGCCGTCGATCCGGCGACTTACCCAACTTTCGGCGCGGTATCGCTCGATCCCGACATGGCTTTGGCCGAGGCGCTGGAGGTGCGAAACGGGCTGCCAGGGGTCGCGGTCGATCCGATGCTGCTCGCACGCCTCGACGCCAAGCTCGGCGAGACCGTGATGATCGGCGTTTCGCGCTTCACGCTGCGCGCAATTCTGCGCAGCGAACCCGACAAGCTCGCGGGCGGCATTGGCTTCGGGCCGCGCGTCATGATGACGCGCGCCGCCCTCGCAAGCGCGGAACTGGCGACGCCGGGCTCCATCGTGCGGCATGTCGTCCGCGTCACGCTCCGCGAGGGCGCCGACGCCGACCTCAAGGCGTTCGCCGCCGACGCCGCGAACGCCTTTCCGCAAGCCGGATGGGAGTCGCGCACGCGGGACGCCGTCTCGCCGCAGTTCTCGCGCAATCTCGACCGGTTCGCCCAACTGCTCACCCTCGTCGCGCTCACCGCCCTTGTCGCCGGCGGCGCCGGCGTCGCGAACGCTGTACAGGGCTTCGTCGACCGCAAGCGCGCGCAATTCGCAATTCTCAAGGCGCTCGGCGCCGAAGGGTCTCGGGTCTTCAAGATCGCGCTCGCTGAGGTTTTGGCGGCGGCCTCTTTGGCTATCCTGCTGGGGCTCGTCGCCGGCGCGGCGATTCCCTGGGGCGCGGCGCAAGCGCTGCGCGATCTCGCCGATCTCCCCGTATCAGCGTCGCTCGACGCGCAAGGCGCGCTCTATGGGGCTCTGTACGGGCTGCTCGTCGTCCTTATCTTTGCACTCGTTC
>WRPF01000215.1 GCA_009773335.1 Caulobacteraceae bacterium
GGACGATTCACCTGGCGCCTACCGGTGTTGGGGCGTACGTTGGAAGTGGTGCAATCGATGACCACGATGAAACCCAGCGTGGTGCGCGACCGAATGCTCCATAACTACCTGGAGTTAAGGCACGCACTGGACGTGCTCGAGGGGCTGCGCACGATTCCGACGCGATTCCGCTCGGGCGGCGTGAAGCACCTGCTCGCCGGCAGTCGTCGCATGAACGCGGCGCTGAACGCGCAAATCGACATCGAGCAGCAAGAACTGCGCCCCGCGTTGTTGGGCGCCGATGCATGGGGCGAATCGCGCGCCGAAAAGCTTGCCCAGCATCATGTGCAGCGACGGGACGCGCTGCGCGAACCCGTGCTCGTGGGAATGGGAGCCGCGCGAAGTGAGAACTTCGTTGCCTGGCTCGGTGGCGTCATCGTCGATGCCCGGCGCGCTCTTCTCCGCGAAGAGAGCGACTGCATGAGCGCAGAGCTCCTGCGCGATGATGGCGTGGGCATCGGCGTTTCCAGCGAGTGATACCCGCCCGGGCGCGGTACCTCAGCCCGTGGGCGCCGCCGGCGACCTCGGTCTCGATCACCGTGGGGACGGAAAACACACATTGTCGAGGGGTGCCGCAGTGCTTATTTATGTAGAGGAGCGTATCGAAACCCGATTTGCGTCGCGATTACCGAGATCACGCACGCGGAGGATCACCCATGGAAGCGCAAGCACGACACGAAGCCGTCGGTATCTGGGAAGACGAGGGCGGAAGCGTCCGCGCGCCGGCGCGTCGACGGCAGCGGGTGGGGAACGCCTTGCAACGGGCGTGGTCGCACCTGTGGGTCTACAACGAGACCTCCGCGAGGCCCGTCGTGCGCGCCGCGGCCATCGTGCTGTGCACGCTCTTGCTACCGCCGTTCGTGCTCCTGGCACTGGGGCCGATGTTGCTGATCTCGGTGCCGATCGCGATGTTGGCGATTCCGTTTCTCCTGCCGGCGTTCTTTCCCGGCGCGTTCTCCGCGAGCAGGGGTCGTCGGCGCCGGGCGTTGGCACGGGGGGCGCGAATGCTGGCCCCCTACCGTGCCCACCCGGACATGACCGCCGGGATGGCGCCGACGCGGTGAGCGCGGACATGCCAC
>WRPF01000216.1 GCA_009773335.1 Caulobacteraceae bacterium
AGCGCCGCCTCTTCCGGCGGATTCATGATGCGCTGCGACCCGGCGGCGTTTTCGTCAACGCCGATCAGTCGCTCGGCGCGACGCGCGAGGTCGAGGACGCCTATCAGCGCCGCTGGGAAGCGGATGTCCGAGGCTCAGGAATCGCCGCCGATGATTTCGCGGCGACGAGAAAGCGCGCGGAACTCGATCGTAGCGCGACCTTTGCAGATCAGATCGCCTGGCTCGAAGACGCGGGATTCCGTTACGCGGATATTGGCTGGAAACGCCATCGCTTTACGGTGTTTTACGCGCGGCGCTAGCGTCGTTTTTCGGCGCTTGGCCGATGCGCAAGGCATCGCCGGCGTTGCTCGAGATGAATTGCTGCAGCTTGCCGGAAATAGCCGCCAACACCCAGGGCAGCTGAACGTCAATGCGCAGCAAGTCCTTCAGCACCGTGATCTGCGCGGTCGCCGTCTGACCGAGCGCCGTCACGCGAACCGTTCCGACGTCGCCGGCCCAGGGAGCGGCGCGGTTGCATAGTCGGCGAGCGACAGGCGCAGGCGCGCGCCGTAAGTCGCAAGCCGTTCGCGCGCCGCATCGAGCATCTTCGGCGCGAGATCGACGCCTTCGACCTGTGCGCCAGGAAACCGCTCGAGAATCATTTCCGACAAGAGACCGGTGCCGACGCCAAGGTCGACGCATCGAAATTCTCCTTGGCCGACGGCCTCTTCGAGAAGGTCGAGCGTGGTCCCGTAGAAGGCGTCGAAATGCGGAATGAGTTTGCGTCGCAACGCGTCATAGCCGGGAACGGCGTTTTCGAAAGCGGCGCGCAGCGCGTCGAAATTCGACTCGGTCATATGTGAGTCCCGTAAAGACCGCGGCCGTGGGGGACGGTTTTCACCGCCCTTCCGCTCGCCGTCCGAAGTCGGGCGCTGCCGTGTCCTGGCCCTGCTCGATGATCGAGCGGCGGATGTCGCGCGTGCGCGAGAAGAACTCCAGCAATCCTTCCCCGTCGCCCCGCCTGATCATCCGCTGCAGCACGCTGAGATCCTCGTTGAAACGTCCGAGCATCTGCAGGACGGCGTCCTTATTGGCGAGGAAGATGTCTCGCCACATGATGGGATCGGAGGCGGC
>WRPF01000109.1 GCA_009773335.1 Caulobacteraceae bacterium
GTCGCCGCGCCGGACGCGGCGCTTCAGGCCGCCATCGCCGGCGAGTGGCGCGGGGAGGCGAACCGGGCGCGGGACGCTGCGCGTCATCCCGCCGAGACGCTCGCCTTCTTTGGCCTGAAGCCGGGCATGACAATCCTTGAAGTGGCCCCGGGCGGCGGGTGGTGGACCGAAATCCTCGCGTCCTATGCGCGGTCCACGGGCGGCCGCTACCTGGCAACCGGCGCGGACCTCTCGAACCCGAACCTGCCGGAGTCGGCAAAAACCGCGCGCGCGAACTTCGCCGCACGCTGGGCCGCAAAGCCCGAGATCTTCGGGACCGTCGAGATCGTGAACTTCGGCCCGCAGTCGGGCCCGCTCGGGCCGCCGAATTCCGTCGACATGGTGATGACCACGCGCAACGTCCACAACTTCATGGCGCAGGGGACAACCGACAAGGTGTTCGCCGATTTCTACGCCGTGCTGAAACCGGGCGGCGTCTTCGCCGTGAAGGAGCACCGCGCCAGTCCCGGCCCGCAGGACCCGCAGTCGGCGAGCGGCTATGTCACCGAGGCCCACGTGATCGCGGCCGCAGAGAAGGCCGGGTTCCGGCTCGCGGGACGCTCGGAGATCAACGCCAATCCGCGCGACACCAAGGATCATCCGTTCGGCGTGTGGACGCTGCCGCCGGTGCGCCGCAGCGCGCCGCAGGGCCAGCCCGCCAACTCGGCATTCGATCACACGAGGTACGACGCCATCGGCGAAAGCGACCGCATGACGCTGCGCTTCGTGAAACCGGGCTGAGCGGTCAGTCCGGTTTGCGAGGCGGGTTCACAGGGCTCACCAGTACGAAGCTATGGGTGCATGCTCGCTGGATCAAGCGGCGGGCGCCTGCGCTTCGATGGACAGCGCGTGGAGGCCCGAGGCGAACTCGCCGGCGAGTGCGTCGGTGACGGCGCGATGACGGTCGACGCGCGAAAGGCCGGCGAAGGCGCGCGCAGTGATTCGCACGCGAAAATGTGTTTCCCCAGTGGGCGAAGCGCCCGCGTGCCCTACATGCCGGTCGCTCTCGTCGATGACGTCAAGCGCCTCAGGCGCGAAACGCATCGTCAACGACGCGCGAATACGCTCCTTCCGGCTTGTCAATTCCTTGTTCGCAGCACCCATAACGCACATACTCTCATTCGAATGTCGGACACCTTCAACTATCGCCCCAAGTTCGTCGACATCCGGGTCAACAAGAAGCCCCGGGTGAAGGTCGCGCAAGCGCCGCAGGCGGAGCGCGCCTGCGACCAGATCGGCTGCCCGTCGCCGGGCGAACACCGCGCGCCCAAGGCGCGAGGTCGCGACCACGAGTTCTGGTGGTTTTGCGCCGCGCACGCCGCCGAGTACAACCGCCGCTGGAACTACTTCGACGGCATGAACGACACCGAGCTGCAGGCCTTCGAGCAGGCCGAGCGCGCCGGCCATCGCCCCACCTGGACCTTCCGTGCCGCCAAGGGCGACCGCCTCTCCGGCGCCTACCGGGATTTCCAGAAGGGCAAGAAGGCCGATCCCTTCGGCATGTTCAACGCCGACGGCGCCCCCGAGGAGCAGACCGGCCCGCGCCGCCGCAGCCTGGGGCGGCTCCAGATCAAGGCGCTCGAGACGCTGGGCCTCGACGAGCGGGCGGCGGTCGAGACCATCCGCATCCGCTACGCCGAACTCGTGAAGCGCTACCACCCGGACTCCAACGGCGGCGACCGCACCGAGGAAGCCGAGCTCCACAAGGTCATCCGCGCCTACCAGACGCTGAAGACCAGCGGGCTTGTCTAGACGGGCTTGTCTGGGAAGATAGGCGAGATTATCTTCCTGATCTGACATCAGGAAGATTGACCGTGGCGATCAACATCAAGGATCCCGAGGCGGATCGCATGGTCCGCGAAGCGGCGGCCCGGCGAAAACAGCCGATCACCGACCTTATCAAGGACGCCGTCCGCGCGCTCGAGGCCGAAGACGCCCGCGCGAAGCAGGAGCGGTACGACAGGATCATGGCGGCCACCAGACGGGTGCAGGAGGCATTCGCGGCAGACCCGCTAGATTACGATCCACACGCCTATTCTGAAGAGCTGAACGACGATGTCCTCCGGGATAACGGTCTTTTCGATTTGCTTGGCGAACCTCCACGTGGCGTGCGCGAAGACCCGAAATGATCGTTCTCGACACCTCGGCCATGGTGGCAATCGTCCAGCGGGAGCCCGAGGCGGAAGCTTTCTCGGACATGGTGGCGCGCGCGGGCGCGCTCGCTGTTTCAGCGTTGATTTTGTTCGAGACGCGTACCGTGATTGGCAAGGGACGCACGCCGCCGCGGCTGAGTGAATTTGAGGTGTGGTTCGTCGGGATTTCGGCGAAAGTCTTTCCGTTCGACGCAGCCATGGCGGACGCCGCCTACGCGGCCTATTCCCGTTACGGCAAGGGCGTGCACCCGAGGGCGCGGCTCAATATCTGCGACTGCGCCGCCTATGCCTTGGCGAAGTCCCTCGATGCGCCGCTCCTGTTCAAGGGCGCGGATTTTCGTCACACCGACGTGACGGCGGCGATTTGAACCGCCATTGTAGTCCCGACGCCGCCAACGAAAGCCTGCCCAGAAAGCAAATCATGACCGCCGCCGACGACCTGATCTCCATGGTTCCCGACAAGACCGTCTCCGCGAAGGAGTTCGGCGTCGAGAGCGACATGCAGATCCCGAAATTCTCAAAGCGCACCGAGTACGTGCCCGAGGTGGACGAGGCCTACCGCTTCGATCCCCAGACCACGCTCGCGATCCTGGCGGGCTTTGCGTTCAACCGCCGCGTGATGGTGCAGGGCTATCACGGCACGGGGAAGTCCACGCACGTGGAGCAGGTGGCCGCGCGGCTCAACTGGCCGATGATCCGCGTGAACCTCGACAGCCACGTCTCGCGCATCGATCTCGTCGGCAAGGACGCGATCGTGCTCAAGGAAGGCAAGCAGATCACGGAATTCCGCGAAGGCATCCTGCCGTGGGCGCTGCAGCGCCCGGTGGCGATCTGCTTCGACGAATACGATGCGGGCCGCCCGGACGTGATGTTCGTCATCCAGCGCGTGCTCGAAGCCAGCGGCAAGCTCACGCTGCTCGACCAGAACCGCGTCATCAGCGCCAACAAGTGTTTCCGCCTGTTCGCGACGACGAACACGGTCGGTCTTGGCGACACGACGGGCCTCTACCACGGCACGCAGCAGATCAACCAAGGGCAGATGGATCGCTGGTCCATCGTCACCACGCTCAACTATCTCGAGCACGACGCCGAAGCCGCCATCGTGCTCGCGAAGGCCGGCAAGGACTACGAGACCGCCGAGGGCAAGAAGACCATCATGGCCATGGTCCGCGTCGCCGACATGACGCGCAACGCCTTCATGAACGGCGACATCTCCACGGTGATGAGCCCGCGCACGGTGATCACCTGGGCGGAGAACGCGAAGATCTTCGGCGATCTGGGCCTCGCGTTCCGCCTGACGTTCCTGAACAAGTGCGATGAGCTCGAGCGCCCGACGGTGGCGGAGTTCTACCAGCGCTGCTTCGGGACGGACCTGCCGGAGGCGGCTACGCGGGTGAAGGTGGCGTGAGCGCAGTGAATTGAGTGGGGATCGTGGTGGAGCAGAAGGCTGAATCGAAGAAGTCGGTCCGCGCGCGCGCAAATGCGATTAAATCGTTCCGCTGCAAAAACCTCATCGCCGTCATAGAAAACCCGACCGACGTGAAGAATATCGGAACGGTCATCCGGAACGTAAACGCGCTGGGCGTGGAAAAGGTCTATATTGTCGATCCTCGCGGCGCGCTGCCGGACGATTGGCATGAGTTGCGCACTGACAAGACGGTCTCAAAAACTTCGGTCTCGGCCGTCAAGTGGACGTTCGTTAAACGGTTTGAGAGCACTGAGGCCTGTTTCGACTACCTCGACGCCAAAGGCTTCAAATCCATCGTCACCTCTCCGCATGTGAAGGGGAAAACCTCCATTTTCCTGCATGAAGGCGACTACACGGTTCATCACAAGCTCGCCGTGTGGTTCGGCAGCGAAGCAACGGGTATTAGCGATGCAGCTGTCGAACGCAGCGAGATGTGCGTCAGCGTACCCATGTTCGGCATGATCGAGAGCCTCAACCTGGGCACCAGTTCAGGCATTGTCCTCTACGAGGTGGCGAAGCAGAGGCGCGAGTATCAGAGCCGCTTCATTTGGAGAAATCGGCGGGGTAAACGCGCCGAACCTCTCCCGACCGTCATGCCCCCATCAGACTAGAAGCGACCAGGAGTTGGAACGTGGCGACGCTTCCCAATGGCGGTCGGGCGCTGGTCGAACCCGAAAAGCTGACGGGCTACATCCTGAATCTGGCGCACCGGACGGGCCGCAACAAGGCGCGCGTGTTTCTCGCCGCGCTTGGCCTGTCGACGGCCAACGCGAACGTGCTGGGAAACGCGCTCTCCATGGCTGCGCAGGACTCTGAGGCCATTCTGGGGCGCACCGATGCCTTCGGCGCTCACTACGCCGTTGAATTCGTGCTAGAGAATGAGGGAAAGCGGGCGCTTGTCCGCTCGCTCTGGACGATCCGGACAGGAGAGGATTTTCCCCGGCTCGTTTCGGCGTTCGTGAAGGATCGTAGCGATGGATAAGAGGCCGCAACTGCTGGATGTCGTCGCCCTCGTGCGCGACCGTCCCGATCTTGGCCTGCGGCGCGGGCAGGTCGGCGCCGTGGTGGATGATGCGGGCGGCGACCTGCTGCTTGTGGAATTCGCTGACGCCAACGGCGAGGCATTCGCCGTACCGGCGCTGCCGGCGAATGATGTGCTGGTGCTGCGGTTCGAACCTGCGGCTTGATCTGGTGAGTAAGGTGGACTGAGCGCAGCGAAATCCACCGCGGTCAGTGCGTGACTCAATCCGGACTCCCCCCACGCCCTTTCAGCGGGAAATATTCCCGCCACGGCCGCGCCTCGTCGACGACGCGTGCGATGGACGGGCGCGCGAGCAGGCGCGCGCGGTAGGCGTGCAGCGCCGCGTGCGATGCCGGGATCGGGAACGCCCAGTGGGCGTAGAACAGCGCCGGCGCCGCCGCGCAGTCGGCGATGGAGAAGGTCTCGTTGGCGGCCCACGTGCGGCCGGTCATCCAACGGTCGAGCCACGCGTAGCTCTTGTCGAGTGCTGCCTGCACCTCGGCCTCCACATGCGGATCGCGCTTGTCCTCGGGGCGCAGCGCGTCCGCGACCATCCGCTGCAGCGTGATCATCACGTAGTCGTCGAACACGCCGTCCATCTGCCGCGCCTCGATGGCGGCGCGCGGATCGGCGGGCGCCATCGGCGGCGCGGACCCGTGATGGAGGTCGAGATATTCGATGATCGCCGCGGACTCGATCACCGCGCGGTCGCCGTCCACCAGCACCGGGAACTGTCCCGTCGGCGCCGCCCGCGCGACGAACGCCGCGTTTTCCGGATGATCGGGGTCAATCATCATGAATTCGAACGGCACGCCGCGCTCATACAGCGCGATG
>WRPF01000217.1 GCA_009773335.1 Caulobacteraceae bacterium
GCGCGTGGAAGCGCCAGGACGTCGAGTTCCTCGCCGACCTGTGCGTGGGTCAGTTCATGACCGCCTTCGAAGCGCTGGCGGAAGGCCGCGCCACCGACATCGATCGCGCCGCGCTGGCGGTGTCACGCGGCAACCGCGCGATCGTGGTGGCCGAGATCGAGCGCCGCGCCGCCGCCGCGCAACGCGCCGCAGCCGCCGCCCCCACCGAGACGCCCTAAATCAGCGAGCGTGACCGGCGGTGGGCTCGACGAGCGCGGACACTGGCGCGCCACGCGGCCGGGCTTTCTCTTTCCGGTGCGCGTGCTCCTCCGCGGCAAGTTCCTCGCCGGGCTCTGCGCATTGCACGCACGCGGTCGACTCCTGGTCCCCGACGACGTGCAACTCGAGCCGCTCATCGACCGGCTGTACGCAAAGAGGTGGCTGGTCTACAGCAAGCGTCCGGCCCCCACGCTGATCTTGCGTCACAAGGATAGACAACTTGTCTCGATGTGCCATCATGGCAGCATGAATGACATGACGGCACATGAGCCGAGTCTCCCCGCCAGCCCCGGTTCCGGGCCCGAGGTCACCATCCTCATCGTCGAGGACGACCGCTCCAACCTGTCGTCGCTCGAACGCATCTTCCAGCGCGAGGGCCTGCGCCCGCTGCTCGCCGAGGACGGCCAGGCGGCGCTCGAGCAATGCCGCAAGAACCGCGTCGATGTCGTGCTCACGGACCTGATGCTGCCGGGCATGGGGGGCATCGACCTGATCAAGGCGCTGGCGACCGTCGCGCCGGGCGTCGAGGTCGTCGTGATGACGGCGTTCGGCACCGTGGAAACGGCGGTCGAGGCCATGCGCGAGGGCGCGTACGACTTCGTCGAGAAGCCGCTCAAGCGCATGCAGATCGTCAAGACGGTGCGCAAGGCGGCCGAGCGCCACGCGCTGGTCGAGGAGAACCGCACGCTGCGCAAGGAGCTCTCCGCGCTGCGCCAGCGCGCGATCATCGGTTCGTCGGCCGCGCTGCGCCAGGCGCTCGAGATGGCGGCGCAAGCGGCGCCGTCGACCGCGAACGTGCTCGTGCTCGGGCAGAGCGGCACGGGCAAGGAACTCCTGGCGCGCCACATCCA
>WRPF01000218.1 GCA_009773335.1 Caulobacteraceae bacterium
CTACTGCCCGACGTGCCAGCGGTGATCCGCTGTCCGTCTGCCTTGACCGTCGCGGCACGACCGAGAAGGATGCTCGGACTGCGACGTCACATGACGACGGCTGAAACGCATTCGGACCGTGCATGGGTCGACCTCGGCGACGCGGATTCGGGCCGCACGTTTCACGGCATCGAAACGCGCTCGTTCTACTTGCCGATGCGCGACGGCGTGGAGCTCGCCATCGACCTGTGGCTGCCGAAGGATCGCAGCGCCGATGACCGCCTGCCCGCGATTCTGCACATGACGCGCTACATGCGCTCGGTGGAGTTGCGCGGCCCCTTGCGGCGACTGTTCCTCAATCGCCCCTTCGATCACACCATGCTCTACCTCCGCTGTCGGCGGCGTTTCTTGCGACGCGGGTATGCGTGGCTGGACATCGACGTGCGCGGCTCCGGCGCGAGCTTCGGCGAGTGGATGGCGCCGTGGGGACCGTTCGAGGTGCGCGACGGCGCGGACATCGTCGATTGGGTGATCGCGCAGCCGTGGTCCAACGGCAAGGTTGGCGCGACGGGCATCAGCTACGACGGAAGCAGCGCCGAGATGTTGGCGATCAATCGCCATCCCGCGGTCAAGGCCGTCGTGCCTCGCTTCGCGTCATTCGAACCATACACGGACGTCGCGTACCCGGGCGGCGTGTTCCACGAGCGCTTCATCCGCACCTGGCACCACGGCAACGACGCGCTCGACCGCAACGCCCCGCACGAGGTCGCCGGTCAGGCCGTGCGCCTGGTCATCACCGGCGTCTCGCCGGTCGACGACGATCGCGATCGCAGCCGTCGCGCCGCCGCCGTCGCCGGGCACGCGAACAACTGCGATGTGGTCGGTTTCACCACGGCCTTGCCGTTTCGCGACTCCGTGATCGAGCGGCATCCGTTCTACCAGGTGCCCAACTGGGCGTCGCAGCTCCCCGGACATCCGCACGAGATCGAGCCGACGCACGCGATGATCAGCGCGCACAACTACGCGACCGACATCGATGCCTCCGGCACCGCCGTCTACGCGTACAGCGGTTGGTTCGACGGTGGCTACCCGCACGCCGCGATCAAGCGCTTCATGACGCTGAAGAGC
>WRPF01000219.1 GCA_009773335.1 Caulobacteraceae bacterium
ACCCCGGCCGCGCAGAGCGCCCCCTGCCCCGAAAGATCATCGAGTCGGTTGGGATTGACGACCAGCGCGTCCGGAAGGATTTCCGGCGCCTGATGATGGTCGAGGACGATCACATCGACGCCTAACGCGCTTGCGGCGGCGAACGCCTCGTGACTCGAGGTCCCGCAATCGACGGTGACCAGCAGAGTCGCGCCCCGCGCCGCGAGATCGCGGATCGCCTCGACGTTCGGGCCATAGCCCTCGATGATCCGGTCGGGAATATGGAGCAAGGGCTCCGGCGCGCCAGCCGCGCGCCAGAAGTCGATAAGCAGCGCCGAGGAACAGGCGCCGTCGACGTCATAATCGCCAAAAACGGCGATCTGCTCGCCGCGTTCAATCGCGTCCGCGAGCCGGTTCGTCGCGGCGTCCATGTCGCGCAGCGACGAGGGGTCGGGCAGAAGGTCGCGCAGCTTGGGATCGAGATAGCCGGCGGCGTCGGCGACCGTGACGCCGCGCCCGGCGATCACCCGCGCAAGAAAATCGTCGATGCCGTGCGCCTGGGTCAGCGCAAGCGCCTGCGCCTCGCCTCTGGCGTCGAGCCGCCCGCGCCAACGTCGGCCAAGCACGGAACGCTCGACCCCAAGAAAGGCGGGAACCATCGAATCGGACATGGATGCCTCAAATCGAATCGCTAAGCGCTGGCGACGAGCGACGCAAGCTGCTCGATGACCATGACGGCGGGAATGCCCGAGTGGCGCAACACCCGATCAATTTTCGACCCGCTGGGAATTCACTTGACATCGCTGTCCATTAGCGACGTCATATTCTCGGTGGAAAATCTTCGATCCAATCCGTTTTGATGAGGCGAACGTTCGGCTGAAGTCTCTAGATTTTTCGGGCGCTTAACGAGCGCCTTCGCGCCACGGCTGCAGCAGATTGCATAAAAGAAATTGAGCGGAGAGCTTTATGGAGACCAAGAAGCTCGAGACGGGCGCCGCCCCTCGCAAACTTAGCGACTATCTCGCGCGCGCGCGCGACAAAGCGCCAGCTCACGCCGGTCATGGCGCCGGCGGCGCACAGTCCGTGCGCAAGGACAGCTATCGCGACCATGAGATAGAAATCG
>WRPF01000220.1 GCA_009773335.1 Caulobacteraceae bacterium
CGCCGGCGGCGCGCTGCCGCCGGGAATCGAACCCATCGCGCGCTACCTCGCGAGCAAGGGCGCACCCCGCAGCGACGAGGCGCGCGTGATGTCCGCGTACCTGATCCTCGGCCTGTTGCATCCCGACGATCCCGAATCGCGCCGGGAGTACGAGCGCGTGCGCAAGTGGGGCTTCGAAGTGCGCGCCACGCTCAAGCCGGACATCGAACGCTTCGAGGAAGGCCTGGTCGACACCTGGGAGGAACACGCCCGCCTGACGCCGACGCCGCGCGTGTTGCAGACGTTGAGCCGACTGTACGTGGAACGCCGCGATGCGACGGTGTCACTGCTCGCGAGGCCGGAGCGCGGCGTGCCGCTGAATCCGGCGAGCTTTCAAAGCGTGCAGCGCACGGTGCTCAGCGTGGCGGCGTTGTACTTGCAGCACGGCGATGTGGCGTCGGCGCAGAGCCATGTGCGCGCGCTCGGCTCCGCGGGCGGCATCGAGGAGCGCCTGTTGGCACTGCTCGCGACCGCGCGCGAGGACTCGAGCGAGGGCGCCGGCGCGTTGCTCGATCTCGCCCGCGCCTACCAGGAACTCGGACGCCTCGATGTCGGGCGCTCGCTGTGTTTGACAGGGCTGCGCGCGCATCGTGACGACGCGCGCTTTCCGCAATGTCTCGCGCGCGTCGCGGCCGACGAGAACGACTACGGCGGCGCGATGGCCTGGTACGGCGAAGCGGTGCAGATGGCGCCCGACGAGCGAGCGCTGTACGACGAGATCCTCGAAGTCCTGAATCACCTCATCGAACAGGGCCTGTTCAACAGCGACGTCACCGAAACCCGCAAGATCGGCGTGAGGGCGACCGAGATCCTGACCGAGCGCATGCGACGCTGGCCGGGCACGCCGCCGCCGATCCGACCCGAGGAACTGCGCCTGGCGATGGCGCTGGCCGAGATGAACGTCGGCAACGCGCGCGAGGCGGAGGCGCAGTTGCGCAAGAGCGTCGAGGCGCACGAAACCGTCGAGGCGCTGTTGCAGCTGGCGCTGTTGCTCGACCGCATCGGGCGTGGCCGCGACGCCGCGCAGATCTGCGAGCGCGCGCTCGCGCTCACGCGGGAAGG
>WRPF01000221.1 GCA_009773335.1 Caulobacteraceae bacterium
ACTCAAAACGCTCCGCGACATTCGCGATGCGCTGAACGATTTCGAGCGCATCGTGCAACGCGCCATCGCGCGGGTTCCGAAATCGATCTCCACCGGACGCCTCATGATCACCGGGAGCGTCGGCGTCCTCGCCGACGTAACCCCGTCGACAGCGGACGCCGACGAGGGCGCCCGCGCTCCGGACACGTCATGATGGTCGAGGTCGAAGGGACCGCGCGTCTTCAGACGCGCATCAGGTATGTCACGCCACGCGAGATTCCCCGGAGTCTGGCGGCGCCCGCACATGCGCACCGGGAGGTGCGCGGTCCTGCTCTGCGAAATCGGGGCTCAGGCCGTCTCGCGGCGCGGCTTGGCGACCTTCGGACGCGCGGACGCCGGCGCTTTCTTGCCGAGGCCCATGCGCTTGGCGAGATCCGAGCGGGCCTGCGCGTAGTTCGGCGCCACCATCGGGTAGTCGTGCGGCAGACCCCACTTCGTGCGGTATTCCTCGGGCGTCATGTTGTAGCGCGTGCGCAGGTGACGCTTGAGGGATTTGAATTTCTTGCCGTCTTCCAGACACACGATGTGGTCGTTGGTGATCGACTTCTTCACCGGCACGGCCGGCGCGCGGGACTCGGGCTCGATGGTTTCCGACAGGCCCGAGAGGCCCTTGAGCGAGCGGTAGACCGTCTCGATCACCAGCGGCAGTTCATGCGCAGGCACCGTGTTCGCGCCGACATAGGCGGAGACGATTTCGGTCGTCAGTTCGACCAGCTCCGGCCGGGCATCCATGCGCGCATCCTTCTTCGTGACTTGCCTGGAAGCGAGGCTAGAACATTTCGGCCCAGAATTAAAGATCAAAAGCGGCGACTATGCTGCAAAGTTTGAGTTGTACTTCAGTTTTCACAACAAGAACGAAGCACCCGTCGCGGCGATGACATATCTCAGCGGGCGAAGACAAAGATGACTGCGAGCAGCGCCGCCGGCAGGGCCAGCATCCACGCGCCGGGCGAAATCACCTGCCGGTGTGGCCGGTCGACCGTCGCGAGCCAGCCGAGCGTGACCCGCCCGAGCCGCGCCGCAAGGCCCGCCTCCCCCGCCCGCCAGGCCCGGTGCGCGGT
>WRPF01000222.1 GCA_009773335.1 Caulobacteraceae bacterium
GATCCCGCACGTCACGATCCGCGCCGGACAGATGCGCGCCGCGCTCGGGCGACACAACCTGCTGCACACGCACGCGTTTCCGTTTCTGACGGCGCCGCTTCCGCTGCGCGCGCTGTTCGGTCCCGACGGGTTCGCGGACCCGGGCGTGTCGGCGGACGTGCTGTTGCCGTTGCCGTTCTACGCCGAGGTCACGGCGCAGGTGTTCCAGGGCGAGTGGCTGCCGTTCCAGGGCGCAGTCGTCAACGACCCGGCGACCGCGGCAGACGAGTCCGTCGCGGACCGACGCCGCGACGCGGACCTCGCATACCTCGGTCACCTCAAGACGCTCGTTGACCTGTCGGACTCGAGCACGTTGGAGATCGGCGGCACGTACGTCGGTGGGCGCAACGGTTTCGCGCGCCCGACGCACGTTGTCGGCGGCGACGTCACGCTCAAGTGGCGACCGGTCGAAGCCGAGCGCTATCGCGGCCTCGACTGGACCACCGAGTACCTGTGGGCCCAGCGCGAAGGCGTGCCCACGGGCCTCACCATCGAACCTGCCAGGCGCGGTCCCGCGGGTGGCTACACGGCGCTGCGCTACCTGTTCGCCCAGCGCTGGTGGTTGCAGGCGCGCGGCGCGCTGCTCGGCGAGCCGAAGGAGTTGCCCAGGGCGCAGGCGTGGCGTGCCGAGGCGCTCGTCGCATTCGTGCCCAGCGAGTTTTCGGCGTTGCGTCTGCAGTACGCGATCGAATCCGAGCGCGGCGCCCCGCGTCCTGAGCATGAAGTCTTCCTGCAAGCGATCTTCTCGATCGGCTCTCACGCCGCACATGCCTACTGACCTGGAGGATCCATGACGCGCGCTTCCCTCGTACTCGTCGCACTGTTCGCGTTCGGTTGGGCACTTCCCACGAGCGCCCAACTGCAAGTCGTAACCACGACGACCGACCTCGGCGATTTCGCCCGCACCATCGGCGGCGAGCGCGTACACGTCGAGACCATCTGCCGGGGCGAACAGGACCCTCACCACGTGCAGGCAAAGCCGAGCTACATGGTCACGCTGAGTCGCGCGGACTTGCTGCTGTCGGTCGGGCTACAACTGGAGATCGGCTGGCTACCGTC
>WRPF01000223.1 GCA_009773335.1 Caulobacteraceae bacterium
GATGCGGGTCTGCGCATAGGTCGTGGCCGGTATGAGCCTCACGGTTTCGCCGGCGGCGTAGCGCACATTCGATTGCCCCGAGCCATCGCGCAGAAAGGCCTGTCCGGCGATGACGCCCCTGCCGGGCGCTCTGATGTAATTCGCCTGCGACGGATCGAAGCCGACGCCCGGCTCGGGGCCGCGCCCGGCGTTACATGCTGAAAGCATGGCAAGCGGCGCGACGAAAAGAAGCTTGACGCAACGCATGACAATAACGCTCCACGAGAACGCAGATCGCACACTTTGACCGGCCCGACGCCCACGCCTCCCGGATCAGACCGAAGAGGCGGCTTCGGCGGCGATGAGGCAATCTAGCACGTCATGCATCGTTCTGACGACTGCGACGCACAGCGACCGCTCAGCCGCCGTCGCTGGCGCGAGGTCGGGAATCATGATGGTCATCGCGCCCGAGGCCGCGGCGGACCGAACGCCGGCAGGGGAGTCTTCGAGCGCCAGACAATAGTGGGGCGCAACAGCAAGCTCCTCCGCGGCCTTCATAAAGGTCTCGGGCGCCGGCTTTGCGTCCTTCACCATATCCGCCGTGACCTGCGCCGCGAAATAATTCAGAAGACCGGCGCGCTCGAGCTGGCGTCTTGCAATCTCGCCGCTCGTCGACGTCGCGACGGCCATGGGCGTGGACCTGGACTGAAGATGCGCTAGGAGTTCGCGGACCCCCGGCTTTACCGCAACGCCAGCGCGGGTGAGCGCGTCGAAGCGATCCTCGAACAGCGCGTCAAAACGCTCCCGAACGAAACCGCCGCCGAACCGGCGTTCCATCAGCGCGTAGCAATTGGACCAGGGCGTTCCGAGCATCTGGAGAAAGAACCCGTCGTCCGCGACTAACCGCATGGCGGAACATGCATCGCTGATCGCGCGCAAATAGAGCCGCTCCGTGTCGAGGAGCGTGCCGTCCATATCGAAAATCGCGGCGCGAACCGCGTTCGGCAGGATGATCCGGCGGATCAGCTTCGGTAATCGCCGTTGATGGCGACATAGTCCTTGGTGAGATCGCAGGTCCACACGGTCGCCGCGCCTTTGCCGAGTCCAAGATCGACGTT
>WRPF01000110.1 GCA_009773335.1 Caulobacteraceae bacterium
ATCGCCGCGCGCGCGGATGTTGGAAAAATGCGACCCTGGAATGAGATGGACCGCCCCCATCATCGTTCCAATCAGCCGCTCGATATGGCCGCCGAAGCGAGGCGTCCCTGGCGGCCGATAGGCGAGGTCCACGCCGTGCTCGGCGCAGGCGCGCTCGAAGGCCAAGGCATGGAATTCGGCGCCGTTATCAACATGGATGACGCGGGGTATTCCCCGCGCCGGCCATTCCGCCGCGATCCCGCGCGCCGCCAGCCAACGCGTCTTGTCCATCACCGCATGGGTCAGACACAGCGCGACCGCCGTCAGCGAGGGCGGATCGAGCGACAGATGGAAGCCCATCGCCATCCGTGTGGCGACGTCGATCGCCAGCGTCAGCGTCGGCCGGCCAATGGGAAGCCGCGTGATGGGATCGACGACGGTCACATCCACCTTGGTGTGGTCCATCTGCACGATCGCCAGCGGCGCGGTCGCTTCCAGCGACCCCGGCGTCGCCAAAAAAACCGGCTCCGACTTGCCCTTGCCTTCCCGCCGTCGGAGCAGTTCGGCCTCGTCCTGACGATCGAGCCAGCGACGCAGACGGCGAATGGACGGAACGGGGAATCCCTGGCGCCGACAATCGGCGGCGACCTCGGCCCAGAACCGCGTCAACGTGGGACGCCGCCGCGTCGCGTAGAACTCCCGAAAATGTTTCTCGACAATGCCGAGGACCTCGGCCGCGAGCGGCCGCATCCCGGAGTGGGGGCCGCGACGTCGCGGCGCCAGCGCGCTGGTTCGAGCGCTCTCTCGAAACCGCTTCAACCAGCGAAACAGCGTCGTCCGGCCGACCCCGAGCGCCGCCATGGCGTCATGGATTTGCTCGCCCGAAGGCCGCTCGGGCAGCTTGGAAAGAATCTCGGCCCGCCGTCGCGCCCCCGCCCATTCTTGCGGGTCGATGTCGCCAATATCCATGGACAGCCTTGCCGTCTCGCAGCAATCTGGTTCCACAAATTACGAATCAAACTCGACGCCAGTCCCAGAAATTCTGAATCGATCCCAAAATTATGCAACAGGGAAGTCCAAAGATTCCAATGATCGGGAGTCCCAGAAATTGCGACAATCCGACAAACCCCCCCTGTCGGCCCGTCGCGGATTGTGAGACTCGGGCGGTTTCTGGAATTTTTGGCGCAGGATTTTGAGACTGGCGGCGCACAATTGTGAGACTGGCGAGTCGGAATTAATGAGACTGAACCGGGGTTTTTGAGACTGGCGCATGCTTTCGGGCCTCTGCCAGGCGCATCAGCGCCCCGATTTTCGCTTCGGCGCCGAGCCCTGCGAGCCGCTCGGCGTTCTCGGCGACCAAATCCGTCGCCAACCGCCGCCAGACATCGTCGCGCTCCGAACCCCGGCACCAGTGTAACGCCAGGCCGACCGCGCGCGGGGGCGCCCGCTTCCTTCTCTCGGATTCGATCCGCCGGCGCAGCGGCGCGGGCCACGAACGCAGGATCCCACAAAGGCGCGCCTCGCCCTCCGCGTCGCTCGCGGCGAGCGCCTTGACGGCTTCCGCGACGGGGGCGTCGCTCAGCCGCCCGAGGCCCACGGCCAGCGCGTAGGTTTGAAGCAAGGATCCGCGCGCGAGCGCGGAGAGGCCCGGCGCGACGGCTTTGGCGAAGACTGGCGCCGCGCGGTCATATTCGGGCACGACGACGGGCAGAGTCTGCCGGGGAACGAGGCGGCTCAGCGCCTCGTGAAACCTGCGCTCTCGGAACGTCGCCCCAGGGATTTCCACGAGCTTCGGCGGCGACGGGCGGCGGTAAGACGCCGTGAGAAAATCCAACAGGCTGACGAGGCTCGGCGTGGCCGAAGCATCGCCGTCCTCCTCCTCGCTCGCCCAAGCTCCCAGCCGGGCGGCGCCGCGCTGGGCGAAAGGATCGAGACGCGCCAGAGCTTCGCCGCAGAAACGATCCGCCAACGCCGGACCGTGAAGAGGTCGCATCCGCGCGCCATGGCGGGGGCACCAGAACACCCAGGGGAGCGCCTCGCTCTTGCGCTTGATGGCGGGGTTGTCGGCGCAGGCAGGACAAATCCGTCGTCCCCGCCGCGCAACCAAGCCCCGCGCGCGCGGGCGCAGCTCGGCGAAGGTCATCGCGCGCAAAGCGTCGAGGCTTTGGCCCGTGGCCGCCGCGATCGCGGCGGCCTCCCCGGCCCCCAGCCGCCATTCGAGATCGCCGATGAAATCCGAGCTTGATGGCCTCTCCCCGATCCCGAAGTGCTCGAGAAGCCCGCCGACCGTCACTCCGTAAAGCGCGGCGAGCCGCGCCAGCCAGGACGAGAGGCGTTCATCAGCTGCAGGCGCCGGGACAACCGGCAAGCGGTATCTCAGGGGATGATCCGCCTCCATCGCCGTCAGACCGCCGCGCCCAACATGGCGCCAGCGACGCGGGGATCCTCGAGGCTTCCGAGCATGACGCGTTCCTCCCCGCTTTCGATGGCGGCGACGGCGAGGTTGGTCATCAGCTCGAAAATCGCGGCGGTGATTCCGCCCGTGAGATCCAAAATGCGCTTCAACGCGCGGTCGCCGCAGTCGCTTTCGCGGCGCAACGGAAGGGTGCGCAAGAGACTGCCGATCAGGCCGTCGAAATCCTCGTCGTTGCGCCACTGCGGCAAGGCGAAGGCCTCAAACCGACGCACCAGCTGATCATCGGTTTTCAGCGCGTTGCGCGCCTCCTGCGTGCCGAGGCAGACCAGCGGAATGCGCAGTTCGTTGCCGAGAAACCGCAACAGGTTGAGGAACCGCATCTGCTCGCGCACCGTGCCGGCCCGCAAGCTGTGAACTTCGTCGATGACGAGGAGGTTCGGCCTCATTTCCGAAAGAAGACGCAACGCCCGGCTCTCCAGGGAGCCGACCGTCGCGCGCGCCGGCTCCGGGGCGCCGATCGCCGCCAGCAAACGCTTGTAGAAGCGCCCCTCGTCGGGGCCCGCGACCATCTGCACGACGACCACCGGCATGCGCTTCAGCCCGCTCGCCTCGTCGAAACGCGCCGGATGATCGCGCGCAAACTTCTCGACAATCATCGTCTTGCCCATGCCGCTCGCGCCGACAATCAGCAAATTCGGCATGCGGGCGCGCGGCGGAAAGGCGATGAGGTCGCCGAGCTTGTCGAGCGCCTGGCGGGCGCGCGGATAATCGATCCAGCGATCGACCCGGATGCGGCGAATGCGCTCCTCGGCGCTGAGCGCGGCGATCTCCCGACTCGCGAGGAAAAGATGCTCGAAGCCGTCAGTCATCCCATTCCTCCACCGGAAAATACGGCAGCGCCCGCGGTGGGTCCGGCACGGGCAAAGCCAACGGTTCGATGGCTTGCTCGACCCGAGACGGACGCCTGGCTTGTGCGCGACGCGTCGCCTTCGTCGTGCGCACCGCTTCGTCGACGAGGGCGCGCTGAGCGAGAATGGTCGAGAAGATGAGGTCTTCGTCGACCGTCCGCCGCCCCGCGGCGCGCAAGGCGCGCAACGCAGCGTGGTGTTCCCACAAAGCGATTGCAGGACGCGTCAAATCCGCCGGTCGGGCCTCGCAATAGTCCGATCCGACCCGAACGAAGATCCGCGACAGATCACGGGGATCGTATTTGAGCGTCAGCTCGCCGTCGCCGTGTCCAACGAGCCAGCGCAGGTCATCGGACCAATAGCGAATCTGGAAGAGATGCAGGCCGTTCCGTTGCAAAATCCGAGTCTTGGCCGGCAAGAAGTCGATGAGGAAAAGTCGGGGATCCTTCGGGTAGCGCACAGCGGTTCCGGCGATCCCTTCATTCCACGCCGCATTCGGCGGCCGCCCCAAGGCCTTGTGGACGCGGGCGTGATAGACGCCGGCGATTTCGAGCGCGAGATAGGTTTCGAGTTCTCCCAAAGTCAGCGCCGCCGTTTGCTCGGGATCGAGATCGCCACGCTCGCGCACGTTGGAAAAATGCGAGCCGGGAAGCAAATGGACGGCGCCCATCATCGTGCCGATCAAACGCTCGACATGGCCGCCAAAACGCGGCGTTCCCGGCGGCCGGTAGACAAGCCCAATCCCATGTTCCTCGCAGGCACGCTCAAAAGTCGCGGCATGGAATTCGGCGCCATTGTCGACATGGATGATCTCCGGCAAGCCCCGCGCCGGCCAGGCGGCGGCGACGCCGCGAGTCGCGAGCCAAGCGGTCTTGTCCATCACCGCATGCGTGAGACAGAGCGCTACGGCGAGAAGCGACGGCGGCTCGAGCGACAGGTGAAATCCCAGCACCATGCGCGTCTTGACGTCGATGGCGAGCGTCAAGGTCGGTCGGCCCAGCGCCAGACGGGTGTCGGGATCGACCACCGTGACGTCGACCGAGGTGTGATCGATCTGCATGACGGCGAGCGGCCGTTCCGCCTCGAAACGGCCGGGTGTCGCAAGAAAAACCGGCTCGGATTTTCCCTTGCCCTCGCGCTTGCGCAGCAGATCCGCCTGGTTCTTGGCGATCAGCCACCGCTGGAGACGACGGATGGAGGGAGCTGACAGGCCGCCGGCGCGACAGTCCGCGGCGATCTCACGCCAAAACCGCGTCAATGTCGGCTTGCGCCTCGTTGCGTAAAGCTCTTCGAAATGGCGCTCGACGATCGTCTGGACCGCCGGCTCGAACGGCTGCACGCCGGGGTCCGGTCCGCGGCGACGCGGCAGCAGCGAACTCGTGCGGGCGCTGTCGCGAAACCGCCGCAGCCAGCGGAACAACGTCGCGCGGCTCGTCCCCAGCTCTTCCATGGCGTCGCGGATCGCCGCTTGCGAGGGTCGCGCCGGCAGTTGCGACAGCACGCGCTCACGTTGTCGCGCAACCGCCCAGGCATCTGGGTTGGCCGTTTCGTGATCCATGGACAGCCTCGGAAATTGGCTGCAGTTTGGTCTCACAAACTCCGAATCAAAACGAACGCCAGTCTCACTTTCATCGAATCAATCTCATAATTGCGCCTCCCGTAAGGCATTGAAATGTCCCATGACGGAGTCTCAACATTCCCATCATCCCGACAGCGTCGGAATTTTTGCGCTCGAAACGACGCAGGACCCTAGCCGGACCGAAAAGAGGACGAGATGGCGGACATCGACGACGACTTCGAAGGTGACCCCGCGCCCCTCACGGCGCGGCCCCCCTCCCCCCATCTCGCTGCGCTCTCCGAAAAGGCCCGCGATTACGCCCGCAACGCCCGCGCGGACAACACCCAGCGCGCCTATGAGTCGGATTGGCGGCAGTTCGCCGCCTGGCTGCGCCGCTCTGGGCTCGATCCCCTGCCCCCGGACCCGCAAACCGTCGGCCTGTATCTCGCCGCCTGCATGCAAGACGGAG
>WRPF01000224.1 GCA_009773335.1 Caulobacteraceae bacterium
TCTTCGCCACGCGGTAGAAGGTGTGCACCAGGGCGGAGATGAAGAAACGGAGCACGCCGTAGCGCACGAAGAGCGCGATGGCGGCGACGACGACGAGGTTGGCGATGGCCACGATCAGCAGCAACGGCCGCGCGCCGACGCCGAACGCGGCAAGCGCCATCGCGAGCACGGCGCCGCCGACCATGAACAGCGCGTTGGCGATGTTGTTCGCCGCCATCGTGCGCGCGCGCGTCGCCGGATCGCTCGTGTGCTGGATGAAGGCGTAGAGCGGAACCACGTAGAGGCCGCCGCACACGCCGAGCAGGCACAGGTCGACGAGCAGGCGCACGCGCGCCGGGTCGTGCCACAGGCCCACGCTGGCGTCCATTGCGGGTTGGAGCCCGGCGGTCGCGGCGTACACGTCGATGCCGAAGACGCTGAGTCCGAGGCAGCCGAGGAAGATCCAGCCGGACTCGACGCGACCGCCCGAGAGCTTGCCGCACGCGAGCGACCCGATGCCGACCCCGACGGTGAACGCGACGAGCAACGGCGCCATCGCGCGCGGGCCGCCGCCGATGACTTCGACCGCGAGACCCGGCAACTGCGCGAGGTACACTGCGCCGTAGAACCAGAACCAACTGATCGCCAGGATGGCGAGGAACACCATGCGTTGCGCGGAGGCCAGGCGCAGCGTGGCCACGGTTTCGCGCAGCGGATTCCAGCGAATCGCGACCGACGAAGTGCTCGGGGCCTCGGGGATGCGCTGGCTGCTGGCGTAGCCGAGTAGCGCGACTGCGATGATGGCGACGAGCACCACCGACGCGGGGAGCAGCGTCCCGGCGAGCGTGCCGGTGACGATGGCGACGAAGGTGCCGGCGCCGACGAGGCCGTTGCCGGTGACGAGTTCTCGCTCCGCCAGGTGCTGCGGCAGGATCGCGTACTTCAAGGGGCCGAAGAACGCCGAGTGCGTGCCCATCAGAAACACCACCACGAACAGCAGCACGGTGCTGTGCAGCGCGACGCCGAGCGCCGCGAGCAACATGATGCCGATTTCCGCGAGCTTGATCGCGCGCACGAGCGACGCCTTCTCGAAGCGATCGGCGAGTTG
>WRPF01000225.1 GCA_009773335.1 Caulobacteraceae bacterium
GAGCAAGGTTCCGTATACGGTTCCAGTATACGAAGATAGCGCTGCCATCCGCCTGATAGCCGTATTATGTGCTCGCCCGATGCATATGCGAGAATACGAAGCGTGACCTCCGCACCGAGCCTCGCCGTCGACCCTGACGTGCTGCTGTTCCTGGACTACCGGGCGTACCTGCGAGCGCTGTACGAGGCGCGCAAGAAGCACCGCGGCTTCTCGTTCCGCGCGTTCTCGCGGCGCGCGGGGCTCACTTCGCCCAACTACCTGAAGCTCGTGATCGACGGCGAGCGCAATCTCAGCCGCGCGATGGCGCTGCGCTTCGCGCATGCGTGCGGGTTGAGCGGAGCACGCGAGCGCCACTTCACGACGCTCGTCGCGTTCAACCAGGCGCGCACGCTCGACGAGCGCAATCAACTGTACGCGCGCCTGCGCCGTCATCGCCGCGCCCAGGACGCGCGGCGCCTGGGTCGCGCGCAGGACCTCTACCACTCGCGTTGGTACCTGCCCGCGATCCGCGAGTTCGTCACCAGCGACGACTTCCGCGAGGACCCGAAGTGGATCGCGCGCCAGCTATGGCCTTCGATCACCACGCGCGAGGCCGCCGAGGCACTCGCGCAGCTCGCCGAGCTGGGGCTACTGACGCGCGGCGAAGATGGCAAGCTCGCGCAGTCGGAACCCACGGTGAGCACCGGGCCTGAATTGCGTTCGCTGCATCTCGGGAATTTTCATCGCACGATGATCGACCACGCCAAGGGTGCGATCGACGCCGTGCCAGCGCTGGAGCGCGACATCTCCTCGTTGACGCTGTGCCTCGGCGCCTCGGGCCTGGCGCGCGTGAAACAGGCGATCCAGCGTTTTCGCCGCGAACTGCTCGACCTGGCCGAGATGGAAGACGCACCGCGCCAGGTGGTGCAAGTGAACTTCCAGTTGTTCCCACTCACGCGGCTCGCACCGGAGCCGGAAGCGAGGCCGACATGACACGCCTTGGGACCGCGATCGTTGCGTTGCTGCTTCTGGCCGCCGCGGCGTGCCTCGGCACCGAGTCCGGCAACCCGGCATCCAACGGAGGCCATGGTGGCGTGCTTCCGAT
>WRPF01000226.1 GCA_009773335.1 Caulobacteraceae bacterium
GCCGATCGCCATCAAGGGCTTCGTGCGCTACGCGCTTGGCGAAGGCATCGAGAAGCAGACGAGCGACTTCGCCGCCGAGGTCGCGGCCGCCGCGAAGGGCTAAAGTCCTTCCCTCCGCTTGTGGTGAAAAGATTAGTGCGGGCCGGGGCGTTTGCCCCGGCCTTTTTTGTTGCCGCGAACCGCTCCGCGTCATGCCCGGCCTTGTGCCGGGCGCCCACGGGTCTACTCAGCGGCGCCGCGTGAATGGCCGGGACAAGCCAGGCCATGACGGCTGAAAGGCCGCGCCGTCACTCCCCACGCATCGCCGCGGCGACCTTCTCCTTCGCCTCTCCTCCTTCGGGCGTGCGTGAAGAGGATGCAACAGCTGTTGGCGATGCTCTTGGTTGTCGCGCCCCCGCGCGAAACAATCGCGGGCGGGCGGCGTTTAGGCTCCGGACATTGGTTTTCGCTGCACGGCGAAGATCAAGCAGAAGGAGCAGCGCATGCGCGCCAAGAAGACCGCCGCAGACGAAATGATTCGCGGACCGCGCGTTGAGAGCGCGATCGACGCCGCGACCTCCGTGCTCGGCTTCGATGACGCGCCGTCCGCGCGCAGACTGCGCGATCCGCGCGAGCTCTATCCCAAGCCGCCCTTCGAGAAGCAGACGCAGCCCTGGCCGGGTCTCGCCGGCCTCATGACGCCCCGTCCGGATCATGGCGAAGAGAGTTACCGGGGCTCGGGGCGTCTGCTTGGCCGCAAGGCGCTGATCACCGGCGGCGACAGCGGCATTGGCCGCGCCGCGGCGATCGCCTTCGCCCGCGAAGGCGCCGATGTCGCCATCAATTATCTGCCGGAGGAGGAGGCGGACGCGAAGGAGGTCATGACTCTCCTGGGCGAGGCCGAGGTCAATGCGACGGCGCTCCCGGGCGACATTCGCGACGAAGAATTTTGCCGCAAGCTCGTCGACGATGCGGCGCGCGATCTCGGCGGCCTGGATATTCTCGTCAACAACGCCGCGCGTCAGCATGCGCGCAAATCGATCCTCGACATTACGACCGAGGATCTCGACTGGACGTTCCAAACCAATCTCTACGCG
>WRPF01000227.1 GCA_009773335.1 Caulobacteraceae bacterium
AAAATCCTCGACAAAGCCCGCGATTCCCTCGCTGTCGCGCGCAACGCCGATGCGCTCGGGGCGCACGCTGAGCGTCGCCTGCGCGCCGTCCGGAAGATTTCCGGGCTCGCAGGGGATTCGTCCATACTCGGTGATCAGCGCCGCGGCGCCGTTGCGGTCTAGGCGTCCCTCGATGAAATTCGTTTCGCCGACGAAGCCGGCCACGAAACGCGTCGCGGGCCGGTCGTAAATCTCCATCGGCCCGGCGACCTGCTCCACCCTGCCCGCCCGCATCACTGCAATGCGATCGGCAAGCGCCAGCGCCTCATCCTGGTCATGTGTGACGATCAGAAAGCTCGTCTGCGTCCGCCGTTGAATTTCCTTGAGCTGAAACTGCGTCTCTTCGCGCAGCTTGCGATCGAGCGCGCCGAGCGGCTCGTCGAGCAGCAGCATTTTCGGACGCGGCGCGAGCGCCGCCGAGCGGCTCGTCGAGCAGCAGCATTTTCGGACGCGGCGCGAGCGCCCGCGCCAGCGCGACGCGCTGCTTCTGTCCGCCGGACAGCTCGCCGATTCGGCGATGGCCGAAACTCGAAAGCTGCGTCATCGCGAGCAATTCGTTGACGCGAGCGTCGATGGCGTCTCTGGTCTCGCCCTGCCGGCGCAGTCCAAAGGCGATGTTCTCAAAGACATTGAGATGCGGAAACAGCGCATAGGACTGAAACATCATGTTCACGGGTCGCCGATAGGGCGGCACGCCGGAAAGATCGTCGCCATTCAATGCGATCGTTCCAGCGTCCGGCGACTCGAAACCCGCAATGCAACGCATCAATGTGGTTTTGCCGCAGCCCGACGGGCCGAGCAGGGCGAAGAATTCGCCGGCCCCCACGTCGAGCGACACGTCCTCGAGCGCAACGACCGCGCCGAATTTTTTGCTGACGCTTTTAATCGACAGCAGCGGCGCGCTCACCCGCCAGCCTCGTCGCGACGAAACTCCGCGCGCCAATGGCGAGCGAGATGACCGCTCGGTGGAATATCTTCTAGTGAAACGAGCCGAAGGCCGTCGACGGCGAACGCCTCGATGTCCTTCCGCGCGAGCGGCCAAGGCGGCCCGCCAATCTCCTCATTGTCGTCGCGCGCCCGCGAGATGACGAGCAGCGTTCCGCCCGGCGCGACAAAGGCGGCGAGCGCCCGCGCGGCGTCGGGCAGAAGCGCCTCCGGCAGCGCCTGCAGCGTGTAGAGTTCGTGCACGAGATCGAAGGCGCCGCGCCATTCCGATGGCGCATCGAAGAGATCGGCGACGTGATAGTCGACCGCGCTCTGCGGAAAACGCTCGCGCGCCCATTGCACGGCGCGCTCGACGAGATCGAACGCGACGACATGCGCGCCGGCGCGCGCCAGCGCTTCGGCGTTGTCGCCCAGTCCGCAGCCGACGTCGAGCGCGCGAAGGCCAACGATCGAGCGCGCGGCCAGCCAATCTTCAAGCAGCGGGCGCGGCTCAAGATGCGCCCAGGGCACGCCGGCCGGGTCGCCTT
>WRPF01000228.1 GCA_009773335.1 Caulobacteraceae bacterium
AGCGCTGGACGACCCAGGAGAGGGAGCGGTCGAGGCGTTCGGCTTCGCGCGTCAGCGCTTCGAGCATGTCCTCGGGGAAGTACAGGCTTTGCTTTCGCTTGTCGGTCGGCATGGTCTCTCTCCGCGCGGGCGAACGCTAGAATAGCCATCCCCGGGGTGGGGTCAATCGCGGCCGACGGCGCGCCACGTCGGCCGCGGCCCGCGATCACTCCACGTTGCGGAAGTTCTTCGCGCGTCTGCGCACGATGTCCCGCAGGAAGGGGCCCGGCAGCACCTTCGCCAGCGATGCGATCGTGGCATTCAAGCGGCCGGTGACGCACACGACCTCGCCCTGCATCGCGGCTTCCACGCCCTCGCGGGCGACTTCGTCCGCGTCCATCCACATGTAGCTCGGCATCTTCTGCACTTTTTCGCGCGTGCCGTTGACGTCGTGGAACTCGCTGAAGGTGAAGCCCGGGCAGACGGCGGTGACGTGCACGCCCTTGCCGTCCAACTCCGCGGCGAGCGACTCGGAGAACTTGATGCCGAACGCCTTGGCCGCCGCGTAGAGCGTACTGCCGGGCGCGCCGGGCAACAGGCCCGCCAGCGACATCACGTTCACGATGCGGCCGTAACCGCGCTCGACCATGCCGGGGACGACCAGGTGTGTCAGGTGCGCGCCGGCGGTCACGAGCACTTGCAGGAACGCGGCCTGCTGTTCCCACGTCGTGCGCATGTACGG
This sequence comes from Caulobacteraceae bacterium, assembly GCA_009773335.1. Taxonomy (GTDB): domain Bacteria; phylum Pseudomonadota; class Alphaproteobacteria; order Caulobacterales; family Aquidulcibacteraceae; genus VFBF01. Next base: position 722 of record WRPF01000228.1, read on the forward strand.
ATCGGGCAGGCCGTAGCCGGCGTTGTTCACCAGCGCGTCGACGCACATGCCGCGCCGCGCGACTTCGTCGATGATCGCGCGCGGTGCCGCCGGATCCGCGAGGTCGGCGACCACGACCTCGACGCGCACGCCGCGATCGGCCACCAGCGCGGTGCGCAGTTCTTCGAGGCGCTCGCGGCGGCGCGCGGTGATCACCAGATCGAATCCGTGCCCGGCGAACTGGTACGCGAACGAGCGTCCGATACCGGCCGAGGCGCCGGTGATGAGCGCGGTGCGCTTCTGGGTGTCGTTCATCGCATGTTTCTCCCGGGAGGTTGCGGCCGGCCCGCGCCGGCGACTGCCACGATTGGCAC
>WRPF01000229.1 GCA_009773335.1 Caulobacteraceae bacterium
CGCCAGGCGCTGGCGCAGCGCGCCCGAAAAAACCGGCTCGACGCCGAAGTTTTTGCCGGCATTAGAAACATCGACGGAGTCTCTGCCGGCGCTCGAAACATCGGCGCCAGTCCCTAAGCCGGCGGTCGAAACATCGGCGCCGGCGCGCAAAATCTGATCGAGATGGGCGATGCCGGCGCCGGCGAGAAACATCGCGTTCCTGTCGACGCCAGCGCCGCCGTTGAGCCTCGCCCAACGCGGAAGCGGCTGGATTTCCGGAAGATTTGGGGGGCGCGACGGGTTTAGACGACGGCTTCGCACGACGCGCCGCGGCCGCCCCATCGGCGCGGGTTCAAGGCTCAACGGGTCGGGCGAATCGCTTTCCAACATGCGCGGAATCGTAGGCGCGGAAGGGGTCCAGCGGCAAGTGCTGGCGGCGCTTTGTTTGCTGATGTCAGCCAAATTCCGCCGCGCTTGTCTTCTCGCTTATGTGTCCGATAATGTGCGCTTATCGGACATGATTCGCGAGGCCCGGTTTTCCGGACGCGCGAGTCCGAAATCGGCCGCCAAGAGCCTGCCGAGGCGTCGGATTTTTTGCCGCCCGAAATGCCGGGCGGACCCCAAACAGGCGCCAATGTCGGACAGCCATAATTTGTGGGATTGGGCGCTCGGCGCGGCGGGACCGCGCATAATTTCGCAATTCCGATTCACAATTCATGGGACAAGCCGCGCCGAAATTTGTGGGACTCGCGCATAATTTATGGAACTGCGCTGCAATCGACGCCGTCGCGGAGCCTTTCCAGGCGGCTGCGCGTCGGTCAGGCGTCGTAACTCGACGCCGATGCGCCGGCGCGTCGCAGACGGCCAGGTCCTCAAAATACGACGCAGGTTCGTCTCCCCCTCGGCGTCGGCCGCCGCCAGCGCCGCCGCCGCGTGTTCGACGGGATTTTCGGTCAGGCGCGCCACGCCGACGGCCAAAGCGTAGTTCTGTAAGAGCGAGCCGCACGCGAGCGCGGCGAGCCCCGGGCGAACTGGCTTGGCGAGCACGGGCGCGAAGCGATCATATTCCGGCGCGACGACAAGCAGGGCCTGTCCGGCGCGACGACAAGCAGGGCCTGTCGGACGATCGGCCGGGTCAAAAAGGCGTGGTTGGCGCGGCGCGCCTCCAGCGAGAGCCGCGGCTGCTCCGCCAGGGACGGCGGCGACGGGCGACGATAGGACGCGGTCAGGAACCGCAGCAGTTCCGGAACCGGCGGCGGGTCGATCTCGCCCATGGCGTCGCGCTCCTCGGCCCAGGCCGCCAAGCGGGCGGCGCCGCGGCGCGCCAGCGGATCGAGGCGTTCGAGAACGCTTTCGGACAGAGAGCTTTCCATCGGCCGCTTGTCGCGCGCCCACAGCCGAACGCCGTGCACGGAACACCAAAACGTCCAGGGCAGCGCCGCATCCTTGCGGCCGATCGCGGGGGTTTG
>WRPF01000230.1 GCA_009773335.1 Caulobacteraceae bacterium
GAGCGAGAACCGCGCCGCACGAAGGCGAGAGCTGTGTGGAGACTGCGTCCCGGTCAAACATCTTTGGATTGCCGGCGCAGCTCCAGCCCAGAACGGCCAGAACGGCCAGAACGGCCAGAACGGCCAGAACGGCCAGAACGGTCTGAGCGGCGAGCAGCAAGGAGAGGCGGCGCATGGGCGAGCATTTGGCACCCGCTTTTCGGTGAGTGCAAGCGCCGGGACGGTCACGGCTGAGAACGGACGACGCGATAGATCTCCATGGGGTCCTCGCCGCGCTCCTCCATCTGCCCGGCCATACGCTCGAACCGCGCCCGCAGCGCGGGGGCGAGCGCGCGCACGAGAACGCGCTTGGAGAGCACGAACTCGACGCCCGCCTCGACCGCGGCGCGCAGATCTGATTCGCTCTCCGCGAACGATCCGATCGTCGGCCACTCGATGGCGAAGGCCTCGGGCTGGACTTGATAGGCGACGAGGCGCGCGTGCGCGGGTGCGTGTGAGCGAATCCACTCGAGAAGCGGGCGGTTCATGTCTTGCCGCACAAAGAGCCCGGCTCCTCGCCAAACAAACAGACTCACCGCGATGAGCACGAGTGCGCCGGCGAACGCAGGGACGACGCGTCGCCGCCAAATCGCCGCTGACGCGCGTCTGCCAAACCACTCCGGCAGCCACCCCTCTCCCCGCAGCCACGGCCCGAGTGCGCCGGCGACGTGCAGCGCGGCGAACGGATAGACGGGCAATAGGTACTGTTCGCGCTTGGCGCTCATGCACGAAAGGGCGAGAAGTCCAACGGCGGGAAGGAGTGCGGCGACGCGCACGGCGCGGCGGCGCTGGGGATCGGGATCGCGCCAGGAGCGGACTAGCTCGACGATGCTGAGCGGCAAGAGAAGCGACCACGGCAGAAACCGCGGCGGAAAGACGCCCAAGTAGTACCACGGCGGCTCGGGGTACTTGTCCCACGCCTTGGCGAGGCCTTCGCCCAGAAGCAACTCGCGCACATACGCACCGTCGCCCGTGGCTTGCACCGAAAGCGCCCACGCCCCCGAGAACGCGAGAGCAGTCGCCACAGCGGCG
>WRPF01000231.1 GCA_009773335.1 Caulobacteraceae bacterium
CGGCGCCTGCACTTGACACCTGCTTTGCGTGAGCGAGCGCGCGGACCGTGCTAGGGTGCGCCTCTTGCGCAAGCGGGAGTTGCGGCCATTCTTTCCGGCACGACGGCGGAAGCCAAACTCGAAGACGTCAGGGGCCGGCTGCGCGAGATCGGCGATCTCGCCGCGGCGGGCGCGGTGCTGGGCTGGGACCAGGCGACCTTCATGCCCCCGGGCGGGGCGGCGGCGCGGGCCCGGCAGGGCGCGACGTTGAGCCGGCTGGCGCACGAGAAGGCCACCGATCCGGCGCTCGGCAGGTTGCTGGATGCGCTGCAGCCCTACGCCGCCGGGCTGCCGCGGGACTGCGACGAGGCGTGCCTCATCCGTGTTGCGCGCCGCGACTTCGACAAGGCCGTCAAGGTGCCCGCCGAGTTCGTCGCCCGCTGGAGCGCGCACAGCTCGGCCTCCTACGACGCCTGGACCAGGGCGCGCCCCGCCAACGACTTCGCCACCATGTGGCCGCTGCTGGAGAGGTCGCTCGACTTCAGCCGACAGTATGCCGGCTTCTTCGCCCCCTACGTGCACATCGCCGACCCGCTGATCGACGGCCCCGACGAGGGCATGACGACGGCCACGGTGCGGGCGCTGTTCGCCGAGCTGCGCGCGGCGCTGGTGCCGATCGTGCGCGCCATCGCCGCGCAGCCGGTCGCCGACGACAGCTGCCTGCGGGGCGCGTTCCCGGAAGCGGCGCAGATGGCGTTCGGCACGGCCGTCATCGAGCGCGTCGGCTACGACTTTGCGCGCGGGCGGCTCGACAAGACGCACCATCCCTTCTGCACCAAGTTCGCCGGCGGCGACGTGCGCATAACCACGCGCGTGCGCGACGACGACATCTCGGAGGCGCTGTTCTCCACCCTGCACGAGGCCGGCCACGCCCTCTACGAGCAGGGCGTCGACGCCGCGCTCGAGGGCACGCCCCTCAACTCGGGCGCGTCGGCCGGCGTGCACGAGAGCCAGTCGCGGCTGTGGGAGAACGTGGTCGGCCGCAGCCGCGGCTTCTGGGAGCATTTCTATCCGCGCCTGCGCGAG
>WRPF01000015.1 GCA_009773335.1 Caulobacteraceae bacterium
AGCGAGGCCGCGAAGCGTGATGCTTGTGCGGACGAGGGAGTGTGTCTGGATCAAACACAGGAGGAATGTGATGAGGACCGCCGGCGCCCCCGCCGGCATCCGGTGTTGAAACAGGCGAAAGTCTTTCAGGACGATCCACTTTGCCGGCGAGGGCGCCGGCGGTCCTGCTCGCCGACAGTCGCGCACCCCCCGGTGACAATCCCCGGCCCGGCCCCCTATATCCCCGCCATGAACACCACCCTGAATTCTGGCCCCATCCCCGTCACCGTCCTCACCGGCTATCTCGGCGCCGGCAAGACGACCCTCCTCAACCGCATCCTCTCCGAGCCGCACGGCAAGAAGTACGCCGTCATCGTCAACGAGTTCGGCGAGATCGGTATCGACAACGACCTCGTCGTCGGCGCCGACGAGGAAGTCTTCGAGATGAACAACGGCTGCATCTGCTGCACCGTGCGCGGCGATCTCATCCGCATCATCGCCGGCCTCATGAAGCGGAAAGGGCGGTTTGACGCGATCATCGTGGAGACGACGGGGCTCGCCGATCCCGCGCCCGTGGCGCAGACCTTCTTCGTCGACGAGGACGTGAAGGCGAAGTCGTCCCTCGACGCCGTGGTGACGGTCGTCGATGCGAAACACCTGCCGCTGCGCCTGAAGGATTCCAAGGAAGCAGAGGAGCAGATCGCCTTCGCGGACGTGGTGCTGCTGAACAAGGTCGATCTCGTCAGCGCCGCCGAACTCGCTGACGTCGAGGCGGTGATCCGCCACATCAATCCGTATGCGAAGATCGTGCGGACAGAGCGCTGCAACGCGCCGCTCGATTCAGTGCTCGGCCTCGGCGCGTTCGATCTCGCGCGCGCCATTTCCATAGAGCCGGATTTCCTCAATCCCGCGCACGGCGAAGCGGGCCACGTCCATGACGAACACTGCGAAGACGATCACGGGCATGATCACGGGCACGATCATCACCACCACGATCACGATCATGACCACCGTCACCACGCCGCGCCCAGCGCGGTGCATGACGTGACGGTGACGAGCGTCTCGCTCTCCAGCGAAAAGCCCCTCGACGATCGCAAGTTCTTCGCCTGGTACCAGACGCTGCTTGCCGAGCAGGGCGGCGACATTCTCCGCTCCAAGGGCATCCTCGCCTTCAAGGACGAGGATCGCCGCTATGTCGTGCAGGCCGTGCACATGATGGCCGACGGCGATCACCAGAAACCCTGGCGCGCCGACGAGAAACGCCTGAGCCGCCTCGTCTTCATCGGCCGCAATCTCGACGCGCAAGCGCTGGAGAAAGACTTCCAGTCCTGCGTGGCGGCGTGAGCCCGGTTCCGCTCGTCGACGCCATCGGGCGTTCGTTCGAACTCGGCGAGACCATCGTCGGCGCGCGCTGGATCGGCGATGTGGCGGTGTTCGCAGCCGGGGACGGCGCAGTTGCGGGCCACACGCTTGGCGAAGAGGTCTGGAATCGCGAAGGCGTCCACGACGGCGCGCTCCTCGCCACGTGCGCAGGCCTCGGCGACGATGTGCTCACCGCGGGCGATGACGGGCGCGTGGCGTCAGTCGATGCGGCCGGGCAGGTGAAGACGCTCGCAATCTTCAAGGGCGCATGGATCGAGGCGATCGAGGCGAGCCGGACCGCGAAACTCATCGCCGTCGGTGTCGGCAAGGAGGTCGTGATCCTCTCGCCAGACGGCGCCGAAAAGCACCGCTTCGCGCACGACGCGACCGTCACCGGCGTCGCCTTCGAGCCCAACGGCAGGCGCATCGCCGCCGCGCACTATAATGGTGTGACCATTTCCTGGGCTGGTTCGCCAGAGAGCCGGCGCAAGACGCTCGCCTGGAAGGGCGCGCACCTGTCGGTGGTGTGGACGGCGGACGCGAAGTTCCTCGTCACCACCATGCAGGAGCAGGCGCTCCACGGCTGGCGGCTGCAGGACGGCCAGCATTTCCGCATGGCCGGCTACCCGGCAAAGATCCGCAGCGTGTCCTTCACCTCGGACAACAAGTGGCTCGCGACCGCCGGCGCGCAGGAGGTGGTCCTGTGGCCCTTCCAGGGCCCGAACGGCCCCATCAACCAGAGCGCGCAGGTGGCTGGCGAACTCGGCGTCCCATGCGCGGCCGTAGCGTGCCATCCGAACCGCGCCGTGCTCGTCGCGGGCGGCCTCGACGGAGAGGTGGCGCTGATGCCGCTCGGTGGCGGCAAGCCGCTGCTGGTGCAGGCGCCGGACGGCGTGCAGATCACCGCGCTCGCCTGGTCTGCCGACGGCAAGCGCCTCGCCATCGGCGCCGAGAGCGGACGCGCGAGCGTCTGCGATTTTAGCGAAGCGCTGGGTTAGCCTTCAAAACAAAGTCCGAAACGAAGAAGGGGAGCCTTCCGGCTCCCCTTCCGTCGTTCTGGTCGTAACCTGAAGTTCTAGAAGCGCTTGCCGAGCGTGATGCCGTACGTACGCGGCTCAAGCAGGAAGGCGTTCGAGAACAGGCCCGAGGACTGGTCGGTCAGGTAGAGGTCGGTGACCACGTCGTCGTCGGCGATGTTCTTGACGAAGAAGTTGGCGTAGACGCCGGCATCTTCGTTCTCGAACCGCAGGGACGCGTTGATCTGCGAGTAGCTGTCCAGCTGGTCGTTGGCGGCGTTGAAGATCCGCGAGAAGCTGTCGGCCTGGTAGAAGTAGTCGGCCCGCGCCGTCGCCGCCCAGTTGCCACCCATCTGCATGGTGTACTGAGCGCCGAACGACACGGTCCATTCCGGCGTGTTCGGCAGATCGTTGCCTTCCAGCAGGCGCTTGATGCCGTCGCCGCCGGCCAACGGGTCACCGCCGAAGCCGCGGCCGAGTTGGCAGGCGAAGGGCATCAGCGCCGGGTTGATGCCAGCGATCGCCGTGATCGCTGCGTTGGGCACGATGCAACGCGCCGCCGTGGAGATCGTCGCGAGAGACGGCGTCGAAATGATGCCGACCGCCGCACCCTGGGCGCCGGCTCCGTTGGCGCCGGCGATGTCGGCGACAGTGACCTGACGAACCGTCGAGCCAGCGGGAACGGTGGACGACGTGAAGGTCGCTCCCGAAGCGCCAACTGTGCCGAGGAAGACGCCGCTCGAATTGAACGCCATCGTCCGCGTCCAGCGCAACGCGTCGGAGACGCCGGTGTAGCCGGCGTTGCCGTTCGTCACGTTGATCGGGTCGACGAGGCCGCCGATCGAGTCGGTGATCTCGGAATTGAGGTATCCAAGGTTCAGGTCGAACACGAGGCCGTTCGTCGGCTCCCAGGTGAACTCGGCTTCGAGGCCTTTGATCGTGGCGTCGAGGTTGGCGTTCACGGAGGTCCGGTTGACGATCCGCGTGATCTGGTAGCCTTGGTACTCGTAGTAGAAGCCAGCGAGGTTGGCGGTCATGCGACCGTCGCCCAGAACGTTCTTCATGCCGACTTCGTAGGCGTTGACGAATTCGGGATCGAAGGTGCGTGCAACGCCGACGAAGAGGTTCGGATCGAACGGCGGGTTGATGCCGCCGCCCTTGTAGCCCTTCGAGTACGAGGCGTACCAGTTGGTCTCGTCGGTGAAGGGCAGCTGCGAGCTGTAGTTGAGCGTGATGCGGCCTGTGGTCTCGTCGAACGAAGCAGTCCGCGTGGAAAGCGGCACGCTTGAGCGCGGTACGCCCTGCAGCAGGGTCTGACGATCCTGGACAAGCTTGTCGTCAGAGGTGCGGCGCAGGCCGATCGTGAGTTTCAGGTCATCGGTCGGCGTGAGGTAGACTTCGCCGAAGAGCGCCGATGCCTCAAGGTGATAGAGCCCGGTGAAGTTCTCGTAGAAACTCTGTTCAAACGACAGCGGGATGCCCAGGCCGATGTTGATCGCTTCGAGTGAGTTCGAGACGACCTGATAGCGGCTGTCAGTCACCTCGCCATCAATCAGGATGTAGCCGACCGTGTAGTTCAGCCAGCCGTCGAGATCGGACGTCAGTCGGAATTCCTGTGTCCACGTCTCCGAGTTCGACGAGGAGTCGTCGAACGTGGCCAGATATGACTGCGTGCCTGTACGCGGGCCGGTGAACGGACCGGTCGGGTTGAACACGGTCGGACGCAGAGCCTGACCGCCGAACGACTGGTTATAATCGACCTGCGAACTGATCTGGTTGCTCGCGATGCTGGTCAGTGACGTAAACGTCACCGGGCCGAAGTCCCAGTTGAACTCGAAATTCGCGAAGAAGTCCTCGACTTCGTGGTGCGGCTGGAACGTCAACGCAACCTGGCGGAGATCATCCGGGTTGTTTCCGGGGTTCGCGATGCCGGCCGCGTCTGTGAGAAGTGTCGGCTGGATCGGGCCGGCGCCGTCCGGATCGAAGCCCGGGAAGATCAAGGCGCCGAGTCCGCCGAGGGAGGCGGACGGATTCAAGGCATCGAATCCGAGACCTGTATTCAGGCAGCCTTGGCTGAAAGGCCATGGACGGTTGTCGCGGGTGCACAGCTGCTTGCCGATCCGCGAACGGTTGGAGTCTTCCTTGAAGTACTGGACCATCAAGCTCGCATCGACGTTGTCGGCGAGTTGCGCGAACAGCGAGCCGCGCACCGCGTACATGTCGCGGCCATCGACATCATTGCCACTCACCACGTCTTCCGAGAAGCCGTCGCGCTTCGTGTAGAAGCCCGCGACGCGAGCCGCAAACGTGTCGCCCATCGGAATGTTGAGGTAGCCGTTGGTCTTGTAGGTGTTGTAATTTCCGTAGGTGCCTTCAAGACGGCCGGAGAATTCTTCCGGGACCGCCTTCTGGGTGATGACGTTCAGAACGCCGGACGAAGAGTTGCGACCATAGAGCGTGCCTTGCGGACCGCGCAGGACTTCGACGCGCTGGACATCGAAGAACTCGCCTTCGAAGATCGGCGAGTTGCCGACCGGCGCGCCGTTGATGTGGATGCCGACTGCGGCGTCGCCGGAGGTTGCGACCACCTTGGTGCCCACGCCGCGGATCGCGACGTTGGAGCCGGTGAAGTTCTGCTTGGAGAACTGGAAGTTCGGGATCGCGAGCTGGAGATCCTGCGCGTCGTTGAGCTGGAGCCGCTCAAGCCGGCTTTCGTCGAACGCCGAGATGGCGATCGGAACGTCCTGGATGGATGCTTCGCGCTTTTCAGCCGTGACGACGATTTCGTCGGTCACCCGGCCTTGTTCCTGTTCCTGTGCGACGGCCGGCGCGGCAACGCCGAGCGCGGCGAGGGAAACCCCCGTGAAGAACGCAAACGTCGAACGATTCTTACCTGACATGCCCTAAATCCTCCCCTACGAGTCGCCGACATTGCGAGCGATCACGACGCGTTTGCGCCTGTGCGGTTCATGCCGCCGCTCCCCACAATTGGGGCGCACGTGCAGCAATCCCACGTTGGGGCCAGTTCATGTCCCGGCTGGCCCAGTGTCAATAGCATGACGCCGCGTCAGCCGTGCTTCTCAGCCTCCTGCGGCCCGCAAGACACAGACTTTTCGCAGCCTCAGGGGCGCCTGGCCGTCCCGGGGATAAGGCGCGGTGCGGGGTGCGTACTGGCGGCGGAGGGGGTAGTATTGATCTATGGAACGCGCCGCCGCCCTGGTCCTGTTTTCCGCCGGTCAGGACTCCTCGACCTGCCTTGCCTGGGCGCTTTCGCGTTATGAGCGAGTCGAGACCGTTGGCTTCGCCTATGGCCAGCGGCACGCCGTGGAGCTCGACCAACGACCTCGCGTGCTGGCGGCGCTCAGAGGCGTCGACCCAAAATGGGCGCTGCGACTCGGCGCCGACCAGGTCATCGACATCTCGACTTTCGGCGCCTTGGCCGACAGCGCCCTGACCGCCGACCGGGCCATCGAGATGCAGGCCAACGGGCTGCCCAGCACCTTCGTCCCCGGCCGCAACCTCGTCTTCCTCGCCTACGCTGCGGCGCTCGCGTACCGGCGGGGACTGGGCGTGTTGGTGGGCGGCATGTGCGAGACCGACTATTCCGGCTACCCGGACTGCCGCCGGGAGACGCTCGACGCCATGGAGCGGGCGCTGCAGCTCGGCCTTGACGCGCCGCTTGTCGTGGAGACGCCGCTCATGCGGCTCACCAAGGCTGAGACTTGGGGGCTGGCGCAGGCGTTGGGCGGCGATCCGCTCGTCGATCTGATCGTGGAGAGCACCCACACCTGTTATGAAGGCGACCGCACCCACCGCCATGCTTGGGGCTATGGCTGTGGCGCCTGTCCGGCCTGCGACCTGCGTCGCTTGGGTTGGGAGCAGTGGCGGGCTGCATGAGCTACGCGGTCAAGGAACTTTTCTACACGCTGCAGGGCGAGGGCATGCAGGCGGGGCGTCCCGCGGTCTTCCTGCGGTTCGCGGGCTGCAACCTCTGGTCGGGTCGCGAGGAAGATCGCGCAACCGCCGTCTGCACGTTCTGCGATACCGATTTTGTCGGCATGGACGGAACCGGCGGCGGGCGCTTCGAGAGCGCGGAGGCGCTCGCCGCGGCGGTGGCGGCGTTGTGGCCGGGAGGCGGCGCGCCTTACGTCGTCTGCACCGGCGGCGAACCCCTGCTGCAGATCGATGCGCCGCTGATCGAGGCGTTGCACGCGCGCGGTTTCGAGATCGCGGTCGAGACCAACGGCACGATCGCCGCACCCGATGGCATCGACTGGATCTGCGTCAGCCCGAAAGCCGATGCGGCGCTCGCGCAGATGCGCGGCGACGAACTGAAGCTGGTCTACCCGCAGACAGGCGTCGATCCCGCGCGCTTCGAGGCGCTCGCCTTCGATCATTTCCTGCTGCAGCCGATGGACAATCCGCAGCGTGTCACGAATGCGCAGGCGGCAGTCGCCTATTGTCTGGCGCATCCGCGCTGGCGGCTCAGCACCCAGACGCACAAGTCGCTGGGCATTCCGTGAAGACTGATCAGCCTTTGGCTTGAGCGTGGTAGGCGTCGCCAACCTTGTCTGCGAACCGGCGCACCGCGCGGCGTGCGTCGGACCAGGTCCCGAGCGCCAGTGTGTTCAGGAGGTCCGTTTCGTACCAGTCGTAGCTGACCTCTCTCAGCACGCTGCCGTCGGCGGCCAGCAGGCGGGCGCGCAGCTCCGCGCCGCCGAGGCTCACGCTCCGGAAATAGTCGAGGCCGGGCTTGTCCCGGAGTTGCTCCAGCGTGGGCTTGGAGGGCTTCACGTCGACCAGCGTCGTTTCGATGGTGATCGGTCCGGCGTCGGCCACCGATCCGCCGGCCTGACGCAGCTCGCTGGCGAGCGATTGCGAAACGGCTTCGCTGAGTTCGGCGATCTCGCGCGTACCGTATTCTTCCTCGAATTTCTTCTGCAGCTCCGCGTCGATCGCCAGCGGGCGTACGACGACGGGGTCGGCGGCCGCGCTCGCGGCGAAGGCGAAAGAAAGTGCGGCGGCTAGGGTGATGAGACGCATGGCGGACCTCCTGACGGGTGCGCCATCAGGAACCCAGTCCCGGCGGCGCGCAACTCACGCCTGTGTAATGTAGTGCAAGCCGTCCGTTCCGGCCAGCAGGTCAGCGACGATCGTCTTTCTTCTTGTCGTCATCATCGTCGTCGTCGCCGGGCGTGACGACATCGACCACCGCGCCGGTCGTCCGGACCGCGACTTCGGCAGTCGTGCCGACGACCGCGCCGACGGCCCCCACGGCGGCGGCGGCAAGGCAGCCCGACAGCAGGAGCGGGGCAAGCATGAGCAGGGCGAGAGCGGGAATGCGGCGCATGAATCGTCTCCTGTTTCGGCGACGATGATCTTGCGCTGCGCGCCGTGGCAAGCCCCGCGCGCAGCGCGCCGGTCGCGCACGAGTCGCGACCGCACGTTATTCGCCGACAAGAGACATTCGGTGCGCACGACGCGGTGCCTGAGCTCCGGCTGGCGACGGATTCGGCGCAGGGCGGCGTTTGTCGCCCAAGCGAGGGGATGAACGAATCCGTGCGAACACTTGTGCTTTCAGCTGCCGTGGTAATAGCCGTTTTGTTTGCGGACCTGCCGGCGCAAGCTCAGGATCGCGTCGTGCTGCCAGCGGACTTCGCGCACGCGCAAGCGCGTGATGTCGCCCCGATCTTTGGTTTGGTGCATGCGGCCTCACAGACCGCCCCGTCCGACGCGCTGATCCGTACGCTGCATCCGCGCCATTGGCGCGCCGGCCGGCTCACAGCGGAGATCGCGCCAAGGATGCGCGCTGCGGGCGCCACGCCCGTGCAGGCGTTGTCCGATGTCTGGGGCTATCCAATGGACGGGCGGCCGGCGCCCTTTGCCGACATGGCGGCGTTCAGCGCGCAGGTGCGCCGGCAGGCCGAGCTGCTCGGCCCGGACGCGATCTACAGCGTCTGGAATGAACCCAACAGCGGCGCCTTCTGGGGCAATTGGTTTCCAGAGGGCCCCACCCAGACCCAGGACGCCGAGCGCCGATTGTATGATACCTTCGAAGCGGCGTATCGCGCCGTCGAGAGCGTGCACGGGCAGGATGCGAAGATCGCGGGGCCGTCGATCAACGGCTACGATTTTGGGGCGCTGCGTCGTTTCATGGAGGCGATGCTGGTGCGCGGCGTGCGCGTCGATACGCTCGCCTGGCACGATTTTCCCACCACACTGGAAGGCGTCGAAGCGATAGAAGCCCATCTTCGCGAAGCGCGACGCGCCTTTGTCGAGGATCCGCGCTACGCTGCAGTCGGCGTGCGTCAGTTGCTGATCGAAGAATCCATGGCCAACGAGACGCATTTCGCGCCGGGCGCCTTGATCGCGCATCTCTATCATGCCGAGGCCGGCGGCGCGGCAGGCCTCATGCGCGCCTGTTGGGACGAGCCGGCGCAGGGCAGGCGCCATGCAACAAGCAATTGCTGGAACAATTCGCTCGATGGCTTGCTGACGCCGCAAGGCGCGCCGCGCGCCGCCTATTGGGCGATGGCTGCTTATGCCGCGTCCTCGCAGAACCGGATTGGTGCGCGTAGACTCGCGCCCGGACTCTATGCATTTGCATCACGTCCGACGGCGGGTCGCATCGTGGTTTTGATCGCATCCGCGCGGAGCACGCCGATCGCGGTTGATCTCCCGTCGCGTCTGGATGGAGCGCGCGTGGCGCGCTTTCCGTTGCGAGGAGACGGCCGCGCGGCGATGCCAAGGCCGGCCTTCGCGACGACGCCGAACATTAGCGCCCTGGAGTTGGCGCCGCAGGAGGTTGTCGTGTTGGAATTCACTGGATCAAATGGACGTGAGGTTTTGCCGGAATAGATCCTGACGGTCGGTTCTGGATGCGCCGTTCGCCCGGCCAATTTTTCCATTGGCTGCTCAGGGCCACGACTTGCTCCCGCGCTTCAACGCTGCAAACGACCGGGGATATGTCGATACCTTCCGTTCCCGTCCGTCAGCGGCTCGAGCGCCGCTTGCGTTCCACGCTCGACGGGATGCGCAGGCTCTCGCGGTATTTCGCCACCGTGCGCCGGGCGATGTCGACGCCCATCTCGCGCAGGATCTCCACGATCCGGTCGTCGGAGAGGATTTCGTTGGGTTTTTCGCCGTCGATGAGCGCGCGGATGCGGTGTCGCACGGCTTCTGCGGAATGCGCCTCGCCGCCGTCGGCGGACTGGATGGCGGCGGTGAAGAAGAACTTGAGTTCGAACACGCCGCGCGGGGTGGCGATGTACTTGTTCGTCGTCACGCGGCTCACCGTCGATTCGTGCATCTCGATCGCCGCGGCGACGGTCTTCAGGTTCAGCGGACGCAGATGCTCGACGCCGTGAACGAAGAAGCCGTCCTGCTGGCGGATGATTTCGCGGGCGACCTTCAGGATCGTTTTCGCGCGCTGGTCGAGACTCTTGATCAGCCAGCTCGCATTCGATGCGCACTCGGTGACGAACGCCTTGTCGGCTTCGTTACGCGCCACCTTGGAAACTTCCGCGTAATAGCGCGCGTTCATCAGCAGGCGGGGCAGGGTGTCGCTGTTCAGCTCCACCATCCACGCGCCGTCGGGGGCCGCGCGGACGTACACATCGGGGATCACCGTCTGCGCCACGCCGACGCCGAAACCCGCGCCGGGCTTTGGAGACAGCGCGCGGATCTCCGCGATCATGTCCTCGAGGTCTTCGCGGTCCACGCCGCACAGTGATTCAAGCCGGTCGAACTGGCGCTTCGCGAGCAGGTCGAGATGGCCGACGAGCGTCTCCATCGCCGGATCGAAGCGGTTGCGGTCCTTGAGCTGCATGGAAAGGCAATCGGCGAGATCGCGCGCCATCACGCCCACGGGCTCGAAGCCGCGCATGATCTCCAGCACGCGCTTCACCGCGTCCTCGTCGCAGCCCAGCGTCATCGCCAGATCGAGCGCATCGCCGCGGAAATAGCCCCACTCGTCCACCGCATCGATCAGCGCCGCGCCGATCATGCGCTGCACCGCCGTCACGCCGGCGGCCGACAGCTGGGCGTCGAGATGGTCGCCGAGCGAGATGTCTGGGGTCGCCGTGTCCTCGATTTCCGGCAGGTCGTCGAACCCCTTGCCGGAGCCGGCCTTGGACCAGTCCTGCAGGGGGGCGGCGCCCGCATCGAGGCGGTCGGCGCCGTGAAGGTCGGGGTGGAGGCTGTCGACGTCGGCGTCGAGGCTCGCTTCGGCCTTGCCGCCTGGGGCGTCGTCGAAGGACATGGTGTCTTCGACGGCAGCGCTTTCAGGGCGCTCGTCGCCGACAATTTCCTCGCGTTCCAGCAGGGGATTGCGCTCGATTTCCGTATCGACGAATTCCGCCAGCTCCATGTTGGAGAGCTGCAACAGCTTGATCGCCTGCTGCAGTTGCGGGGTCATCACCAGGGATTGTCCCTGGCGCATCTCCAATCGGGGTGCCATCGCCATGGGCGACGTCATACCGACGAGTGATTGACCGTTTGCAAATATCGGGCCGCGAAAGAGCGTTAACGCGCGTTAACGGCCGGAAGCGCCCGAAACTACGCCGCGAATCGATCACCCAGATAGACGCGCTTCACGGTTTCGTTCGTCCGCACTTCCTCCGGCGAACCTTCAAACAGCACCTCGCCATCGTAGATGATGGAAGCGCGGTCCACGATTTCGAGAGTCTCGCGGACATTGTGGTCCGTGATGAGGATGCCGATCCCGCGCGACTTCAGGAACAGGATGAGGTCGCGGATGTCGGAGATGGCGAGCGGATCGATGCCGGCGAAGGGCTCGTCGAGCAGCATGAAGGCCGGTCGTGTCGCCAACGCTCTGGCGATCTCGACCCGGCGACGTTCGCCGCCCGACAATCCCGTCGCCGGGCTGTCGCGCAGATGGTCGACGCGCAGTTCCTTCATGAGGCCTTCGCAGATCTCCTGGCGGCGGGATTTGTCCCGTTCCACCAGCTCGACGACGGCCATGACATTCTGTTCGACGGTCAGACCGCGGAAGATGGACGGCTCCTGCGGGAGATAGCCGACGCCGAGCCGCGCGCGCTGGTACATGGGCAGATTCGTGACGTCCTGGCCGTCGATGAGGATCTGGCCCTGATCGACGCGGATGAGCCCCGTGATCATGTAGAAGCAGGTCGTCTTGCCGGCGCCGTTGGGGCCGAGCAGGCCGACCACCTCGCCGCGCCGGAGGTTCAGGCTCACGCCCTTCACCACCTGCCGGTTGCGGTAGGATTTACCGATATCGACGGCGGAAAGCCCTTCGGCCTGCGCGCCCGGCGTCGTGTAGTCCATTCGGCTTGCCGTGCCCTCTGGCGACATATGGACGATCTCGACCTAAAGTTTCGTGAAAAGGGCGCGGAAGGCGCAGGCGATGTCTACGGCGTCTTCTTGGCGGCGCCCTGCTTTGGGCGGAAAACGCCCTGGACCCGGGTGCCGGCTCCCGGCCGGATCGTGGTCCGCCCGCCGCCGATCTCCAGCACCAGCGTCTCGCCGCGGATGACATTCTCGTCGCTCGCCACCACCACGTTGCCGGTGAAAGTCACGCTGTCGGAGGCGGTCTCGTAGACGGCCCGGTCGCCGCGGGCCTTCTGTTCCGGCCGGACGTAGTAGACCTGCCCCTCGGCGACGATCCGGTCGATGTCGCCGGTGCCGAGCGTGTTGCCGCCCGAAGCGCCGCCCTTGAAGTAAAGCGTCAGCTTGTCAGACTGGAGCCGGCTGTCATCCTGGACCACGTCCACGTTGCCGGTCAGCACCAGCTGCCGGTTGCCGTCCATGTATTCAAGATTATCGGCGCTGTAGGAGATGGGGCCGCCGCGCGCGCTGAGTTGCGCCTGCGCCGCTGGCGCGCCGATGGCGGCCAGTCCCAGAAGGACGGCGGGGGCCGCCGCCGCGAGCCATGTCGTCCGCGTCATTATCTGCCCCTTTTAAGCGCCATTCGGGCGTTGCTTGATCGTACCCTTGACGTGGCCCCGGAAGATGACCCGGGCGCCAGCGTCACGTATCTCATAGGAGTCCGCGCGCACCGAGCCAAGGGGGCCTTCGCCGCGGACTGCGCGCGCGCCCTGCACCACGTTGTCGGCCGCCTGGACAAATGCCGAGGTCGAGCTGAAGGCGTTGCCTTCGGTATCGCTGAAGACCACCTCGCCGGTAAGCTGCACCGTGCGCTCGATCTGGTTGTAGACCCCGGCGGTGGCGACTACCCGGCGACCGTCGGCCGTATACACCGGCTTTTCCAGATCGATGAGGTCGGACTGCGGCCCCTGGCGTCTGGCCGTCGTGGCGGTGACCACGAAGGATTGCCCGCCTGCAGACCGGCCCGAAAAGCGCGGGTTGACCATCGTCAGCGATTCGACCGCCGAGACCTCGTCGCGGGTCCCGAAACCGCCGAGTGCCGCGTGCAAGGTCATGAAGCCGAAAAAGGAACTGAAGGAGGCGGTCGCCAGACCTACGAACAGGAGCCTGAGCCGCGACAGCATGGCCGACCGCTTGCGCGCCGCCTCAAGCGTCAGTTGCCGCGTCGGCTCCCAGGCTTCGGCGGCAGCGAGCGGATGGGGCCTCATCGGGGAGGCGACAGTGGCGGCCAGGTCGGTCATCTCAATCCGGTGAGATAGGCGCCGCGCTGCGGCATAAGCAAGGCGTCAGGCGCTCCCAAGGGCGCCGGGCCCCCTAAAGCCGGCCCCCCACAAAAGCCGGGGCCTTCGTCAACACCCGCCGACGGCGCCGCCGCCTCAGGCGTGAGAGAAGATGTCGACCTCGTCCCAGCCCGCGATGTCGAGCGCCGCCCGCGTGGGCAGGAAGGCGAAGCAGGCCCGCGCAAGGTCGAACCGGCCTTCGCGCGCCAGTATGACCGTGAGCTTGTCACGCAGCGCGTGGAGGTGGATCACGTCGGCGGCGGCGTAGGAAAGCTGGCTGTCCGTGATCTCGGCGGCGCCCCAGTCGGAACTCTGCTGTTCCTTCGAGATCTCCCGCTGCAGCAGTTCCTTGATCACGTCCTTCAGGCCATGGCGGTCCGTGTAGGTGCGCGCTAGCCTGGAGGCGATCTTCGTGCAGAAGACCGGCGCGCAGATGACGCCAAGGTCGCGCATGATCATCGCCACGTCGAAACGCCCGAAGTGGAAGATCTTCTCGATGCTGTTGTCGCCGAGCAGTTTCTTCAGGTTGGGTGCGTCGTAGGTCGCTCGGTCGAGCTGCACCACGTGGGCCTCGCCGCCGCCGTCAGTGAGCTGCACGAGACAGAGACGGTCGCGCACCAGCGACAGGCCCATCGATTCGCAATCAACGGCGATCGAACCGCCGTTGGCGACGAAGCCGTCGGGAAGGTCGCCCTTGTGCAGCATGCACACGATGTTCTTGCCGTCGACGGTGAGGGAGAGTTTGCGAGTCATGCTGGGGCCTTAAGGCAAAATGGGCGACGCCGCCACTGGTCCGGGCTCTGGCGTCAAAGGCGCGCGGCCAACGCCTCGCGCATTCGCGCGTTGAGGTCTGCGCTGCGTTCGAACCGCCGAAACGCGCCCGCTGCGAGGAAGGCGAGGAACCCCTTCTTGAACTTGAGCTGGTTTTGCGGCTGTGAAAGCCAGTCGAGGTGCTTGTTGATCTCCAGCTCGATGATCGGCTGCCAGGTCTCTTCCAGCGCCTTGCGTCCCGAGCACCGGTCGAGAATGGTCTCGACGAAGTTGACGACCATGAACGCGTAAGCGTCGTAGCCGGGGTCGAAGGCGCCTTCGACCGCGCGCATGCCCTGACCGTAGATCGGGTGAGTCACAGCCTCTTTCAGCAGGTCGAAATAGATCTTGTCGATTTCGCCGTAGTGTTCGCTGTGAATCTGGCGCGTGAACGCCCAGACGGACACCAGGATCGCCGCAAGCGCGAGCACGGCGGTCAGCGCATTGGCGATGATCGACCAGAACTCCAGCGGCGAGTCCGTCGCTGCACGCGTCAGGGCTTCAAGCATCTTTCACTATCTCATCGATGGCGCCCAACGGCACGGGGTCGGGGAGCCGGGAGATCATTCGCGCTGGCCGCGGGTCATCGGCTGCCTTGTCATAGACCTCGCGATAGATCGCCGTGATCCAGTCCAGAAGGCGCTTCTTGGGAATCGCATTGAGCGATGCCGGCGTGTGCGCGAGCAGATGCATCGGCGGCGCACCAGGCAGTGGAAGGATGTAGTCAAGGTCTTCGACCACGCGGCAGCCGTGACGCCCGTAGAACGCCAGCCGGCGCGCTTGCTGCGCGCGCTGACCGTCGTCGCCGTGGATGGCGTCCACCTCAAGCAGCCCGATGGCGCGCGCCCCCATGCGATGAAGGTCGATCGTCGCATTCAGCAGCGCCGCGCCGACGCCGCTGGAGCGTTGCGTCGCAGCGACCGCCATATACTCCAGCAGCCAGATGTCCTCCGGCGCCGGCGCGTAGGAGATGGCGAACCCCGTCACGGCTCCGCTGCGTCGGGCGATGAGAAACCGGTAGCGAGGGTCCTCGATGGCGCGCGCCAGCGCATCCGCCGGCTTCTGCTCGTTGTGCTCGATGGATGCCTGATAAATGGCGACGAGGGCGTCGAATTCGGCGTCGTCGGCCCGCGTCACTCTGGAGATTGCGGCGCCCGCTGTGCTGTCGGGGGCTGCGGCCATGGCGTCTGCTCGATCTTGCGCGGGGGACGGCGCGGGGAAAGCCCGGGCGCCGTCGTATTGTCTTTGACAGGACCGGTCAAATGACCGGCCCTGCGCGACAATCGTTGCGCAGCCCGTCGGACGTCCTAGAACCGTTGCACATGAACCTGCGCCGATTCACGCTCGCTGCCGTGCTCTTGTTCGTCGTTGCGCTAGCGCCGACGAACGCCTTGGCGCGCGAGCCTGTTGCACCGGGAGCGCTCGACGGCGTGGCGGCGGAGCTCGACGCGGCGCGGGCGGCATTCGACGCGCCGGGTCTTGCCGTTGCGATTGTTGCGGGCGGCAAGGTGGTCATGGCCGAAGGTTTCGGCCAGCGTGGGCTCGAAGACGCGGCGCGCGTGGATGCCGACACGCGCTTCGCGCTCGGCTCGTGCACCAAGGCCTTCACGTCGTTCGGCGTCGGCCTGCTCGCCGAAGAGGGAAAGCTCCGGTTCTCCGATCGCGTGGCGGCGCACGATCCGGTGCTGCAGCTGCCGCTGACCGGCGCCCTCGATACGCTTACCATCGCAAACCTTCTGTCCCAGCGCTCGGGCCTCGCGCGCCACGATTTTCTCTGGCACGCATTGCCCGGCATGACCCGCGCCGAATTCGCCGCCGCGCAGGGCGAACTCGCCATGCAGCGCGCGCCGGGAACACAGTTCGGCTACACCAATTCCGCGTTCATCCTCGCCGGTCGCGTGATCGAGTTGCGGGCGGGAGAGGACTGGGAGACCTTCACCGCGCAACGCATCTTCGCGCCGCTCGCGATGACGCGCTCCAATTTTTCCTCCGCCGGGCTCGCCGCCGACGATAACGCCGCACGGGCGACGAAGCGCGCCGACGGAATCAGCCGCACGGTCGCATGGCGTGACGGGCGTCTTCTCGGCCCCGCAGGAAGCATCAACTCCACGGCCCATGACATGACGCGCTGGTTGCTGGTCCTCACGGGCGGCGGCGCGATCAATGGCGAGCGGGTCATCGCGATGGCCACGCTCGACACGTTGTGGACGCCGGTGGCTGGGCCGGAAAAACGCCTGCGCGGCCGGGGCGGGGAGGATGGCGGCGGCTATGCAATGGGGTGGCGCATCGATACCTGGCGCGGCCAGCGGCGCATCAGCCATTCAGGCGCCGTGGACGGGTTCCGCGCGCGCGTCACGCTCTTCCCGGACCGCGGCGTGGGGATAGTGACGATGGTCAACGTCGCGCCGTCGCAGTTGCCGGACTTTGCGACGCGCGTGCTCGCGGAACGTCTTCTCGGCCTGCCGCGCGAAACCGATCTCGCCGTGCTGGCCGCCGCCCGGCGCGCCGAGGAGATCAGGGCCGCGGGAGCCGGGCCGCCCGTGCCGCGCGGGCGGCTCGCGAGGTTGATGGCGAAGGACGATGCGGTCGCGCCGTCGCAGCCGCTCGCCGCGTTTCACGGCGTCTACCATCACCCGGCTTACGGCGATGTCCGCATCGAACCGTCAGCGGACGCGTCGTCGCTGCGCATCGCCTTCGGTGCGCTGAAAGGGCGCCTCGATCACTGGCGCGCCGACAGCTTCATCGCCTTTTCCGACCGCCCCGACGATACGCTCGATGAAGGCGAGATCGTCTTTGCCGCGGACACAGCCGGAAGCGTATCGGGATTCACCGCGATGATCGACAACGACATCGCGCCCATTCCCTTTGTTCGCAGCGGCGCGTTGCCGATTGCGGTGATGGCGCCCGCCAGCGCGCAACTCACAATCTCTCAGCAACGCGTTCCGTCGCACCGGTCCTTCCGCTGGGCGTTGTGGCTCCTCGCGCCGGGCGTCGGCGGTCTCGCGTGGGTCGGTCTGCGCCGCGCCAGGCCCCGGAGCGCACAACAACAGGGCGCCGCCACGTCATGGAAGTGCGAGCCGTGACAGGCTGGCAGTTCTGGATCGACCGCGGCGGCACGTTCACGGACGTCGTCGCACGAGGTCCCGGCGGCGCCGAGGTCGTCCGCAAACTGCTCTCGGTCAATCCCGGGCGCTACGAGGACGCGGCGCTCGAAGCCATCCGCGCCATCCTGGCGGAGCACGGCGCCGGCATGCGCGACGTCGCGACGGTCAGGCTCGGCACGACGATCGCTACAAATGCGTTGCTGGAGCGGCGTGGGGCAGCGGTCGTGCTCGTCGTCACCGGAGGCTTCGCGGACCTGCTGGAAATCGGCTCGCAGGCGAGGCCGGATATCTTCGCGCGCCATATCGTGAAGCCGGATCTGCTGCACGCGCGCGTCATCGAGGCGCACGAGCGGATGACGGCCGAAGGCGTGGTGCAGACGCCGCTCGACGAAGCGCACGCCGCTGCAGAACTCAGGCGCGCCTACGAGGACGGACTCCGCGCCGTCGCCATCGCGTGCCTGCACAGCTGGGCGCATCCGGCGCACGAGCGGCGGCTCGCCCAGATCGCGCAGGAGATTGGCTTCGATCAGGTTTCCGTCAGCTCTGAAATCAGCGGTCTCATCAAGTATGGGCCGCGTGCGGACACGACCGTCGCGGATGCCTATCTGTCTCCGGTTCTCGACACATATGTGCGTGGCCTTGAAGCGGCGCTTGGCGCGCGCGCCAATCTGCTGTTCATGCAGTCTAACGGCGGACTGACCCGGGCTTCGGCGTTTCGCGGACGCAATGCGGTGCTGTCGGGGCCCGCCGGCGGCGTCGTGGGCATGGCGGAAGCGGCGCGACGGGCAGGCTTTGACCGAGCGCTCGGATTCGACATGGGCGGCACATCGACGGACGTTTCGCACTATGCAGGCGCCTTTGAGCGCACGCACGAGACGATCGTCGCGGGCGTGCGCCTTTCTGCGCCGATGCTGCAGGTGCACACCGTCGCCGCAGGCGGCGGCTCGGTCTGCTACTTCGATGGCACGCGACTGCGCGTCGGCCCAATATCCGCTGGCGCCGATCCCGGACCCGCGTGCTACAGGCGCGGTGGTCCGTTGACGGTCACTGACTGCAACCTGCTCCTCGGCCGCGTGCGCCCCGAGCTCTTTCCAGCCATCTTCGGGCCGGGCGGCGATGAGCCGCTCGACCGCGAGATCGTGGAAGAACGCTTCGCCACGCTGTGCGCAGATGTTGCGCGCGCGACTGGGCGAACGCTGACGCCGCAACAGGCCGCGGAGGGATTTCTCACCATCGCCAATCTCGCCATGGCCGAAGCGATCAAGAAGATCTCGATCCAGCGCGGACATGACCCTTCAGCCTATGCGCTCGTGGCGTTCGGCGGCGCCGGCGGCCAGCACGCCTGTGCTGTGGCGGACGGTGCGGGGCTTTCCACCATTTTGCTGCATCCGCTCGCCGGCGTTCTTTCCGCATGGGGCATGGGACGGGCGGACGTGCGCGCAGTGGCCGAGGCTACGGTCGAAGAGCACCTGCGGACCATCTTCGATCTTTCCACGCGCGCGAACGAAATCGGGCGCAAGGCGGCGGACGCACTTCGTGTTCAGGGCATCGACAACATCGACGTCATCGTCACGGCGCACCTCAAGTACGAGGGCGCCGACCATCCGCTACCGGTGCGTCTTGACGATCCCGCCGCGCTCGCGCGGAGTTTCGAGGTCGAACACGTCAAGCGCTTCGGATTCTCCGATCCCGACCGGGCGGTGGTCGTGGCGGCGCTGTCGGCCGAGGCCGTGTCGCGCGACGCCGCCGCCCGCGAAGAAAACGCCGAATGTGCGGCCCACGACCGCGCCTTCGCGGGGGGGCCGATCGCAACGGTCGCGCTTGCGACAGACGGGCGCGTTCTCGACGCACCGGTGTGGCGTCGCGCCGATCTCGCCGAGGGGTTTGTCTTCTCCGGCCCCGCGCTCATAGTTGAGGAGGGGGCGACCACGTTCGTCGACGTCGGCTGGAGCGCGCGCCTGACCCGGACGGGCGACCTGGTCCTCAGGCGCACGCACGAGACGACCCGCGCTGCGGCGGACGGCGCCCGCGCCGATCCCATCCTGCTCGAGGTGTTCAACAACCGGTTCATGGGCGTCGCGGAGGAAATGGGCCTGACGCTGCAGACGACCGCCGCATCGGTGAACATCAAGGAGCGGCTCGACTTCTCCTGCGCGGTCTTCGACGCGACGGGCGGGCTCGTCGCCAATGCGCCGCACATTCCCGTGCATCTCGGGTCCATGAGCGACAGCGTGCGCGAGATCATTCGCCGGCGCGCAGGCGCCATGGGTCCGGGCGACGTGTTCATGCTCAATGCGCCCCATGCCGGCGGCACGCATCTGCCGGATATCACTGTCATCGCGCCTGTCTTCATCGGCGCCGATCCGGCGCCGTCCTTCTTCACCGCCGCGCGCGGCCATCACGCCGACATCGGCGGGCTCACGCCCGGCTCGATGCCGCCCGATAGCATCACTATCGAAGACGAGGGCGTGCTGATCGAGAACGTCCAGCTTGTGGAGAAGGGACGGTTGCGGGAGGCCGAGGTGCGTGCGCTGCTGGCGTCCGGTGCGCATCCGGCCCGCAACATCGGCCGCAACATCGCCGACCTGAAGGCCCAGATCGCGGCATGCGTGAAGGGCGTCGCGGAGCTTGATCGCCTCTGCGAGCACTACGGACGCGACGTGGTCGCCGCCTACATGGGCCACGTGCAGGACAATGCCGAAGAGCAGATCCGGCGGGTGATCGATGCGTTGCAACCGGGCGCCTTCGAGGCGCCGATGGACAACGGTGCAACCATCCGTGTCACGGTCACGCCGGATCATGCCGCCCGCAATGTGCGCGTCGATTTCTCCGGCACGAGCGCCCAGCTGCAGGGTAATTTCAATGCGCCGCTCGCCATCACGCGCGCGGCGACCCTCTATGTATTCCGCACGCTCGTCTGCGACGCCATCCCGCTCAACGAGGGGTGTCTGAAGCCCATCGAGATCATCGTGCCGGAGGGATGCCTGCTCAATCCGCGACGTGGTGCGGCGGTGGTTGCAGGCAATGTGGAGACAAGCCAGATCGTCGTGGACGCTCTCTATGGAGCGCTGGGCGCGCTCGCCGCATCGCAGGGCACCATGAACAACTTCACCTTCGGCGACGACGCGCGCCAGTACTACGAGACCATCTGCGGCGGCGCCGGCGCCGGCCCCGGGTTCGACGGCGCCTCGGCCGTGCAGACGCACATGACCAATTCCCACCTCACCGATCCCGAAGTGCTCGAGGCGAGGTTCCCGGTGCAGGTCGAGTCCTTTGCAATTCGCCGAGGGTCCGGCGGAACAGGCAAGCACAAGGGGGGCGACGGTGTCGTGCGGCGCATTCGGTTCCGCTCAGCGATGACCGCAGCAATCCTTGCGAACCGGCGGGAGACTGTCCCGTTCGGACTCAACGGTGGAAACCCGGGAAAGTCCGGCGAAAATTACGTCGAACGCGTTGATGGATCGATCGAACGCCTTGACGCGACGGCGAAAGTCGACATGCACGCAGGCGACGTATTCGTGATCGAAACACCCGGGGGTGGGGGATACGGTGAAAGTTGACGCAGATTTCTGACACAGCAGCGGGGATTGCATGCTCGTCCTATTGGGTATCGGCGTGGTGGTGCTCGGGTTCATTCTGCGCGCCAATCCGCTGCTTGTGGTCATGGCGGCGGCGCTCACGACCGGCCTTGCCGCCGCCTGGACGCCGGACGCCGACCTGGCGACCATGTATCGCGCAGCTGTCGCGACGCTCGCGGCGTTCGGCAGGGCCTTCAACGACAATCGCTATGTCAGCGTGGTCTGGCTCGTGCTCGCAGCGGTCGGGCTTCTGGAGCGGGCAGGCTTGCAGGAGCGTGCACGCAGCGCTGTCGCCAATGTCAAGGCTGCGACGGCGGGGCGTCTCCTGTGGGCCTACTTTGTCCTGCGCCAGGCGACCGCAGCGATCGGGCTCACCTCGCTCGGCGGCCACGCTCAGATGGTGCGCCCGCTGATCGCGCCGATGGCGGAAGGCGCCGCCGAAGCGAAATACGGTGTCTTGCCAGACCGGCAACGGTTTCTCATTCGCGCGCATGCGGCCGCCGCCGACAACATTGGGCTCTTCTTCGGCGAAGACATTTTCGTCGCGATCGCGTCCATTCTGCTGATCAAGGGGTTCCTTGAACAGAACGGCGTCATCGTAGAGCCGCTTTCGCTTTCACTGTGGGCGATTCCGACGGCGATCTCGGCGCTCCTGATTCATGGCGCGCGTCTCTGGCTCCTGGATCGTCACCTCGCGCGCACGCTCGCCGTCGACGCCAATGGTCGCGTGACTGCCCCATGATCACGATTGCGCATGCCTACGTCATCGGCGGACTCTTTTTCGCCGGCGTCGCGCTGCTTTCAGTCGCGGATGCGACCAATCCGCGACGGCTGCGCACGTTCGCGTTCTGGGGGCTGCTCGCGACCAGCTTTCTCGCCGGCACGCATCTGGGCGATTTTGGAAACGGCTTGCTCGCGCTCGGGCTGGTTGTGCTTGCGACGCTGGGGCTCGGGGCGGGACGCGCCGAAACGACGTCGCCAGACGAACGCCGCCAGAGTGCGATGCGACGCGGAAATTCCCTGTTTTTGCCGGCATTGATCATTCCCGCAGTCGCGCTGGCCGGCACGCTCGCCGCCAAACAGACGCAGTGGGGCCCGATGCTCATCGATCCCTCGCAGGCGACGCTGGTTTCGCTCGTGCTTGGTGTCCTGATTGCGATCGCCGTCGCGATGGTCTGGTTCCGGCCGCCCGCGCTCGCGCCGCTGCAGGAAGGGCGAAGATTGCTGGACGCGGTGGGGTGGGCCGCGATCCTGCCGCAGATGCTCGCCTCGCTCGGCGCGGTTTTTCTGGCGGCAGGTATGGGCGCGCAGGTGGGGCGCCTCTTCAGCGAGTTCATTCCGCTCGAAGGTCGCCTCGTCGCGGTGAGCGCCTACTGCATCGGCATGGCGCTCTTCACAGTCGTGATGGGAAATGCGTTCGCGGCCTTTCCGGTGATGACCGCGGCGGTGGGACTGCCGATCCTCGTCGGGGAACTCGGCGGCGATCCCGCGCGCGTGTGCGCCATCGGCATGCTTGCGGGTTTCTGCGGAACGCTCATGACCCCGATGGCCGCCAACTTCAACGTCGTGCCGGCGAACCTTCTCGATCTGCCTGACCGGAAGTCCGCTCTGAACGGCGTCATCCGCGCGCAGATACCGACCGCCATTCCGCTCCTGCTTGTGAACATAGCGCTGATGCGCTTTCTGGCGTTTCCGACATGACGACATTGACACGCGACCACGCCGAGGTTTTTGCACGCATCGCTCTCGGTCACGTAGGTCGGGAGTATCCCAACAAGATGGATCACGCGATGTCGGGGCCGGCGGATGTGCTGGGACCGCGGGCGCTGCACCCCATCTTCTTCGGCAGTTTCGACTGGCATTCGTGCGTGCACGGCTACTGGCTGCTGGCGCGTCTCGTGCGCCGACATCCCTCGATCGCCGCCGCAGCGCGCATCGCGGCGCTTCTTGAGGAACGCATCACGCCGGAGAACGTGGCGGCTGAGCGCGCCTATCTCGACCGCCCGCAGGCGCGCGGCTTCGAGAGACCCTACGGCTGGGCCTGGATGCTGACGTTGCAGAACGAACTGGAGCTGCATGCCGAAGGCCCGTGCCATCGGGCGGGCCTCATCTTGCAGCCACTCGCGGAAGCGTTCGCCGCAAGGTTCCGCGACTATCTCGCGCTCGCCGACTATCCGGTGCGCACTGGCGCACACACGTCCAGCGCTTTCGCTTTGCGGCTTCTCGCAGACTACACAGAACGTAACGATCACGCGCTCTATCGACAGGCGCGGGAGCGGGCGCTCTCCTGGTACGGCGACGATCGCAGCGCGCAGGCATGGGAGCCGGGTCAGGACGATTTCCTGTCGCCGACACTGATGGAAGCGGAGTGCATGCGTCGGTACATGACGCGGGAGGCATTCCGGGACTGGTTTTCCGGCTTCCTTCCGCTCGCTGGGGCTGGAGAGCCCGCGACGCTGTTTGCGAGCGTGCGCGTATCGGATCGCAGTGACGGCAAGATCGCGCACCTGGATGGTCTGATGTTTTCGCGCGCGTGGTGCTGGCGCGCGATCGCGCAGGGCCTCGACGCAGGCGATCCGGCAACGCAGCACGCGCGCGATGCGGCCGGCCGGTTTGTGGCGGAAAGCCTACCCCGGGTCGTCGGCGACTATATGGGCGAACATTGGCTCGCGACATATGCGACACTGGCGCTCGATCTGCTGTGACCGCGCGATTCAGGATGTGGCTTTCTGAGCCCCTCGGACGTCTTTGGTAGACAGGGGCCGAACGCGCGCCGGGTTCAAACCGGCGCTTGGTGCCCAGAAGAGGACTCGAACCTCCACGCCCTTGCGAGCGCCAGCACCTGAAGCTGGTGCGTCTACCAATTCCGCCATCTGGGCACGTCTTGCGGTAGGGGCGGGTAGGTGCCGCGCCTGCCAGTGAAAGTCAATGGTGGTCGCGCGTCACGGCGCGGGGGTGGGACTGGTCTCCACATCGACGCTGGCGCGGCGCCATTTGCGCAAGTGGATGCCGGCGCGGCCGAACGGCGTGGGGATCACCGTACGGACGGGCGGGGCGACGTTGGAGTTCTCGGCGAGCGCAAACCAGATTTCGCCTTCCGGCTGGCGGCGACGTTGGTTCTCGTTGACCGGATTGAAGCCCCGCAACTGCACGTATCTCATCCGGCAGCGCAGCGCGGGCCCTTCGTAGCCGCCGCCGTCGAAGCGGCGCACTTCGCCGCCCGAGAGCACGAGGTCGTAGCGCGTCAGCCCGTCGAACGTTGCGTAAGCGCCCTCGCACCGCCGGGTGCGGGCCACGTCCACCGACATGGCTGCGAGCGAGGAGAGGGGATCGCGCGCGGTGCGGCGGTCTTCATCCGTGGCGGGGGGCGAACCCCAGTCGCGGTAGATCGGCGTGATCTGTGCGCTGAACAAGCCGTCGTGCGATCGTTGCATCGCCGTCACCCGGCGTTTGCCGGAGTAGGTGTGGTCGAGGTCGTAGCGCTCCCAGCGCACCGAGCCGTTTTCGATGCGCCCTTCGGTGCGCGCGACGATGTCGGTGCGCTCGAACAGGCGCAGGAGCCCCCCGGTGCGCAGCGTGGCCTTCACATCGTAGTCTTCCGGCCCTGTGGAGATGTCGAATGTGACGCCGCCGAGCGGCGCGATGCCGAAGAGGTTGCCGTCGTACTCCAGCGCGAAGCGGTCCGCGTGCGCTGGCGCCGCCCAGAGGACAAGCACGGCGGCGGCGGTCGCGAGGGGGCGAAGTCGCGTCAACATCAGACCCGCCCGCTACCGCGCGGCGATGGCGCAAACAAGGCTGCGCAGATCGTTCAGCCCTTCAGCAATCCATCGACAGGGCGCACTGCGGCGCTGTCGGGGAAGGCGTTCGCGTCGCTGACGCCAAGGTGGTCGCGCACGACCCCCTTGAGCACCGCGCGCAGGTCGGTGGTGGCGCGCAGGTCGCGGCCTTCGTTGAGCTGGTTTGGCGCGAGGCCGGGCCAGTCTGCGATGACGCGTCCGCCACGCACGGCGCCGCCGAGCAGGAAGGCTGCGGCGCCCGTGCCGTGGTCGCACCCGCGGTTGCCGTTCGGCGCGACGGTGCGGCCGAACTCGGTCATCACCACCACCACCGTGTCGCGCCACGTTTCGCCGAGGTCGGACTTCAGCGCCGCCAGGCCCTGGTCCAGCAGCGCGAAATTGTTGGCGAGCTGACCTGCTTCAGCGCCCTGATTGGCGTGGGTGTCCCAGCCGCCCATCTCGACGACGGCCGCGACAGGCCCCTGCGGCAGTTTGAGGAACTGGGCGGCGGCCTTCGTCACCGGCGCGATGGCGCGTCCGCCGGCGCGAAGTCCTGCGCCGTCCATCGCGATGCCATTCGCAGCGACGGCGGATTGAAGCGCTGTGGCGAGGCCCGGATCGCGGCGACCGTAGAGATCCATCAGCCGCGCCACGGTGTCGGTGTTCGCATCTGGCAGCGGCGAGGGCGACCACGTGGCGACCGATGCATCGCCGCGCAGGATCAGCGGCGCCTGCTGCGCGAGCGCGAGGCCCAGTTCGCGACGTCCCGCAGCGCGCTCGGCGGGCAGCGCCCTGAGCGCGGCGTTGAGCCAGCCCGCATTGCGCGCGTAGGGCCGCACGCCGCCGGTCTCCAGCACATTCTGCGCGTCGAAATGCGAGCGCTCGCGGTAGGGCGTGCAGGTTGCGTGAATGACGGCGGCGTCGCCGGCGCGGTACATGGCGTGCAGGTTCTCGAAGCGTGGGTGCAGCGCGAACGTCGCGTCGAGCGCGAGCGTCTGCGCCTTCTGCTGCGCCAGCACGCCGCGCGCACTCGCGTAGGCGGGGTCGCCCACCGGCGGCGCGGCGGCGAGGCCGTCCATGCCGCCGCGCAACACGACCACTACGAGCCGCTTCGACGTCGTTGCGCCAAATGCAAGTGCGGGAACGAAGAGCGACGCCGCGCCGGCGCCGACAAGAGTGCGTCGGGAGAGGTTCATCGCCGCTGGAACTCCGGGCTCGAAAGAAGGATGACCATGCCCTGCATCGGGCTCTCTGCGCGCTGGACGGCCTGACGCGTTTCCGCCGAGAGCAGGGGGCCGAGCACGGCCTCGCCGATCGAGGCAGGGTCCACGTCCGCGCGCGAGACCCGTTGCGCCAATGCTTCGGCCCACTCGATGCGCTTCCACACGAGATCGCCCGAGAGCCACGGCCCCGAGGTGTCGGCCCAGCCGTCGGGCCCTTGCGCGCGCCAGATCACCTGTCCCATCGCGCCGCATGCGTTGGCGCCGACGCCGGGCGGCAGCGTCTTGATGTCGAGCGCGCGCATGACGGAGATCAGGTACTCTTCCGGCCGCTTGAACTTCACGAACGGGCTCGCCCATGCTTCGGGACTGTCGACGAGTGCCGTCATCGTGGCGCGCAGATCGCCGTCGCTGCGCGTGAACGCCTGCGCGATACGATCAACGGCGGCCGGCGGCGGCGTGTCGGCGATATAGTGGCGTGCGAGTTTCGTGGCGATGAAGCGCGCCGTCGCCGGGCGGCGCGCAAGATCCTGCAGGGCGGCTTCGCCCTGCGCGACGCCGTTCGGGGGGTAGCTCTTGCCGAGAAGTGTCTTCGCGCCGGGCTCATGCGCATCATTGACGAAGGAAAAGAGCTGCGCGCCGCTGCGCGTGCCCTTTTCGTCGCCGAAATAGTACCGCGCCGGCGGGCGATCATAGGTCCAGCCCGTGATGATCGCCGCGAGCGCCTGCACGTCAGCCTGCGCGTAGCCGCCGTTCACGCCGAGCGTGTGCAGCTCAAGGATTTCGCGGCCGAGATTTTCATTGAGTCCGGTGGGACGGCCGCCCGGTCCGAACCCGAGGCGCGGCATCGAACGCGGCTCGCGCGCCCAGCGCGAGTTCGGACCGATCGACGACCAGTTGTCGAGATAGATGCCCATGCCGGGGTGTTTCGTCGAAGCGACCAGCATGTCTGCGAAACGGCCGCCGACATGCGGGCGGATCGCCTCCTTCTCGAACGACGGGGGCATGGCCGCCGCCTGCGGCTTCATGGCCGAGACGGTGAAATGGTTCGACCAGAAATGGACGAGGCGCTCGAATGCCGGACGTTCGGTGGCGAACGCCGTGTCGAGCCGCGCTTTCGTCGCGTTGTCGTAGCGCGCGCGGAAATGCTGGCGGAACGCATCTTCGGTGGAGAGGCGCTGGATGTCTTCGCGGCTGACGCCCTGACGTTCGAGCCGTTGCTCCATCCGCTCCCCGTTCTCGCCCTGCAGGCGCTGGGACACGTAGAAGCGACCGAAGGCGAGCACGTCGTCTTCCGCAGGCGGCAGTGCGGCGATCACAGCGGGAGGCGCACGTTCCGGCGTCAGCTGCGCCTTCACCCAGCCGACGGGGTCGCCGGCGATGCTGCGAAGTTCGCCCGGCCTCGCACCGAAGCCGAAGCGATTGGCGGCGAGCGCCGCCTGGTCCAGGCTCATGATCGCCTCCAGATGCGCTTCTAACGGAAGGGGCCGCGGTATTCCGTCGGTGTCGGCGGGCTTTCTCGACAGACGGGACCGCGCGTCTTCAAACGCGCATACGACGGCGCCGCCGGGGCGATTTCGCACCCATCCCCGGACTTCGCGAAGCGAAAGTCACGGGATGGAAAATCACCGCGCCGTTGGATGATTCCCCGCCCGTGACCCTCTTTCCCAGGTGCTCGCGCCTTGATCTGTGAAGCCGCGGCGGGCGCGGCGGGACACGGGAGCAGCCATCATGGCCAACGGGATCGAAGCCTATCAGCAATACCAGCAATATCCGCAGCAAGCGCCCCCGCTCTCGCCCTACATGCCGCCGCAAGGCGCGCCGACGGATGGAGGTGCTGCGCTCGCCGCCATGAGTCCGCTCGTCTGGATATTCCTCCTGGCGGTTGTTGCGTTGGCGATCTGGCCGTACGCGGAAATCCTGAAGCGCAGCGGGCGGTCGCCGTGGCTGGCGCTGACGCTGCTCATCCCGTTTGTCGGTCTCTTCAGCATCTTCTGGATCGCATTCGGTCGCTGGCCGGTGTTGGATCAGTTGCGCGCCTATCAGACCCACGCCGGGCATGGTCCGGTTCCTCCGGGCTACTACCCGCCGCAGCCGCAGCCGGGCTTTGCGTCGCAGCCACAAGACGGGACATGGAGACAAGGCTAGCCAGACGTGAAAACGCCGCGCCTCCCAAGGAGTGCGCGGCGTTCCTTTTTCAGCGATGCCGCCTCAGAGCGGGCGGACGTTCACTTCCCGCGAGGTGAGCGGCAGTTCGAGCATCATGCCGAGCTGCGCCGTCACGACGTTGCCGACGCCTGCCGCCTTCGCTTCACGGACCTGCATGTCCGCGAGGATCGGGTTCTCGCCGGTGTTGGTAAGAACCAGCGTGCCGGTGTTGGCCTGCGCCGCGCGCGCCGCCATCTGCGTGAGGCCGGGGAAGAAGCCGTCGCGTTCCTGATCGATCGCGTGAAGCTGGGCGAAGCCTTCGGAGCTCGCGCCGTGCAGCACGACGTCGGCGTCGAGCTGGGCTTCGGCCCATTCGGCGCGACCGTCGCCAGCGACCACGAGGCTGCGACCGCGGAAGTCGAAGCGGTAGCCGACGCGGCCGGTATACGCGTCACGCTCGGTGGTGAATGCGGAAACGACCAGACCATCGGCCTGGTAAACGATGACGTTCTTGCCCGGTTCTGGCGCGGGAGCCCACGGCTCTAGCCCGGACGCGGGGCCGACGCCCATGGCCTCGTTCAAGCCCTGCACCACGCGATGCGAATCGGTGGGGCCATAGACCGGCAACCGCTGGTTGTTGCGCTGCGGGGCGGCGTTCGCCCAGAGCATGTCCAGATCGGCGTAACGGAGCGGATCGGCGCCTGTCAGCAGCACGGCCTGCAGGCGACCCAGCGGGATGCCCTTGCGGTCCAGCGCTTCCGCCGCGCCGGCGCCGGCGTCCACGATGAACAGCTTGCCGCCGGCGGCGACTGCGAGGCACGGCTTGGGGCCGCGGCCCTCCATCGGGCCGGAGCCGACGCCGCAGACCACGGCGCGCAGCGCGTCGTCGCCGAACAGGCTCGCTTCGTGCTCCTGCTGCTGGCCGACCTTGAAGCCTTCATAGGCCTTCGCGAGAGCCTCCTGGCCCTCCTGCGATTGTGACCCGATGACCCAGCCGCTCCAGAAGAGCGCCGAGAGCGCCACAAAGGCGACCGAGCTAGTGCCAATCGAATTCATCTCAAAACTCCGAAGTCGCTCTGTTATGCTTTCGCGCACAGTTCAATCCTTCAGCGCCTATCTAAGAACCGATTCTGGGTCGAGAGGGTTAATAAGTTGTTCACAAGAGTTTTCGGTTCGTTGAGTACGCTGCGCGCGCAACCCATTCCCGATCTCGCCGTCAGACGTCTTGCGAAACTCGGTGCGCGGGGCTGGCCCGTCGACACTGCGAACGAGTCTTTCAGCGAGTCCATGCGACGTATCGAGACCTTCAACCTGCGCGGCCGCAACCACTACGCGCATGACCGCAACCCGCCGTACTGGCGCGTCATCGAGGGCTCGATCGATGCGTTGTGGCTGCGTGCGAGCGTGTGCGAGAGGCTTGCGCGCATCGACGCGCGTCTGGCGCGCCAAGGATTGCGCCTGCACATCTATGATGGTTGGCGGCCAACGGCTGTGCAGGCCTATTTCCACGATGTCTGGATGCCCGGGGAATTGCGCGCGCGCCGTCCCGATCTTCACGGCGATGCGCTGCTCGAGGAAGTTGAGCGCTACTGGGCCGCGCCGACGGTCGATCCCGGCGCGCCTGCGCCGCATGCGACGGGCGGGGCGGTGGACTTGACGATCACATGGGAAGATGGCGAGCCGCTCTACATGGGCTGTATCTTCGACGATCCCACCGCGCTTGCGCACACCGACCGGTTCGAGCGCGCGTTCGACGACGCGGGCTCCTACTCCGCCGAGGAAGCGCGGGCCAACCGGCGGATGCTCTACTGGGCGATGCTCGACGAGGGCTTCGCCAACCATCCCGACGAGTGGTGGCACTATTCGTACGGCGACCAGATGTGGGCTAAACAGACCGGCGCCCCTGCCGCGCTGTTCGGCCTCGCAGCGCCGCCGCAATGAGTGCGACCCAGCGCAAGCGCGCGCTCGTGTTCGATTCCGGGGTGGGCGGGCTATCCGTGCTCGACGCGATCGTGAACGCGGGCCTTGCGGTCGATCTCGACTATGTCGCCGACAACGCCTGGTTGCCATACGGCGAAAAGCCGGATGCAGCGCTCGTTGCCCGCGTACCGGCGCTCATCCGCGCGCTCGTCGACGAGTGGGCGCCGGATGCGGTGGTCATCGCCTGCAACACGGCAAGCACGATCGCGCTCGACGCGGTGCGCGCCGCGATCGCTGCGCCAGTCGTTGGCGTCGTGCCGCCGATCAAGCCCGCCGCAGAGGCGACGAAGACGGGCGTCATCGGCCTCCTCGCGACGCCGGCCACGGTCGCGCGTCCATACACCGATGAACTGATTGCGAAATTTGCGGCCGACAAGACCGTGATCCGGTTCGGCTCGACAGCACTCGTCGACGCGGCGGAACGCGTGCTTGCGGGCGGGGAGGTGAACCGGGAGGCCGTGGCGGAGGCGCTTCACGGTCTGTTCGACGCGCCGGGCGGGGACCGGCTCGATGTCGTTGCGCTCGCATGCACGCATTTTCCGCTGTTGCGCGACGCGCTCGCCATCGCCGCGCCGCGCCCCGTGCTCTGGCTCGACAGCGGCGCCGCGATCGCGCGCCGGCTCAAGGACGTGCTTGCGCTTGGCGACGGATCGGCGCGTCTGCGGCGGGCGGCCTTCACGGGCCCGGTGAATGCGCGTCTGTGGTTGGCCTTTGAAGCGCGGGGATTCAGCGTACGCGCGCGCATCGAAGCGGGCTTTTCGGTTGTTCCCGATACGGGCGAGCGATACGGCTGACAATCGCGCCTGCGGTGTGTCCGGATCGCAACATTTGCGGGCGCACGGAGCAAATAGTGTTTCGCGGTCTTGCTGCGTCCAGGAGAGGCGCTAGGCATGTCGGGCTAGGTCTTTGACAGGAGGCGCGCCGGTGGCGGAGCGCAGAAAAAAACAAACACACGGCCTCGCGTCGGAAATTCTCAGCTTCGGCGAGTTATTGTCGGGCGCGATGTTCTTCGTGATGCCGTTTCTTCAACGGCCTTACGAGTGGAGTACGTCCGAAGTCTCCGAAATGATCGGGGATTTGCTTGCGGCGTCCAACGCCAACTACAAGAATTACATGCTTGGGCAGATCATCGGTCTGCGCGGGCCGAACAAGGACATCGAGATTGTAGATGGCCAGCAGCGGCTCATCACGGTCGCCATCATCCTTGCCTACCTGCGCGACCGCCTCGGCGGGCGGGGCGCGGCGTTCGATGGCGACCTGCAGACCTGCATTCTCGCGGAAGGGCGTCCGCGCGTCACGCCGCGCCCGGTGGACGCACTTTTCCTGCGCGACCTTTTTCAGGCCCGCGATAGCGGCACCCGGCTCGCGGCGGCGCTGGCGACAGTCGAGAAGGAGATGAAGGAGGACAAGGAAAGATACGAGGCGCGCGCGAACAACCCGCAGGCGCTCATGCTCAACACGGCGCGCGTCGTGCGGCTGCGGCTCGATGGTCTCGCGATTGACGCGCTGCAGAAGTTCGCCGAGTTCATCCTCGACCGCGGCATCATCAACTTCATCGTCGCAGACGATCGCACACAGGCCGCGATCCTGTACCGCAGTCACAACATTCGGGGTCGCCGGGAGCTGTCCACCGCGGATCTGATGAAACTGGAAGCGATCGAGAACACCGGACTCGACGCCCAGTTCAAGGAGAAGGTCGCACGCAGCTGGGACGCGGCCGAGGACTCGCTCGGGCGCACGCTTTTTGCGGAACTGCTGGAGATGCTGCCGCTTCTTGTCACGCGGGAGCCGACCAAGCGGCCGGGCGATCTCGACGAGTGGCGTACGAGGGTCTTCAGCGCGGTGAAGGCCGAGACGGTCATCCTTAACATGCTGCCCCTCTACGCTGGCATGATGACGCAACTCCTGTCCGGAGAAGTCGAGGCGGATTGCCGGGCGGAAGAAGACCGCCGCGCCCTTGAGGAAACCAACTCCCTTCTCAAGGGAATGCTCTTCCTGCGCGACAGGCACTGGATCGCGCCCGCGATCGCCATTCTCTATACCCACCGCGAGCATCCGCGGTTCCTGCTGCGCTACTTCCGCGGTCTCGAACGGTTGTGCTTTGCCTGCTTTTTCGACGCCATCAAATCGGAGAAGCGGCACCAGCGCTTTGCACGGATTGTCGCCGCAGGGGATGACGAGACGTTGCTCGCCGCTGCGTTCGATCTGGGCGCGGACGAAAAGCAGATTGTGTCCAGGCGCATCCGCGAGCCCTTCGCGCGGTACAATTGGCATCAACGGGCGATGGCGGCGCGCGCGAACGCTGCGTGTGCGGGCGGGCGCAGTTTCGGTCAGCAGGAAGACGTCTCGGTCGAGCATATCCTGCCGGCGAAGCACTGCGCCACCTGGGCAGGGAACGGGTGGACCGAGGATGGAGTGAAGGCGAGCTGCAACATGCTGGGCAATTTCGTCCTGCTCACCAAGGCGCAGAACAACAAGGCCGCCCAGAAGACGCTGCCGGAAAAACTGGAGGTCTATTTCAATACCGCGGGTGCGCCGGTCCACGCCATCACGCAGGACATGCGTGGCGCGACAGTGTGGACCGAAGCACAGATCCGCGAACGCACCGAACGCCTGGTCCGCCTGCTGCTCGCCTACTGGAACATTGCAGAATAGGGCTTCACGCCGCCGGATCACGCCGCTTCAGACGGGATCAACCTGAAACGGTCGGGATCAATCGCCGACGTCGTTCATGAAGGCGTCATCGCGCGCGGCCGGCTTGAAACCTGAAGCCTCCGCAATGCCGAGCACGCGGGTCTTGCGCGGCCCCAACGCGACCTCGACATGCTTGAGCGGCGTGAACCGCGCGAAGTCCGCGGCGAGGAAATGTTCGTAGCGCGGCGACATCTGCACAACGAGCACGTCGCCGTCGAACGCCGGCGTCATCGGCGCCGTCGCCTCGGCGTGATTTCCCGGCGCGGCGCGCAGCACCCAGATCCGCACCGGCGGCAGATCCTTGCGATCGCGCCATTCGTACGCGAGTTCAAAGAAGGCGTGGCGGTGGTCGACGAGCACGGCGGTGTAGTCGCCCGCCTGCGCCCGCTCTGCGACGAGGCGCGCGGTCTGCTTCCAGCCCGCCATGCGCTTGAGGCCGTTCTCGATGCCGCGGCCGATGACGGGCGTCCGGTAGGCGATGGCCGGAAACGTCACGAGCGCGAGGAAGACCGCAAATAGTGCGGCGTGCGTGCGCGTCGTCCAGCGCAGGAAGGCGCCGCCGGCGAACCGTCCTGCGACCAGCACGATGGCGGCCGGGTAGGCGCTGGCGGCCCAGTTGCCGTGTGCGCGGCTGATGAGCGCCTGGACGATGATGATCGCCAGCGGCGGCGCCACGAAGGCGAGCAGAAACCGCGCTCGCTCATCGAGCGGGCGTTGTCCGCGGGCGAATTCGACGATGAGCCAGACGAGCCCGCCCGCCAGCAGGCCGGCGATGGCGAACTGGTCTGCGAGGAAGGCCGCGAGCTGGTCGATGTTGAAGAGGTCGCCGCGCCACTCGGCGTTGGCGGCGGTGTGGGCGACGGTCTCGAAGTCGTTGGCTGCGTTCCAGGCAATGTTCGGCGTCACGATCGCAGCGGCGACCGCGAGACTGGCCAGTCCTTGTCGCGACAGGAGCGCGGGGCGTGCGCGCGGCGACCAGATGGCTGCGAGCGCAAGACACAGCGGAAAATAGAGCATTGCGTACTTGGCGAGCGCCCCGAGCCCGATGGCGAGGCCCGCCAGCAGCGCCCAGCGCATCGACCTCGTCTCGGTCCAGCGCCAGGTGGCCAAGAGGGCGAGCGACCACAGGGGCAGGAGGAGGGCGTCGGTGCTGATCAGCGCCGACGAGAGCCACACGCCCGGAATCAGCAGCCAGCCGAGGCCCGCTGCCACCGCCGCAGCGTCGCCGTACATGCGCCGGGCGAGAGCAAACAGCGCGAACGCCGCGCCCGTATGCGCGAGGGGCGCCGCAAGTCGCACCGCCCACGGTGCGTCGCCAAATACCGCGGTTGTCGCCCCGATCGCCCACGCCACGAGCGGCGGTTTGGAAAAATAGCCCCAGTCGAACGTGCGCGACCAGGACCAGTACTGCGCCTCATCGGGATGCAATCCGAGCGGCGACGCCATGAGCCCCATGACCCGCAGCGCGAGAATGGCGAGCGCCGCGATGGCGAAGCCGTGTAGCGTCCGGTCCGTTCCGACCGTGAGCGTGC
Organism: Caulobacteraceae bacterium; assembly: GCA_009773335.1. Lineage (GTDB taxonomy): Bacteria > Pseudomonadota > Alphaproteobacteria > Caulobacterales > Aquidulcibacteraceae > VFBF01. Next base: position 33,846 of record WRPF01000015.1, read on the forward strand.
GGCTGTCGGCGACAGGCGTTTCGCCTGGTTCCACCGCGGGGTTGGCCATGAACGGGTCTCGAAGGTTGGGTTGGGTTGGGTTGGGTGGGAGGACTAAAGTCCGTGGAGCCGGCCGTGGTGATACCGGCAGCGCGTCCTCGGCGCCACAGCCGAAGGCAGATCGACGTCGGATGAGGCGAACAGGCCTCACCGTAAAGAAACCTTCGCAAAACTGTTAACAAATGGTGAAAACGGGCTTGTAAGCGGCGGCTATGTGGCGATGAAGGGGCGGACATTGAGTCCGCGCCCTTGAGCATCGCTCTCCATCCGGGCGCAAGCAGGGGGTTTTTCTACATGTTCGGCAAGAAGTTTTGGGGCGGTGTCGCCCTTTCCGCGCTTACTGTAGCGCTGGCTCCGCCTGTTATTGCGCAGGAAACGACCTCGACGGTACGCGGTTCCGTCGTGAACGCTGAAGGCGCGCCCGTCTCCGGCGCGTCCGTCACGGTTACGCACGTCCCGACCGGCACTGTCTCCCAGGAGTCCAGCCAGTCCGGCGGCCAGTTCGACATTCGCGGCCTGCGCGTCGGCGGACCCTACACGATTGAGGTCGAGGCGCCGAACTTCACAAAGCAGACGGTCACGGACGTCTTCCTGACGGTTGGCGATTCTTCACGTCTCGTGATCGGCCTCCAGGCTGCCGACACCGAAGTTGTCGTCACGGCGCAGCGCCGCTCGGGAGCCCCCATTCTGGGCGCCGGCGAGAACCTCAACCGCGATGAAATTCAGGGCGTGGTCTCCATCACGCGCGACATCCGGGATCTGGCGCGCCAGAGCTCGCTCGTGTCGCAGAACCTTCGCGGCGACGGCGGCATTTCTATCGCCGGGTCAAATCCGCGCACGAACCGCATCACCATCGACGGCGTGCAGGCGCAGGACAGCTTCGGCCTTAACACCGGCGGCTTGCCGACGCGTCGCGGCCCGGTGTCGATCGACGCCGTCCAGCAGTTCTCCGTGACGGCTGTTCCCTATGACGTCATCAACGGCGACTTCATTGGCGGCGCGCTCGACGTCGTCCTGCGCCAGGGCGCCAATGACTTCGACGGATCGGCGTTCGTCAACTACCTGAATGAAGGTCTGGCCGGCACGCGCATCGGCGGCACGCCGATCCGCTCGTTCATCACCCAGGAAAACTACGGCGGCACGCTTCGCGGGCCGATCATCGAGGACAAGCTCTTCTTCGCGCTGTCCTACGAGTACTTCACCTCCGCCGACACCACCAACAACGGTCCGGCCGGCCTCGGGTTCACCAACACGATCACCGGTCCGACGGGCGCGCCGATGACGCTGGCGAACATCGCCGCCGTCACCGACGTGCTGTCCGGCGCGACGGGCTACAGTTCGCCGTTCGCGTTCGGCGGCATTTCGATCTCCAAGCCGATCGTGGACGAAAAGTACACCGGCCGCTTCGACTGGAACATCAACGAACATCACCGGGCGTCGGCGACCTATCGCTACTCCGAATCCGGCGTCATCCAGCGCACCAACCTCACCTCGACAAGCGCTGGTCTGGACTCGATGTGGTACCTGACGGGCGAAGAGGACACGACCTACGCTGTCCAGGTCAACTCTGACTGGACGGACAAGCTCTCGACCGAAGTTCGCGTCAGCCAGCGTGACTATCTGCGTCTGCAGGAGCCGCCGTCCGGCCAGAACTTCTCTGACGTCAGCGTGTGCTCGACCGCAGTCGCCAGCACTGACTCGGGCTCGAACCCGACACTCACGTGCCGCAACGGGACGCAGACGGTGGGTGTCGTCCGTTTCGGACCGGACCAGTTCCGTCACGCCAACAAGCTCGAGACCCAGGGCCGCAACGCTGTTGCGACCGCAGTTTACGAGGCCGGCGCGCACACCTTGAAGTTCGGCGCCCAGTGGGACCAGACCGAGATCTTCAACCTGTTCGTGCCGAACAGCGACGGCACCTACTATTTCGACTCCGTCGCCGACTTCCAGGCCGGCCGCGCGAGCTCGCTGACCTACCGCAACGCGCTCACCAACGATCCGACAGACGCTGCGGCGGCCTTCAAGTACTCCATCTACACGGGCCTCGTTCAGGACACGTGGGATGTGACCGACGCTCTCACGGTCACCGCCGGGATTCGCTACGATCGCTATGCGATCGACGACGAGCCGGCGTTCAACGTGAACTTCCAGAACCGTTACGGGTTCTCGAACCAGGAAACGTACGACGGTCGCGACGTGATCATGCCGCGGGCGGCGTTCTCCTATGAGCCGACGGAAAAGCTGCAGGTCAGCGGCGGGTTCGGCCTGTTCTCGGGCGGCATCCCCGATGTGTTCCTGTCGAACTCGTTCTCGAACACCGGCGTCCTCGACAACACCTTGGTGTTCCAGCGCACGAACACGAGCAGCGCGACGAGCGTGGCGTCCAGCGGCGGCTTCATCTCCGAAACCACGGGCGCCGTGAACTGCGCGCTGACGCCGACGGTCTGCCTCGACGCCCTCAATGTCCCGGTCAACAACACGTTCGGAACGACCATTCCGGCATCCGTCCGCGCTGCGCTCGGCGGATCGACCGTGTCGCCGACCTCGGAGACCAACTCGATTGATCCGGACTTCGAGATCCCGTCCGACTGGCGCGCAAGCATCGCGCTGAAGTACGAGGTCTTCAATGGCTGGAACCTCGGGTTCGACGCGGTGGCTGTTCGCAACCAGCGCGGTCTGGCGTTCCGCGATCTGCGCGCCCAGCGCCTGTTCGTGAACGGCGCCCAGGCGCTGACGCCCGACGGCCGTATCCGCTACGACGGTCTCTCGACCGCTCAGCGCAACAGCATCCCGGGGCAAGTTGTCAGCTCGGTCAATCCCGGCTCGAGCCGTGACATCCAGGCCTACAACCAGTCCCACGACGATCAGGGCTACGGCATCACCACAGCCATCTCGATCGACAAGGAATGGGACAACGGCCTGAACATCGGCGCGTCCTACACGCGTGGCGAGCTCAACGAGTTTGCGGCGTCTGCGCGCTTCGCCTCGACGGCCAGCTCGCTCTACGGCGGTCAGTTCGCATCGTTCGATCCCAACTCCGCCGAGTTCGGTCGCAGCCAGGAAGAAATCCAGGACAACTACAAGCTGAACGTCGGCTTCCGGCGCAACTTCATCGGTGACCTGGAAACCCGCTTCACTCTGTTCGGGGAGAATCGCTCGGGTCGCCCGACGACCTTCACGATGAACGGCGGGTCAAGCCGCAACGCCACCTTCGGCGTGAACCGCGGCGCACAAATCGCGTACCTGCCTGACCTGTCGGGAACCGTGTCGCAAATCTCCGGCGTCGGCACCGCCACGACCACCGACGACTCCTATGCGGTGTCGAGCGACACTCGGGTGGCGTTCGACAGCCCGGCCTCTATCACCAACCTGCTGGGGCAGTACAACCGTTTCGGCCTCTCCGGTGGCCGCATTGCGGATCGCTCGAGCTACGAGAACCGCGAGATCACCCGCTTCGATCTCCAGTTCAGCCAGGAACTGCCGACGATGTTCTTCAAGGAACACCGCGCGTTGTTGACCTTCGACATCGCCAACGTCGGCAACCTCCTGAACGACGACTGGGGCGTGGTCGAGGAGTTCGCGGAAGACGTCCGTCTGTTCGACGTTGCCTGCGCCGCTGCGGATGGTCAGTCCACCAGCGCCGGCGTGCTCAGCTGCAATCGCTACCGGATCAGCGGTGTCAACACGACACAGACGGTCACCCGCAACACCGATGCGTCGCGCTGGTTCATCCAGGTCGGCCTGAAGTACGAGTTCTGATCCAGAGCTTGATGCGAAAGAACGGAGGCGGCCCTTCGCGGGGCCGCCTCTTTTCGTTTCGGCGCCCATTGCAGTCCCGGCGCCTTGCATTCCCGCGCGCACGCCGTAGGTAGCGGCCCATGAGCGATATCCGCATTCTGCCCGAATGGGCGCCGCGCCGCGCGCTGTGGACAGCGTGGCCCTCCGCCGCCGACCTCTGGGAAGGCGATCTCGAACCCGCGCGCGACGAAGTCGCGGCGATGGTGAAGGCGCTCGCGCCGGGAGAGCGGGTGCGGGTGCTCGCGTCCGGCCCCGAGGCGGTGGCGTCCGCTGTCGGCCGGGTCGGCACCGCCAAGGTCATCGAGGCGAAGTTCGGCGACATCTGGCTGCGCGATACGGGGCCCATCTTCGCCCGCGACAAGCGAAAGGCCGTCGCGCTCGGCTTCCAGTTCAACGGCTGGGGCGGCAAGTACCAGCTCGACGGCGACGCCAACCTCGCCGAGCGCGTGGCCGCCGAAGCGCGCGTAGAGTTCCGTCCGAACCCGTTCGTGCTCGAAGGCGGCGCCATCGAGATGGATGGCGAGGGGACGCTGCTCACTACGCGCCAGTGCCTGCTCAATCCGAACCGCAACGCCGACTGGGACGAGGCGAAGGCCGAAGCCGCGCTGAAGGAGGCGCTCGGCGTGGAGAAGGTGCTGTGGCTCGACGAGGGCCTCGCCAACGACCACACCGACGGCCACATCGACAATCTCGCACGTTTCGTCGCGCCGGGCGTCATCGTCTGCCAGGCGCCGTACAAGAAGGATCCCAACGCCGCCGTGCTCGACCGCATCTTCGAGGCGCTCACGCAGATGACCGACGCCAAGGGCCGCCGCCTGCGCGTGCATCGCATTCCCTCGCCCGGCCTCGTGCTCGGCGAGGACGACGAGGCGATCCCCGCGTCGCACATGAACTTCATCATCGGCGTGAAGACCGTCGTCGTGCCGATCTATTCGGACTCCGCCGACGAGGCCGTGCGTGCGCTCGCGCCGCTGTTTCCGGGCCGCAAGGTCGTCGGGCTGTCGTCGAACGCCATCCTCACCGGCGGCGGCTCGTTCCATTGCATCACGCAGCAGGAGCCGTCGTGATGGCGCGCACGCTCACAGTCGCTGCGATCCAGACGCGCTACGGCGCGGACATGGGCGCCAATGTCGCGAAAACCGCGCGCATGATCGGAGAGGCCGCCGATCGTGGCGCGCAGGTCGTGCTGCCGTCGGAGCTGTTTCAGGGCCCGTATTTCTGCACGACGCAGGACGAGCGCTGGTTCAACACGGCGTTTCCCGCAGCGACCCATCCGTGCGTGACGGCGCTGCAGCCGGTCGCGAAGAAGCGCAATGTCGTCATCCCGGTCTCGATCTACGAGAAGGACGGCCCGCAGTACTACAACAGCGTCGTGATGCTCGATGCGGACGGCGAGATCCTCGGCACGTACCGCAAGAGCCACATCCCAGATGGCCCCGGCTATCAGGAGAAGTACTACTTCCGTCCGGGCGACACCGGCTATCGCGTCTGGGACACCAGGCACGGCCGCATCGGCGTCGGCATCTGCTGGGACCAGTGGTATCCCGAATGCGCACGCGCGATGGCGATGATGGGCGCCGACGCGCTCTTCTATCCGACCGCCATCGGCTCGGAGCCGCACGACGGCTCTCTCGACACGCGCGACCCGTGGCGGCGCGCCATGCAGGGCCATGCGGTGTCCAACATCATTCCGGTGATCGCGGCCAACCGCATCGGCAGGGAAGAGGGCCTGGGGAGCCCGCAGAACTTCTACGGCTCCTCTTTCATCGCCGACCATCGCGGCGACCTGGTGCAGAGCTTCGAGCGCGAGGACGAAGGCGTGCTCGTGCACACCTTCGATCTCGACTTTCTCGACACCCACCGCGCGGCGTGGGGCTTCTTCCGGGACCGGCGGGCCGATCTCGCTCCGTAGCTGTCGCCGATTGAATCGCAACGCGAATGAGGCGAACACGGCAGCATGCGCGTTCTGGTTCTCGGCGGCTACGGACTCATCGGGCTGGAAATCGTCCGTCGCCTGCGCGCGGATGGGCTCGACGTCACAGGTCTGGGACGGTCGGCGGCGAAGGGCAGGCGTGCGGCGCCCGACGTCGACTGGATCGGCGCCGACATCGCGACGCTGACGACGCCCGAGTCATGGCGTGCGCATCTGGCCGGCATCGACGCTGTCGTAAACGCCTCGGGCGCGCTGCAGGACGGTTTGCGCGACAATCTCGCTGCCGTGCAGGATGAGGCGATCCGCGCGCTGATAGGGGCTTGCGCCGAGTACGGCGTTCATCGCTTCGTGCAGATCTCCGCGCCCGGCGCGGATGCGGCGGGCGAGACCGCCTTCATGCGCACCAAGGGCGTTGCGGACGATGCTTTGAAGGCGAGCGCGCTGCGCTGGACGATCTTCAAACCGGGGCTCGTCATCAGCGCCAACGCCTACGGCGGCACGCAGCTGCTGCGAATGCTCGCGGCATTTCCTGTCGTGCAGCCGCTTGTCCTGGGCGATGCGCGCATCCAGACCGTCGCCGCCGACGACGTGGCGGACGCGGTGTCCTTCGCGCTCATGCACGAGCAGACGACCGTGCATCGTACGTTCGATCTGGTCGAACGCGGATCGCACAGGCTGCGCGACGTCGTGGCCGCTTTTCGCGCGTGGCTGGGAATTGTCGCGGCGAAGCGGCGACTGGAACTGCCGGCGGCGTTCGGCTTCGCCATCGCGCATCTGGCCGATCTCGCCGGATGGCTCGGGTGGCGTTCGCCGCTGCGCACGACGGCGCTGCGGGTGCTTGCGCGTGACGTGGCAGGCGATGCGTCAACGTGGGAAGCGGTGCGCGGGCGGGCGTTGAAATCACTGGACGAAACGCTGCGCGCCTTGCCAGCGACGTTGCAGGAGCGCGTTTCGGCGCGGGCGGGACTGGTCTTTCCTGCGCTTGTGATGACGCTTTCGGCGTTCTGGCTGGCGTCTAGCCTCATAGGCTTGTGGCAGACCGATGCGGCGGCGCGCGTGCTGGGTGGCGCCGTGACGCCGGCGATGGCGATGACGCTCGTGTTCGTCGGCTCGGCGCTGGATCTGTGTATCGGCGCGGGCCTGCTCGTGCGGCGGTTCACGCGCGCTGCGGCGCGTGCATCGATCGTCGTGTCGCTCGGTTATCTGGCGTCGGGGACGTGGCTCACGCCGCATCTGTGGGCCGATCCGCTCGGGCCGTTTGTGAAGATCTTTCCGGCGATGGCGCTTGCGCTTGCCGTCGCCGCGCTGGCGGAGGAGCGCTGATGACGTGGATGGAGTTCCTGCGCTGGGCGCACGTCATCGGCGCCACCGTGCTGCTCGGCACGGGCGCGGGCATCGCCTTCTTCATGGTCATGGCGCACCGCACGGGCGACGCGCGGCTGATCGCGCACACCGCGTCGACGGTCGTGATCGCGGACTGGATCTTCACGGCGTCCGCGGTCGTGGCGCAGCCGGTCACGGGCGTGCTGCTGGCGAACGCCATGGGCTGGTCGCTGTCGGAGGGATGGATCGTTGTGTCGATGGCGCTGTACGTCGTCACAGGGCTGTTCTGGCTGCCCGTGGTGTGGATGCAGTCGCGCATGCGCGATCTGGCGCGGACTGCGGCGGCGGCGAACGAAGGGCTGCCGGACGCCTATCACCGTCTCTACCGGCTCTGGTTCGCATGCGGGTTTCCCGCGTTCTTCGCGGTGCTGGGCATTCTCTGGCTGATGACCGCCCGGCCGCACTTCCAACTGTGGTGAGCCTTCAGGCGAGCACGATCACCGCGCAGTTGCGGCCGTAGTCGCCTTCTTTCTGGTGCACGCTGCGGCGGTGGCTGAAGAGGGCGTGTTCCTCGGAGTAGGTGTCGAGCGGCAATACGTCGACCATCGTCACGCCGGCGCGCGCGAGGCGCAGGCGGCAATAGCCGGGCAGGTCGAACTTGAGGCGGTCGCCTTCGCCGGCGCGGAAGAAGGAGAGGCTGTCTGCGTCGGCCTTGCGGAACGTCTCGAGGAATTCGGGGCCGACTTCGTAGCTGCCTTGCCGGATGCACGGACCGATGGCGGCGACGATGCGCGATGGCTCCGCGCCCACGCGCGTCATCTCCGCCACGCACGCTTCGAGCACGCCGCCTGCGGCGCCCTTCCAGCCTGCATGCGCCGCGCCGACCACGCCCGCCTGATCGTCGGCGAAGAGCACTGGCGTGCAGTCGGCGGAGAGCGCTGTCAGCGCGAGGCCGCGCGTGGTCGTCACGAGCGCATCCGCCTGGGGACGTTCCCCGCTCCAGGGCGCATCCACGCGTACGGCCGTCGCGGAGTGGACCTGATGCAGGCTCAACAGATGCGTCGGCGCGACGCCGAGCGCCTGCGCGATGCGCGCGCGGTTTTCCGCCACGAGCGCGTCGTCGTCGCGCGAACCGGGTCCCGCGTTGAGCGATCCGTAGATGCCCTGCGACACGCCGCCTTCGCGGCCGAAGAAGCCGTGCTTCACGCCCGCAAGCTGCGCGAGCGCAGGCGCGGCGAAGCGGGGCGGGAAATCGCTCACGCCGTCCTCTCGAAGCCGGCGGGCGGCGGCGAATCGCTGGGTGTCAGGCATACTGCGTTGAAGAGGACGCCCATCTGGTCTGGCGCCGTCAAGCGGTGAAGTTGCGCGGCGATGGACTGCGCCTTGTCGGGGCGCGACTTCGTGAGCGCCGCGGCGCGTTCGCGGATGCCGAGCGACTCAAGCCACACGCCTTGCGGTGCAGGGCCATGAACTGCGAGCCCGGTTTCTCGCGCCAGCGCGGCAAGGCGAACGAAGTCCACATGCGCCGTGAGATCGGCCGCGCCGGGCTCCTCCAGCGGATCGACGCGCGCGTGACGACGCACGGCCTGCAGCGTATCGCCGCCGGTGGTTTCTGCGCTGCCGTAGTCAATGATCAGCGCGCGGCCCGGCGCATGTGCGAACCGCTCTGCGAGGGAGGCCACGAACGCGGGCAGGGACGGCGCGATTTCCGCGATGGCGCCTTCGGCGGCGTCGCGCAGGGCCGGCGGGATCAGCCCATCGTCGGGCAGCGCGTCCTGCGCGAGGCCGAACCTCAGCGCGCCGTCCCGCGCGCCCACCAGTCGCTCGCGCCAGCCGCCGCCGACGCGCACGAACTGGCGGACGGGCATGCAGTCGAGAAACTCGTTGGCGATGATCAATGTGGGCGCTTGCGGCGCATCTTCAAGGCGCGTGATCCAGGTCGCGTGCGCGCCGACCGTCTCAAGCGCCTGCGCCTGCCGTGCGCGGAGCGTTTCGCTCACTTCGACCAGCGCGATCCGCGCCGCGTCATGGAAGCCCGGCACGATCCGCGTCGCGCGCCATGCGTCCGAAATCAGCGTTCCGGCGCCGGGGCCGAGTTCGACGAGATTGAACGGCGCCGGCGATCCCATCGCCATCCATTCCTGCGCGCACCAGAGCCCGACGAGTTCGCCGAACATCTGGCTTGCTTCCGGCGCGGTGATGAAGTCGCCGTCCGCCCCTAGCGCAGCTTTGCGCGTGTAGTAGCCGTCCACTGGGTCGTAGAGCGCGCTCGTCATATACTGCGCGACGGTCAGCGGCCCGTTCTGCGCAATGAGCGCGAGCAGCCGGTCTTCCAGCGTCACGCCTTCGCCGTCCGTCCGCGCTGCACGAACCAGAGGCCCAGCGCGATCATCGGCAGGCACAGCAGCATGCCCATCGTGACGTAGCCGCGCAGGGCTTCCGGCATGTGCTGGTCCGGCTCGCGCACGAATTCCACGAGCAGGCGGAAGGTTCCGTAGCCGGCGAGGAAGAGCCCCGTCGTCAGGCCCGGCCGCTGCAGCGTGAGCTTGTTGTGCGTGGCGAAGCGCAGCAGCGCGAAGAGCACGAGGCCTTCGAGAAAGGCTTCATAGAGCTGACTCGGATGGCGCGGCGTCGTGTAGCCAATGTCGCCGAAGGGACCGGCCTGCGGGAACATCACGGCCCACGGCACGGTCGTCGCGCGGCCATACAGTTCGGCGTTCACGAAATTCGCGAGGCGCCCGAAAAAGAGCCCGATGGGCGCGGCGCACGCGACGAGGTCGGCCAGCCCGAAAAGCGGCGTCTTGTGCTTCTGCGAGAACCACCAGATCGCGAGGCCCACGCCGATCAGCCCGCCGTGGAACGACATGCCGCCGTGCCAGATGGCGATGAGCTCGCCGGGGTTCAGCCAGATCATGTCGGGCTTGTAGAAGAGCACATAGCCGATCCGTCCGCCGAGGATGACGCCGAGGGTCGCCCAGAAGAGGAAATCGTCGAGCTGCGGTTCGTCCGCCGGGCGCGGCTGGGCGCCCCAGAGCTTCGTGTTGCGGATGAGGCCCACCATGTAGCGCCAGCCCAGCAGCAGGCCCGCGATGTAGGCGAGCGCGTACCAGCGCAGGGCGAAGGGGCCGAGTTTGAGGCCGAAGGCGTCGTAGGGGCCGAGGGTGAAGATCTCGGCCTTGAGGAACTGGGGAAACTGTATGGCGGCGTCGAGCATCATGTCCCTCTGCGGCGCTGCGGGCGCTGGTCTTCCCGATTGCGGGCCCATAAATAGGCAAAACCCACCCCGCGCAACCGAGGCGCCCATGCAGACCCAGAGCACCCTTTTCGACGATCTCGCCCGCCTGATGACCGGCGCCATGGGCGTCGCCCAGGGGGTCGGCGACGAGGCCAAGACCTTCGTGCGCACCCAGGCGGACCGCTTCGTGGCCGACATGGACCTCGTCAGCCGCGACGAGTTCGAGGCGATGAAGGACACGGTGCGCGAGCTGCGCGAGAAGGTGGCCGAGCTTGAGGCGAAGCTGAAGGGCTGAGCACGATTGGCGGGGAGCAGGACCGCCGGCGCCCTCGCCGGCATACGGCGGCGCCGCCAGACTCCGCAGGAATCTTGCGTGGCTTGAATACTGAATGCCGGCGAGGGCGCCGGCGGTCCTGATTTCAGCGGTCATGACGTGTCTGCGCCTTCCGGCACGTTTGCGGGAGGCGCAAACACAGCCCCGACAATCGGCGACGCGCTGATCGTCAACCGTCCTGTGGAAACGCTCTTCGGCACGCGGGCGATGGCGCGTATGACGACCCTCTCGAGATCATCGAGCGTTCGCCGCATGTCCGTGAAGGTCTTGAGCGCAATCCCGCGCGTATAGAGCCGCACCATGTCGATACGTCTGTACGCATAGCGAAATCCCGGCGGCGCCGAGGGCGGGCGAAGCCAATGTCGACGCCTGTCTTGTTTCCGGAACCGCATCCTGGCGCACATCATCATGAAGATGAGTTCGCGCAGTTCCCGCCGCGTTTCGACACGATGTCTGTGCAGGGCGATCCGCCCCTCGCGAAACCCGATCGCCGCCACCAGCCACGCGACAATCTCCACGAGCCAGAGCTTCAAGCTCTGGGCCCATGCCTTGAGATCGGTGCGGGTGACGGGGGTGAAAATGTGCATTGGGGACGCTCGGAACTCCGTGGTCGGCCGAACCGGCCGGTTGATGACGGAGCGAGCATCGCACGGCCGGGAATCCGGTCGGATAGATTCACGAAATAGGGGGAAACTTTCCTCCCCCTGAAAGGGGGAGGCAGGAGGGGGTCAGCGCCGTGCGGACGATTGAAACGCCTTGTCCCGCAAGTGTTTTGACGCCCCGTCAGACCCCCACCCGACCTCCCCCTTGCAGGGGGAGGAGGCGTGAAATGTGTGGGAATGTTTGTGGTGACGCGCGCAATCTATCCCCGCAAGTTTGGGAGCGGCCGCTCCCCCCGCTGTTCAATCCCACATTGAGTTTTCGCGTGTAGGATCGCGCACCTCGCGGTGCGCGCTACGGGCGCGGTTGTCCGTGATCAGGACCGCCGGCGCCCTCGCCGGCAAAGTGGATGGTCGTGAAAGACCGGGGATCGTTTCAGCACCGATGCCGGCGAGGGCGCCGGCGGTCCTGCACTTCGCCCTTTTGGCGCTAAGCCGCCGCCTTCACTTTCCCCGCCTTCGCCGCCACCGGCAGCGCATTCCCCGTCGCCGCCGCACGCTTCGCGCCGCGTTCGATCTCGCGTTTCAGGTCCATGCAGTAGTGGCCGAAATCCACCTGGATCGTGTGGCGCGCGGCCTTGTAGTAGGGGCCGAGATAATAGGCTTCGTCCCTGGCGGTGATGGCGTCCATGTCGGCGGCGGGCGGCGGCGCGTAGTCGCCTTTGAGATAGGCCGCGACGAGCTTGGACTGCTGCTCGGCGAAATTCACCAGCGTCGGCAACGGCTGCGCGAGGCCCATGAAGAAGAGGTTGTTCACGCCGGTCTTCATTATGCGCTTGTAGAGGGGGAAGCGGTTTTCTTCGTCGGGCTTCAGCGTGTTTTCCACGAAGAACGGGAAGGAGATGTTGTAGCCCGTGGCGTAGATGATCGCGTCCACGTCCTCGACGCTGTCGTCGGCGAAGCGCACGCGCTTGCCTTCAAGCGCCTTGATCGCGGGCTTCATCTTGATGTCGCCGCAGCCTGCGCGCGTGAGGAATTCGCCGGACACCGAGGGGTGCGCTTCCAGCACTTCGTGATCGGGTTTCGGCAGGCCGTAGGTCTCCATGTCGCCGATCGCGGCCCTGATCGCGCGCCGCGCCAGCGCCAGTGCGATCGGGCGCGGCAGCCATGTGGGCGCCGCCGCCTTGTCCGACGGCTGGCCGTGCATGTATTTCGGCAGCACCCACACGCCGCGGCGCGCGGAGACGAAAAGGGTCTTGCAGATCGGGCGCTGCGACAGCTCGGACGCTATGTCCATCGCCGAATTGCCCATGCCGACGACGACGACATTCTTGCCGCGCATGTCCACCGGATCGAAGGGGTCGCGGTACTGGTGGCTGTGGAAGTGCGGGCCGTCGAAGCTGCCCGGATACGTGGGCACGCGGCTATCCCAATGATGGCCGTTGGCCACGACGAGCACATCGTACTGGCGCGTTTCGCCGGTGGAGAGCGTCACGTTCCATACATCGCCGTCACGCTCGGCCTTTGTGACCTTCGTGTTGAACGTGATCGTCTTGCGCAGGTCGAAATGGTCCACGTAGTCCTTGAAGTACTGGAACAGCTGCGCGTGGTGCGGGAAATCGGGCCAGCCGTTCGGCACGGGGAAATCCTCGAAGGCGAGGCGCCATTTCGAGGTGTCGATGTGCAGGCTCTGGTAGCAGGCCGATTCCTTGTTCGGGTTGTTGAAGTACCAGACGCCGCCGATCTCGTCGGACGCCTCGAAGCAGTCGTAGGGGATGGCGTGGTCCTTCAGCCGCTTGGCGGTGGTGAACCCGCTGGGGCCCGCGCCAATGATGCAGACTTTCGGCAGTTCGGCGGCCATCGTTCGCTCCCCGGATGCTTGTTCGCGCGACGATAGCGGGTTGGCCCAACGTCACCCGAGAGCTGTGAACATCCACCCGCGCTCACATCGCGTTAACCATCTCGTCCATACCCTGAGGCGGGGTAACGATTCGCGCCCGCGAGGTGCGGACCTGAGGCAAGGCGTCGGGCGGTCCGTCGGATCGTTCGTCTGGTCCGATCTCGGCGCGGGTCCGATCGCGGCCCGCGCTCCATGAGGGGCGCTATGGATCTCTATCTGGACGAAGAAGTCGAAGCCGGCGACGAAATCATGGACGTCGTCGAGGCTGTCCTGCAGGACGATGACCGCTTTGAATGCGAACGCGCCCAGGACGGCGACATGCAGTTCAGCTTCAAGGGCCAGTGGTGCGAGGCGGTCGGCTACTTCAGCTGGCGCGAAGAGCTCCCGGCGATGCTGTTCACGGTCTCCTACAACATCACCGCCGAAGACGAGCGCCGCGGCGACGCCGCTCAGCTCATCGCGATGATCAACGAAAATCTCTGGCTCGGGCACTTCGATCTCTGGGCCGACGACGGCTCCATCGTCTTCCGCCACGCGCTGCCGATGATCGGGCGCAGCGAGATCGCGCCGGGCGAGATCCAGTCCCTGCTGGCTGCGGCGATGGATGCGGCAGACCGCTTCTGGCCCGCCTTCGATTTCCTGCTAAAAGGCGGCCAGACTCCAGAGGAAGCGGCCTTCGCCGCCCTGTTCGAGACCGCCGGGGAGGCATGACATGGAACAGCCTGCCGTCGCACTGGTCGGAGCAGGCCAGATGGGCGGCGCGCTTGTCCGGGGGTGGCTCGCCGCCATCCGGAAGGGCGGGGGGCTGACGCTTACGGTTCTGGAGCCGAACTTCGATCCGGCGCTGGAACGTGAACTCGATGCGGCCGGCGCCGTTCTCAATCCCATGGGCGGGGACGCAGCTGACGTCGTCGTCTTCGCGGTGAAGCCGCAGGCGTTCGCGGAAATCGCCGCCGCCGCGCGGCGGTTCATCGGACCGAAAACGCTGGTGCTGTCGGTCATGGCCGGGGTCACCATAAGCGTCATTTCGCGGACGCTTGGCGTCGAGCGCGTGATCCGCGCCATGCCGAACACGCCCGGCCAGATCGGTCAGGGCATCACCGCCTATGTCGCCTCGTCCGCATGCGCGGTGGCGGATCGCGAACTCGCCGAACAACTCCTCGAACCGCTCGGCTATGTGGAGAACATTCCGAGCGAACGGCTGATGGATGTCGTCACCGCCGTCTCCGGCTCGGGGCCGGCCTATGTGTTCCTGCTCGCCGAAGTGCTTGCGGCGGCGGCGGAAGCGGAGGGGCTCGATCGCGAGATCGCCAGCCGGCTTGCGCGCCAGACCGTCGCTGGCGCCGGCGCGCTGATGCTGCAGACGGGCGAAAGCGCGACCAGTCTCCGCAAGCAGGTCACCTCGCCCGGCGGCACCACGGAGGCCGCGCTTGATGTGCTGCAAGGCGCCGAAGGCCTCGGACCCGTCATGCGACGCGCGGTGGCGGCCGCTGCGCAACGCTCCCGCGAACTCGGCCGCGACGCCGACCAGACATGATTGCGCCAGATCCCGCCGCCCGCGCCGCCTTTGCGAAGGGCGTGCTCGCGCTCGCCGCCGACAGGCCGTGGCGCGAAGTGACCATCTTCGACATCGCGAAAGCGGCAGAGACCGACATCGCGTCGCTCGCGGGCCTCGCGCCGTCGGACGCCTCCGACATTCTCGACGATCACTTCGATCGCGCCGCCGCACAGGGCGTGACGTCGATCGACACGACGCAAGGCCTGCGCGACCGTCTGTTCGATCTCGCCATGCGCCGCTTCGAGGCGATGGAGCCCCACCGCTTCGCGATCATCGCGCTCGACCGCACGCAGGACGGCCTCGGTCAGGCGCAGGCCTTCGCCCGCGCAGGCCGCACGGCGCGCTGGCTGCTGACGCTCGCCGGCGAAACCGTCGACGGCGTCGACGGCGCAGCGAAAGTGCAGGGGCTTGCGGTGGTGCTCACCCGCGCGCACGCGGCGTGGAAGAACGATGCCGACGGCGATTTCACGCGCACGATGGCGGCGCTGGACAAGGGCTTGCGTGACGCTGAGACGTGGGCGGAGCGGCTCGGGTTGAAGACGCGGACGAAAGAGGGCGGTTAGCGCGGCGATCAGGCGGCGACAGACTGCACTTCGCCGCGCCACTTGGTCAGCGCCCGGTTCAGCTTGTCGGAGCGCGCCGCGAAGTCGCCATCCAGCAACGCCTGGGCTTCCTTCGCCTTGCCCGCCTGCACAAGATTGAGGACCTGCCCCGCGCAGTCGTGGAACTCCGCGTGAAGGCGCCGCACCACCTGAAACGGCATGCCGCGCTTTGTTTCCGGGCTGAGCTCCGAGCTGTAGAGCCACTTGCCGAATTCGCAGAGATTGTCGCATCTGGCCGTGCTGGGCGACGTGTCGCAACGGCCTACCGTGATGGCGGTCCGCAACTTGAGCTTCCACGCGCCGTGCGCGCCCATCGCCTTCTTGATCGCGTCGGCGATCGCTGCATCGGACACGGTGATACTCCACGCAGAGGATTGCCTCCTCAATGTCACGCGCCATTCCTTACTATTGCGTTATGGCTAGCTTCGCCGTTCCGTCGGCTCTTACGTCTCCGCTTCGCTGACGATCAGGTTCACTTTCCGGAATCCCGCCGCGTCGATGTCGTCGACGACGCCGAACACGCTCGCGTAGCTGACGGACTGGTCTGCTGCGACGAGGATCTTCGCTTCGCTGAACAGCGTGGGCAGATCGCCGGAGAGCGAGGGGTTGCGCGCGCTTGCGACGGCGAACAACCGCTCGCGGAACTGCGCCTGCGTCACCGCTTCGCCTTCGATGAACAGCGCGCCCGCGCTGCTGACAGTCACGGTCGTCGGAAGGATGTTTACGGGCGCGGCGATCGCGGGGCCTGTCGGCAGGTTCACCTGCAGATCCGTCGAGGGCTTCGGCGCGGCGACCATGAAGATGATCAGCAGCACGAGCATCACGTCGATGAACGGGATCACGTTCGGTTCGGCATTCACCGCGGGGCCTGAACGACGCGCGGCCGGCAATACGAATTTCGCCATGAAGCCCTCCCTGCCGCCGCTTCGTTTCCGGCGACGATCAACGTCAGCGTGCGCCTGACCTGACGCAGCGTCAACGAAAATCCGGACGGCGATGAAGCACAACTGAAGCCTCAATTTGGCGCACCCCGCTCTCATGTGGGCCGGGGCATGTGGTAGGTCCGGGATGAAGCCCATCGCCATCTGAAGGAGCCGTCTTGCCCTCCCTGTTCGAGCCTCTCACCCTCACGCGCGGCCCCACGCTCAAGAACCGTTTCATGCTGGCCCCGCTCACCAACCAGCAGAGCCACAGGGACGGCGTGCTGAGCGACGAGGAATATCGCTGGCTCACCATGCGCGCCGAAGGCGGCTTCGGGCTGACGATGACGTGCGCAACGTCGGTGCATCCGTCGGGCCTCGGCTTCTACGGCCAGCTCGGCGCGCATGACGATCGCCATCTCGACGGGCTCACGCGGCTGGCTGCGAAAATCAACGGCGAGGGCAGTCATTCCGTCGTGCAGCTGCATCATGCCGGCATGCGCACGCCGAAGGATCTCATCGACGGGCCGCCGCTGTGCCCGTCGGCGGAAAGCGAGTTCGGTGCGCGCGCGATGACGCTCGATGAGGTAGAGCGCACGACGCAGGATTTCATCGCCGCGGCGAAGCGCTGCGAGCGCGCGGGCTTTCACGGCGTCGAGCTGCACGGCGCGCACGGCTATCTCATCTGCCAGTTCCTGAGCGCCGACATCAACAAGCGCGAGGACCGCTACGGCGGCTCGCTGGAGAACCGTTCGCGTCTGCTGTTCGACATCGTCGACGGCGTGCGCGCCGCGTGCGGGAAGGATTTCAGCCTCGGCGTGCGCCTGTCGCCGGAACGCTTCGGCCTGAAGCTCGACGATATCGTCGCCGTCGCGCAGCGCCTCATGCGCGAGGACAGGATCGACTATCTCGACATGTCGCTGTGGGATGTTTTCAAGGAGCCGGAGGAAGCAGAACACAAGGGCAAGAGCCTCCTGTCGTGTTTCGCCGGTCTTGAGCGCGGCAATGTGCGCCTCGGCGCGGCGGGCAAGATCACCACGGGCGCCGGCGCCCGCGCGGCGCTCGACGCCGGTCTCGATTTCGTCGTCATCGGCCGCGCCGCGATCCTGCACCACGATTTCCCGAAGCAGGTCGAGGCCAACCCCGATTTCACGCCCATCGCGCTGCCGGCGCCGGTGGCGCACCTGCAGTGCGAGGGCCTGAGCGATGCGTTCGTCGGCTACATGCGCAACTGGAAGGGCTTCGTCGAAGAGGCGGCGTGAGCGCCACGACGGGAATAACCCGCGCGCCATAGCGCCGTTCGCGCGACCTACGCCTCAAAGCGACTCGTGGCGTCACGATCGCCGTCGTATCGTCTCGTGAGCGGAAACGGCGGCAACCAGGATTCGCGACGGACGATCCAGCTTTCGTAGGTTGGCGTCAGTTGGTCAGGGGCATCCAGGGATCCCAGGTTCACTTCGATTTCATCTGCAGAGCGTGCGAAAACGGAGGAGCCGCAGCGGGGACAGAAAAACCGCCCGCGATAGTTGTGTGTTTCGCCATCGATCGTCACCGCATCCTCGGGGAAAATCGCGGACGCGTGAAAAAGCGCCCCATGATGCTTGCGACAGTCGAGGCAGTGACAAAGGCCGACCCGGTATGGGAGTCCCGACGCCACAAAGCGGACGTTCCCGCACAGGCAACCGCCAGTGAACTGGTCCATGGCTCGCGTCTCCTCTGAAATCAGGCGGCCGGAATGGTTACAACGAACAGACGCCCGATGGCTCAATGTCGCCGAGAGCACAAGCCGCGCCCGGTCCAGCAACACCCCGTCATCAAGTCAGTGCGTGGCGATTGTCATTGGCTTTGAGCAGGGCGTTGGCGAAGACGACGAGTTTTCGCCGGGAACGGTCATCCATGAGACGCACGGGGTGATCGAGTAAGGGAGCGCGCCGCCTCCGGCGGCGCATGATGCCGAGGGGAGCTTGAAAGTGCGCGGCCGGAGGCCGCGCGCTCCGATCTCCACCGTCCGCAGAGGGCCAGATTCAGAAACGTCGGCAAACCCTCATCCGGCCGCTGCGCGTGTCCGGTTCGCATGAATGCGGCGACCCCCCCCAAAAAATAGGAGCAACGGCACCCCCTCGTTCCGCGCTCTTGCGCCGCGCTCGCCCATGGCCGCCATGAAACGCATGTGAATCTATCCGACCGGCATCGGCGAGGCCGCACACTCGCGCCCATGAAACACGCCAACCACATACGCTTCGCAACCGCCGGCCTCTGGGACCTCGCCGTTTCGCTCATCGCGCGCCTCCTGCCGATGATCGGGAGCGCGCGGGTGCTGGAGCCGCGGGCGTGGCGGGCGGCGTCGCGGTGGCTGGCCGATGTGGAGGCGCTCGCGCGGCG
>WRPF01000232.1 GCA_009773335.1 Caulobacteraceae bacterium
CGTCGGTCGCCGAAAAGTCGGCGCCTTTGAAGAGGAGCGGCCAATCGAGAGTCTTGGCGAGCGCATAGGCGGCGCAATCGGCGAGATTGAGCCGCGCTTTGGGATCGACGCCCTTGCCATAGCGCCCGTAAGCGGCGATCGCCGCGCGCGCCTGCGCCGCGTCGAAGGCCGCGATTTCAAAGTCATTATCGTCACGCAGAAAACGCCACAAACGCGCCAGGGCGACATCGCCATGGCGCGCGCGCAAGACAATGCCGGTTTCGAGTACATTTAGCGCGGAGACCTGCAAACGCTCTGCATCATGAATAGCGCGAGCGTAAAGCGGCGCGTCTTCCTCATGTTCTAAAATGGCGATCAATGCGGAGCTGTCGACGACAATCATAGCTCGTTGATGTCGTCCATGATCTCCTGTGGAGAACGCGGATCGAGAATCGGCATGGCGGCGATTTCGGCGCCCAATGCCTGCATCTGTTCGACCGTCATGCGACGTCGACGCCGCGCCGGCGCCACGCCCGCCGAGCGCGCGGACTCCTCGAGCGCCTGACGGACGGCCTCGTCGACGGAAACCCGCCTAGCGGCCGCGAGGCGCTCAGCCAAGACCTCGGTCTCTCGGGAAAGCGTAATCATCGCGCCCAATTTAGCATGAGCATGAAAGAAAGTCCGGCCTATTCCACCTTCGCTTTTTTCGCCGCCTTCTTCGCGGTCTGCGTCGCGCGGAAAGTTGTCGCCCAGCCCGCTTTCTCCATCTGCCGCCCGCGCGCCACGGCGAGCGCGTCGGGCGCAACGTCCTTGGTGATCACGGAGCCGGAGCCGACATAGGCGCCCTGCCCGATCGTCACCGGCGCTACAAGCGACGAGTTTGAGCCAATGAAGGCGTTTTCGCCGATCGTCGTGCGATATTTGAGGAAGCCGTCGTAATTGCAGGTGATGGTTCCGGCGCCGATATTGGCGTTCGCACCGATGTCGGCGTCCCCGATATAGGACAGGTGATTGACCTTGGCGCCTCGCGCGACACTGGCGTTCTTGATCTCGACGAAATTCCCCACTTTGGCTTTTTCCG
>WRPF01000233.1 GCA_009773335.1 Caulobacteraceae bacterium
TGCGGCAGAACGTCGTGGTGGTCAAGTTCTGGCTCGCGATCAGCAAGGACGAGCAGTACCGTCGCTTCAAGGCGCGCGAGCAGGTGGCGTTCAAGCGCTTCAAGATCACCGGAGACGATTGGCGCAACCGCAAGAAGTGGGACGCCTACGAACTCGCGGTCTGCGACATGGTCGATCGCACGTCGACCTCGGCTGCGCCCTGGACGTTGGTCGAGGCGAACAACAAGTACTACGCGCGCCTGAAGGTGCTCAAGACGCTCACCCGCGCCATCGAAGCCGCGCTCGATCGCATCGGCCACCACGGAAGGAAGCTGAAGAAGCACGCGACGCCGTAGCACGCCTGCCGTGGACGCCGAGACGAAGACCCGTTTGCCTCGCGTGGGTCGTGGTTGGTACACCACGGGCGTGCGTCGCGCCGGCATCACACCCGCCCTCGCCACGCTCGTGGCGGTCGCCACCGTCGCGGGCGCGTACGTGGCCCTCGCGGACGTCCCACGCGCGCTGTCCCTGACGCCGCCCGGCGTGATCCGCATCGAGGCCGGTGCGTTCACGATGGGCAGTGACGAGGACGACGTGAAGTTCGCCGTCGCGCTGTGTCTGCGCTCGGGCGAGCAGTCCGGACGCTGCGACGCGACGATGTTCGCCGACGAACAGCCGGCGCACCGCGTGATGCTCAACGCGTATCGCATCGATCGCACCGAGGTATCCCAGGCCGACTGGCGGCGTTGCCTGCGCGCGGGCGAGTGCTACCCGGCGCGCGTGAGTGAGGCGGACGCGCGGCTTGGACGACCGGAGCATCCGGTCGCGGGTGTGACGTTCGCCGAGGCGCAACGCTATTGCGCCTGGGTCGGCGGACGCCTGCCGACCGAGAGCGAATGGGAACGCGCCGCGCGCGGCGGCAGCAAGCGTCGCTTTCCGTGGGGCGAGGTGTTCGACGAGCGCCTCGCGAACCACGGACTTCCGACGGGTGAACCGAGCAGCGCCGACGGCCACGCGTATGCGGCCGCCATCGATGCACACCCGCAGGCGAAGAGCGCGCACGGGCTGTTGAACATGGCG
>WRPF01000234.1 GCA_009773335.1 Caulobacteraceae bacterium
CGCAGGTCGGTCGACAGGCGTCACGGGCGCGCTTGTTCCACGAGCTGGCGGTGCGCTTCCGCGACTTTGCCCGCGTGCTGGACGAGGTGCGCGAGCGGACCGCGATGTGCACCGATGGCGCCGTGCTGCTCCTGTACGAGCGCTGGCGCCGCACCGGTTCGCCCGAGCTGCTGCGCCGCCTGTTGCGTCGCGGGGTGACTCCGGAGCGCCCGGCGTCCGGGGGCGCGTCGCTCAACTGATGCGGCTCACGAGCCAACCAAACGCCGCGACCTGCTAGACTCGCGTTCCCGCCCGCCATGGCCACGCTCCAGATCACGTCGCCCGAGGGGAACGCGCGTTCGGTGGAGCTGGAGCGCACCAACACCCTGGGGCGCCACCCCGACAACAGCATTCAGCTGCTCGACCGCATCGTGTCGAAGAACCACTGCATCGTGGCGCTCGTCGACAACGGCTACGTCCTGGAAGACCTCGGCTCGCTCAACGGGACGTACATCAACGGCGAACGCGTCGAGGGCAAGCGCGCCCTGCGCCCGGGCGACGAAATCGTCGTCGGCTCGACGCGCATTCGCTTCGACGGCGCGGCGTCCACGGACACGGCCGAGAGTCTGCCCACCGGCGCCCAAGGCAAGGTCACGATGGCGCCCGGGATGGTGGAGAGCCACGTGCGCGCGCGGCTCTCCCAGCAGGGCGACCAGAACTTCGTGCCGGAGACATTGATCGACGACACCGCGGTGCGCCGCGATTACGAAAAGCTGCGCGCCAGTTACGAACTCACGCGCGCGATCGCGGGCGAACTGGACGTGAACCGGCTGCTCGAAAAGATCCTGACCACGGCGTTCGAGCTGCTGTCGGCCGATCGTGGCGTGGTGCTGCTGCTCGACGACAACCAGCGGCCGCAGCCGCGTTGCGTGCGCACCAAGCGTCCGGGCGTGGGCGAGGAGGTGGCGCTGTCGAGCACCATCATCGGCGAAGTGTTGCGCGACCGCTCCGCGGTACTGTCCAGCGATGCGTTGATGGACGCGCGCTTCAAGGGTGCGCAGTCGATCATCATGCA
>WRPF01000235.1 GCA_009773335.1 Caulobacteraceae bacterium
CCGCATTCTGGGTGGCCTTCGCGACCTATCTCAACGCCGGGATTTTCGTCCTCAATTCCTAGAATGGCGCTGTTCGCGCCGCGCTGACATAGGCGTCGGCGTCCTGCTGCAGCATCAACCGCTCTTTGACCAGCTTGTCGGCGATCACGCGCATGGTCGCGACGAAATAAGCGCGCGATCCGTAGCGCTCGACGAGCGCGGAACGAGAGTCGGCGTTCTTCTCGCGATCAACCTTCTTCGCGGCGAAGGGAATCGCGGCACCCGCGCCGCAGAGCGGTCCCTTCTTGTCCTTTTGCGTGTTGAAGCCGGTGAAGGTGGCGATCGGCAGCGCCAGATCGGGCAGCCGCAGGCCCGGAACCTCATTGCCATCGCTGTCGATCTTGGGAACGCGGCGCGCGCCCTCAGGCGGCGCGGGCAGGGCGGGAATTTTAGGCCATTTCAGATCCTGCGCCGGCGACAGATCGACGTCGAGAGGCGCGCGTGAAGCAGGCGGCGCGGCGCCCTTGGCCGTCCACTCGTCGAGCGCGGCGAACAGCGCGCGCAGCGCGGGAGCCGAGGGGCGCGCGTTCACGGGCGCGACGCAATTTGTCGCCGTGGTGGAAAAGGCGATTCCGGCGAGATAGAAGCGCCGACCGTTCGGCGGCGCGCCGTTCGCGAATTCAATGCGCGGTTTCTCGCGCCAATAGGCGTCGGCGCCCCAACTCGCGAAAAAGCGCGTCGGGGGCGTGGGCTCGCGGCTCGCGTCATGCAGCAAAAGCCCATCGAATGCCGAGGCCGCGTCCGACATTGCGTCGGCATCCGAGCCCTGTGCGCGGCCGAGCACGCGCTTTATCTTGAGCGCGCCGCGAAGATGGCCGAGGACATCGCGCAAGGCCGGCGCTCGAGCTTTGTCGGGGAGCTTGGCGACATCGAGCGTCAGCACGGCGAGTCCGCGTTCGAGCGCCAGCGGCTTCACGTCGTCGCTCGCTTGCGTCTCGATCAGCAGCGCCTTCGCGCCGCTTGGCGGCTTCGCCGGCTTCGCGAGCGTTCCGGCGATGTCGTAAGACGTTCCGT
>WRPF01000236.1 GCA_009773335.1 Caulobacteraceae bacterium
ATCCCGGGTCCACGGGAAGGGCGACGCCGATCTCCGCCGCGTGCAGTGGGCGGTCGTCGAGCGAGACGGTGTGGCCCGCGAGTTCCCCGCGCACCTCGATCGTCAGCCGCGCGATCTGGCTCTCCACGTCGGCGAGCAGCTGCGTGGCGGCATCGCGCGTGTCGTCCTTCACGGCCTCATCCTTCACCAGTGCACGCAACAGCTCCGAGGCTTCGATCACGTGGCCCTGCTTGGCCAGCGCCGAAGCGAGGTTGAAGGTGATCACGGGTGACGGACGCAGTGCCAGCGCGCGCCGGAAGCGCTCGGCGGCGTCTTGCCAGCGCTCCTGATCGACCAGCGCCAGCCCCTCCTCGAACAGCGTGCGGGCGGCCTCGGTGCGGTCGCGATCGGAGGTCGGCGCCTGCGCGACAACGCGCGTGGCGCCGAACACGCCGAATGCGACGAATACGGCGAATCCAAACGCTCGAGCGACCCGTGACATCCGTGGCCTGTGGCGCGCGCGCGGTGCGTGGGGTGCACGCCCCAAACACGGGTTAGCGGGTTGCCGGGGCGCGCGGCCGATCCATGTCGAGCAGGACCTGTCGCGCCTCGGCGATGCCCGCGTCGCGCGCGGCAAGCAACAGCCCGCGCAAGTTCATCGCGGCGATGACGTTGGTGACCAGGAGACGGCGTGCGGGATCGCCGGCGGTCATCTCCTTGTACAGGGCTTCACGCACGTAGCGGTCAGAGACGCCGCCCGGACCGTCCCAGCCCGTGCGCAGGCGGGTCATCAACTGGCCCCAGACGTAGCCGTAGGAGATGTCCTCGGTGCCGGTCTTCAGGATCTCCGCGACGCGCAGGCGCCGATAGATCTGGCCGCTTTCGAACATCGGCGCCATCAGCAGGTTGAAGTCGTCGCTTTCGGTGCTGTTGACCGTCATGCGCAGCACGTCTTCGGCGTCGCGATCCTTGGGCAACACCTTGAGCAGCTTCTCCGCCGCAGCTTCGCTGCCACCAAGTACCGCGGCGAGCGCGGCATCTCGACGCACGCCCGCGTCGTCCAGCAGGCCCAGC
>WRPF01000237.1 GCA_009773335.1 Caulobacteraceae bacterium
CATTCCTGCAGAAGAAGATCGACGCGCTGTGCGCGCACGACTCGCAGATGCGCCTCACCATCGACGACATCGGGTTCCAGTTGGCCGCAGTCGACCCCGACAACCCCGCGATCAAGGCGCTCGACCGCAGCAACTACCGACCCGCGGTGGAGAAGATGGCGCGTGCCATCGGCGCGCGCATCGGCAAGCCCGCCGGGCTCGAATACGCCGAGACCTTTCGCATCGAGGTGATCGCGGGCCTGGCCGCGGCATTCTCCGGCGTCACGCAGAGCTCCGCGAAGGACTGACAGCGCCCCGCAATCGAAGTGATCGTGGTGGCCTGGTGCTGAACGGGCGCGGTCGTGGGGTGTGGCGCGCGCGGGGCCGTTCACCGTGCAGATCCGGCTCTGGTGCCAAGTCTGCAACGGGGTAAGCCGGGCACGGTTCACTCGACGCGCGCGCCAACTCGAAGTGGTGCTGGATGCGAGTTGGCACGCGCGACGCCCCACGCGCGCCACACCCCACGACCGCGCCCTCTGTACGCGTTGTCCCCCGAGAGTCGTTGCCGGTCGCCTTTGCGCCGCGCAAGGACACCCGCCGCATGCCCCGAGCGCGATCAGGCGGCAGCGTGCGCGGACGCGCCCGCGGATTCTGCGGTCAGGGGCGAGCGCCGAGCGGGACTCGCTCGCGGGGCGTAGCGAATGCCAACCCGATACGTGCTTTACCTCGGGTTGGCATGAGCGCCGAGAGAGCCGTGCCCGGGTCGCCGGTCCCAGTCTTGGCACGCAACCCGGATCTGCACGGCGAACGTCCCCGCGAGCGAGTCCCGCTCGGCGCTCGCCCCGTGGTGCAGAACAGACCCATGCACGGCCGGCTGCTCATCTCGCATGATTCAGCGCGATCAGTGCGCCGCGTCGAGTGCGCTCGTCTCCTCCAGTTCGCGGCCTCGCGTCTCCGGGAGCTTCCACAGCACGAGCACCAGTGCGCACATCGGGAAGATCGCCGTCGAGGCCACGGCCGGCCCGTAGCCGACGCGGCCGGCGAGCGCGCCGACCAGCACCGGCGCGAGCACG
>WRPF01000238.1 GCA_009773335.1 Caulobacteraceae bacterium
GAAGTTCGGCGCCACGATCCACACGGCGTCCACGCCGGGCGCGGTCACCAGATCCTTGACCGACGCGTACGCCCTGGTGTCGCCGATGCCGAGCCCACGCGCGAGCGCGGCGGCCGACTCCGCCCGCTCCATCGTGCGGCTGGTGATGCCGACGATGTCCGCGTTGCGCACGCCGACGAACGACTGCAGGTGAAAGCGCGCCATGAACCCGGCGCCCACGATCCCGATGCCCAACCTGTCGCGCATGGCGGCCCTCCTCTTCAGCGCTGGCCGCCAGGAGCAGCCGGAGGCTTCTCGCGCAAGGCTGCCGCGCCCGCCTTCACCTTGGCGAACGCCGCGACCAGATCGTGCACCTCGGCCTCGCCGCCGAGAAAGCCCTGGTGCGGGATCCAGATCGACTCCTCGTAGGCAGCCTTCGCGGCGACCGGAAACTCGCGTCCGGTCCAGATCGCGCTGGCGTGCGCACGCGCGGCGTGGTTCGTCAGCGGATCGCGCGCGAACAGCGGGTCGTCGATCAGCGGTCGGTAGAAGCGTCCGTAGCAGGGGACGCGCTCGGCGTGCATCGCCGCCAGCGCATGGTCGCGCGGCACGCCGGCGAACGCCTCCTGGTCGTAGCGAAGGATGACCATGTACGCCGTGCGCCGCGTGATGCGCTCGTCGCGCGGCAGCGGGCTGAGCCCGCCGACCTTCGTGATCTCCGTCTCGAACAGCGCGATGTTCTTCGCGCGGCGTTCGTGCTGCTCGGGTAGGCGCTTCAACTGCTCGCGCAGGATCGCGGTTTGCCACTCGCTCATGCGTAGGTTGTGGCCGAGCATCTGCTCGGGGAAGCCGTCGAAGCCCGGCTCCTTGCGTCCGCAGTTGATCAGCGAGTGCAGGCGGTGAGCATAGCGGTCCTCGTTCGTCGTCACCATGCCGCCTTCGCCCGACGTCATCAGCTTCGACGATTGCATCGAGAACGAACCGAAGTCGCCGATCGTGCCGGCGCACTTGTCGCGCCAGCGGGCGCCGTGCGCGTGCGCGCAATCCTCCACGAGCAGGAGGCCGTGCTTCTT
>WRPF01000239.1 GCA_009773335.1 Caulobacteraceae bacterium
GTCAAATTGCGTTGCGTTTTCCGACGCCTCCAGGTTGATCTCGCAGCAGCGCAGACCTCTTGCGCGCGCCTCGCGCACGAAGCCTGCCGCCGGATAGACAGCGCCCGATGTGCCGATGGCGACGAAAAGATCCGCCGCTCCGAGCGCCGCATAGATATCTTCCATATAGAGCGGCGTCTCGCCGAACCAAACGACATGCGGCCGCAATGCGCCATCGCATCCGCAACGCGAATCGGTCGAAAGGTCTTCGCGGCGATCGCTCACCGCGCCGCATGAGGCGAAGCGCGCTTTGAGCAATTCGCCGTGCATATGAATGACGCGGGTCGAACCGGCGCGCTCATGCAGATCGTCGATGTTCTGCGTCACGAGAGTCAATGCGCCGCCGCGCTGCGCAAGACCGGCTTCAATCCGCGCCAGCGCGACATGGGCGGCGTTGGGCGACGCGGCGAGCAGGTTGCGCCGACGCGCATTGTAAAATTCATGCACCAGAGCCGGATCGCGCATGAAGGCCTCGGGCGTCGCGAACTGCATCGGATCGTAGCGCTTCCACAGCGCCGCGCCCGGCCCGCGAAAGACGCCAAGGCCGCTTTCGGCGGAAACGCCCGCGCCGGTGAGGATGAAGAGGTTCACTGAATGGCCCTCATCCGACCCTCGCTACGCGAGGGCCACCTTCTCCCGCAAGCGGGAGAAGGGCAAGCGCCAATCATCGCTGCAAACGCAATTGCGAAGCGTCGCCGTTCTTCCTTCTCCCGCAAGCGGGAGAAGGTGTCGCCACGTAGTGGCGACGGATGAGGGCTTCGTTCGTCACCGCGTGATCAGCGTGCCGGCGCCATGATCGGTAAGCAATTCGATCAGCACGGCGTGCGGCAGTTTCCCGTCGAGAATGACGACGCCCTCGACGCCGCGCTCGATCGCGTACATGCAGGTCTCGACCTTCGGAATCATGCCGCCGGTGATCACGCCCTCGGCGATGAGGCCGGGAATATCGCCGACCTTCAGCTCTTGGATAATCTGCTTGTCCTTGTCGAGCACGCCCGGCACGTCGGTGAGG
>WRPF01000240.1 GCA_009773335.1 Caulobacteraceae bacterium
CGCGCCCCGCGCCGGGCGCCGCGGGCCTGGGGCCAGCTTTGCCGCTGCGGCTGACCGGCGTCAAGATCTGCGGCGGCATCGCGCTGGGGCGCGCGGTGCTGCACCAGCCCTCGGTCGCGATCAAGCGCGTGGTGGCCGAGGATCCCGAGGCGGAACTGAAGCGCCTGCGCGAGGCGGTCGCGGGCCTGCACGACGCGCTCGACACGATGATGGCGTCGAGCGACCTGGCCGCGTCGGGCGAGCACCGCGACGTGCTGGAAGCCTATCGCATGTTCGCCGAGGACCGGGGGTGGCTCGGGCGCATCCGCGAGGCGATCCGCTCGGGCCTGACCGCCGAGGCCGCGGTGCAGAAGGTGCAGAACGACACGCGCGTGCGCATGAACCAGGTGGAAGACGACTATCTGCGCGAGCGCCTGAGCGACCTGGAGGACCTCAACAACCGGCTGATGCAGCATTTGGCCGGCGGCGGCGCGGCCGCGCCGGCGCTGGAGCTGCCCGAGGACGCGGTGCTGGTGGCGCACAACATGGGCCCGGCCGAGCTTCTGGACTACGACCGCCGCCGCCTGCGCGCCGTGGTGCTGGAGGAAGGATCGCCCACGGCGCATGTCTCGATCGTCGCGCGCGCGCTCGACATACCGCTGGTCGGCCGGGTGAAGGACGTGTTCTCGCGCGTCGATCCGCTGGACCCGATCGTCGTCGACGGCGACACGGCCACGGTCATGCTGCGCCCGGCCGAGGAAGCCAAGCAGACCTACGCCCACGCCATCAGCCAGAAGGCCGAGCGCCGCGCGTCCTACGCCAAGCTCAAGGACCTGCCTTGCGTGTCGCGCGACGGCGTGGCGGTCGCGCTCAACATCAACGCCGGGCTTCTGATCGACCTGGCGCAGCTCGACGACGGCAACGCCGAGGGCGTTGGCCTGTACCGCACCGAGATTCCGTTCATGGTGCGCGCCGCGTTTCCCGACGTGGCGGCGCAGGAACAGCTCTACCGCCAGGTGCTGGACCGCGCCGGCGACCGGCCGGTGACGTTCCGCACGCTCCACGTCG
>WRPF01000241.1 GCA_009773335.1 Caulobacteraceae bacterium
ATCGCGATCGGCGTTCGCTCCATCGCCGTCTGCGGACCCTGGATCGAGAGCGCGCTCGGGGGCGTTCGGCGCGAGGGCGGACCGTCGCCCGGCTTCGACTGGGTGCAATGGGCCTTCGCGAACGACGCGCGGCTCGAACTGATCGAACCGACGGGGAAGCACGGATTTCTGCACCGCTTCCTCGAAAGGCAAGGGGTCGGCGTGCACCACGTGACCTTCAAGGTGCCGAACCTCGAGCTGGCGGCGGCGCGTGCGCGCGCGGCCGGTTACGAGATCGTCGGTTACGACGACAGCCTGCCCGGATGGAAGGAATGCTTCCTGCACCCGAAGCAAGCGCAAGGCATCGTCGTGCAGTTCGCGGAAACCTGGCCATCGAGCACCGGGAAGTCGGGGCCGGCACACTCGGGCAGCGTCCGCCTCTTGGGGCTGCGACTGCGTGCGCACGACGAGCGCGCCGCGCGGGAGCAGTGGGGGCGCCTGCTGGGCGGCGTCGAGGAGCCGACGGGCACGCGTGGACTCGTGCGCTTTCGCTGGCCCGAGTCGCCGATGGCGATCGCGGTCGAGATCGCTCCGGGCGCTGCGCTCGGCCCGGCGGCGGTCGAGTTCGCGGGTGCGTCGCCATCGCTCGTGACCACGGACATCGCGGCGTTGTTCGGTACGCCACTGGAGGTTGCGTGATGGACGACGCACGAAGGCTTGGACTTGCATGCGCGGTGCTGGTCGTGGGCGCGGCGGCCGCGTGCGGTGACGACGTGGCCTCCGGCAACGACGCCGCCATCTTCGCCGATGGGGGTGGGTCGGGAGCGGATGCGGGTCCGCCGCCGGACGACGCACCGAAGCCCGCCGCGAAGTTCATCCCCAAACCCACCGCGATGTGTCCCGGCTTCGCGAAGGGCGACGGCTGCGAGCAAGACGCCGTGTCGCTCATCTGCACGTTCGAGCCCAAGGGCGTTCCGGCGCGCAAGGCGCGCGTGTGGCTTGACGACGGCGCGCGCGACGGTGGCGGCGCACTGGTGTTCTTCTGGCATGGTCTCTCGCGGATGGC
>WRPF01000016.1 GCA_009773335.1 Caulobacteraceae bacterium
GCGGTGCGCGAAGCGTGCGCGGAGGCGAAGTGCATCGTCGTGGCGTATGCGCTGCATCACGGCCGCCACGCCGATCCATTGCCGTCAGAGCGCCCGTGGCGCGCGCGGCGCGGATGCCGCTACACGCGCACTGGCGCGCGCTTACGCGCATTCACGCGGGGTGTTGCAGTGAAGTCGCTGCGCGACCTGCGCGCGCTGTTCGATGATCTCGACCGTGCGATTGCGGCGATGCTGAAACGCTTCCGCCGCGCCCGCGTGCGGCGGCGGCTGGTGGCCGTGAGGCCGCGTGCTGAAGTGGTGATGTGCATTGCGTGGGCGTGTGCGCCGGACGGGGCGGACACGTCATGAGCATTCACGCCGGAGAACATCCGAATGCTCAGCCGCGCGAACGCGACGTTCAGCGCGAACGCGGACGCTTGCGCGGAAAATGGAGAGTAGGACCGCGGGCCTATGGCCCGCAAACCGTCGTTGAAACCGATGTAATCGAACGTGAACGATGCACCGATGCGGGCCATAGGCCCGCGGACGCCCCTTCATCCTTCTCGGCGTCGTTCGTGCGAATGCCCCGCGTCCGCAGCGCCTCGCGCAGCAGGTATTCGATCTGCGCGTTCACGCTGCGGAGCTCCGCCGCCGCCAGCCGCTCGACCGCCGCGTGGAGCGCGGGGTCGAGACGGAGCGGGAAGGCCTTGCGGGCGGGCGGCGGCATGGCTGCTTCTACTGGTAGAGCGAGCCGGCGTTGACCACGGGCTGCGCGTCACGGTCGCCGCAGAGCACGACGAGCAGGTTAGACACCATCGCCGCGCGGCGTTCGTCGTCGAGATGGACGATGGAGCGCTCGGACAGCTGCGTCAGCGCGTTCTCCACCATGGACACAGCGCCCGCCACGATCGTCTTGCGCGCGGCGAGCACCGCTTCGGCCTGCTGGCGACGCAGCATGGCGCCAGCGATTTCCGGGGCGTAGGCGAGATGCGAGAGCTTGGTCTCGTCGATCTCGACGCCGGAGACCGCGATGCGCTCCTGCAGCTTGTCGCGCAGGAGGGCGGAGACCTTGTCGCCGTCGGCGCGCAGGGTCGGCTCCTCGTGCTCGGCGTGGTCATAGGCGAAATGCGAGGCGATCTCGCGCAGCGCCGTCTCGACCTGGATGTTCACGAAGGTCTCGTAGGCGTCGACGTCGAACAGCGCCTGCGCCGTATCCGCCACGCGCCACACGACCACCGCGCCGATCTCGATCGGGTTGCCGCGCTTGTCGTTCACCTTGAGCGTCTGGGAGGTGAGGTTGCGGACCCGCAGCGAGATCTTCTTGCGCGCGTACCAGAACCAGACCCAGCGCAGGCCGGGCTTCTTGTCGGTGCCCTTGTAGTTGCCGAAGAGCGTCACCGCCGCGCCCTCGTTGGGCTGGAGGCTGTAGAAGCCCAGCGCGATCAGCACGATGCCGACGATGGCCAGGATGAGCGTGAGCACCGCCCAGCCTTCCTCGTTCTCGAGGGCGGGCATGGCCGTGGAGGCCCAGAAGATCACGAAGCCGATGAGGCCCAGGAGGGCCAGAAGCATCAGGCCGCCATCCATGGTGCCGGCCTTGCGCTCATGTGTCCGGCCGAGGCTTGCGCGTTGTTCCGCCATATAGCTCTCCAGTATCTAATCGATATCATCATGATCTTGAATTCCGGCGCCGTCAAGGCAGCTGGGCGCGCGCGCAGGGGCGGGAAGGACACTCTTAATGCCCTTGGCCTATGCTCCCGGGACCTCAAATGCAGGCCGGACCCGTGACCCTTCTCGCCCGATTCCAGTTTCCCGTGCGCCGGTTCCGGCGCGACCGTCGGGGCGCGGCGCTCCTGGGGTGGGCGCTGGTCGGCGCGCTGATCGCGGGTCTGGTCGCCTGGACGGTGGATCTCGCCGAACGCGAAAGCCGGTCCCACGCGACGGCGCAGGCGGCCTGGTAGGCTAACGGATCTTAACGGTCTGCGTAGGGCCGGACATTAACCGGCCCCTGTCACAATCCGGGCAGGTCTATCCCGGATTGGATACTCGAAAATGCGCGCGTTCCTCGCTTCAACAGGCAAACCGCTGGACCGCCTCGCGCGTGACCGGCGCGGAAACGTGGCCATGATATGGGCCCTCGCCAGCGTGGTGATGCTGGGCATCGTCGGCCTGTCGATCGACTTCTCGCGCGCGAATACCTCAAAGGCCGCCCTGCAGAATGCGGTCGATGCGGCGGCGCTGGCCATCGGCGCCAAGCCGAACCTCTCGCAGACGGAACGTGAAGCGCTCGCGGCGACATATCTGCGCGAAAACTTCGGACTCGACGCGTCGATGGGGACCCCGATCCTGTCGAGCGTCGTCACCAACGACAACGACGTCGTGGTTTCCGCGCGGGTCGACGTGCCGACCACGCTCGGCGCCCTGTTTACGCCGCGGCTCTCGCCGAACGCGTCTTCCCGCGTTGTCTGGGGACAGACGAAGCTGTGGGTCTCGCTCGCGCTCGACAACACCGGGTCGATGCTGGAGAAGGACGTCAACGGCGTCACCAAGCTGAGTTCGCTCATCACTGCGACCAACCAGCTCATCGACATGCTTGAAGGCGTCGAGGTCAACCCCGGCGACATCGAAGTCTCGCTCATCCCGTTCAGCAAGACGGTCAAGGCCGGCCTCGGCAATGTCGCTGCCGCATGGATCGACTGGACGGACTGGGAAGCGCCGCCGCTGAACGTCGCGACGACCTACAATGGCCAACCACTTTCCAAGTTCGGCCCGCAGGGAACATACAAGATGTGCCCGTGGCGGAGTTCGTCAAACGGCTACGCGTGCCAGACCAATTCCACGAACGGCAGCTCGACCTACGGCAGCACCACGACCATCACCAACGGAACGTTCTGCCCGTCGCGTGACAACGGGTCGAAGAATGCCGGTCGCGGCAACCGCTACTACAATGGCTGCTACAACAGCGTGAAAACCGTCGCCAGTTGTACGAGCAACTGCACCTACACGCACACCTGGACATCGAATGCACATGGTACCTGGTCCGGCTGCATCATGGACCGCAACCAGAGCTACGACGTCAACATGACGACGCCGACGTCGGCCGCAACGCGCTTCCCGGCGGAGAACGGGGCGTCCTGCGTGCCGAGCGAGATGCTGGGCGGCCTGGGTCACAACTGGGGGCTTCTGCGGGCCAAGACTGACGCAATGACGGCTGGTGGGAACACCAACCAGACAATCGGGCTGGCGTGGGCGATGATGTCGCAGACCCCGGGCGCGCCGTTCAACGCACCGTCGGTTCCGGAGTTCACGACGCGCTACATCATCCTGATGAGCGATGGTCTCAACACGCAGAACCGCTGGAGTTCGTCGCAGTCGGCCATCAATGCGCGTATGACTGCGGCATGCGTCAACGCAAAGCAGGACGGTTTTGTGATCTACAGCATCTACGTGGATACGGGCGGCTCGGGCAATTCGGCCGTGATGGAGGCGTGCGCTTCGGACTCGTCCAAGTACTACGCGCTGACCACGTCCGGATCGATCGTAAC
Source organism: Caulobacteraceae bacterium (assembly GCA_009773335.1). GTDB lineage: Bacteria > Pseudomonadota > Alphaproteobacteria > Caulobacterales > Aquidulcibacteraceae > VFBF01. Next base: position 3,525 of record WRPF01000016.1, read on the forward strand.
GGCGTTCAACCAGATCGGTCAGGAAATCACCAAGCTGCGCGTCGCCCATTAGGCGGCGCGCGGGCAAGGGCCGCTCATGCGGCCTTGCGGACGATCTCGTTGGCTTCGTCCAGCATGATGACGGTCGGGTTGTAGTTGCGCGCCTCCTCGGCCGGCAACTGGCCGTAGGTCACCACAATGATGCGGTCGCCCTTCTGGACGAGACGGGCCGCTGCGCCGTTGACGCCGAACAAGCGCGACCCGCGCGGGGCTTCGATCGCGTAGGTCGTGAAACGCGCGCCGGTGGTGATGTTGAGCACGTCCACCTGCTCGTGAGGGAAGATGTCGGCTGCATCGAGCAGGTCGCGGTCGATGGCGATGGAGCCTTCGTAATGGAGATCCGCCTGGGTGACCGTGGCGCGGTGAAGCTTCGACTTCATCATCGTCAGGAGCATATGGGCCTCCAGCCGGTCCGAGGGCGCGCCGTTTGGCGCCTGCGAACGGCGCGCGTCAGATAGTGTGTCGGAGACCCGAATGCAACCTGTCTCGCCGGTGCGAAGAAACGATGTCAGCTCGGCTTGAAGACGATCGCGATGATTGTTCTTTCGCCCGCCGCGGGACGTCCGTCCGCCATGGTCGGCTGCGACCTGTACCGCTGCGCTACACGGAGGGCGGCGGCGGCAAAGCCGTAGCCGGAAGGGGTTTCCGAGGTCGCGCGGCAGCGAATCGCAAGATCGGCCCCGATCAGACAATCAAGGACGACGCGACCTTCGATCTGCCTGCGTGCAGCTGCGTCCGGATAGGCGGCGGTGAGGTCCCGGGCGCTTGCGCGCTGTGCCCATTGCGGTCGCGAAGGCGCGCGCATGGCGGGCGGAGCGGATACCGTTGCGGGCTGCACGGCGGGCGTCTCTACCGGCGGCGGCGCCACATCGCGAAGCAATGCGGATTCAGCTTCCGGATCGCCGACGGTCGTAGGTGGGCGGAACCCAGGAGCGGCGGGAACGGCGGCCGGAATGGTGCGGAACACCGGCTCCGGCACGGGCTCTTCCTCCACCGGCGCGCGTGCGGCGGGAGGCGTTTGTCGGGTTGCCGGGCGTTGAGATTGCGACTCGCTGCGGGGCGTCCCTGAGGCAAGCACATTGGCGTCGCCCGCGCTTGCGGGGCCGGCGACGCCGTCGTCGGCGGGATTGGTGGAGGCGCTGGATGGAACCCAGTCCTCGGCCGTATCGATCGACGCGGGCGCGGGCCCGCGGAACTGTTGGTAGGCGTAGTAACCGCCGCCGCCGATCACCGCCAGGAAGATCAGGAACGCCAGGCCACGCATGCCGCCGCCTTTGTCGCGGGGCGGCGCGGTCGGCGCCTCGACGCGGGCGCGGGCGGGATGGGGGTCAAGGCGTGGCGTCGGCTGCGGCGCTGTGCGGGGCATCGGACGCGACGGCGCAGCGCCGCCTGCCGGGAAGCCGCCGCCGCGCGTGACCGGACCTGGGGCGGGACCGCCGCTCTGTTGATACTGCGGCGGCGGATAGGAGGGGGGCGCCTGACGCGGCGCGGGCGCCGAACGCGCGGTCAGCGCGCCGATCCGCGTCTCGGCGAGCTCCGCGAAGGCTCCGGTCCGGCCGTAGCGTTCGAGGTAGGCGTAGAAGTCGCCGGGATTGTTGCTGTGCTGGATCTGGCGCCAGAATGCAGCCTCTTCGGCGAGCGGATCCGAGGACACGGGATCGCGGGCGACGCCGGAGTCCATGCGCTGTTGCGGCTCCTCGGCGGCGCGGGCGCGGGCGGTTGCAGCGCCTCCGGACGGAAAGCGGTGCACGACGCCGCGCGGCGTCGCCGCTGCTGCGGGGGCGTCCGGCGCCGGGCGCGCGCCCGACACGAGACGGGCGCGGCTCACCAGCCGGTCAACATGGAACACGATGGAATCTATGTCCTGGGCCTCCGGGTCCCCGGACCAGCGCGACAGGGAATGGGCCTCTGTGCCCGCGAACATCGGCGGGAGCGGGTCCGAGCCCATCCGCGCGAGCACCATCTTGCCCGAGCGAAACGCGCGATCCGCCGCGTCCACAAAGAGCTTCGAGCGCGCCGCCGCCGGCGTCCACAGCACCACGATCGCCGCGCATTCGCCGATCGCGTCCACGACCGAAGACGACCGAGACACGGTCAGACCCGATCCCTGCAAGGCGACGGCAAGCGCCTCGGCATAGGACTGGTCATCGCGAACGAAGGCTACATATACGTCCGACATGGCCGCTCCCGTGCCGCCGCCACCCAATTGCGCTTGTGGATAGCACGAACGGCGCCGCGAAACAGTAGCCCCTTCATCAGTCGTTTACGTTACGAATTGGAAGGCTCCCGCGGCCCAGTCGAGAATTTCTAGCCTTCCATCGGCCACACCGAAGCGCGCGCCCTCCAGTTTCAGGCCGCGGTCGCGCATGGCGTCCGCGATGAACGGGAACGCGCGGAGGTTTTCCAGCGAGACTTTCACGGATTCCCGCTCAAGCGCGGTCAGCGGGTCGGCCTCGTGGGCGCAGCGCTCCAGCGCCGGCTCCAGCAGCGCGACCCAGGGCCGCAGGAAGACCATGTCCTGCCCGATGGTGTGGTCGAGCGCCGCCATGCAGCCGCCGCACTGGGCGTGGCCCAGCACCAGGATCGTTTCCACCTCCAGCTTGCGGACCGCGAACTCGACCGCCGCCGACGTGCCGCGAAGCCCGCCGTCCAGCGAGTAGGGCGGCACGAGATTGGCCACGTTACGGATGATGAACAGCTCGCCCGGCCGGGCGTCGAAGATGGTCGCGGGATCGACCCGGCTGTCGCAGCACGCGATGATCAGCGTCTTGGGGCGCTGGCCCTCGGCGAGTTCTTCGTAGTGCTGTTTTTCGTACGGCCAGCGCTTGGCGCGGAAAGCGCGGTAGCCTTCGAGTAGCCGCTGCATGGGGAATTCTTTCGTCGCGGGCGCCCGGTGTCGGGTCGGTCCGCCGCGAGCTAGGCTAGCCGTGGCGTGACCGCAAGTGCGGCATCCGCCGGCGGGCGACGGGAGCGTGTGATGGGACGTGTGGCGCGGGCGACGGCGGCGATGGCCTTGAGCGCGGTGGTGCTGGCGGCGTGCGGGACCACGCCCGCCGCGCCGTTCCGCGGCGAAGGGCTCGCGCGCCAGATCGCAGACGACGCTGTGGCGTTCAACGAAGCCTACGCCCGCGCGGTGTCCGGCCAGCTGCTGCTCAACGTGTTGCGGGCCCGCGATCGCCAGCCGCGCTACTATCTCTCGATGTCGGGCATCCAGGATGCGCCGGGCCTGCGCTATCGCGAGAATTTCGGCATCAGCGGCACGCCGCTGGGCGAGGGCGCCTCGCCCTGGGGCTTCGGCAATTTCGGGTTCGAGCGCGAGACGCAGAGCCGGCCGAGCTACGCCGTGCAGCCGTTGAGCGCGGAGACGCTCACGCGCACGGTCTTCCAGCCCACGCCCTCCAACGTGTTCGAGCACTACTGGCAGAGCGGCTGGTCGCGCGATCTCCTGTTGTTCCTGATGGTGGAGGAGATCACGCGCATCGATCACGTGGACGGTCCGCCCGTAGTGCGCGAATTCATCAACGACGCGACGCAGCTGCGCGACGACTGTCGCGGCGATGACGCGTTGGCCGGGTGCGCGTATGTGATCGAGACCCGCCGTTTCCTGGCCGACATCGCAATGCGTGCGCCGGCGCGCGAAAGGCCCGGCGCGGCGCCGGTCTGCGGTCTCGTGGAGTCCTTCGATACGCCGCAACCGCTGATGGCTGCCCGTGACGGGAAGGGCTGTGAGCCGCGCTTCGTTGTCGGCGAGACGACATTCGTGCTTTCGCTCCGGTCCTTCGACGACATGATCTTCTACGTCGGCGAGCTCATGCGCCCCTCCACGACGGAGACCGGAGAAGAGACGACGATGGAAGCGCGTCTCACGGTGTTCGCCGCGGGGCTCCGGTCGGATCGCGGCGTGCCGCTGTTCCGCATCCTGCCGGCGAGCGAGGCGTCCCGCGCCGCGCCGCGCGACCCGCACCTGCACTACGCGGCGAGCGTGAACTATTCCGGGCGTCGTTTTTTTGCCGGGCCGCCGGTCGGCCGTTCCTGCGTTCGCGCTTCGCCTGACGGCGTCTGCGCGGACGATCCTGCAGCAGGCGATCGCTCGTCTTCAGTGCTGTCGCTGCTCGCCGAACTGCTCGCGCTCAACCAGTCGCCAGAGGCGATCCGCGCGCCGAACCGCATCATCGTCGATTGAGGCGGCCGTTCGCCCGCAGTAGGGTCCGCTTGATCGAAGCAGGAGAGATCTCATGGCGCGCTACAAGCTGCACGGAATCTGGGCGTCGGGCCCCACGTACAAGGTCGCGCTGATGTTGACGCTGTGCGGGCAGCCGTTCGACTATGAGCACGTCGACATGATGACGGGCGCGCACAAGGCGCCTGAGTATCTGGCGAAGAACCGCTTCGGTCAGGTGCCGTGCCTTGAGGACTCGAAGAACGATCTCGCCATGTGCCAGTCGAGCACGATCCTGGAGTACATCGCCGAGCAGACGGGGCAGCTCCTTCCACCGACACAACAGACCCGTCAGCAGGCGCGCGAATGGGTTTTCTGGGCATGGGACCGGCTTGCGCGCGGCGTGTATCGCCCGCGCGCCATCAAGCTTGGATTCCTGAAGGCCGCCGCAGAAATCGCCGATCACTATCTCGCCGACGGGGCCGGCGCGCTGAAGGCGCTCGACGAACATCTGACGGGTCGTGAATGGCTCGTTGGCGATGCGCCGAGTTTCGCCGACATCGATCTGTACGGCGTGGTCGCTTATGCGGGACAGGGCGGTCACCTGCTGAACGATGTGCCCAGCGTGGAAGCGTGGATGCAGCGCATCGAACGCCTGCCCGGGTTCAAGGACGTGAATACGCTGCTGCCGAAGGAAAGCCGCGCGGCGTAGGCGTCAGCCTTCCAGCCGCCAAGGCGGATGGGTGCGGTTTTCGCCTGCGTGATAAAGGCAGATCACGTTTCCTGCGGGATCGTGCAGGTAGGCTTCGCGCCAGAGCCAGCGCTGATCGGCGGGGTCGCTGTCGAAGGTGACGCCCGCCGCCTTCAGGCGCGCGACATGTCCGTCGAGGTCGTCGCATTCGAAGTAGATCGTCGGCGCATTTTCGCCGGGGCCGGCGGCCGCCAGATGCAGCGAGAAAGTCGAGCCGCCCTCCGGCAGCTCGAACCGCGCGTAGTGCTCCGCCAGCACGATGAGTTTCAGTCCGAGGCGTGTGTAGAAGGCGACCGACGCGCCGATATCCGTGGCGGCCACGGTGACCTGGTTCAGCCGCATCCGTATTTCTCCCGGGGTTCGCCTCGTCCGCGCGTGCGCTATGCGATGATGCGAATTGAGGTAACACGACGCGCCATGGCCATTGAAACGTTCTTTCCCACCCATCTCTACCGCGCCCGCCTCGGCGGCGCCGGGGAGAAACAGCTTCTCGCGTCGCTGGCGGACTCCTGCCGCGCCATCGCCGTCGACGACGGCGCGGGGCAGGCGTGGTGCGCGAAGAACAACTATCGCGGCTACACGTCCTACGGCTCGCTCACCGATCTCGGCTGGCGCGATCCTGCATTTGCAGATCTGGAAAAGCGGCTCGATCCGCATATCGCGGAGTTCGCGCGCGCGGTCGAATTCGACCTCGGCGGACGCCCGCTGGTGCTGGACAATCTCTGGATCAACATCGTCGAACCCGGCGGCATGCATGCCGCGCATGTGCACCCACACTCGGTGATCAGCGGCACGCTCTATCTCGAACTGCCGCCCGGCGCTGCGCCGCTGAAGCTTGAGGATCCGCGCCTGCCGATGATGATGGCGGCGCCGCCGCGCAAGGCGCGCGCGAGGCCCGAGAACCGCACCTTCGTCACCGTGACGCCGACGCCGGGCATGGTGGTCCTGTGGGAAAGCTGGCTGCGCCACGAAGTGCCGCTGAGCGACGCCGAAGCCGAACGCATCAGCGTCAGTTTCAATTACCGCTGGGGTTAGGCCTTGCGGGCGTGTGTCTGCATGTCCGCGTACAGCGTGCGCACGTAGGCGATCATGGAGTCCTTCGCCGTCATCAGCGGCGCCGTCGCGTTGCGCGTGCGCGCCATCATGATCGAGCCTTCGACCGCGCAGATGAAGGCCGTTGCGAAGCGCGCGCCACGCTCGGCGTCGAGGCCCTTGGACATCGCCATGTCGCGCAACTCGGTTTCCCAGCTCGTGAAGGCGTCATCGGCCGCCTTCTTCAGGGCGGGGGAGGCGGAAGCGGCTTCAAGGCCCACCAGCGCGATGATGCAGCCGTTCTCGTAATCGGACGCCACAAGGTTTTCCGCCCAGCCGTTGAGGGCGGTGTCGATGTACTCCTCGACCGAGCCGGTGATTGCGCCCCGGGCGCGAATGCCGTCGCGGACGGCGACGCCCGCCCGGGTGACCGCCTCGATGGCGATCTGCTCCTTGCCGCCGGGAAAGTGGAAGTAGAGGGAGCCGCGCGGGGCCCCGGAGAAAGCGAGCAGTTCGGCGACCCCCACGCCTTCGTAGCCACGCCGCCGGAACAGCGTCGTGGCCGCCTCGATCATGGCGGCCTTGGGGTCGGTGCGGCGCGTCATGGTCTTCATGGGCTCTTTCGCGTTCGCGCGCGTGACGGCTTTGTCAGAAGGATGGGGCTTGTTTCCGGATCGGTCCAGCAGTATCAACTATGATGACCGTCATACATATTGGATGACGGTGCGTCTAGGAGCTTCCCATGTTCTCCCCCCGGATCGTGATTTTCGCCGCCGCCGCCGTTTCCTGCGCCGCGCTCGCGGCGCCCGCCTTCGCCGGCGACAATGAAGACCGTTCCGCCGGCATGCAGGCCTGCAAGGCGGCCATCGCCCAGCAGCTGCAGATCGACGTCAGCGGCGTGCGCCTCGACAAGATCCAGACGCGCGGCCGCGTGATCAAGATGCGCTTCGACGCCCGCAAGGACGGTCAGCGCATCTCGTTCGCCGACTGCGTCTACACGCGCCGCACCGGCGAAGTGAACGTCGTCGTCGCGACCCCGCCGGCGGCGGTCGCTACGACGAACTGATCGCATCTCCTTTGAATATCGGGACGCGTCCGGGGAAACCCGGGCGCGTTCTTGCGTTCCGGGTGCGTGTTTTCAGGGCGTGTCGTCGACCTTCAGCGCGTGCAGGACGCGATGAAGCACCGGCGCGAGAACCACGCCCGACACCAGAACGAAGATGAGCCCGCAGGCCAGCGCGTAGATGCCGGCAAAGAGCTTTCCCGCATCCGTGTGCATCGCATCAACCGGCCCCATGCCGCCCAGCAGCATCGCTGCATTGAGGAACGCGTCGAGCCAGCTTAGGTGCTCGATCTCGCGGTAGCCGATCATGCCGATCGCCAGCGCGCCCGCGATGATGACGATGGCGGCGAGGATGTTGCCCGCGAGGCGGCCGAGAAACGCCGCATGCGTCGCGACGGGGCGGGTGTGATGCTCGAAGCGGAAAAGGGCCATGGCCCGCAGGCTAGCGGCGCCGCCGACCGCACGCCAGCGCGATGCAGCGGCGCGCTTGGGCTCTCCGTGCGCGCGGTGCTAGGAACGCAGCGTTTCAGGGAGATGTCCATGCTGCGCCGCGCCGTGCTTTCCGCCTGTCTTGTGCTTTCGCTCGCCGGCGCCGCGTTCGCGCAGGAAACGCCACCGCCCGCGCCGCCGCGCGTGACCATCGAGACGACGATGGGCGCGGTCACCTTCGAGATGGACACGGCCGGGGCGCCGAAGACGAGCGCGCACATGCTGCGCCTGTTCCGCACGCGCCATTATGTCGGCGCGGGCATTTTCCGCGTGGAGCCGGGCTTTCTCATCCAGCTCGGCGATCTCGATCGCAATCTCGTCTATCGCCAGCCGCCCTACACCGCGACCGTGCCGCTCGAGACGGAGAACAATCGCCACATGCGCGGCGGCGTCGCGCTCGCGCACGGCGACGATCCCAACAGCGGCCGCTCGAGCTTCTATTTCGAACTCGCCGACAATCCGCACCTGAACGCAACGCCAGGCGCCGCCCCGAACACGACGGGCTTTGCGGTGTTCGGCAAGGTGGTGGAGGGGATGGACGTGCTCGACCGGATCGCCGCGGTGGAGCTCGATCCCGCGAAAGGCCCGTTTCCGGGAAAGCTGCCCGCGACGCCGATCGTGATCACGGCGGTGCGGGTGGAGTAGGGACGCTCAGCGCGGGCGGTTTTCCTTGCCGTGCCAGAGGCGCACGATGGTGACTGCCTTGTCTGAGACCGTGTAGCGGATGACGTAGGCCGAGCGCCCGTATCGCGTGATCCATTCCCGCAGGGGCGTATCGCGAAGGGGCCTGCCGATGAACGGCGTGCGTCTCAGTCGATCCGTTTCGTTTTCGAGTTTGCGGATAAGGGCGTCGGCGATCGATTCCGGCGCCTCGCCGAGAAACACCGCCAGTCTCTTCACGTTCCGCCGCGCCGCCGGCCGGAACTTGAGTGCGCGCGTCAAGCCTTGTCGCGCCGGAACGCCGCCACGTCTTCCCGCAATTCCCGGAAGACGGTTTCGGCGTCGATGTCCTCGCCCGGCTCCTGCAGGCGGCGAAGGTCCTCTTCGACATCGAGGTCTTCAACATCCGTCCACGCCTCAATCGCCTCCGCAACGATGGCCTCCGCGCTCACGCCCCGCGCCTGCGCCTCGCGCTCCAGCCGCGCGGCGGTCTCGGGGGGGAGGGAGATGGTGAGGGTGGTCATGGAAGCGGATTCTACCACGTAGGGTGCATGGAGCGAAGCGGAATGCACCGCGTTGGTCCGGGCGCCCGATGGTGCATTGCGCTGCGCTTCATGCACCCTATTTGCTGCGTTCACGCCCAGATGTGCGTACCGGGCTTCAAAAGTTGAGTGTGTATCTCGTCGAGCCCGTGCCGAACTGAATTGCGGACGGCAGCGAGTTTAGCCAAATGTAGGCGCTATTCGCTGCATCGACCAAGTTCTCTGTTTGAATGCCCTTCCAAGTACCATCATTACTCTCGGCATCCCTTCGAGCGACCATGCCGGTGCCTGTGGGGTGCCCGCTCGGCCCGGGCACGACCACACCCAGTTTCGCAATTTCATTCGTGGGAACCAGCACGATGAACGGATGCCAGCGTCCTGAGCGGGGACGCACTTCGAGAACGATCTTGCCGTTGAGCTCGTGTAGTGCGTGAGCAAACGGCGTCACCTCAGGTAGGGCATAATCACCGGAGTTGCCAACAGCGCGCTGCACCTCACTCGCCCAGTTCGGTGCAGTCAAATTCACATACTTCCGCGTCGCGATCGCAGAAGGAATAAGCGTGCGATCCATTGGTCGCGGAAATATCCCTACAATTGGAAATGACGTGCCGCGAGCGCGCAACGCTCTGTCCAGAGCGTACGCCAACTCTTCCAAGCAGGCCTCACTACTCAAGCTGGCTTCGGTGGCAAATATTGCCCACGCTGACGTATTCGGATCAGTTATCCCGGCGTCGATGCGCGGCCACAGGCGTTGACCCGCCACGATATGTTGTCGGTCAAAGCGAACTTCCAACCCTTGTTTCTTGAGTTCACCGATGACGTGGTCGATGTCTCCGTCGTCGTTGTCCAGCCAAGCGTAGGTGAGCCATAGCGAGCCCATCAGTTGTCCAAGAAACTCCGCAGCTTCCTTGACCGGCTCGGATGCTTCAGTTTCCGCAACGCCTTCGCTTCGATCTGCCTGATGCGTTCGCGCGTCACCGAGAACTGCTGGCCGACTTCTTCCAGCGTATGGTCGGTGTTCATGCCGATGCCGAAGCGCATGCGCAGCACGCGCTCCTCGCGGGGGGTGAGGGAGGCGAGGACGCGGGTGGTGGTTTCGCGCAAATTGCTCTGGATCGCGGCGTCCACCGGCAGGATGGCGCTCTTGTCCTCGATGAAATCGCCGAGGTGGCTGTCTTCCTCGTCGCCGATCGGCGTCTCCAGCGAGATCGGCTCCTTGGCGATCTTCATCACCTTGCGGACTTTTTCGAGCGGCAGGCCGAGCTTTTCGGCGAGCTCTTCCGGCGTCGGCTCGCGGCCGATCTCGTGGAGCATCTGGCGCGACGTCCGCACGAGCTTGTTGATCGTTTCGATCATGTGGACGGGGATGCGGATCGTGCGCGCCTGGTCGGCGATGGATCGCGTGATCGCCTGACGGATCCACCACGTGGCGTAGGTCGAGAACTTGTAACCGCGGCGGTACTCGAACTTGTCCACGGCCTTCATGAGGCCGATGTTGCCTTCCTGGATGAGGTCCAGGAACTGCAGGCCGCGGTTGGTATATTTCTTGGCGATGGAGATCACGAGGCGCAGGTTCGCCTCGACCATTTCCTTCTTCGCCTGACGGGCCTCGCGTTCGCCCTTCTGCACGGCGTGGACGATGCGGCGGTACTCGTCCACCGGCACGCCCATTTCCTGCGCGAGCGAGGCGATCTCGCCGCGGAGATCGGAGATGGCGTCCATCTCGTTCTTCACGAACGCCGCCCACTGCTTGGACTTGATCTCCGCCTTCTCCAGCCACTTCGGATCGAGTTCCGATCCGACATAGGTCTCGATGAACGAGCCGCGCGAGATGCCGTTGGCGTCCGCGAGGCGCATGAGGCGGCCTTCGAGCGCCAGCAGCTTGCGGTTGATCGTGTAGAGCTGCTCGACGAGGCTTTCGATCCGCGCGTTGTTCAGCTTGAGCTTCTTCAGCTCGTCGATGATCGTGTTCTGCAGTTCCTCGTAGCGCGCGGTCTGGGCGGCAGGCAGGCCCTTGCCCTTCAGGCGCCAGTCGAGGCGCTTGTCCTGCAGCTTGCGGAATTCGCCGAAGCCTTCCGCGATCGCGTCGAGCGTGGCCATCACGCCTTCGCGCAGTTCCGCTTCCATCGCCGACATGGAGATGGCCGCTTCGTCGTCGAAGTCGGCGTCTTCCTGGGCGGCGGCTTCCGCGGGATCGACGTCCTCGGCTTCCTCGGTGGACTTTTCGGCTTCCGCCACCGCAGGCGCAGCGGCGCCCGTTTCGGCGCCGTAGGTCGCATCGAGATCGATGATGTCGCGCAGCAGGATCTGCTGCTTCCGCAGTTCGTCGCGCCACACCATGATGGCTTCAAAGGTCAGCGGGCTTTCGCAGAGGCCGCGGATCATCGCGTCGCGACCGGCCTCGATGCGCTTGGCGATGGCGATCTCGCCCTCGCGGGAGAGCAGCTCGACCGTGCCCATTTCGCGCAGGTACATCCGCACGGGGTCGTCCGTGCGGTCGGCGTCCTCGCGCGTGTTGGTGACCATGGGTTTGGCCGGCTCGTCGCGCGTGACGACCTCGCGGCTTTCTTCCGTGGTGGTCTCGGCTTCCTCTTCGGAGTCGACGACGTTGATGCCCATCTCCGAGAGCTGGGACATGGTGTCCTCGATCTGTTCGGACGTGAATTCCTCGCTCGGGAGAACCTTGTTCAGTTCCTCGTGCGTGACCCAGCCGCGCGCTTTCGCGGCCTTGATCATCTTCTTCACGGCGGCGTCGTTGAGATCGAGAAGCGGCCCGTCGGCGTTTTCTTCCTTTTCCGGGGCTTTTTCTTCGGTCTTGCTCATGAGGCGCTTCGTCTCCAGCGAATTTCAGGGATGGCGCACAGACGCGCGCGGATCAAATGTTCAGGCGGCGCGGTCGTCCGGGAGCGGTTCGTCGTCGTGCGACTTCTCCGCCTTGCCGCGCAGGATCGCCGTTTCCCGCACCGAGCGCCCCGAGGTCAGCAGGTCAAGCGCGGCCTTGAACGCCGCGTCGTCTGAATCGAAGTTCGAGCCGCGCATCTCATTATACTCTTCGGCGACGAGAGGAGCGGTCACGTCGAAGGCCAGCAGCGCCATCCAGTCCGCCTCGATCTCGTCTCGCACCGCCAGTTCAGCGGCCGAAAGGGTTTCATCAACGCCAAGACCCGCCGTGCCGGGGTCACCGGCCGGCGGCGCGCCGGGCGAATTCTCGCTGGCCGATCCTGGGACAGATCCCGGAACCGGGCGGCTCTCACCGGTCTTTCTGACCATGGGCGGGGGCCACTGCGAGATCCGCGCCTGCGCGGTTTCCCATCCAGCGGCTAGCAGATGGTGGCTCAGGGCCTCGCGGTCAACCGTCTTCGACTCGGCCCAGAGGTCCAGGATCGCATGGCGGATGGCGTCCAGCTCCCGGTCTTCGATGGGGAGCTGGGCGAAAAGGTCCCCGCCGCGGGCCAGGACATGGGGGTAATCGACCGGCTGGCGGACCATGTGCTCGACCCGGCGGTCCTGGCTCAGGCCGGCGATCCGCTTCAGCGCATCGGTGGGTCGTGCGGGGGGCGGCCCCTTCTGCCAACCGCCCTTTCCGCCCTTGGCGCCCTTCTGACCCGGCGTCCATGGCGCGCGCGGGGCGGGGGCGAAGAGCCTCCAGGCGCTGTCGGTCAGCGCGCGCAGGTACTGCTTTTTCGTTTCTTCGTGGGCGATGCGGCCGGCGGCCTCCATCAGGCGCTTCTTCAGATCGGCCCGCGCCTCCGGCGTATCGAGGCCGCGGCGCGCCCTTTCCCGCTCGAACAGCGCCTCCACCGCGGGACGGGCGTGCGCCAGCAGCGCCACGAGCGCCTCGGGGCCGGACTTGCGGAACACGTCGTCGGGATCGAGACCGGGCGGCAGCACGGCGATACGTACAGTCCGCTCCGGTCCGAGATGGGGCAGGGCGAGTTCGAGCGCCCGGTCCGCCGCCCGCAGGCCCGCCGCGTCGCCATCGAAACACAGGATGGGCTCGGCGCCGGATCGCCACGCCAGCGTCAGCTGGTCCTCGGTCAGCGCCGTGCCCATGGGCGCGACGGCCGGCACGCCCGCGCGCTCGAACGCCGCCACATCGAGATAGCCCTCGGCGACGACGAAGCCTGCCCCCTTGGTCCTGGCCAGCAGTTCGCGGGCCTCGCGGAGCCGATAGAGCATCGCGCCCTTGTGGAAAATTTCGGTCTCCGGGGAGTTGAGATACTTCGCTGGTTCGTCCTTCGCGAGCGCGCGGCCGCCGAACGCCACCGTGCGTCCCTGGCTGTCGGTGATCGGAAAGAGGACGCGGTTGCGGAACACGTCGATGGCGCCGTTGCGCCCGCCTTCCTTGGCGAGGCCGACGGCGATCAGTTCGTCGCGGGTGAAGCCGTCCTTTGCCAGCGCGTCGAGCGCCCAGGTCCAGTTGTCCGGCGCGAGCCCAATGCCGAATTGCGCCCAGACGTCGGGGCCGAGATCGCGCTTTTGCAGATACTCGCGCGCCGCGCGGCCTTCGGGGCCGTGGAGTGCCTTGCGGTAGAGTTCGTCGGCGCGCGCCATCAGCTTCAGGAGGCGCCCGCGCCGGTCCATGGCCACGCGCTCTCCGGGCGTGGATTCCGGCGGCTGCAGGCCGGCTTCGGAGCCGAGCTTGTCGATGGCTTCTACAAAACTCAGGCCCTCGAGCTTCTGGCAGAGCGTGAACACGTCGCCGCTCTCACCGCACCCGAAGCACTTGAAGACGCCCTGACGGTCGCGGATGTGGAACGAGGCGGATTTTTCGGTGTGGAAGGGGCACGGCGCCCAGTAGTCGCCGGCCTGCGGCTTCGACTTGCGCCGGTCGAAGGTGAGCCGCTTGCTGGCATAGTCCGCGATCGAGGTGCGCTCGCGGACTTGCTTCACATACCAATCCGGGCGCCTCATGGGGCGTTTGTCCTCTGATCCTGAGTCCGGAAGGTAAACGATTCGCGGCCGAATTCGTTGCGAAGGCGGAATTTGGTTTGGGCGGCCCCAAAAGGAACAGGCCGACGCTCGTGGCGCCGGCCTGTGAATAACCTGTGGGCGAAGAGGATCAGGCGCGGCGGCCGGCCTGACGGGCGGTGATGCGCGTGCGCATGGTTTCGGTCTGCTGCCGCACGGCGGCGATGAGAGCGCGGACATCGCCGCGCGCGCCGAGGATGTTGGCGAAGTCGCGCTGCTGGCGCTGCGCCAGCCAGACTTCATTGCGGTCGAGGACGAGGGACACATCCACGACTTTCCAGGCCTGACCGCGCTTCACGATGCGCCACTGCACCGGCATGGCCTGCGACGCGCCGCGCGGCGTGATCGTCGACTTCACCACCACGTCGCGTCCCGGCACCCGGTCGATCGAACCGACCACCCGGACTTCATTGCCGCGGAACTGGTCGAGCTGGTCCTCGTAGACCGCCACCGAGTAGTCCATGAATACCTGCTGCCATTCCCGGTTGAGGGCCGGGTTGGCGCGCAGTTGACCGGCGGCGTTGGCGCCGAGCACGAAGTTGGAGATGCTCGGTACGTCGGCGAAGCGCTGCATGAGCGCACGGAAGCGCGCCTGACGGTCGGCCGACGTCAGATTGCCGTCCGACAGGGTCGCAAGCGCCTGGTTGGCGTTCTGGGCGACGTATTGCTCGGCCACCGGATCGGCGGCCGAGACTGGCGGCGCGACCGTCGCCGTCAACAGAACGGCTGCGGTGGCTGCGGAAAGGCTCGAAAAGAGGCGGCGAGAAATCACGGGTCAGTTCCCCTGGCGCGAGTTGGGCGGCGGTGTAGGCGTGGGCTGCGGCTGCTCTGGCGCAGGTTCCGCGGACGGCGTCTCGTTCGATGGCTGGACCCCCGGGTCCGATATTCCCTGAGATGGTATCTCTTCAAATTCCGGCAAGTCTTGGACGTTCGTCAGGCCGTTCCGGACGGCGGATTCCCGCAGGATTCCATAGGTTGTACGGATCGATACATAAGGATCGATGGAGCTTTCACGAAGGTTCTGCACCGCGTCCAGAGCGCCTTCGCGCGCGTCGATCGCGCCCACGACCGTGCGGCTGACGCGGAATGCGTCATCGCCGTCGAACTGCGCGTAGTTGATGGGATTGAGCGCGACATCCACGACGGAGCCGGTCGCATCGCGGACCGAGGACGGTCCCAGCAACGGCAGGACGAGGTAGGGGCCGGCGGCCAGACCCCACCGTCCGAGCGTCTGCCCGAAGTCCTCGTTGTGCTTTTCCAGCCCCATGGTCGAGGCGACGTCGAAAATGCCGGCGATGCCGATGGTCGAATTGATGCCGAACCGCGCGACCGTCGCGCCTGCGCGCGTCGGCGCCGCCTGCAGGACATCGTTGGCGAAGATCACCGGCGACTTGAGATTGTGGAGCATGTTGCCCACGCCTTCCCGGAACGGGGCGGGCGTGATCGCCCGGTACCCGCGGGCGACCGGCTCCAGCGCATACTTATCGACGGCCTCGTTGAACGAATACATCGCTCGGTTGAACTTCTCGAACGGGTCGTCGGTCGCTGCCTGCGCATGCGCTTCACCCGCCAGGCCGACCGTCAGCGCGGCCAGAACAAAGTGCATTCGCATCAAGCGATCCTCCGCTGAGGCCAGATATGGCGGCAACACGGTTAATCAACCCTTTTGGGGCTATGCGAATATCGCCAACTATGTCATATAAAGATATGTTTATATCTCCAACCCCGCCGGGAGACCGGGCGACCGCGGCGAGAATGGTCGCGGCGCTGCGCGGGGCGGGGGAACAGACGCGGCTGCGGGCGCTGGCGCTTCTGGTGCGCGGCGAGCTGTCGGTGGGGGAGCTGGCGGTGGCGCTAGGGCAGAGCCAGCCGCGGATCAGCCGCCACCTGCGCCTTCTGACTGAGAGCGGCCTCGTCGAGCGCATCCCCGAAGGGGCGTGGGTGTTTTACCGCATCGCCGGCGAGGGATCGGCCGAGCGGAGCCTCGTGGATGCGATCGTCGGCATGCTCGATGGCGCGGAGCCGGAGCTGGCGCGCGACGCCGAGCGGCTTGCCGAGATCCGCCAGTCCCGCGCAGACGCCGCCGCCGCCTACTTCGCCGCCAACGCGCAAGACTGGGAGCGGCTGCAGAACCTGCATCTGCCGGAAGAGGATATCGAGTCCGCCATGCGCGCCGCCGCCGGCGCCGGGCCGTTCGACTTCATGGTCGACGTCGGCGTCGGGCAGGGCCGCATGATCGAAGCGTTCGCCGACCGCGTGCGTCGCGCGGAAGGTTTCGACACCAGCCGCCAGATGCTCGCCGTTGCGCGCGCAGCGCTGTCGCGTCTGCCGGATGGCAAGGCCACCGTGCGCTTCGGCGATGTCTACGAACCGCCCGTGGCGCCCGGCGCGGCCGATCTCGTCACCATCCATCAGGTGCTGCACTTCCTGCCCGATCCCGGTCGCGCGGTGATGGAGGCGGCGCGGCTGCTGAAGCCGGGCGGGCGTCTGGTGATCGCGGACTTCGCGCCGCACGGACATGAATTCCTGCGTGAGAAACACGCACACCGGCGTCTCGGATTTTCGGACTCGGAAATGGCGCTCTGGTGCGCCGCCGCCGGCGTGCCGAAGCTGAAGGCGACGACCTTGAAGGGCCGCGAACCCGGTGCGCTGACGGTGAAGATATGGGCGGGCGATCGCGTCGTCCCTGAAGTGACCAGATGATCGGGATAGCGCGATGACTGCAGTGCAGAAGACCCAACCCGTGCAGGCCGTGTTCGACGCCGCCGCCGCGCGCCTCGGCCGTGTGGGCGGGCCGCGCGTGTCATTCGAGTTCTTTCCGCCGAAGTCCGACAAGCTTGAGGAACAGCTCTGGGCCGTGATCCGCCGGCTTGAGCCGCTTGCGCCGTCATTTGTGTCTGTGACCTACGGCGCGGGCGGCTCCACGCGCGACCGCACGCACCGCACGGTGTCGCGCATCGTCGAGGAAACATCGCTGACGCCGGCCGCGCATCTGACCTGCGTCGCCGCGTCACGCGGCGAAGTCGATGACGTGATGCGCGCTTACTGGGACGCGGGCGTGCGCCATATCGTGGCGTTGCGCGGCGATCCGCAAGGCGGGGCGGGCGCGGCGTACGAACCGCATCCCGATGGCTACGCCTACGCCGCCGATCTCGTTGCAGGCGCGCGCAAGATCGCGCCGTTCGAGGTGTCGGTGGCCGTGTACGCCGACAAGCACCCCGACAGCGCGACCTGGCAGACCGAGATCGACAACTTCAAGCGCAAGATCGACGCTGGCGCCACGCGCGGCATCTCCAACTTCTTCGTCGATGCGGACTCGTTCCTGCGTCTGCGTGATCGTCTTGCGGACGCGGGGATCACAGCGCCGATCGTGCCGGGCGTGATGCCGGTGTCGAACTTCAACGGCTTCAAGCGCATGGCGGCGGTCGGCGGCGTCTATGTGCCGGACTGGTTCGCCGCCATTTTTGAAGGTCTCGACGACGACCCGGAGACGCGGCTTCTTGTTGCTGCAGCAACGACGGGCGAACTCTGCGCGCGGCTCGCGGCGGAAGGCGTCGAGGATTTCCATTTCTACACGCTCAACCGCGCCGAACTCACGCTCGCCATTTGCCGGATGCTCGGCGTCAAGGCGCAGAAGGAAGTCGCACAATGACAGCGCCGATAATTCTTCTCCCCCTGCAAGGGGGAGATCGAGAGGGGGTCTGCCGGTTCGGGAACGCCGCTGACCCCAAAATCGAACACCGAGCCGGACCCCCTCCTGCCTCCCCCTTGCAGGGGGAGGAAAGAACCTCGCGCGGAGCCGCCACATGAACCGGAAAGAGCGCTTCGCCGCGCTGGAGCAGATCGCCGCCGAACGCATCGTCATTCTCGACGGCGCGTGGGGCACGATGATCCAGACGTATGATCTGACGGAGGCCGATTTCCGCGGGACGCATTTCCCGGAGCACAACCGGCCGCTGAAGGGCAACAACGATCTCCTCGTGCTGACGCGGCCCGACATCATCCGCGACATCCACGACCAGTATCTCGACGCCGGCGCCGACATCGCCTCGACGAACACGTTTTCGGGCACGACCATCGCGCAGGCGGACTATGCGCTGGAACACGTGGTCGACGACATCAACATCGCCGCCGCTCGCATCGCGCGCGAGGCCTGCGATGCGGCGACCGCGAAGGACGGCCGCGTGCGCTGCGTCGCCGGCGCCATCGGGCCGACCAACAAGACGCTCTCGCTCTCGCCGGACGTGAACGATCCCGCGCGCCGTGATGTCACTTTTGAAGAAGTGGCCGACGCGTACAAGCAGCAGGCGCGGGGGCTCGTGGAAGGCGGCGCCGACATCATCCTCATCGAGACGATCTTCGACACGCTCAACGCCAAGGCCGCGATCTTTGGCGTCGAGGAATTCTACGACGAACTCGGCGAGCGCCTGCCGATCATGATATCCGGCACCATCACCGATCTCTCCGGGCGCACGCTGTCGGGGCAGACGGTGGAGGCGTTCTGGCATTCCGTGCGCCACGCCAATCCGTGGAGCGTGGGGCTCAACTGCGCGCTGGGCCCGAAGGACATGGACGCCCACATCCGCTCGCTCGCGCGCGCGGCGAACGTGCGCGTCAGCGCCTACCCGAACGCGGGGCTCCCGAACGCCATGGGCGGCTACGACGAAGGCCCCCACGACATGGTGCGCATCATGGAGCCGTGGGCGGCGGGCGGCGTCGTCAATCTCGTCGGCGGCTGCTGCGGCACGACCCCCGCGCACATCCGCGCCATCGCCGACGCAGTGAAGGGCAAGAGCCCGCGCAAGACGTGGACCTGCGAGCCGGTGATGCGGCTGAGCGGGCTCGAACCGTTTACGGCAGCGGCGTAGGAGGCTGGAATGGCGAGTGGGATTTTTTCGAGTGCCGCCGATCTGGCCACAGCAGCAGGTGTCATGATTGGTGCGGTTTCTCTTGTTGCTGGTGTGGCGAATGCGAGAGCCCAGCAGCATTTTCTTCGTTTGGAGCGCGAAGCAGCCGCGTTGGGGGTAATGAATTCGCGGTTTCAAGATGTCGCGGAGATTCGTCGCCAACTGACTGCGAGATCGAGTGATCTGGATGGGGTTTCCGGAGAAGAAGTGTATTCGTTTTATGCAAAATACTGGGCGCTACAGATAGATCAGTGGGAGCACTATCGGCTCGGAGTCATATCGAAGTCCGTGTACGTCACTTGGCTTTGCTACCTCTACGATTCTTTGAGTGGATTTCATACCATTGGCTCTATGGACTCACGAACCTCATGGGAAGCGATTGGCCGATCGTTGTCGCGCAATAGTGTTGAATTTCGGTGCTTGGTTGAGCAACTCTACATTCTCAATCGTCAAAATCCCCTGCCTGACACCGAAGGGAGTGTATTCACGGGTCGCCCTGGGCGAAATCGCGGCTGCATTTCCAAGAGCGGACTGACGCAAGAGCTTCAGGAGCGATTGGGGCTTAGATCCAGCATCAATGAGATATTGGCGAGAACGCCAATGTGGGTGGTGAGTGGGCGGTTGCCCGCCGACCTAGCGCGCGCGATTTCCATTCAATGACCTCCTCAAACCCCTTCGCCAATTTCATCATCGTCGGCGAGCGCACGAACGTCACGGGCTCGGCGAAGTTCCGCAAGCTCATCGAGGCCGATGACTACGCGGGTGCGCTCGCCGTTGCGCGTCAGCAGGTGGAAGCCGGCGCCAACGTGCTCGACGTGAACGTCGACGCGGCCATGATCGACGGCGTGAAGGCCATGCGCACCTTCATGAACCTCATCGCCACCGAGCCCGACATCGCGCGCGTGCCGATGATGATCGACAGCTCCAAGTGGGAGGTGATCGAGGCGGGGCTTCGCTGCGTGCAGGGCAAGGCGATCGTCAACTCGATCTCGATGAAGGAAGGCGAGGCGGCGTTTCTCGCGCACGCGCGCAAGGTGCGCCGCTACGGCGCGGCCTGCGTGGTGATGGCGTTCGACGAGAAGGGCCAGGCCGACACCGCGCACCGCAAGACCGAGATCTGCACCCGTGCCTATCACCTCCTGCGCGACGAACTCGATTTCCCGCCGGAAGACATCATTTTCGATCCCAACGTCTTCGCGGTCGCCACCGGCATCGACGAGCACAACGATTACGCCAACGCGTTTTTCGCCGCTACGCGGATCATCCGCGAGACGCTGCCGCACGCCCACATCTCGGGGGGGCTCTCGAACGTCTCGTTCTCGTTCCGCGGCAACGAGCCCGTGCGCGAGGCGATGCACGGCGTCTTCCTCTATCACGCGATCCGCAACGGCATGGACATGGCCATCGTCAACGCCGGCGCGCTGCCGGTGTACGACGACATCGAGCCCGAACTGCGCGACCGCGTGGAGGACGTGCTGCTCAACCGCCGCGAGGACGGCACCGAGCGGCTGCTGGAAATCGCCGAGCGCTTCAAGGGCGGCGAAAAGCGGCGCGACGTGAAGGACATGTCGTGGCGCGAGAAACCCGTCGGCGAACGCATCACGCACGCGCTGGTGCACGGCCTCAACGAATTCATCGTCGCCGATACCGAAGAGGCACGCCTCGAACTGCCGCGGCCGCTGCACGTGATCGAAGGCCCGCTGATGGATGGCATGAGCCGCGTCGGCGATCTCTTCGGCGCGGGCAAGATGTTCCTGCCGCAGGTGGTGAAGTCCGCCCGCGTGATGAAGCAGGCCGTGGCGCACCTCGTGCCGTTCATGGAAGAGGAAAAGCAGCGCTCGGGCCTTGCCGCCAAACCGAACGGCAAGATCCTGATGGCGACCGTGAAGGGCGACGTCCACGACATCGGCAAGAACATCGTCGGCGTGGTGCTGCAGTGCAACGGCTACGAGGTGATCGACCTCGGCGTCATGGTGCCGTGCGAGACCATTCTCGAAACCGCGCGGCGCGAGAAGGTGGACGCCATCGGGCTGTCGGGCCTGATCACGCCGTCGCTCGACGAGATGTGCTTCGTCGCCAGCGAGATGGAACGTCAGGGCTTCACGCTGCCGCTGCTCATCGGCGGGGCGACGACCTCGCGCACGCACACGGCGGTGAAGATCGCGCCGAACTACAGGCACGCCACGTTCTACGTCACCGATGCCTCGCGCGCCGTGCCGGTGATGCAGAAGCTCCTGTCCGATGACGACAAGGCGGCGTTCATCGCGGCGGAAAAAATCGATCAGGGCAAGGTGCGCGAGGCCTACCTCGCCGGGCAGGACAAGCGCCCGCGCCTGTCCATCGCCGAAGCGCGTTCGCGTGCGCCGAAGCTCAAGGCCGAAGGGGTCGTTACGCCATCGTTCCTCGGCCCGCGCCCGGTGGAAGTCACGCTCGACGAGCTGGCGCCGTTCATCGACTGGACGCCGTTCTTCGCGTCGTGGGAACTCGTGGGACGCTATCCGCAGATTCTGGAAGACGACATCGTCGGCGAAGCCGCGCGCGGGCTCTACAAGGATGCGCGCGCGATGCTTGACCGCATGATCGCCGAGCGATGGATCGCAGCGAAAGGCGTCGTCGGCTTCTGGCCGGCCGCGCGCGACGGCGACGACGTGGTGGTGTTCACCGACGAGACGCGCAAGACCGAACGCGCGCGGCTCCACACCCTGCGCCAGCAGATGGAGAAAGGGCCGACCAAGCCCAATTACGCGCTCTCGGATTTCGTGGCCGAGGAAGGTGACTACATCGGCGCCTTCGCCGTCACCGCAGGTATCGGCGAGGAGGAGATCGCCACGCGCTTCAAAAAGGCGAACGACGACTATTCCTCGATCATGGTGAAGGCGCTCGCGGATCGCTTCGCCGAGGCGTTCGCCGAATGGCTGCACGCGAAGGTGCGCCGCGAGCTCTGGGGCTACGCCGCCGACGAGACCGCCAATATCGACGAGATGATCGGCGAGAAATATCGCGGCATCCGCCCCGCGCCCGGCTACCCCGCCCAGCCCGACCACACCGAGAAGACGACGCTCTTCGACCTGCTCGACGCCCGCGCTCACACCGGCATGGACCTCACCGAGAGCCTCGCCATGACGCCGCCCGCGAGCGTCTCGGGTCTCTACTTTGCGCACCCCAGAGCGGAGTATTTCGGCGTCGGCCGCATCGACCGCGACCAGGTGGAGGACTACGCGCGCCGGAAGGGATGGGACATGAAGGAGGCCGAGCGCTGGCTCGCGCCGATCCTCAGCTACGAGCGCGCCTGAGACAGCCCCGCCCGAAACCCGAGGCTGACGCCGTTGTTAATGGTGCGGCCAAACCTCGCGTGTAGAGAAGAGACATGTCCGATTCCGCCCGCTCCTCCGGCCGTCCCTCCGGTCGCGCTTCGGCGACGCTGGCCCTCGCGGCTGTTCTGGTCGCCGCGTGCTCGACGGTGGCCTCGCCCGTCGGCCCCTATCCCGTCAGCCGCGCGCCCTCCTACCCGGGCGGGCCGTTCGAGGCCGGCCCGCGCTTCCTGTCTGCGCCGCCGTCGCAGTGCGTTCCCTTCGCGCGCGAAATTTCCGGGATCGCGATCCGCGGCGACGCCAACACCTGGTGGACGCAGGCGGAGGGCCGCTATGAGCGCGCCGGAACGCCGGCGGTGGGCTCGGTCATCGTGATCCGCACCTATGGCGACGGCTCGCGCGGCCATGTCGCGGTGGTGACCCGTATCGTCTCGGACCGGGTGATTCTCGTCGATCACGCGAACTGGCACGGAAGAGGCGAAGTCGCGGTGGCGGTTCCCGTCAGGGATGTTTCTGAAGACCACAATTGGTCGCAAGTTAATGTCTGGTGGCTCGACACGAATAGGTGGGGATCCAGAGATTATACAGTCGAAGGCTTCATCCGCCCCCGTTAACACCTATGAATTAACCTTGAAGTAACCACTAGGGCACTTTATAGGCTCGACGCTTGCATGTGTCCTCGTGTGGAGAAACCGCAGAGGGCCGAAAGCAGGCCAGATCCACGTAGGCCCTGACGGCAGAACGCCGGCTGGTCGCAACGGAGGCGGAGCGTTGATCGAGACGAGAGCTTTCCCGCGCTGGAGCGCGTCCGTGCGGACTCTGGTCCGTCTGTCGGCCGCAGTCGGCGCCACGGCTGCGCTTGCCGCAAGCCCGGCGTACGCGGGCGATATCGACGGTGCGCCGGTCGAGGAGACCGCCACGCTCACGGGCGCGCCGCTGATGGCCGCGCTCGCCCCTGCAGAAGCCGTCGCCCAGGAAGCAACCCCCATCGACGCCCCGGCGGTGCACAGGCTCAGCGCCCGCCTGCAGTGCGTCCCTTACGCCCGCGACGAGAGCGGCGTCGAAATTCGCGGCAATGCCTCCACGTGGTGGGCGCAGGCGCGCGGCATGTATGTGCGCGCCCGCAAGCCGGACTCCGGCAACGTCATGGTCATGCGCGGCTACCGCAATCCGGGCCGCGGCCACGTGGCGGTGGTCCGTCAGGTGCTGTCGGAGCGTTCCATCATCGTCGACCACGCCAACTGGCTGAACAGCGGCGAGGTCACCCTCAACGTGCCGATCGTCGACGTCTCGCCCCGCAACGACTGGACGCAGGTCCGTGTCTGGCACATCCCGACCCAGTCCTGGGGCGTGCGGGTCTACAACGTGCAGGGGTTCATCGTCCCGCAGCCGCTCGGCGCGCAGGGCGGCGCTGTCAGCCATATCGCCCGTTAGGAGTTCTGGGGCCCGCCTGGCCTGCGCGGCGCATTGCGTCTTGCGATGCCTAGGCGGCTCGCGTTAGTCCCAGCATCCGAGATCGGAGAGCGGGGCGGACATGACTCCCGAGCAACCCCATAATTTCGCAGGCGAAACAGCCGGGGCCGCAGCGCCGAACGACGCCCCGCGCGCGCGCGTCGGGCGGTTCGTCCATTCCGAGGGATTCCGGAACGCCATCCTCGCAGTGATCGTGGTCAACGCGATCCTCCTGGGGATCAACACCGACCACGGCTTTCACGATCGCTACGGCCGCCTCATGGCCCAGTTCGACCTCGCCGTGACGGCTATTTTCGTCTGCGAGATCTCGATGAAGCTCTACGCGGACCGCCTGAAGTTTTTCAGGGACGGCTGGAACGTCTTCGACTTCCTGATCGTGTTCGCCTCGGTGCTGACCATAGGCTCCACGGGCGTGGCGGTGCTGCGGGTGTTCCGCGTGCTGCGTGTGGTGCGTGTGTTGCGCGTGTTCCGCCTCTTCAGCGTCGTCAAGGAACTACGCCGCGTCGTGGAGGCCTTCCTCAACGCCATTCCGGGCATGAGCGCGATCATCGCGGTGTTGCTGCTGATGTTCTACGTCTCGGCGGTCATCACCACGGACCTCTTCGGCCGCGAGCAGCCGGAGCTGTTCGGCTCGATCGGCGCGTCGTTCTTCACGCTCTTTCAGGTGATGACGGGAGACGGGTGGTCGGAAATCGTGCGTCTGCTGGACGGCAATTTCCCCTGGGCGTGGCTCTTCTTCGTGCCGTTCATCACGCTGACCAGCTTCGCGGTGCTGAACATGTTCATCGCGGTGATCGTGGATTCCCTGCAGCGCGAACAGGTGCGCGCCATCGAGACCGCGAGCGCCGATCTCAGGGCCGGCATGACCGAAGTCAGGGAAACGCTGGAAGGCGAAATTGGCGACGTCTCCGCGGACGTGCAGGAGATCGAGGACGCGGAGGTGATCGCTGCGCGCGAACGCGCCGAGATCATGGCGTCGATCGCCGCGCTCCGCGAGGAGCTGCGCGAGATGCGCGCGGGGATGGCGAAGCGGGAGTAGGGGGTAGGCTTTCAGCCCGGGCGCCGGACGAAGACATTCACGGCTTGTGTCGTGAAGGTTTCCGGTGCGGGTACGGATCGCGACTTGTGTTTCGATCGCGAGCGACCGCCGGTTCATGATCGACCGGGCAATCGTTGTGAGCTAGCTTCGGCCCGTGGAGGCCTTCATGAAACGACGTGACCTGATCTTCGGTGCTGTGGCTGCGGGAGCGGGGGGCGTCGCAGGTTTTGCGCACGCTGCGCAAAGCGTGAAATGCGTGATCGTTGGCGATCCCTTGGTCGGCAAGACATGGGCGCTCTCGTCTTTCGCGCAACGCTCCACCCCGGCCACTTACGTTCCGACGGTCATCAGCGCACCCTATACCGTTCAGGTCACGCTTGTTGGGCAACCTCTCCAGGTGAGCCTCCAGGACACGTCCGGGGACGAGGGATATTCGACCCTTCGCCCCCTCGTATATCCACAGACGGACATATTCATCGCTGCTTATGCGATCGATTCCATGAGCAGCATGGACAATGTGACGGTGAAGTGGGTGCCGGAGATCAGATTCCACAATCCCGATGCGCGGATCGTGTTGGCGGGGCTGAAGTCCGACCTTCGCGCCGGCATGTCATCCAACCCCGTCCCCAGAGAGGCCGCGAAGGATGTTTCGGAGCGCCTCGCCCTGCAAGCCTACCGAGAGTGCTCAGCAACGACCCGGATCGGCCTCGACGATCTGTTCGCTACCGCGCTCGGCGTCGCAGTAGGACGGGCCTCAACCCCGTTGGGCAGCCTTCAGCGGACGCCGATCGGCCGTCGGCCCATGCGACGGCCTGGCAACTAGTCGGTTGGGACGATGCGCGATCAAATAGCGGCGTCCCAGCTTGCGCACCGCGGCAGATATCAGGAGCCGTACGCAGCGCGTTTCACAAACGGTTGGTCGCTCCGACCCGCCGCGAGCGCCTCGTCAGCGTTCGCAGTTCTGCACAATGCGGAAGGAACACGCTCCGCACTGCTGTGAGGAATGAGCCATCCCTACCTGGCCGCATATTCTGACGGATGGCCGGGTCGCTCCAGACCTGCCACTGGGCTTGCTGCACCCGCGAAGGCCGGTTCTCGCCGAATGCCGCCGCCCAAGATTAGCTGCGGCTCTAGGAGCACCGTTCGATTGATGCGACCTATGGTGAACCCGAAGGAGCCAGGGCAGTCTGCCGTGGAAGAAGCTCGACGGTGACACAACGTGCTAGTGATCGTTTCCAGGCTCGATATCGGAGCGGCGGATCGCAAGTGGATCGAGGGTATCAGGCGCGACCACGATCCACAGCGCGCCATCATCGATGCACACTTCACGCACGTATTCCCGTTCGCTTTTAGCTCCACCGCCGAGGTTATCTCACACGCTGCGACGATTGCTGCCTCGACTGACGTGGTCACCTTTCAGCTCTCAAAGGCAGCTGCGGTGCGCGACGCGACGGCTCCGAGAAGTCTTGTCTTTCTCCTGCCGACCGAAGGAGAGCTGGAAATCCGTCGCCTCCATGATCGGCTCTATTCAGGAGTTCTTGCGCCGATGCTGCGCGCGGACATCCCTTTCGTTTCTCACGTAACCGTGGCGGCGTTCGATCGTAACGACGAGGCCGAACGGATGGCCAGAGAATTGGAGCCATTCAATACCCAGGGGAAACTGACTGCGATGGATTTGTTGGAGTTCGACGGTGCCACCGTCACGGAACTACATCGCTTCCAGTTCCGGTGATCCGACCAGACAGACACGGTCCGCAACGGGCCAGATCCGTTCATCGCCTCTCAGAGTTACGAACGGCCGCGTCGCCCGGGCGTCGCCGTCGCTGAGAAGGGGGCGGGCCAAACCTCCCCCTAAAACACCACCCCGCTTGGCTCCGCGCGCGGATCGCGCGAGAATGGGCCATGTCCGTCTGGTCGCGCATTGTCGAACTGGCCGCGCGCGCCTTCGATCCGGCGGGCGATGAGCCCGCGCAACCCACCAACGAATGCGCCCCTGACGTCAACGATGTTGGCTTCACGGCGGCCGTGATCGGGCTCGCGGCGAAGATGGCCAAGGCGGACGGGGTCGTCAGCGATACCGAGATGCTTGCGGCCGCGCGTGTGTTCCAGCCGCCGCCGGGGGAGGAGGTCGCGTTCCGCCGCGCCTTCCTGCTCGCCCGCCAGACGGTGCTCGGGTTTGAAAGCTACGCCCGCCAGATCGGGCGCAAGTACCGCGCGCGCCCGTGCCTGCTGGAGGACGTGCTCGACGGCCTCTTCCACATCGCTGCGGCGGACGGCCACGTCGGCCCGCAGGAAATCGAATACCTTGCGCGCGTGGCGGAGCTGTTCGGGTTCAGCGAGCTGGAGTTCCGCCGCATCAAGGCCAGCAACCTCGGCGCCGACAGCGACGATCCCTACGCCGTGCTCGGCCTCCTGCCGGGCGTGACCTTTGAGGAGGCGCGACACGCGTGGCGCCGGCTCGTTGCGGAAAATCACCCCGACCAGATGGCCGCGCGCGGCGCGCCGCCTCAGTTCGTGGCGATCGCTGCTGAAAAAACAGCCGCCATCAACGCCGCGTGGGCCGCGATTCGTGAAGAATTCTCCACCCCGGTTGCAGCCGATTGACGCCGGCCTCCCAATTCCCGCCATGATGCGGGGAGAGGTTTTCGTCATGACCACCGAGACCGCACCGATCCACCCCGTCGCGTCCGCGCCGCAGATGCCGCGCGCAGGCTCCAGCCGCGCGCTGGCGTGGGCGATCGCGGCGGTGTTCGGCGTGCTGGTCGCCATCGCGCTGGTCGTGGCGCTCGCTGCGGCGCTGGTTGTCGGCGCGGTGGTGGCGGTGGCGGCCCTTGTGCTGCGCCTCTCGCCCCGGCGTCGCTCCGGCGATGGCCCGACGACGCTGGAAGGCCGGCGTACGCCGGACGGCTGGGTGGTCGAGGCCGCCCTGCGTCGCTGAGCGCGCCTTTCCGTACGTGACCCCGATTTCACAGACGCGGAAAGCAGGCTAGGCCTGCACGCGTGACGCTGCGCGACTTCGGGCTCCTTTCGCTGATCTGCCTGTGCTGGGGCCTGAACCTCGTACTGACCCGCTGGGTCGTGCAGGACGTGCCGCCGTTTTTCTACGCGTTCATGCGCTTCGGGCTGATCGCCCTGGTGCTGACGCCGTGGCTGCTGCCGGCGCCGCGCCAGCTCGGCACGGTCGCGTTGGTCGGCCTGTGCATCGGGGCGTTCAACTTCCTGTTCCTGTTTCTGGCGCTGAAGCTCGGCACGGCGTCCTCGGTGGCGTTGGCGGGGCAGGTGGGCCTGCCGTTCACCACCATCCTGTCGATGATGTTCCTCGGCGAGCGCATCGGCTGGCGGCGCGGCGTCGGCATGGCGCTCGCGTTCGCGGGCGTCGTCATCATCGCCTTCCGGCCCGACAGTCTCGGCTTCTCGGCGGGTGTCATCCTGGCGATCGCGGCGGCGTTCGTCGGCTCGGTCGGCGGCGTCGTGATGAAGCGCATGGAGCCGATCCCCATACTCACGCTGCAGGCGTGGGTGGCGATGGTGTCGTGGCCCGTGATGCTGGTGGCGTCGGGCGCATCGGAGACCGGGCAGATTGCCGCTGTGAGCGCGATGGGCGCGCCGTTCTGGTATGCTGTGGCGTTCTCGGTGTTCGGCGTCTCGATCTTCGGCCACGGCATGTTCTACGAACTCGTGAAGCGCTACGAGGTCACGCAGGTGGCGCCGCTGACGCTGATGACGCCGGTGTGGGCGGTGGCGATCGGCGCGTTCGCGCTGCGTGAGCCCCTGACGCCGCAACTCTTGACGGGCGGCGCGCTCGCGCTCACCGGAGTGTTCATGATCGCCGTGCGCCGCAATATCCGCCTGCCGGACGCTGGCGCCATCTGGCGGAGATGGACGGCGTGAAGATCATCGATCGCCTCTCGCCGAATTTCGACGCGCGCAAGACGCCGGTCTGGTTCGTCGTGCTGCACTACACCGGCATGAAGGATGCGGAGACCGCGCTGAAGCGCCTCACCGATCCGGCGCCGAAGGCCGGCGATTATCCGGGGCCCTGGCAAGCGCCTGACATCGATCCCGCAACCCCGCTCTCGCGCGTGAGCGCGCATTATGTGGTCGGCGAGGACGGAACCGTGTTCCGCGTGGTCGACGAAGAACACCGCGCCTGGCACGCGGGCGTGGGAAGCTGGGCCGGGCAGACCGATCTCAACGCCTGCGCCATCGGCATCGAGATCGCCAACGGCGGCCACGACTACGGCCTGCCGCCGTACCCGGACGCGCAGATCAACGCCGTGATCGAACTCGTCGGCGACATTCTCTCCCGCCGCGGTCTCCTGCCGGAAAGCGTCATCGGCCACTCCGACATCGCGCCCGCGCGCAAGGACGATCCCGGCGAACACTTCCCGTGGAAGCGCCTCGCGGACGCCGGCGTCGCCATCTGGCCCGACGCCGACGGCGTGGCGCGGATCGTGTGCAAGCGCGGCGACCGCGGCGAAGCCGTCCACCATCTGCACGCCGCACTCTCGGCCTTCGGCTACGACGCGCCGGAAGATGAAAGCGCAAAGAAGGCGCAGTTCACCGAGACCACCGAAGCGATCGTGCGCGCCTTCCAGCGCCGCTTCGAGCCAGACGCCTGCGACGGCGTCGCCCGCGACAGCACGATGATGAAACTTGAGGCGCTGGTGGAGATGATCGAGGCGGGCGACGAAGATTAGCGCGCCGCAACGATCGAGGATTCAGACAAGCTCGCCGGTGTCGCGTGGCTCCGCAGGGGCGGCCGCGGCGCCGGCTGGCGCGCGCACGTAGGCGCTGGCGAGGGTCACGCTCATCAGCGCGATCCCGGCGAACAGCGCCGTTCCGAACACCGGAAATCCGATGAGCGCCACGTCACGCAGCTCGCGATACGCGAAGTACTCGGCGTGCGTGCGCCCCACGCCTTCGATCAGCCCGTCCGCGCCCAGCGAGACCCACAGTCCGATGAGCGCGCCGTTGACGAGGCGCATGCCCCAGTTCGCGCGCGCCCAGTCCGTCGCGGCAGCGCGCGGCGCCAGCCGCAGTCCGCCGGCGACGACGATGAACACGCCCACGCCGATCATCGACCCCATGGCGTGGATGACGATGAGGTTGGTGCCGTGCACCAGGAGATTGACCTGCGGGATTGCGAAAAGCACGCCGCTGGCGACCGAGACGAGGGTCCAGCCCTCGACGCTGCGCCACAGGCCGTCGTCGGGCGCGCGCTCGTGCGCCGGCGGTTGCTTGGCCGCGAACGCCGGCCAGCGCCGCACGAAGGACATGACGGCGAGCATGCTCGCGCCGAGCGCCAGCACCTTGAAGATCATCGGCTGCGGCGAGATGTAGTGGTGGTGCGCGAAGGTGAACAGCACGCCGATCGCCGCGATCGCGAACAGCGGCGCGCTGCGCAAGGGCTTGGGCTTGCCGCTGACGATCAGCACGCCGCATCCGTAGAGAAACGCGTTCAGCCCCGCAAACAGCGTATCGATGCTGTGCCATTGCACCGAGAGGTCGCGGACGACGTCGCCGGACACCGACGGCAGGATCCAGAGCGCCGATTCAATCGCGCTCGCCAGCACGAACACGGCGCCGAATCCGATGAGCCACAGTCCCTCCGGCGAACGGTCGCACAGCAAGCGCCACGCGCGCGCGATCTCCAGCAGGATCAACGCGAAGGCGAGGCCGAGCAGTGCGTTCGCCGCCGCCGGCCAGGCGAAGTATTCCCGGCCGCTTCCCAGGTGGAAAAGAACGGCGAGTGGCCCAAGCGTTGCGAACGCGATCATCACGCAGGCGACAGGCGCTCCGGCAGGCTTGCCGCCGGCATCCGACATGACGCGCAAGACGAGGCCTGCGGCGCCGCTCAGCAAACCTCCGAGCGCCAGCGTCTCATGCAGCGGACGCAGCATCTCGAACGGCGGAAGCCACGCACCTGCGTCCGGGACGACGAGGCGCACAGCCCCGGCGAGGCCTGCGCAGCAGGCCAGGAGAAATGCGCCCGCTGCCGCCAGCAGGAGCGCGCGCGAACCGCTCATGGATGCGCCGTTGCGGAGGGCGGCCCGGCAGCCGGCCCGGCAGCCGGCTCGGGGGGTTGCCCGGCTCCGAACTGGCCGAACGAGTCCTGGGTCAGCGATGGAAGCGGGTAGGTCGCGAGGCTGTCGATGTGGGCGAGATAGGCGTTCACGGCATTGATGTCTTCGGGAGCCAGCCCTCGCGGCGGCATGCGCCCGAGGCCGTGGGTGAGGGCGGCGGCGATGTAGTCGGGTCCGCGCCGGCGCGTGACGTTGGTGAGATCGGGCCCCATGTGCCCGCCCAGGCCGAAAAGCGCATGACAGCTCGCGCAGCCGTTCTCACGCCAGACGGCCTGACCGCGGCGTGCGGCGGCGTCGAGCGCAGGCGCGCGCGCAGCGTCGGCGCTCCCATGCGCCGCGAGATACACCCACACGCCAATGAACGCCTGCGCCAGCCCCAGCACCGCGATACGTGCGCCCACGCCCAGGGCCATCCACTTCCTCTTGCTCTTCGCGGGACGCCGCTCGCCGGGCGGCCTCAGGTTGGCCTGCATAGGGAGTGAAGCGGCCTCGCTCCATGCGCTGGGATGTCGCAAGCGGGGCAGGGGCGGGCGGGCGGGGGGCAAACCCGGCTTTCGCGGAAGTCCCGCGCAGGGAAGCGCGGCATCGCGCGGAGCTAGAAGGTGTGGGGACAAGATTTCCCGCGCCGCCAATGCGCGCGCCGCCGGCCATTGTATCCGCCAGGCGCGTGATCCGCGCTGCACCATGTCGTCACATAATTGTGACACCGAGGCGCTTCAGCCGGAAGAAGTAAGCCAGGAAAATGGCCACGAACAGGACATCGCCGGCAATGACCACGATCGCGAAGTCGGAGGTCCAGCCATTCTGGCGCATGTGGAACAGGTTCAACGCGAACAGCGCCTTGCCCGCGCCGCCCATCGCGACGATGCCGGAATGGCGCAGCGGGTTGTAGGCGACCATGAGGAAGCCAAAGCCGTAGAGCAATGCCGTGCCCCACGCGCCGCGATAGACAGCCACCATCACTGGATCTGTCAGCGGGCGGCCAAACTCGCGCGCAAACATGCCGGCGCTGTCGATGAGGCCAGGCGCGGCGCCGGCGAAGTTCCATAGCGCCGCGATCACGAAGAAAACCCGGAAGAAAATGAGTTCGCTGCCCGCCATACGGGGGTCGTCAGAGACCATCGACATCACAGGCCTTTCTGTTGTGAGGGCGTGACGCGCGTCCACACCTCGGTGCGACAGAGCGGGCCAAGGCAGCCGGTGACGTGCAGCTGGCGGGCAGACGTCAGGCGAAGCGAGGACCGGAATGTTTGCCCCGTATCTGGATTGTAGAGACGTCCGTCTTCCCAACCGGCTTTCGCTGGAGTCAGGCCCCATAGGATGGGTAATCCGATCAAGGGCCTGCGCCGAAGCGAACGATCAGGGTTGCGCTGGTCGGTCACGACCCCGCGCGTTGTCGCCGGGGCCGCCCACGCAAGCACGCCGCAGGGCGAACGGTCGCTGCATTCCTGGATGTCGACGAGGGCCCCGTGTCGCTCCGTGCGCCAGCGACCGGTCACGCCCGCGACCCCTTCGGCGCTTGCGATCCCGCAGAGCAGGAGGGCGGCTGTCGACGCTGTGGCGACAAGGAAACGCATGGTTCATCCAATTAAAGTATACCGCGTTATATTTTAATATATCCCCCTGTCAAGAGTTCGGTGCGCGCGGTCGTGCGCCTAAAGGTTTCGCAGATGAGTCCGCCGCCTGATCCCAAGCCCCGTGGAAGGGGGCGTCCCGCCAGATCGCAGGCGCACATCGAGGATGTGCGCGCGCGCATTGCTGCGTGCGCGCTCAAGCTGTTTCGCGAAGAAGGCTACGCCGCCGTTTCCATGCGCCGGCTTGCGCAGGAAGCCGGCTGCACGGTGGTGACGCTCTACAAATATTACGATCGCAAGATCGACGTCCTGCGCGATCTCTGGGCGCAGGTGTTCAATGAGTTGTTTGACGAACTGGACCGCCAACTCGTTGCCGACCGCGATGCTGTCTTGCGGCTGAACGTCATCGCGATCGGATATGTCGAATACTGGCTCAAGCGTCGCGATCACTACTTCATGGTGTTTATGTCGAGCGGCCTCACGCAATCGGACGTCAGCGTATTCGTGCAGAACGATGCGCTGTTGCAGCGCTTCGCCATCTTCCGGGACACGCTCGCGAAAGCGCTGGATGAAAAGGTGAGCGAAGCCGAACTCACGTTGAAATCAGACCTGCTCCTATGCGTTCTCAACGGCATCGCGCACAACCTGATCACGATCAGCGCCTATCCATGGACCAGGCCGGAAAAGCTCGTGCGTGCTGCCGTGCAGGGGATACTCAGGACCTGAAGCGATCAGGCTCCATCGGGCGCCGACTTTGAAAATGCGTGGAAAATACGGGGACAGATTCCCCACGTCGCCGCACATTTTTCCCCACGCTCTCATGCGCGCCATGGGAAAAAGTCACGCCGACCGTGAATCTATCCGACCGGACTCCGCCGCATGAGATCCTGCGCCTTCGCATGAGGCGAAGGAGCCATGAAACACATCATCCACAAGAAACCCGACATCGCCAGAGTGAACGCCATCGCCCAGTCGCTGCGACTGTGGGTGCTGGAGATCGCCGCCTGGGTCGCGCGACTTGTCGGCGTGAAATTCCGGCCCGACATCGCGGAGGAAATCTACGCCGCGAAACTCTGCGTGTTTCTCCACGCGATTGATCGCTGCGACCAGCGCGGCCGCGCCTTCGCGCGACGTCACTGGCGCGGCGCGCCGCCGGGATTCCGCTACGCCTTCAAGCGCGGCAAGCTGCGCGCGTTCACCCGCGTGGTGAAACTCCGCGATCTCCCGGAACTCCGTGAACTCCTCGACGACATGGAACCCGCCATCGCCCGGGTTGTCGCGCAATTGAAGAAAAAGAGCATCCACACCTGCCTCGTCCCCGTCGCGCCCCGCGCCGACGATTGCATCGCCGCGTGCGCGCACCTCGCGCCCGAATGCGCCGACACGTCATGACAATCACTCTCGAAGGGACCGCGCGTCTTCAGACGCGCATCCGCTCTTTCATCCACGCGAGATTCCGCTGGAGTCTGGCGCCGCCCGCCCATGCGCGTCTGAAGACGCGCGGTCCCGGCCGGCGCGGCCATGGCGCAGGCGGCGCGCTTGACCTATATGGGCAGAGCCAGACGGTCGGACGATCGCGCGTACAAACTCGAAAGGGTGTGCGGGAGGAAAGTCCGGGCTCCACGTCGACACGGCGGCGGGTAACGCCCGCCGGGACCGGTTCGCAAGCGCCGGTTTCAGGGAAAGCGCCACAGAGAACAGTCTGCCTATGCGCCCCAAGTGAAAGCTATGGGGCGCAGGCGATGGTGAAACGGTGGGGTAAGAGCCCACCGCCCCGACCGCAAGGAAGGGGGCACGGCAAGCCCCGCCGGGAGCAAGACCGAATAGGGATGCATCCAACCCGAAGCGATTTGGGGCGGAAGGCCTGTCGCGGGCCGCATCCGGGTAGGTCGCGAGAACCGCGCAGCGATGCGCGGTCCAGAGGAATGATCGTCACGCGCAAGCGTACAGAACCCGGCTTACAGACCGTCTGGCAATTTGTTTCTGGGCATTTTCTCTTATTCGGAGAGCGCTTCGGCGATCCGCAGCACGTCCTCGAACGCCTGGCTCTGGGGATGGCGCACGCACAGCGGCGTCTGCGCGCGGATGGAATCGCCCACCCGCGGATCGCGGCAGATCACGCCCGCCAGCGGCGGCCGGATGCCGAGATAGCTCTCGGTCGCCTTCGCAAGTTGCTCGTACACCCGCCGCCCCGAAGCCCGCGTGTCCGCGAGATTGACGATGATCCACGGCTGCGCCGTCGGTTGCGCGAGACGGAGCAGCTTCAGGAACGCATAGGCGTCAGTCAGGGCCGTGGGATCTTCCGTCGTCACCACGACGACCCGGTCCGCAGCGCGCGCAAAGCGCATCACGTTCGCATCGACGCCCGCCGCGCAGTCGAGGATGATGCGGTCATAAAGCGGCGCGAGCGTGGAGATGCCTTGCGCGATGCGGTGCACCTCCTCGAGCTTGAGGCCCGCGAGCGCGCCCGATCCCGAATGGCCGGGGAGAAGGTCGAAGCCGCCGGGGCGTCCCGGCCCGCCGAGGATGGGCGTCACCGCCGCATCGAGCTCGAGCCAGCCGCGCATGACCGAGGAAAGGTCCGCCTCCGGCCGCACGCCCAGCTGGACGTCGACGTTGGCGAGGCCGATATCGCAGTCGACAAGGAGCGCGCGCCGGTTCGTCCGCCCGAAGGCGCAGGCCAGCGAGACCGAAAGCCAGGTCTTGCCGACGCCGCCCTTGCCCGACGCGATCGCGGTGATCGGCGCCTTCGAGGTGCGGGACGCGACGGCGCGTTTTGCGGCCACGGCCATGTCTTCCCCTTGTTGTGTTCTGGAACAGGACAATCGGCCAAGGGCGTTGCCGAGCCGTTGACGAATTCGGGTGTGACGGCTTTTTGCGTGTCTTTTCAGTAAATTGTGCGCGAAACTTCGTTGCCGGCCAGCAACCATCGTGAGCGGCGCATTAAGCATGTCCGGCGTGGCAAGGCGGAACAACGGCAGGCGCAGATCCGGACGGCTGGCGCTGTTGGAGCTGCAACCGGGGGGCACATTTCGACGAGCGACCCTCCCGATGCGACGAACGACACGACGTCCGGCTCCGCCGCGCACTAGCGTATCGGCTGGAGGAAGATCAGCGCATGCGCCAGTCCCCGGCACCGAAGGCGCCTCGCGTGCTCCTCCTTGCGGAGCGACATCGCAGCTTTGCAATCTTCCAGATATGCTTCTGGACGGCTGTTTTCGCAATGCGCACGATCGCGGCCATCCAGGTGAAACCTGAATACGCCTGGAGCTTCATGCCGAGCCGCGCCGCCATCGCCGGCGCGGGCGCAGTCGCGACGACCGCGATCCACCTTGCGCTTTCGAGATTTGAAGGGTGGTCGATGCTCCGCCGCCTCGCGCTCGGCCTTGCGTTGAGCCTTGTAGCCATCGAGCCGATGCGGCGCATTGAATCGTACTTCACCGCAACGGCCGGTGTTGATGTGAGCCGGTCGACATTTACCGAATATGTGCTCCAGTTCGGCTGGCTCATCTTCATGTGGGCCGGTTACTACTTCGCCCAGGAATACGCGTTTCGGGTCAGGCGGCAGGCGCAGGAACTGGCGGAGGTCCAGTCCGCAGCGCTCAACGCCCACGTCAGGATGTTGCGCTACCAGCTCAACCCGCATTTCCTGTTCAACACCCTGAACGCCATCTCGACGCTGGTGCTCGATGGGCGCAACGTCGACGCCGAGCAGATGATCCTGCGCCTGTCGCGCTTTCTGCGACATGCCATCGACATCGACCCCGAACAGCTGGCCCCGCTCGGCGATGAGCTGCAGGTGCAGAAACTCTATCTGGAGATCGAGCAAGCGCGGTTCGGGGACCGTCTGCAGCTGATCTGGGAGGTGCCGGAGTCGCTGGAAAACGCGTTGGTGCCTTCATTGATCCTGCAACCGCTCGTGGAAAACGCCGTCAAGCATGCGATAGCGCCAGCGCCGCGAGGCGGGACGATCGCCCTTCGCGGCAGCAACTCCGGCGGCAGACTCCGTCTGTGCGTCGACGATTCCGGCCCGGGCATCGCAAAGGATACTAGCGCCGGGGTGCACATCGGGCTGCGCAATACGCGCGAGCGTCTTGAGGCGGCGTTCGGCGGCGCGGCGTCGATCGCGTTTGCCAGGTCGCCCGAAGGTGGTTTGAGCGTAGTGCTCGACATGCCGCTTCAGGTGTCGTCTGGCGAACAGGCGTCAGTCGACCAGACTGCGGGTCGTGCGCCGCCGGATCCCGTGACGCCAGTCCAGCCGCCCTCCCGCGGCCCCCCGCCGGTTTCATCCACGCCAACGTGATTTTCATGCGCCACTGCGCCGTTGCTGGCATGCGCATGTCGATGGACGCGCTGCATCTACGTCGGTCTCATCGGTCGCGCATCCCGTCGCATCGGTCGTGCGGCGCGGGCGGGACCCGCTATCAAGGATGCAGACGTTGTGTAACGTCCAATCCGAAACCCCTTGATGCGCGATGCCCGAAACGTCGCGCATCATTTTCGGCGCGTCGCCGCTCGCGCGGAGTCAGTTGTCGCCGGCGCGGCCGGAAGGGTGCATCTGCCGCACGACCGTCTGCATGTATGCGCGACCCACAGGCATTTCGACGCCGCTCGATGCGCGCAACATGAGCCCGCCCGTCTGGGTGCGTCTCAACGCCGTCACGCGGCTCCGGCGCACAAGCACGGAGCGATGTATCCGCAGCCACTCTGTGGGGTCGAGCGCCGCTTCCAGGCTGCTCATCGTGATCCGCATGAGGTGACTTCGCGCGCCGCAGTGCAGCCGCATGTAGTCCCGCTCGGCCTCGATCCAGTCGATCGTGTCCACCGGCACCCGCAGCCATTGCCCGCGGTCCTTCAGCCAGAACTCCCGCTCGTAGCGCTTCTGTGTCGGCATTCGGGCGTCCTGGCGCAGGATCTCCATGACTTCCGTCAGCTCCTGGACCCGCACGCGCGCTTCACGGGAGGATCGGGCGCTCCGGGCGCGGTCGATCGCCAGAGCGAGGCGATCAAACTCGACTGGCTTCAGGAGATAGTCGATAGCGCGTGCATCGAACGCGCGCACGGCGAAGTGGTCGTAGGCGGTGACGAAAATGAACTCCGGGCCACGGCCACCCAGCGATCGCACCACGTCGAATCCGTCGAGCAGCGGCATCTTGACGTCGAGCAGAACGACATCGGGCGAAAGGGTCCCGATGAGGCGCAAGGCCTCCTCACCGTCCCCCGCGGCGCCCGCGCAGTGCACATCGTTCAGCTCTGCGAGCGCAAGCTGCAACCGTCGGCGAGCGAGCGGCTCGTCGTCGACCACAAGGACCGAAAGCCTGTTCATTGCGCACGCTCCAAGGGCAATTCGAGTTCTACGCGGACCCCGCCTTTGCGCCCGGCGCTGACCCGCATGGTCGCGTGTGCGCCATAGAGCGTGTCCAGTCGCTCCCGTGTGTTGCGCCAACCGATCCCTTGCCGGCAGTCGGTCCCGGCAAGGCCCGGTCCGTCATCCTCGACAAAGAGGAGAAGGCGATCACCATGCGATTGAGCGCCGATCCAGAGCCGCGTGGCGCGGTCCGATTGCGCCACTGCATGTTTGATCGCGTTTTCCACGATCGGGTGGAGGAGCAGACTCGGTGCAAGGCAGTCGCGCAGGCTTTCGGGAACGTCGCACGAAACAGTCAGCCGCTCGCCGAAGCGGGCCTTCTCGATCTGGAGATATTCGCGTTGCACCGCCATTTCGACGCCGAGCGTCGACATGTGCGAGGAGTCTGAGTCCACGGTGTGGCGCAGGAAGCGCGAAAGCCGCAGCAGCATGGTTTCGGCCTCGTCGTTGCGTCGGTCGAGCACCAGGGATGAGATTGCGTTCAGGGTATTGAACAGGAAATGCGGGTTGAGCTGGTAGCGCAGCATGTTGAGCTGCGCTTCCTGCGCCATGAGGTGCGCGGCCGCGGTGCGCTCCCGTTCGCGCGCAAGATCCAGGAGCGCGTGCATGGCGAGGTAGGCGCTGAGCCAGGCTGCAAACACCCATGAAAACTGCAGGAGGTAGGTGAGGAAGGCCTCGCGCAGGTTCATGCTCGGCGATACGGGATCAATCAGATAGAAAACAACAACGCTGCTCGCGCAAAATACGAGCCATCCCGTGACGGCGCCTGCGCCCGCCACAATGGCGCGCTTCCTCAGGGGACCTCCTATCGCGACGGTCGCCAGATGAACTGCGATCGTCGTCGTTGCGCCGACAAGCACGCAGGCCAGTCTCCGCAGCACGAGATCGAGGTGCGGCGCTGCGGGATCCATGGCCATCCACGCGCTGGCCTGGACAAAATAGCCCAGCCAAAAGACAGCGATCAGCGACAACCCGGGCAGCAGGGCAGTCGCTCTCCGGGCTCCTGACCTAGACGCAGGAACTGTCGCGTCGCTCACTTTGGTCTCTCTCGTCGCGGTCTTCCGGCAGGAGGCGCCTGGCCGGGAATTTCCCGGACCACTATACCGCGCCCGATCGCACAGACTGCTCCATTCGTCGCGCCGAGGCGCCGGTTCGTCGCAACATTGCAATCGCCCCCTTGGGAATGAGGGCCAACGGAGGAACCTGCGGCGGCGGCGTGCGCGACGGGGAGGGCCAGCCGTTCGTCCGGTGGAACCTGTGGACGCCCTGGCGTTTGAAAGCAGCGTCGGCCGGAAATCCGGATCGGATTGCGCTGGCTACCTCGGTCCCGCATGCGCCGATGTGCATGCGGGACCGTCAGATCAGAACCGCGCAGTGGCGCCGACGGTGAAGACCCGTCCCAGAACATCGTAGGTGCCGGGGTAGGTGTTTCCGCTGTTGAAGGTTGTCGATCCCGTATCGTTGCCGATGAGCGGAGGATCCTTGTCGAGGACGTTTGAGACGCTTGCATTGAGCTGAAGTGCCTTGGTGACATCCCAGCCGAAGGCGAGGTCGACGTAGTCGTAGGCCTCGATCTTCGAGAAGCGATCGAGAATGCCGCCCGTACCCGCGTCGAGCGTCACTTCGCTCAGGTGACGCCAGCGATACGAGAGGTCGAACGGCCCCACCGACCAGGTCGTGCGCTGCACCCAGCGGTCCTCGGGGTTTGGGCCGCCCACCGATCCGGTCGCCGTGGACGGAAGCCCGCACACCTGACCGTACTTGCCTGCGCACGAGATCGTCGCGCTTGACGGGCTTGGCTTGTAGTCCGCGTCGAACACGTGCGTGCCCTCGAAGCTGAACGTGACGTCTCCCCAACCCGGGTGGCCCAGCGCCTCAAGGTCCAGCCGGTATCGCACCCCGAGGTCGAGGCCGGAGGTTTCAATCTCGGCGATGTTCTGGAACGCCTGCACGACGCCGAACTGGAGATCGCCGCTCAGATCGCCCGACAGCGTGTTGCGACGGATCAACAGACAGTCCGCAACTGCGGGGTTCGCCGTGGGGTTGCGCGCGGCGCTGTAGCATCCTGCGAGGATGTCCGAGGCGGGACGCAGCGCAATCGCATCCTCGATCTTGATATCGTAGTAGTCGAGGGTGAGGGAAAGGCCTTCGAGGAACGACGGCTCAGCGACAAAACCGAACGTCACGGTGTCGGATTTTTCCGGATCGAGCGTTGTGCTGCCGCCGACGAAATTGTTGATCTGTCCGGAGATCGGACCCGGCACCGTGCCGGCGTTGAGACGCGCCGCCGGCGCGCCCGTCGCGAGACACAGCGTGTAGAGCGGCCCGGACGAGAGCGGCGTCAGTGCGCAGGGATCGACCGTCAGGTTGCCGGTTCCCGGCGTGAGCGGCGTGAAGAGTTCGGCGAGGTTCGCCGCCCGGACAGCGCGCTGGAACATCCCCCTGAAGCGCAGCTCCTCCAAGGGGCGCCATTCGAGGCCGTACTTGTAACTGTCGACCTCGCCGGAGGACGAATAGTCGGACACGCGGTAGCCCAGCTCGAGATTGAGCGCGCGCGCGAAGGGGGCGTTCTCGACCAGCGGCACAAGGGCTTCGCCGTAGTATTCGCTGACGTCGTACTCGCCGGAGACGGGCAAGGTCTGGCCAAAGCCAGGCGAAACGCCGCTCGCGGACGCCGCGTCGGGTCGGAAATCCGACGTCTCGCGCCGGTGTTCGGCGCCGAACGAAACCTCGATGGGCGATTGTGCGAGCGGACTCCGGAACGAGCCGAGGTTTCCGGTCATGTTGCCGATCACGTAGTTCTGCGTGGTCAGCGATTGCACCTGCAGGTCGAGGCGGATGAACGCGAGCGCGGCCACCGAGATTGGCGTGGAGGGATCGAACAGATTGAGCGGCGCGCAGCCGTTGGAGGCGTCGACGCAGGTAGTGGTGTTGGTCGCGAACAGCGCCTGCTGTACCCGGTTGGCGTCGATGTCATTGCGTTGTTGCCGCTTCAGGCTGTTTTCACCGTGCGCGTATGAAAGGTCCCACGACCATCCCTCGAGCGCGCCCGAAAGCGAGCCGCGGAGGCCAGCGAGCGCCTGGTAGGTGTCGTAGTCAAATTCATACTGACGCGGTCCGAGCTCGAGCATGCGACGACGCACGCCGACCTGCACGCACTGCGAGGTCCCGACCGTGCAAGGCGCGAGCGTATTGTCCCCGGCAAGAAAGCTCGATTGAGCCGCGGACAGGAAGGGGTTGTCCACGGGGATTTCGAATGTGAAGCCGAATGTCGCCGTGGATGCGAGCGCGGGGGCCGTCGTCGAGGAGGAGAAGAGGAAACGTCCGTACGCTTCGACGAGATCGTTGATTTCGTATCTGGCTAGCGCGAGACCCTGCCAGCGGTTCTGGGGCCCCTGGTAGAGATTCTGCGGGTTGAAGTTGAACGGGGTGATCGTGCTCGACAACCCTGTCGCCGCCCCGGGGTTCACCTGCACCTGGCCGCCGCCGGAATCGATCACGGATGGAATGCTGTTCGAGCTGCCGCCAGGCGTTCCGGTGTCGGAATCGAGCGCCACGGCGCCGTAGCTGCGCGCGTCCTGGTTCACCTGGTCCTGATCGAGGTGGCCGATGTAGAGCGCGACGTTGCCGCGGCCATTGTCGAGTTCGGCGCCGAGGGTGACGCCATAGGCGTTGCGCCGGCCGTCCTGATGGTCGGTCACCGAATAGTCGGCGTCGAACTGGGCGCCGTGGAAATCGTCCTTGAGGATGAAGTTGACGACGCCGGACATGGCGTCCGACCCGTAGACCGCCGAGGCGCCGCCGGTGACGATGTCCACGCGTTCGAGCATGGACACGGGGATCGCGGTCACATCGACAAGGCCGTTCGGGTCGAAACCGACCATGCGTTTCCCGTCCACGAGGACGAGTGTGCGCGGCGTGGTCAGGCCCCTGAGATCGACGGTCGATGTGCCCGAAGACCCGTTGTTGAGGTTGGAGCTGTTGCCGGAGAGAAACTGCGGCATCGCGCGCAGCGCCTGTTCGACATCCACCGGCATCGTCAGCTCGAGCTCTTCGCTGTTGATGGTCGCGATGGGGCTGTTGGAGGTGAAGCCGGGGCGCGGGATGCGCGATCCCGTGACGACGATGGTCTCGTCTTCCGGCGGCGTCGGCGGTTCGGCGGCGTCCTGGGCGAATGCCGATCCCGAAAAGACGCTGGCGAGAGCGGCGGTAAGGAAGAGGTTGGTGCGGCCGGGAGCCCGCCCGGGAACGGTGGCAATGGAGCTGCCGGAAGGAGTGGTGAAATTGGCGCGCGCGCGCATGACTTGTTCCTCGCTTGATATCCCGCCGTCGGGCGGGCGACCGGAGGAATTCAAGAGGGCGTCACGCGCGCTGGAACGCACTCAGCGATCAAGGGTGCGCCTTTTCCGGCGATCGTGGATCCGCCGCGACGAACGACCGGCATCCGGCGACCGGAAGCGTGGCAGCCGTTGCATGCAGCCC
Organism: Caulobacteraceae bacterium; assembly: GCA_009773335.1. Lineage (GTDB taxonomy): Bacteria > Pseudomonadota > Alphaproteobacteria > Caulobacterales > Aquidulcibacteraceae > VFBF01. The sequence goes on from WRPF01000016.1 coordinate 45,471, forward strand.
GCACCCGGCCGACCTAGCCCGGCCGAGGGAAACGAGTTCGCCGCCGCATCGGGCATCTGCGACGGATCGCACCCGGAAGCGGATGTCGAAACCAGAAATGATCGAAAAAGCGCAATATGTGCAAGAGTGTGATTGTCCGTGAGCGAACGCCTTGCTATGGTTGAGCGCGAACGGACTGTGAACGGAGCGCGCGGATGGATGGGAGCCTGCCCTCGAAAGGCGCGACGCCGCTCAGCGCGCCTAAATCACGATGGCGCCCCGAAGACTGCGGCGCGATGAGCGAGCCCGATCTGCTTGTCTATCGCTCGCGTCTGCTGGGGAGCGACCTGGCGGTGACCAATTTTGGCGGGGGCAACACCTCGGCGAAGATCGCATCTGACGACCCGCTGACGGGTGAGCCGACGACCGTCCTTTGGGTGAAGGGGTCAGGCGGCGACCTGGGATCCATCGAGACGTCTGGATTTGCGACCCTGGATATTGCGCGTTTGCAACAGCTCGACACGCGCTATCGGGGCGTTGACCAGGAAGACGCCATGACCGGATATCTGGCGCATTGCACTTTCAACCTGAACCCGCGCGCCGCCTCAATCGACACTGCCCTGCACGCGTTGTTGCCATACGCCCACGTCGATCACATGCACCCAGATGCGATCACCGCGCTCGCAACGTCGAGGGACGGAAAGGCCCTCACGCGAGAGGTGTTCGGCGATGCGATCGGATGGTTGGCGTGGCGGCGCCCCGGATGGGAGCTTGCACGCGAACTGGCCGCCTTGGCTCATGCAAGGCCAAAGATGCTGGGCGTCGTGCTGCAGAACCATGGTCTGGTCACCTGGGGCGACACGTCCAGGGACTGTTACGAGTCGACGATCGAGACGATCGGCCGGGCGGCCGGGTTCGTGAATGCGCATCTGGGCAACGGGGCCGCCTTTGGCGGCGCCCTAGTCGCCGTCATGGAACAAGCGGCGCGCCGGGTTGCGGCCGTCAGCACGATGGCGCGCCTGCGCCCGTTGCTCTCCGAAGCATCACCAAAGGTGGGACATTTGGTGGATTCCCCCGAAGCGCTGGAGTTTGTCTGCAGCGCCGGCCTGGAGCGGCTCGCCAACATAGGCACCTCTTGCCCGGACCATTTCCTGCGCACGAAGGTCCGCCCGCTCGTCATCGGTCCGGACACCGATGTTGACGGCATGACTGCCGCCATTCGTCGTTATCGCGACGACTACGCTGCGTACTATGCGCGATGCAGACGGCCCGATAGCCCCGCGATGCGCGATCCCTATCCGGTGCTTGTCGCCGTGCCGGGCGTCGGATTGATCTCGTTTGCCAAGGACAAGGCCACGGCCCGGATCGCGGGTGAGTTCTTCGGCAACGCAATAAACGTCATGCGCGGGGCTGAGGCGGTGTCGCGCTACTGCGGCCTTCCCGAACAGGAGGCGTTCGATATCGAGTACTGGTTGCTTGAGGAGGCAAAATTGAAGCGCATGCCGGCGCCGTTGCCGCTCCAGGGACGCATCGCCCTGATCACAGGGGGCGCAGGCGGCATCGGGCGGGCGATCGCCGCGCGACTGCTCGAAGATGGAGCCTGTGTTTTTCTGGCGGACCGGTCGCAGTCTTCGCTTGAAGAGGCGCTCGCCGAACTCAAGGCGCGCGGCGATGGCGATCGCATGGCCGGTCTCACGATGGATGTAACAAGCGAATCTCTGGTGGAGGAGGCATTCCAGGCGTGCGTGCTTGAATTCGGCGGTCTTGATATCCTTGTCGCAAACGCCGGTCTTGCGTCATCGGCGCCCATCGAGGAGGCGACGCTTGACCAGTGGCGCGCCACGTTCGCGGTTCTGGGCGATGGCTACTTCCTGGCCGCGCGCGAAGCATTCAAGATCATGAAGGGTCAGGGTGGAGGGTCCATTGTATTCGTGGTCTCGAAGAACGCGCTCGCCGCGACCCCCGGCGCCTCAGCGTACGCTTCGGCGAAAGCTGCCGAGCTTCACCTTGCACGGTGCCTTGCGCTGGAAGGTGCGCCGCACGGCATTCGCGTGAACGCGGTGAACCCCGATGCTGTCATAAAGGGCTCGCAGATCTGGAACGGGAGCTGGCGCGCGGAACGCGCCACTGCATATGGTATCGAGGACACGGACCTGGAGGAGTTCTATCGCAAGCGTTCACTGCTGCAACGATCGGTCTTGCCAGAGGACGTCGCAGAGGCGGTCGCTTTCTTTGCCGGTGAGCGCTCGGCGAAGTCGACGGGGAACATCCTCAATGTGGACGGCGGTAATACCATTGCGTTCGTGAGATAGAGCGGGATGAACGCCGACCCTCCGACGAGCCGGTCTCGCGCCTCATCAGCGCGCGCGCCGTTCATCTGGACCTCCAAGCAGAAGATCGACGCGGATGGCTTTTTTTCCGCGATCCGCGGCGCGCCGCCGCGATCGGACGGCCTCAATCGCTGGTTTCTCTTTCGCCGCCGCATAAATCTTGATTGCCGGCCGGATCGCGGTTGGCTCGACGTGACATGCGACGGCAAGTACCAGCTCTTCATCAACGGCGCTCGTATCGGTCGCGGGCCGGTGCGGTGTTCGCCGTTGTTCCAACGGTATGACCGCTACGAGGATGTCTCCTGCTTTCGCGCAGGGGAAAATGTGATTGGCCTTCTGGTTCACACCTACGGCGCCGATACGGCTTTCTATGAAGGCGTGCACGGCCATTGGCGTGAAACATTTGGCGATGGCGCGCTCTGGATTGACGGCGAACTTGGCTTCGGCGCGCCGGACGACAATCGCGCGAGCGTGATGCTCAGATCCGATCTGGACTGGCGCGCCTATGACTGCGATGCGTGGGACACGGACACGCCGCAAGTCAATTCGGGGCTGGGCTTCGTGGAGTCCATTGATGCGCGGCGGTTTCCGGTGGGGTGGTCGCAGGCGGGATTCGACGATACGCATTGGGACGAAGTGCAAATACTGACGGCCGGCGGCGGCGGGCCAGAGGCGCGCTTCGGCGGCGCGGTCACGCGCCCCTATCCGCTGCTGAAGCTCTCCGAGATGCCGCAACAGTCTGAAGTCTTTGTGCCGCCGGTCGCGATCGCCTGGGCGCGCGACGTCGAAGTACGTGCGGCGCCGATCATCGAACAGGCCTACGCGGAACCGCTTGGGTCGCGTCTCGCCGAGGTGGAAGCGGAGTGCGCCGTTCTTGCGCGAGCCGGCGCCGACGGTGCGCGGATCGTGACGGCGCCGGGGCGAGGCGTCGCCATCCTGTTTGACTTTGCCGAGATCCAGGCGGGGCGTCCGACGCTGGAAATCCATGCACGGGGCGGGGAAGTCTTCGATATCGTCGTTTCGGAGCGCCTGCCGGGAGAGTTCGAGCCCGGCGGAATTGGTGAAACCGCGCGGATCGAACGCAAGCCATTGCTCGGGCTCGATGCGCACGTCTCGCGTTATGTGGCGCGCGCCGGGCGTCAGGTGTTCGAGACATTCGAGTGGGATGCGGTGCGCTGGCTCCAACTCACCGTACGCGAGGCGCCGCAGGGCGTGCAGGTGCGGAATCTCGGCGTTGTCGCCACTCGATTTCCGGCGCGGCCTTCGGGACAGTTTGAATGCTCCGATGCGCTGCTGACGCATCTGTGGGGTCTTGGACGAAAGACCATTGATCTCTGCATGCATGATGGGTGGATTGATTGCCCCTCACGTGAACAGCGCCAGTGGCTTGGGGACGCGACCGTTGAGCATCTTGTCGGCGAGGCCGTTTACGGGCCGCAGATCCACCAGCTGAACCGCCACTTCCTTCGCTCTGCAGCGGAGAGTCAGCGTCCGGACGGACTGCTTGAGATGTTCGCGCCGGGCGACCACCGGCGATTTGGCTGGCTCATTCCGGACTTCACCCTGCAATGGATATTCAACGTCGCCGATCACTTCGATCATTCGGGAGATCGCGAACTTCTCGTTGAGCTTTTCCCCGCGTTGCTCAAGGCGATCGGCTGGTTTGAGCGTCTGCAGGGTGAAGATGGCCGCATCGCGGATCTGCCGTACTGGCATTTCCAGGACTGGGCGGCGGTCGGGCGGACCGGATTTGCAACGGTGCTGAACGCCGAGCTGCTCGGGGCGCTGCGCATTGCAGGGCGACTTTCGATTGCGCTCGGGTGGCCGGGGCGTGCGGCGCAATTTGCGGGAAATGCCGAACGACTTGCGCGCGCTCTGGAGGCGCACTGGGACGAGGAGCGTTCGGTCTATGTGGATGTCGTGGATCCGCAAACCGGCGCGCTTGAGCGGCGCGTCTCCCAGCACGCGAACGCCGCAATGATGCTCTGGGCCGATCTGACGCAGGAACGGATGACCGTGCTCGCGCAGGCGATCGGCGACCGCGCCCGCCTGCGGTTGACGCCGGCGCCGCCGGTCACCCTGGTCGGCGAACCGTTCGATCCGGAAATCGACATCGTTCTCGCGAATACCTTTTTCAGCCATTTCGTCTATGAGGCTCTCGCCAGGGCGGGTCGCCTGGACCTTGCCCTTGCGCTGATGCGGGAACGCTACGGCGGCATGGCGTCGAGAGGGGCGACGACTTTGTGGGAGGGCTTTGAACCGCACACCAGTCTCGCGCACGGGTTTTCCGCGACGCCGACATGGCAGTTGTCGCGTCACGTGCTTGGCGTAATGCCGGCGGCGCCGGGGTTTGCCCGGGTCCGGATTCGGCCGAATCTCGGCGATCTCGACTTCGCGCACGGGATATTTCCCACGGTCAATGGGGATGTGGCCGTTGCAATAAAGCGAGTGGCTGACGACCTCGACGTGGAGGTGTCGTTGCCGCAGGGCATGTCAGGCATTATCGAGCCTCCCGCTGGCTACCGTCTTGAGGGTGACGGCGTGCTGGCCTCCGGTCGAAATCGCCGCCGGCTCCGTGCTGTGTGGCGCGCGAAGACGAATTAGGGCAGGGCAAGCAGCATGCGTCAGAGCGAACGACGACGGGAAATCCTCAACCGGCTGAGCCAGGAGCCGTTCGCCTCGGTGCAGGAGCTCCAGGCGCTGGTGGGCGCGTCGGAAGCGACGGTGCGTCGCGACCTCAAGCAGCTTGCCGACGACGGGGCGCTCAAGCGTGTGCATGGCGGGGTCGAGCGACCGGAAACCAGCGCCTCCCACCTGGCCGGCGCGCCCCTGGCGCGCAACAAACAGATTAATGTGGCGCAAAAGCGCGCCATCGCACGGGCTGCCGCGGGGCTGGTTGAATCCGGAGACACCATCGTCATTGACGGCGGGTCGACGACCGCCATGCTGTGTCCGTTTCTGGCGGATCTCGACCTTCAAGTCCTGACGAATTCCTTGCCGATCGTGGAGCAACTCCTGCTTGCGCCGCGCACGCGACTTCTGGTTCCGGGAGGCGAGATATTCCGGGAGCAGAACATCATCCTGTCGCCGTTCGAAGATGACGGCACTGCGGAGTGCTTTGCGTCGAAGATGCTGATGGGCGCGCAGGCGCTCGCGCCGGCAGGGCTTCTGCAGGCGGATTCCATTCTAATACGCGCCGAGCGAAGACTGATGGCGCGCGCTGAGAAGCTCATCGTGCTGGCCGACAGTTCCAAGTTCGACCGTCGCACGGGGCTCGTGCTCTGCACGCTGTCGGAGATCGATGTGGTGGTGACCGATTCCGGCATTGGCGCAAAGGACCGCGCCATGCTTGAGAAGGCCAATGTGGAAGTTGTAATCGCCGAGGATTGATCGCCTCGGCTGGACTGCAACGCCAGCGCGCGCGTCCCGGCGCGGCCATTGCGACTGCGTGACCAGCTTCCAGGAGAAACTGCCTGCCGCCCGCGTCCCTTCAGGCGCGTCAGGCGTCGATGAATCTCGGGCAATCGGAAAGCAACGCGTGGCGGTCCCCAGCGTGTCGGAAATGGCACATGAGCGCATGGATGCGCGCCCAGTCGTGACCGAATGTGACAGAATATGGACATATCGCTCACATATGCGTACATTCGGTCATCCGCGTAGACGGTTCTGAGGGAGGAAGAGATGAGGACGACCAAGGGTAAAGGCTTGGGTCTTATAGGTGCGACAGCATTGGCTGTTGTGTTTGTGGCTCCGTTGTTTCCGGCGTTTGCGCAGGAGTCCTCGGGTGCGATTGGCGATGGTGCGTCCG
>WRPF01000242.1 GCA_009773335.1 Caulobacteraceae bacterium
CGATCGGGTTGAATCCCGGAAACGATCCATATCGCGGCCACATTTCCTCGACCATGATCCGGCTGTGACCAGCGGCGAAGACGTGCACCATGCGCCCTGCGAGAATCGTCGCGGCGAACCAGTCCGCGGCCCGGCGAATCGTGTCGTGCTGCTCGCGCACGCGGGCCGAAATCGATTCGCAAGCGTCCAAGTAATCCGTCGCCGGCCCCATCAAACATCGTCTCCGAAAGTCATTGCATACCGCGCCGCGCCAAGCGCCCCCGCGTTCTCACCCAACTCGGCCGGCGCAAGTTTGACAGCATGCCCCCCCGGACGCCACTCGTGCCGCTCCACGTACCCCCGCAGCGGCCCGAACAATTCCTCTCCTGACTTGGCAACGCCGCCGCCCAAGACGACGATCTCCGGATCGAAAAGATTGATCAACGATACGATTCCCGCTCCGAGCACATGTATCGAACGCGCCCAAATGCGCCCGGCCTCTTCGTCTCCGTGTTGCGCCGCAGCTAACATTTCCTGAGTGTCCTTGAATCGCCCGTCGCTTCGCGCCTCCAATGTGCAATTCCCGATCGCATCCTCGAGACTTCCCGGCGTGCCCGTAATGTCCGGCGGTCCGTTCGGATCGAGGCTCATATGGCCGACATGCCCGGCACGCCCAATTGTGCCGCGCAACAGACGTCCGTCGCACATCGCCGCGCCGCCCACTCCCGTCCCGAGCGTTAGCATTACCGCGTTCCGCGCGCCCCGTGCCGCTCCGCGCCACGCCTCGCCAAGCAGCGCGGCGTGCCCGTCATTCAACACGCGGACCACGCCACCGCCGAGCGCCTCCGTCCAATTCAGGCCCTCGAGCCGCTGCATCCGGCCCGGCATCCATGCAATCGATCGCGCATTCCTCGCGGCGAGACCCGGCGCGGCAAGACCAATCGCCGATGGCGCAGTACCCAATGCGCCGCGCCAATCGTCGAGTATTCGCGTGATCGCACCTGCCCACGGCGCGGAACCGTCGTCGATTGTTTCTTTCGTCTCTGATCGAAGCGTCTCGCCATTC
>WRPF01000243.1 GCA_009773335.1 Caulobacteraceae bacterium
GGCGTTCACGGAACTGCACCTGACCTTCCACAATCCCGAATCGCGTCGACGCGAGGGGCGCTTCGAGATCGCACTGCCAGCGCGCGCGGCGATTTCGCGCTTCGCGATGCGCGTCGGCGACGACTTCCAGGAGGGCGAGATCGTCGAGCGCCGGCGCGCGCAGCAGGTCTACGAAGACTTCCTGCACCGCAAGCAGGACCCGGCGCTCCTGGAGAAGAACGCGGGCAACCAGTTCTCCGCGCGTGTGTTCCCGATCGAACCGAACGCGAACAAGGAGATCATCGTCTCGTACTCCGAGGAGCTGGAGCGCCACGACGACCAGTACCGAATCCGCCTGGGGGGCTTGCCCGAGGTCGATCGGATCGCGATCGATGTGCGCGTCGGCTCCAACTCCGCGACCGGACAGGAATCGACCGCGCGTGCGCGCACGTCCTCCGGACAGTTGCGGCTCAAGGCAGAGGACTTCACGCCCGTCGCCGATGTCGAGGTGCGTCTGCCGTGGCAGAAGCAAGTCGCGCTGCGCAGCGGCAAACTCTTGATCGCCCGCGTCGCTCCGCAACTCGCCCTGCCCGAGACACCGATCGACGGGCTCACGGTGCTATTCGACACCAGCGCCTCGCGCGCGCTTGGCTTCGGCGCCCAGATCGAACGCCTGGGCGCGCTGGTCGCGGAGCTGCAGCGCCGTGCCGGCAAGGATGTCGCGCTACGCGTGATCGCGTTCGATCAGACGGCGGAAGAGATCTACGACGGCCCGGCGAGTGGGTTCGGGTTGCGCGACAAGGGCAAACTGCTCGCGCGCGACGCGCTCGGCGCCTCGGATCTGCGGCAAGCGCTCGACTTCGCGGCGCGCAACGCGGGCGGGCACGTGCGTGTCCTCTTGATCGGCGACGGTGTCGTCACCGCGGGCGCCGACGACACCACCTCGCTGCGCGAGGCGGTGGCCAAGCTCGCCGCCCACGGCGTGAAGCGGCTCGACGTGCTGGCGGAGAACGGGATCCAGGATCTCGAGACGCTCGCCGCGCTGACACGCGCCGGGTTGCC
>WRPF01000244.1 GCA_009773335.1 Caulobacteraceae bacterium
TGGAGTGCGTGAGCCAGACGTTGCCGCCGATCGTCGATCCGCGGCCGATGGTGATGCGGCCGAGCACCGTCGCGCCGGCGTAGATCACGACGTCGTCTTCGAGGATCGGGTGGCGTGGCTTGCCTTTCTCGAGCGCGCCGTTTTCATCAACGTCGAAGCGCTTGGCGCCAAGCGTCACCGCCTGATAGAGCCGCACATTCTTGCCGATGCGCGCCGTTTCGCCGATGACGACGCCGGTGCCGTGATCGATGAAGAAGCCCTGGTCGATCTCGGCGCCCGGATGAATGTCGATGCAGGTCTGCGAATGCGCGATTTCCGCGACGATGCGCGCCAGCATCGGAACGCCGAGTCGATAGAGTTCATGCGCCAGCCGGTGTTTGATCAAGGCGGCGACGCCAGGATAGCAAAAAATAATCTCATCGAGACTTTTCGCGGCCGGATCGCCGGCATAAGCCGCGCGGATGTCGGCGTCGAGCAGCATGCGTACGCGCGGAATCGCACGCGCGAAGGCGTCGACGATGTCCGTTGGGCGCAGCCGCGTCTGTTCGTCCGACGCATCGCTCGGGAAAAGCGCGAACTCGCGCCGGACCTGTTCGCGTAGGCCCCCAAGGCAAGTCTTTAGCGTCGACGCGATGAATTCGTCCGTGCTGTCGAAGGGCAGTTCGGGCGGCCCATAATGCCGGGGATAAAGAGCTGCAGTGATCCCCTCCACAATCGACGCCATGACGTATTTCGACGGGAGCTGCGGCGGCGCGGCGTTTCCGTAACGCTGCGCCTGCGACGCTCGGCGCAGCGCGCTCAAGGCGGAAACGATCGCGTCGATGTCGTGGTCCTTGGAAAAAATCTCTCGCAGCATCGTCATTTTGCTTTCGCTCGCCGATGGGGCCCGACCCCTGGCTTGACCATATAACTGGTATAGTCTATCGACAAGCTATAGTAAGCGAGTAGCGGCGTCGAAAGGCGCGGGCCGCGTGGAGCTATCTTGTCGAGGGAAAAGGATTAATGACCGCAGAACCTGAAGTTCGCCGAACATTGA
>WRPF01000245.1 GCA_009773335.1 Caulobacteraceae bacterium
GCCGCTCGACTTCGCCAAGCTCGATGTGACGACGTATAGCTGGCAAAAGGTTCTCGGCGGCGAGGCCGCGCACGGCATGCTGATTCTCTCGCCGCGCGCTGTCGAGCGGCTCGAGAGCTATGCGCCACCCTGGCCGATGCCCAAAATTTTCCGGCTGACCAAAAAAGGCAAGCTGAACGAAGGGATTTTCCAGGGCGAGACGATCAACACGCCCTCGCTCCTCGCGGTCGAAGATTATCTCGACGCGTTGTCCTGGGCGCAATCGATCGGCGGGCTTGAGGCGCTGTTCGCGCGCTCGAACGCCAATGCGCAGGCGGTCGGCGACTGGGTTGAAAGAACGCCCTGGATCGATTTCCTCGCCAAGGACCCCGCGACCCGCTCGAACACCAGCGTCTGCCTTGTCTTTTCTAAAGAGAGCGCGGCGAAGGGCGCCGACGCGCAGGCGATGCTCGCCAAGAAGATGGTCGCGATGATCGAAAGCGAGGGCGCGGGCTATGATTTCGGCGCCTATCGCGACGCGCCGCCAGGCTTTCGCATCTGGTGCGGCGCGACGGTGGAAACCGCCGACGTGGCGCTGCTGACGGAGTGGCTCGATTGGGCCTATGCGCAGGCTTGCGCCGACGCCGCGCAAGCGGGGTGACGAGCAGTCGCGAGCAGCCGCCTCATCGATCGTTCCAGTCCGTCACCATCAGGCCCGGCACGCGGTCGAACTCGCGGCGGTTGGCGGTGACGAGAACGGCACCGCGCCCGCGCGCTTGTGCGGCGATCAAAACGTCATAGGGGCCGATCGGATTTCCATGACCTTCAAGATAAGCGCGAATGTCGCCTGCGGCGCGCGCGTCATCAGCGTCGAACGCCGCGATTTCGGGAACGGCCGAGAGGAAGTCGTCGAGTCGCGCATGATTCCTCTCGGGCGCCACGCTTTTCGCTGCGCCGTAGCGAAGCTCGGCAAGGACCGGCGCGGGGACGAGCAAGCGCGATCCGTAAAACAGCTCAGCTCTCAGCCGCTCGTCGAGGTGAGGCGCGCGCCGAGT
>WRPF01000246.1 GCA_009773335.1 Caulobacteraceae bacterium
GGCGTAAAAATCGACGATCACACCGTTTACGAACCAGACGGGTTGATTAATTGCGGCGATCCTGTGCCAGCGGATTCGCTCCTGGCGCCTTCGCCCGTCGTCATCGTCGAAGTCATCTCGCCCTCTTCTCGCAGCTTCGACAAAAATTCGAAGCTCAGCGATTATTTTCGGCTCGCGAGCGTCAAGCATTATCTCGTCGTAGACCTTAGCCGACGGCTGATCTTGCACTATCGCCGGCAAGCCGATCAGATCGTCGTCGCCATCGTCAAGGAAGGTCGCGTGACGCTCGATCCTCCAGGCCTGGATGTCGCTGTTGACGAGATGATTCCCGAGATCCCTGCGTGAAGCCCGTCCGCATCGCACTTGTCACCGGCGCTTCGCGCGGCATTGGACGCGCCCTCGCGCTCGAACTCGCGCGCGACGGCGCGCATGTCATCGCCCTGGCGAGAACGCAGGGCGCGCTGGAAGAACTCGACGATGAAATCCGCGCGCAGGGCGGACAGGCGACGCTCGTTCCCTGCGATCTGGCCGACTTCGACGCGCTTGACCGTCTCGGCGCGGCGCTGTTCGAACGCTGGGGCAAGCTCGACGTCTTTGTTGGCAATGCGGGGATTCTGGGATCTCTGTCGCCGCTCGCGCACGTCGACCCGAAGGACTGGAACCGCGTCATGGCGGTCAACGTCACCGCGAACTGGCGTCTGATCCGTTCACTTGATCCGCTCTTGCGCGCGTCAGGCGCCGGACGCGTCCTCTTCATTACCTCAGGGGCGGCGCATCGCGAGACCATGAAGCCGTTCTGGGGCGCTTACGCGATCTCGAAGGCGGCGCTCGAAGCGATGGCCCGCACTTATGCATCTGAGGCCGCCGGCGATGGCGTGACCGTCATGCTCGCCAATCCAGGTCCGCTGCGCACGCGCATGCGCGCTCAGGCGATGCCCGGCGAAGATCCGATGACGCTCAAAACGCCTGAAGAATTCGCACAAAAAAGCCTCGCGCTGCTGGCGCCGGATTGGCGCGAGAGCGCGAGG
>WRPF01000247.1 GCA_009773335.1 Caulobacteraceae bacterium
CGCTGCAGGGCGAGATCGACGCGGCGCTCGAATTCTGGAATTTCGCCGCCGATCTTGAGGCGCAAGGCTTCACCCGCGCCGTCGAACTCACCGACGTCGAAAAGGCGCTCGGCGCCAAGGGCGACGTCGTCGTCACCGGCTATGTCTTCGACGAAGGCTTCGCGGCGAAGAACAGCGACGCGCTGGCGCGGTTCTTCGCGATGAGCGGGAAAGCTAAGGAGCTGATCGCGACTTCGGAGAAGGCTTGGGACGTCGTCAAGACGCAGCGCCTTCGCGGCAAGGACGCCAATACTCTCGACATCTACCGCAAGCGCTATGTCGCCAGCTTGCCGAAACGCCCGATCGCGCAGGAAGAGGCCGACGCCCGGACGCTCTATGGCGCGCTCGCCGCGCTCGGCGGCGAGAAGCTCGTCGGCCCCAGCAAGACGCTTGATCCCGGAACCTTCTACAAGGGCGCCGAGGTCAAGCCGCATTGATCCGCTTCATCTCGCTTGCGGCGCTGCTCCTACTTTGGCAAATCGGCGCCTGGCTTTCCGACCCGCGCCGACTTCCGGGACCGATGGCCGTTTTCGAGAAGATTTATGAGGAAGCGGTCTCCGGCGCCCTCTTCTCCAATCTCGCGATCACGCTGGCGCGCGTCGTCGCCGCCTTTGCGCTCGCCATGAGTTTCGGCGCGGCGATCGGCTATGTCATGGGTCGCAACAAGCTCGCCGACCGGCTGCTCGATCCTTGGCTCATCACGCTGCTCAATCTGCCGGCGCTGGTCGTCATCGTGCTCGCCTATGTCTGGGCCGGGCTCACGGAAGTCGCCGCGATCGGCGCCGTCGCGCTGAACAAGCTGCCCAACGCCATCGTCGTCGTGCGCGAAGGCGCCCGCGCGCTCGATCCGCATCTTGAGGACATGGCGCATGTGTTTCGCTTTTCCCCCGCTGCGCGCTTCAGGCATCTCGTCCTCCCGCAGCTCGCGCCCTATCTTGCGGCGGCGACGCGTTCCGGCCTGTCGCTTGTCTGGAAGATCGTTCTCGTCG
>WRPF01000248.1 GCA_009773335.1 Caulobacteraceae bacterium
GTTGGTCGGCGACGCGCACGGCGCCGAAGCGAGTGCCGCCGCGCCAGAGCGCGACCAGCACGGCGAACACGATCGGGAACAGGAACGCCGTCGCTCCGCGCTGCCGCAGATAACGCACGAACGAGCGTCGCTCGCCGACGCCGAGATGGTATTCGTCGAACAGCACTGGACCGCCCGGCGCGTAGGCGCGCATCAGACGCGCGAACACCGGTCCGCCTTCGGTGGTGGCAATCGCCTTGTTCTGAAACAAGCTCCCCGAGGCCAGTGCGATGACGCGTCCACGCCCGCGCGCCACCGCGACGGCCGCGACGCGGACGACCTGCGAATCCGGCATCGTGGGCGCGTCGGGCAGCGTCAACAGCGCGGTCGCACTCGCGCCGACGTCGATGACCAGGCGGCCCGGATGCTGAAACGGAATCGCTTCCAGACCCTGGAGCGGCGGCGCCGCGGGCGTGGCCCACACCGTCTCCACGTCCGCGTCGACCAGGGTTCCCGACGCCGGCACAGGCACGGGCACCGGCGCGGTCTCGCCCTCGGCGTTCGCATCCCTGGGACCGACGCGCCAGGTGGGATCGCAGTCCGCCTCGGGTTCGAAGCGCACGCCGAGTCCGTCGGGCAGGTAGTGGCGCGCGCCGGCGACGACGAGCACGCCGCCGCGCAGGATCCACGCGTTCAACTCGCTCGCCTCGAAGCGCGAGAGTTCGCGTGCCATGCCTGACTCGCAGCTACCCAGCGCGACGAGCATCCCGCCGGACTCCGGCAGACGCGCGAGATCGTCCGACCAGCGCGTGGGGCGCCCGCCCATCCGCTCGGCCAGCAGAAACAGTGCACGCGTGCCGTCCGCGCCCGCGCCGTACGTGGAGTACGCGCGCACGAAGCGGCCGCGCTCGGCGACGCGCTGGCACATGAATCCGAAGGTCGCGAACAGAGCGACCAGGCACAGCGCGGCCAGCGCTCGGCGCCCCCAGGTCACGTCGGCGCTCCCGCACCCGCGCCACGCAGGCGCTCCGCGATGCGCCGGCAATC
>WRPF01000017.1 GCA_009773335.1 Caulobacteraceae bacterium
CGATCGAGCCGCGCGAGCGGTCGGTGAACGCGGCCGGAAGACGCCCCTCCGACACCGCGCCCGAAGTGGCCGCCCTGTTCGGCGCCGGCGATTTCGACGGCGCGCGCGCGCGCGCGATCACGCTTGCAGCCAGCCCCCGACGGACCGCTGCGGCCTGGTGGCTCGGGCTCCTCGCCTGGCGCGGGCAGTCCTTCGGCGACGCCGCGGTCTGGTTCCAGGAAGCGGCGGCGACGCCGCGTCTGGACGGCTGGTCGAAATCGGCCGCGCACTTCTGGGCAGGCCGGGCACTCCTCGCGAACGGGGACCCTGCAATGGCGATGCGCGCGTTCGACGCCGCCGCCCGCGAACCCGCAACCTTCTACGGCCAGCTTGCGGAAGCGCAACTCGGGCGCACAACCGCGCTCGGCTTCGATGAACCAGTGCTGGATGAGCGGCGCGCTGCAACACTTCTGCAGCGCTATCCCGGCGCGCTCCGCGCCACGGCCCTCGCGCAACTCGGTCGTCTCGCGGAAGTCGAACTCGAACTCAAGGCGCTGCACGGACGCCTCCAGCCGGCCGAGGACAAGGACTATCTCGCACTCGCCATCGCGCTGGCGGCCCCCGCCGCACAATTGCGCGCGGCTGAACGCGGCGGACCGGAAGTCGCTGCGGGATACTGCCCGACCACAACCTTCGAACCCGAGGACGGCTTCCGTCTCGACCGCGCGCTGGTCTATGCCGTGGTGCGCCAGGAAAGCCGCTATGTACCGATCGCCATCAGCTCGACGAATGCGCGCGGCTTGATGCAGCTCCTACCGTCGACCGCGCAGGACATGGACAGCACTCAAGGCTTCCGCCGCGCGCCGGTAAAGCTGCATGACCCCGGCCTCAACATGCGGCTGGGCCAGCAATACATCGAGTGGCTCGTCTCGAACTTCCACAATGGAGGAGACCTCGCGCGCATCTTCGCAGCCTACAATGGCGGGCCCGGCTGGCTCGCACGTTGGGAAGCCTCCTATCCCCGCACCGACGATCCGCTGCTGTGGCTCGAAAGCATTCCCCGCCCGGAGTCGCGGGATTATGCGGAACGCGTCATGTCGCACGTGGCGCTGTGCCGTAAGCGCTACGGCCAGCCGCCGGTGGAAATCATGGCCATGGCGTCCGGTCGCGCGCCGCTTTACCGACCCATGGACCCCCAGCTCGCCGGCGCAGGAGCCATGGCGAACCGCTAAAGACGGATCTGACGGGTGCGCGCGCGAAAAGCGCGCCAGTCGTCGATGGTGTCGATGTCGGACAGCGTGCGCAGGCGCACGACGCGAACGCGCAGGCGTTCTTCCAGATCGTCGAGCGTATGCACGCTCGACCAGCGCACGCCGGAAAACGCATGAGCAACATCTCCCGCCCGCCGCGCCGCGAGAATCCAGAAGCCGCCGTCAGTTGCAGGTCCGACCGCAACCGGCGCGCGCCCCAGCGCCCTGAACGCCGCCGCGATGTCGCGCGCCTCAACGGCAGGACAGTCCGTTCCGATCACCGCCACATGTCCGCGCACGCGCGCCAAGACACGCGACAGGCGCGCGCCGAGATCCCCGCCGCCCTGTTTCATCCGGACGATGCGATCGGGCCATACGTCCGGCAATCTCGCCGCGCACGCACTTTCCGGCGTCACCGCCAACAAGGTGGTCCACCGGCGGCTGGAGGCGACACGCACGGTGTGCGCCTGCAACGCGCGGTTGATCCGCAAGGCGGCCGCGCGACCCGCGCCGCGCGCGAGCCTTGTCTTGCCGCGCCCGAGCGCCGGCGCCTTTGCCATGACGATAAGCGTTCTAGTCATAGGACTTCGCGAGATCCGCCGGATCGGCGCCCATGAGATATCGCGCGAGAAGCCACAGGTTACGACGCGCCCGCGCGCCGTAGCCGTCGCGCCGGTATTTGTCCGCGCTCGTGACGGCCCTCGCGCGCAGCAACGCAAGTCGCCCGCCGCCGATGCGGCGCACGAAATCGACGTCCTCCATCAACGGCAGCGCCTTGTAGCCGCCGAGCGCGTCATAGAAGCCGCGCGAAATCAGCAACCCCTGATCTCCATAGGGCAGCTTGAATATGTTGTTGCGCAGCCCGACCCACCACTCGGCGCGTTTTGCGGCAGGCGCCTCATCGTCGAACGCAAAGCGGAAGACCCCCGCGCGCTCGTGATGGTCCGGCCTGGCGATGAACCGCGCCGCCTCCTCACTCCAGCTTTCGTCGAGCGCAGTATCTGCGTGCAGGAACAGAAGCCACGGCGAGCGCGCCGCAGCTGCGCCCGCGATGAGCTGAATCCCGCGTCCGCGAGCGCCTTCCACAAACGTCGCACCGACGCCGTCGGCGATCGCGCGCGTGTCGTCGTTGGATCCGCCGTCGGAAATGATCACTTCGCGGACACGTCCGTCCATGACCGGCCGCACGAGCGGCGCCAGCGACCGCGCAAGATACGGAGCGGCGTTCAGCGTAGGCATGACGACGGAAATCACCGCGCCGCCATCGCCTGTTCAGGCCATGATGTAAAGGCGCCGATGATCAGGCGCGTGGCGGCGCCGGCGGGCTGGGCGCACCCGCCTGGGAGCTCGGCCGCACGGCCATGTCAGCCTTCATGTCGCGCAGGAAGCGATCAAGCAGGTCCGTGCGGGCGACGACCCGCGCTATTTCGCGAAGTTGTGCGCCGCTCGCGTCGATCCCGGCTGTGACGACTTCAAACGAGTTCGCGTCCGGTGTTCCCGCCATGAGCGTAGCGTAGTCACGCCGCAGAGCCTGCACGCCGCTCGCGTTCTCGGCGAAGACGAGCGCGATCGCGGCGCGCAGTATTTCGTTGCGTTCCGCGTCCGTGAGGGCAGTCGTGCGCTGGCGTTGCGCGAGCACGAGTTTCAGTTCCGCAGCTGCGCGTGGCCAGTCGCGATCGCGCCACGCGGCATCGGCGCGAATGCGTTGCGCTTCGGGGCTGCGATCACGTTCGAGGATCTCGACGGCTTGTTCCGTACGGCCAAGGTCGAGGTAGGAACGCGCCTCGAGGATGCGCCGCTCCGCAAGCACATCGAGCGGCATGTTGGGTTGCCGTGAGAGTTCGATCGCGGCCAGCGCCTTTTCCGGCTTGCGATCGCGCAGGTAGATCATCGCGAGATCGGCGGCGATCTGCGCGCGCCCGACGCCTTCGAGGCGCTCCTCCACCTGGTGCTGCAAAAGCCCCGCCGCCTGTTCCAGCAGGTCCAGCGCCACGAGACGGCCGGCGAGGCTGCGCACCATCCGGTCGCCGTTCGGCCCGATCGGCGTCAGATCCTTGAAATCGTAGAACAAGCCCAGTGCCTGCACCGGCTGCAGCTTGTCGGCTTCGCCATCGAGGAAGAGACGCTCGAATATGTCGCTCATATCGGAACGCAGCGCGCGACCGAGCGGATGATCGGCGTGCTTGGCGGCGGCGCCGCGCAGGGCCATCAACGCTTCGCGCCAGCGGCCCCTGTCGGCGTAGATGCCGGCCAGTTGCTGGACGATCTCAAGTTCAAGCGAATCGCCGCGCCACCGCAACCGCAGCGCCTCAAGCTGATCTATCGTGGCCGCTTCCGTAGCGCCTAGCGTGCGTTCCACGCGCGCGGCTTCAAACGCGGCGCGAACCGCCACGACCTCCTGCGGAGCCGCCGACAGCGTCTTGAGGGACACAAGCGCCGCACGCGCATCGCCGCGCGCCTCGGCGATCTTGGCCTGCACGATACGTGCATCGCCAGATATCTCCGGCGACGGTCGCGCCGCCATTGCGCGCGCGGCGGCGGCGGCGGCGGCATCCAGATCGCGCAGTTCGAGCAACGAGTCCGCAAGCGCCAGTTCGAAACGCGACTGCCAGCCTGGCGGTTGCCCTGCGATTGCAGGTCGTCCCTGCTCCAGATCCTTGCGCGCCGCGGCCCAGTCGCGGCGCTTCCACGCTGAATAGCCGCGCCACAGCGCCGCTGCAGGGTCGTCGGCAAGAGTGCTCGCCTCAAGATCGACCTTCGCACTGCGATCGCGACCGAGCATGATGTTGGAGGCCGCGCGCATGAGGCGATAGGCGGGATCGACCTCCAGTTGCGGCTGGTTGATCCCGGCGACCTTGAGCGCGCCGAGCGCCTCGGCCGACAGTTCGTGCGCGATCAGGAACCGCGCGAGAGCAAGCCTCGCCTCAACCCGCGTCCCCTCCCCGGTTCCTTCGGAGGCCGCGCGCCGCTCCAGATCATCCTTGCGATCCAGCACGTCGACCAGCGGGGTCGCCGATTCCCGTCGCAGATCCATGAACGAGGTCGCATCGAACGGCGCGGCCGCTTCGAGCTGTCCCTGCACGACGTCGCCCGCGCCGTGCGCGACGATCAGCGAGCCACCTTCAAAGGCTGCACCCATCTTGTCGCCGCGCAACTCGACCGCACCGCCTTGCACGGAGGCCAGGACAGCGGCTTCCGGCGATGCGCGTCGCGCTTCGACGCCACGCGGCGCGCCGCCCGTAAGCGCGACGGCGAAGGTGTCGCCGACGACGGGATCGGTGATCCTGCGCACGACGCCGTCGCGCTCGAAGTCAACGATGATCCGCCCGCGACCTCCGACACCCACATCCCGGCGCACGGGCGCGGCGTCGAGCCGTGTCGCGCGCGGACCGAGCGTGAATATCCACGCGTTGCCTTGCGCGCGCGCGCTCAGATACAAGTCCGCCGCCGCCGCGACACGCAGGCCCGCCACGCCTTCGCCGCGCACCGGCGCGATCTCGGTCTTGCGGGCGCCGCGAATATCGAACTGCGCCGATGTATCGAACAGCAGCCAGACGGAATCGCCCCGGCGGAAAGCCGCCGCGCGCGCCGGGCCAGCCCATGAGACCGTCAGGCGTGTCTCTTCCGTACCTTCCTCGACGCCGACGGGAACCACGCCGCTACGCGGCGCCGGATCGTTTGGCGGCGGCGGCGGGGGGGGTGGCGGAGGCGGAGGCGGGAGCGGAACCAGTCCCCCTTCCGGCGCCGTCAGGTCGACGACAACGCGCGATCCTTCGACGAAGTGGCGGACCTGCACGCCGTCTTGCAACGTAAGCGCAATGACGAGCCTCCCTCCCGGCCGCGAAACGCGTTCGGCGGTGCGCACGAACAACGGCGGGCTCGCGCGCAACCGGGACAGATCGATTTCCGCGTCGCGTGAAAAACGCAATTCAAGCCGCGACCCCTGTCGGACGGGCGTGACCGACGAGGCGCCCTGAAACAGGAAGGAAAGGCGTGTGAGATCCGGCCGCGAGCCGATGGAGAGCGACGCGTTGGTTGCTGCGGGCGACCGTTCGGCGCTCGACACGGCTTCGACGGTAATCGGCGTCGCCGTGGGCGCCAGCGTGATCAGCGACTGGGCATCACCTTGCGTAAGCTGTGCCTGCAGCGTGCGGCGTAGTGAAATGCGCATGGTCCGCCCGTCCGCCTCGTGGCGCGCCGCCGCGATCGTGCGTGGCGCCGCCTTCGGCAAGCCGGAAACGTCGGCTTCCACCGGCGCGTCGAAATGCACGACGAGAACACCGCCTGCAACCTGCGCCGTGGCGCGCGGCATCGCTGTCTCGCCAGACTTCGTAAGCGTAACGCGGGCGCCGTTCGCATCTTCGCTCGCCCCGACCTCGACGCGCGCTGGTTCGGCCGCCGTGGCCACGACGACCGCCGTGGCGCCGACAAAAATGACGGTGGGGATCGTGTAGCGGATCATGGATCGTTGCGGGACAGCGCGTTCATCGCGTCACCCAGCCTTCGGGCGCGCCGCCGTCGGAGCGGGTGGGCGCGCCACCGCCGGCGTTGTGGCCGCCGGCCGCGTCAGGGACGCGGCATCGGCTGCGCGCACCTGGGAGAGAAGCACCGTGAGCCGACGCGCACGCACCGGGTCCATCTTGCCCATGACTTCCGCGAGGTTGGCCTGGCGCATGCGGCTGGCGACATCGACGAGCACCTCCTCGTCCAGCGCATCAAACACCGCCGCAGCGTCCTTCGCGCGCATGCGCTGATACACGTCGACCAGGGAGGTGATGCGACGATTCTGCTCGTCATCGACAGATCCCATCAGCTCCTGAACGCGCGCTTCCAGGCGCTTGAGCTCGACGAGCCGGTCCTCGACGCGACGCTCCGCAGCGGCGAGCAACTCCTGTCGCGTATCGATTTCAGCGTCACGCTGATCGAGCATTTCTCGGCGTGCGCCGAGCGATTGCAGCACCTGCACCTCGCTTGGAGAGAGCCCGGCGGTCTCTGCAAACGAAGGCGCCGCGCATGACGCATTGGCGTCAACCGGCGCATCGCCCGTCTTGGTGACGGCGGGGGACGGCGGCGCGGTGTTCGCAGCCGGGGCGCCTTCGCCGGCGCCTTCCGCGAACGCCACTGCCTTCAAGCCGAGGAGAACGGTGAGCGTCACCATCAACGCCGGCAAGAGTCGCGGCGCCGCTGAGGCCTTCGCTTTCGCCATTATCGCCCCCTGCCAAGATCTGCTGCGGAACGCACCTTTCCGAGAGCAAGGCCGAGATTGTCCGCAAGCGAACGCGCGGTATCGATCCTTCCCTGAAGATCGCGACCCGCCTCATTGGACGCGGCGCGCAGGTTGCGCACGGCGGTTTCGGCTGCCGTCACGCATTCCATGAGTTCGCGCGCCGCATCGCGGATGCCGTCCTGACCTGCGCGCAGCGCCGAAAGCTTCCGGTCGAGCCGCCAGCAATAGAAGAGACACGCCGCAAGCAGGACAGCGAGCGCGAATTCAAGAACGAGCGTCAACGGGCTCATGAAACTTCCCCGGCTTTCATCACCGCAACGCGTGCGGATGTCTGCAATGGCTGTTCGACGCGCACCGCGACATTCTGATTGATCCGCCCGACACGGCCGTGCGTGAGCTGGGCCGCACCACACCGCAACTCGATGTCCGAACCTGGCGTCGTGTTCAGGACGAGCGTCTCGCCGACCTTGAGGTTGAGCACCTTGCTCAGCGGAACAGTCAGCTCGTCGAGCACGGCGCTGACCTCCACCTTGGTGCGCCAGAGTTCGCTGGCGAGGTGGCCTTCCCAGATGTTGTCGCGCCCGAACTTCTCACCCATGAACTGCTGCAAGAGCAGTTTCCGGATCGGCTCGAGCGTCGCGTAAGGCAGAAGCATCTCCACCCGCCCGCCGCGATCTTCCATGTCGATGCGCAGTTTGATCAGGATGGCGGCGTTGGCAGGTTGGGCGATCGCGGCGAAACGCGGGTTGGTCTCGATGCGATCGAGCACGAAATTGACCGGCGTCAGCGGCGCGAAGGCCTGACCGGTGTCGGTGAGCATGACCTCGACCATGCGCGTCACCAGCATGCGCTCGATGGTTGTGTAGGGGCGGCCTTCCACGCGCATCGGCGGCGCGCCGCGGCGACCGCCGAGCAACACGTCGACGACCGAATAGATGAGACTTGAATCCACCGTCATCAGCCCGAAATTGTCGAGCTGCTGGGCGCGGATGACGGCTATGATCGCCGGCAGCGGGATTGAATTCAGATAGTCGCCGAAGCGGATCGACGATATCGAATCGAGGCTCACCTCGACGTTGTCGGACGTAAAGTTGCGCAGGCTCGTCGTCATCAGCCGCACGACGCGGTCGAAGACGACTTCGAGCATGGGCAGGCGTTCGTAGGAGACAAGCGAGGAATTTATGATCGCCCGCACGCCGTTGCGCGAGCTGTCGCTCTCCTCGCCGGACGCAAAGCCCAGAAGGCTGTCGATCTCGTCCTGGTTGAGAATCCGCTCGCCTGTCGCAGCAACCGGGCTCGCATCCGCCTGCGGCTGCCCGCCTGCGGTCGACCAGTCTGCGGCGAGACCGCCGTCGTCGTCCTTTACGGCGATGTCCGCGTCGCTGGCCATGTCTACTGCACCAGCATTTCTTCGATGAGCACGGCATTCATCTGCGCCGGCGCTATGGCGAGATTGACGCGTCGAAGGAGTTCAAGTCGCAGGCGCGCCGTGCCGGCGGATCCGGAAATGTCATCCATCCGCAGTTCGCGCAGGAAGCCCTGGAACTGGTCCATGATGCGCGGCAGTTCCGGCTCGACGGCGTACGCGACCTCCTCGTCAGGCGCTTCGAGCGTCACCTTTAGCTTGAGGAAGGCTGGCTGGCCGTCATTCGTCGAGAAGTTCACGATCATCTGTGGCAGGCTGACGTAATAGACGCCGTCTCCTTCGGTCACGACGGGGGCGTTCGGATCGGCCTTGTCGGAACCGCCGTGGCCGCCCTTCTTTTCCTTGCCGTGGGCATCCTTCTTTTTCTTCTTCTCCTTGCCGTGGGCATCTGCGCCGGCGTCGGCATGCACCTCGGCCTTCGGCTTCAGCAGGAAGAACGCGGCGCCGCCGCCCGCGCCAAGCAACAGCAAGGCCGGCAGAACGACAAAGAGGATGAGCGTCTTGCCGGCGAGCTTCTTCTTCGCCGGCGCACCCTCTTCCCCTTCTGCGCCTTCGACCGCCTCGCCGTCCGCTTCGCCTTCGGAAGCGTCCTTCTTGGCCTTTGGGGCCTTGGGCGGCTTCGGCGGCTTGGGTGGTTTCTTTTCCTTGGCTGACATCACATCGATCCGGATTCGTGCATCCTGCACTTGCCGATAACGTGGTTAAGGAAAGATGAGGGGCGGCAGATTTTGCCGGGCAATTCGTGCTTTCTGCCGGGTTAACGCCCGCAGCGTGCGCCGAAAACTCCATGGCCGCCAACGGTTAACCATGTGGCCCGGGGATTGCAGCGGATTGTCGCGATGGACAACCTCCAACTCCTCGGCGTGCAGACGCAACGCGTGCTCCAGCGACGCCTGGAAACGGCCGCAAACAATCTCGCCAACGTCTCGACGTTCGGATTCAAGGCCGACGCGCTCCTCACCGAAATGGACGCCCGCGCGCCGGCGCGTTCCGCTGATGCGCCGCGCGATGTGCGCTTCGTGCGCGACATCGGACTGACGCGGGATTTCAGCCAGGGCGCGATCACACGGACCGGCGAGGCCTTCGACGTCGCGATCCAGGGCGACGGCTTCTTCATGGTTTCGGATCCGCAACAAGGCACGCTGTTTACCCGCGACGGTAGTTTCCGCCTCGACGCCGCCGGCCAGCTCGTCACCAAGGACGGGCGCAACGTGCTCAATTCCGGTGGCGCGCCGATCGTGTTCGATCCGCAGGGCGAACGCCCGATCATCGGCGCCGACGGCTCGATCATGATCGCCGGCACGGAAGTCGGCCGGATCGGCCTGACCAGCTTCGCCAATCTCGCGGCGCTGGAGAAGGTCGGCGACAATCTCTTCTCGCCTGGCGGCCAGCCGCAGACGACCTTCGAGGGCGCCGCCGTCCAGGGCGCGGTCGAGGGCTCCAACGTCAACGCGGTGATCGAGCTTACCCGCGTCATCGAAATCTCGCGCGCCTATGAATCGGCCGCCCGTGTCGTGCGCAACGGAGACGATCTCCGTCAGCGCACACTCGAGCGTCTGGCGCGCGCCTAGTTCAACGGAGAAGACTGATGCGTTCCCTCTCCATCGCCGCCACGGGCATGCAGGCACAGCAGCTCAACGTGGAAGTGATCTCCAACAACATCGCCAACATGAACACCACGGGGTTCAAGCGGCAACGCGCGGAATTCCAGGATCTCCTCTACCAAAACCTCGAACGGCCCGGTGCGAGCACATCGTCTTCGGGCACCATCGCACCGAACGGCATCCAGATCGGCGTCGGCGTAAAGGCCGGCGCGATCGGGCGTGTGACCGAGCAAGGCTCCATTGCCCGGACCGACAACCCGACAGACCTTGCGATCAGCGGTCGCGGCTACTTTCAAGTATCCATGCCGGACGGCACGACCGCCTACACGCGCGACGGCAACCTCGCCATAGACGCCGAGGGCCGGATCGTTACGTCGGACGGCTTCCCGCTGGAGCCCGCGATCACCGTGCCGCAGGAGGCGCTCTCCGTCTCGATTTCGCGCGACGGCGTCGTCGAGGCGCAGATCCAGGGCCAGTCGACGCCGCAGCAGCTCGGCCAGATCGAACTCGCCGCCTTCGTCAATCCGGCGGGCCTCGAAGCGCAGGGCGACAACCTCTTCCTGGAAACCGCCGCCAGCGGCTCGCCGAACGTCTCGACGCCCTCGTCGCCCGGCTTCGGCACACTGATGCAGGGCTTCGTCGAAACGTCGAACGTCAATGCGGTCGAGGAAATCTCGGCGCTGATCATCGCGCAACGCGCCTACGAGATGAACGCCAAGGTCATCACGGCATCGGATGAAATGCTGCAGGCCGCGACTCAGGTACGATGAGCGACGGGAGGACTGATCAATGAAAAAGAACATGCTTCGCGCCGCCGCCATCGCCGCCGCCGTCTTCATGGCGGGAACAGTCGATGCGTTCGCGCAACAATCGGTGACGCTGCGCCGCACCATCGAGGCGTCCGGCCCCGCCGTCACGCTCGGCGACTTCTTCGAGGATGCAGGCGTCGCCGCTGGACGCGCCGTGGCGCCCGCGCCGACTTCGGGACGCACGGCGACCTTCTCGCCGCGCTTCGTGCAGGCCGCCGCAAGCGCGGCCGGCCTCGACTGGACGCCGCCCCCCGGCATGACCGCGATCCTCGTTGCAGGACGCGGCGGCGGAGGCGCTACGGCGCGCTTCCAGACGACATCCACGCCCACCGGCGACATCGCCGTGCGGCGCGGCGAAACCGTCACGCTCGTCTATGTGGCGCCGGGCCTGCAACTCACCACGCGCGCGCGCGCCATGAGCGACGGCGGCGTGGGCGACACGGTTCGCCTCGTCAACCTGCAATCCAACCGCACCGTCGATGCGGTGGTCACCGGCGCCGGCGCCGCGACCGCCAGCGCCAACTGAGAGAACACCAAATGCGCATGCCCACTCTCCTCCTGCTTGCCGGCCTCGCCGGCTGCGCGACAATCGACACCGCAGTCGATTCGGCCGTCGATACTGCGGCGCCGATCGCGACGGCGGGCGTGGACATGGCGCGCGATGGCGCACGGCGCGCGCATCGCGCCGCGACCGGCCCACATCTCGCGCCGGTGACAAGCCCCGCTACGATCGCCGGCGCTTCGCCGGTGGTGATGCCGATGCCGGCGATGGTGCAACAAACCTCGGCGGCGAATTCGCTGTGGCAGGCCGGCGCGCGCACCTTCTTCAATGACCAGCGCGCGACGCGCGTCGGCGACATCCTCACCGTGAAGGTGCTGATCGACGACAGCGCGCAGCTGGACAACTCGACCACACGCACGCGCTCAAGCAACACCGAAGTCGGCATCACGAGCCTGTTCGGCAAGGAGGAGGCGCTGGGCCGCATTCTGCCGCCGGGCGGCAATTTCGATCCCGGATCGCTCATCGGCGCTCAGGGTTCGTCGAATGCCGCGGGGCAAGGCGCGATCAGCCGCAAGGAAAAGATCGAGCTCACACTTGCCGCCACGATCAGCCAGCTCTTGCCGAACGGCAATCTCGTGGTCGTCGGCAAGCAGGAAGTGCGCATCAACGGCGAACTGCGCGAACTGACCGTTGCGGGCATCGTGCGTCCGGAAGATGTAGGCGCGGACAACTCCATCCGTCACGACCAGATGGCGGAAGCGCGCATCTCCTACGGCGGCCGCGGTTCGATCACGGCGGTGCAGCGGCCGCGTTGGGGACAACGGGTCGCCGACGCGATCAGCCCCTGGTGAGGTGACCCTTGGTGGCGCGCGCGCTTCGTGTATCCATGAGCGCATGAAGCCAAAGATTATCACCTACCCCGGCCTCGGCGCGTTCGAGGGGTTGTTTGCGTCGCACTACGACATGCTGAAGCTGCCATCGGACGCTACGGAACGAGCCGCATACCTGCGCGAATGCGGACCGGGCGTCGAGGCCGCCGTCGTCATCGGCTCTATCGGAATACCAGCGGAGATCATGGCGGCGCTGCCGGATCTCAAGCTCATCGCGGCGTTCGGCGTCGGCTATGACGGGATCGATCTGAAGGCCGCTGACGCACGCGGCATCGCCGTCACCAACTGCCCGAACATCAATCACGAGGACGTCGCCGATGTGGCGATGGGGCTGATGATTTCCTGCGCCCGCTACATCGCAGCGGGCGATCGTTTCGTACGCGCCGGCAAATGGGTGAGCCCGGTTTCGTTTCCGCCGCCGAAGCGCCTCGGCGCGCGCAAGCTCGGCATTGTCGGCCTCGGCGCCATCGGCGACGCCATCGCGCGGCGTGCGGGCGCGTTCGGCATGGAGATCGCCTGGACAGGCCCCCGCCCGAAACAGGCGCCGTGGCGCTACGAACCCGAGCTCATGGCGCTCGCTGAGTGGGCAGACGTTCTTGCGATCGCGCTTCGGCCCGATCCGGGTACAGAGAAAATGATCAACGCCGATGTGCTGAAGGCGCTCGGGCCGGACGGGATGCTCATCAACGTCTCGCGCGGATCGGTGGTGGACGAGGACGCGCTCATCGCGGCGCTGAAATCAGGCGCGCTGGGGTCGGCCGGCCTTGACGTCTTCGAGACGGAGCCCTCGCCCGCCGCGCGCTGGGCGGATGTGCCGAACACGACGCTCACGCCGCATTTCGGCGGCGGCACGCGTGAGTCCATCATGGCGAGCGCGCAACTCGTGCTGGAAAATCTCCGCCGTCATCACGCGGGTGAACCGCTGGCCACCCGCGTGAACTGAGCGCCTAAGGCAGCAGCGGGCTCCATGCGGGGTCGCTGCCGTCTGCAGGCGTCTGCACTTGCCGCAGATTCTGCCCCGTCAGATCGACGCTCCAGAGCTTCGGACCCGCGCCCGGACGCGCTTCGCGGAAGAACATGATCACGCGACCGTTGGGCGACCATGTCGGACCTTCATCGAGATAGGACTCCGACAGCATGCGTTCACCCGTTCCGTCGGGGCGCATCACGCCGATGCCGAAGCGCCCGCCCACCTGCTTGGTGAAAGCGATGAGGTCGCCGCGCGGCGACCACACGGGCGTCGTGTAGCTGCCGTCGCCAGTGGAGATACGCTGCACGTTCGTGCCGTCGGCGCCCATCGTGTAGAGCTGGCGCGAGCCGCCGCGATCGGAATTGAAGACGATCTGGTCCCCTTCCTTCGAGAAGGAAGGCGAGGTGTCGATGGATGGATTGTTCGTCAGCCGCGCGGTCGCGCGCGAGCGCAGGTCCATACGGTAGATTTCGGAGTTGCCGCTGAGATCGAGCGTCATCACCACGGAATCGCCGCGTGGCGAGAAGCGCGGCGCATAGCTCATGCCGTTGTAGTCGCCGAGCACTTCGCGACGGCCAGTCTCGATATTGTAGAGAAACACCTTCGGGCGGCCCGTCTCGAAGGACATGAAGGTGATCTGCTGCGCCGTCGGCGAGAAGCGCGGCGTGATGACCTGCGCCGTGCCCGTCGGCAGAATGGACGGATTGGCGCCGTCCTGGTCCATGATCATCAACTGCTTCACGCGGCGCGCGCCGCGCGGGCCGCTCTCGGACACGAACACGACGCGCGTATCGAA
The DNA here is from genome assembly GCA_009773335.1 of Caulobacteraceae bacterium. GTDB lineage: Bacteria > Pseudomonadota > Alphaproteobacteria > Caulobacterales > Aquidulcibacteraceae > VFBF01. Next base: position 13,454 of record WRPF01000017.1, read on the forward strand.
ATAACCGTCCTCGCCGGTGAGGCGCTTGTAGACCGCATCGGAAATCTTGTGCGCGATGCGCCGCCAATTCTCCGGCGTCGTGGCGTAGAAGCTGGCCAGCGCCTCGCTCTCGCCGAACACGTCCCAGAGGCGGAACTCGATGCGCAAACGGCCGTCCGGCATCAGCGTCGACTGGCCGATCACCAGCGCCTGCGCCTGCGTCACCTTCCAGTCCGCAAAGCGCGGCTGGGTGTTCACGTCCGGCACCTGCTCGAGATAGGCGGCGGGATCGACAATACGAAAAAGGCTGGAGCGTGTGAGGTTGGCGCGGATGACCTCCGCGACCTGCTTGCCCACGCCCACTTCCTGGGCCTGCGTGCCGATGAAATCGGGGACCGCCACCGGCATCGGGTTGAGGTGGCCGCGCGTGATGTCGATCTCGAGTTCTGCGTGCGCCAGCGCCGGGGCCATGAGCATGACGGCCAGAGTGGCCAAAATTACCCGAAGGGGCTTCATCACCCGCAAGATCTTCATCGATGACTCCGTCCGTGATGTCTTTTTGTTATCTGAGCGTAGCGCTAGTTTGAGCCCGCCATGAGGCGGGGATCGAAGTTGAGCACGGCGTTTACACGCTCGGTGCGGTTCGGCGCCACCGGGAACGGATCGCAGACGCGCACCGCCCGCATGGCCGCCTCCGCCGCCACGCGGGTCGCTGGATCGACGCCGCCGAGGGACCGGGGCGAGACGAGTTCCGGCTGGGCGGCCAGGGAACCGTCGGCGTTGAGGCGGATGCGCACCTTCACGATGAGGCGCTCGGGGTAAGCCTGGTCGGCCGGCGCGCGCCAGCAGCGCTGGACGTGGGAGTTGATCGCGTCTGTCTCCGTCATCGTCATGTCGGTGCCGAGGCCGACCCGGGGGCGCGTGACATCGCCCGGCTCCGTCGGACCCGAGGGGCGCTCATCAGCACCCTTCTTCTTCGACCGGTCGATGAGGCGCTGGTAGTCGTCGAGACTTGTCGGCCGACGCTCCCTCTCCTTCTGCTTCATCTTCTGGCGCGGATCGGGAATGGCTTCCGGCGCTTCTGGAGCGGGCGGCGCGAGCGTCTGCGGTGCGCCTTCAGGCGTTGTCTGTTCTTCTGTCGGCGTCTCCGGCGGCGGCGCGATGGCGGAGACGTTGGTGACGTCCGAAATCGTGTCGATGATGTCGACCGGCACCACCGCGCTTGGCGGCGGCAGATCCGGCGACTCTCGCGGCCACGCGATCATCGTCGCCGCGACGATGAGCACATGAACGCCGAGGGAGCCGAACCAGCCGAGGCGCATCCGCTCAGCCCTTCTTGCGCGCTTGCGCGTCGAGGGTGTCGGTGACCAGGCCGATGTTGCGGTAACCGGCGGAGCTGATCTTGGCCATCACGCGCGCCACGACGCCGTAGTTTGCGGTCTCGTCGGCGCGGATGAAGATGCGGCTCTTGTAGCCTTCCTTCGCCAGCGCCGTCAGCCGTTCGACAACCTTGTCCTCCGGCACTTCGGTTTCCTGCAGGAACACCACGCCGTCGCTGCGGATGGAGATCGTCAGCGGCGCTTCATCCGAAGTGAGCTGCTTGGCTTCGGTCTTCGGCAGATCGAGCGGCACGCCAACCGTCAGCAACGGCGCTGTGACCATGAACACGATCAGCAGCACCAGCATCACGTCCACGAAGGGCGTGACGTTGATTTCGGCGATGCGGCCTGAACGACGGCGACCACGACTTCGCCGTCCGCCGCCGGCGAGTTTCGCCGCCATCAGACGCGCTCGCTGGCGCGGCGGGAAAAGCGCGCGGCGACTTCGTCGGAGAAGCTTTCGAGACGGTCGCCGAGACGATCGAGGTCGCCCGCGAACTTGTTGTAGAAAATGACCGCCGGGATCGCAGCCGCGAGGCCGAGCGCAGTGGCGATCAGCGCCTCTGCGATGCCGGGCGCCACCACCGCAAGGTTGGTCTGCTGGTTGGTGGCGATGGATGTGAAGCTGTTCATGATGCCCCACACCGTGCCGAAGAGGCCGATGAACGGCGTGGCGGCGGCGATGGTGGCGAGCACGCTCAGACCTTTGCCCGCGCGGGCGAGCTCACGCTGGATGGCGGCGCCCATCAGGCGGTCGGCGCGCTCCTGGGCCATCTGCACGTGGGCGGGTGTCGCCAGCATGTGGTCGGCATCGAGCCATTCCCGGGCTCCGGCCGCAAAGACCCGCGCCATGGCGGCGCCGGCCTTGTCGCTGCCCCGGTCGTCCATCTGGTCGATGGCGCGGCCGGACCAGAACTGCTTCTCGAACTCCTGGGAGCGGCTGTTGAGGTCCCCGAACAGGCCCCACTTGTCGATGGCGACCGACCAGGACCACAGCGACGCGACCGCCAGCATGCCCATGATGACCTGCACGACAGGGTCGGCATGGAGGATCAGGCTGACGATGGAAAGATTCTGGCCGACCGGTTCCATGCACGCTCCCGCAGTGTGGCGACGGTTCTCCGCCGCCCTCGTCTTCCGCCGCGGGATCGCCTGATCCCCCGGCCCGTCGCCTCTGGAGGCGCCTTACGCCCCAATACTTTGACGAAATGTGGACTCTCAAGGTTCTAGAAACGGTTGAAGCCGTTGCAAGAGCAGGACCGGCGGCTTTCGGGGTCGCCCTGTGAGGGAGATGCAACAGGCCTCGACCGCCGCCGTGGCGATCACGTCCTGCCCCCGGCGGATGGCCTGTGAGATGAAGATCCGGGGGCCTTTAACCCTGTCGTAGGTGGATTCGACCGTCAGGGCGTCGTCGATCCGGGCCGGTTTCACGAAGTCGAGCGTGATCCGGTTCACCGCGAAGGCCGTGGGGGCCTCCCCCTCCAGCAGCTCCGTATGGGACACCCCGGCCAGCCGCAGATAGTCCGACCGTCCCCGCTCAAAATAGCGCAGGTAGTTGGCGTGATAGACCACGCCCGAAAAGTCCGTGTCCTCGTAATAGATGCGGACGGGCAGGATATGACTGCGGCCGTCGAACCGGCCCGCGGTGGGTTCGTCCCGGTTCATCTGGCGCCTCCCTCGCCGGCTTCGGCCTCCACCGCCTCGACCTCGTCGTCGTTGGCGCTGCGCATCGCGGCCATGTCCGTCCGCATGAGATCCTCGAACATCGCCGTCCGGTCCCGGACCACCTTCTGGTAGGCGGCGAAGTCCCCGCCCCAGAGCCCTGCCATTTCGCCAAGGAGCTTTTCATCGTAGCGACGGAAGAGCTCCCCGGCGCGCTCGGACTGATAGGCGCCGAAACCGAGCATGGCGAGCGTCTTCACGCCAAGACGGACGCTCGACTCGAACGTCTCGCGTTCGAGGGCGTCGACCTCCTTGGCCATCAGCTCATAGGCGTGGCGACGGTCGTAGGCGCGGGCGACGATCTTCAGGTGCGGAAAATGGCGCCGGACCGTATCGACGATCTCCAGCGCCTTGGCCTTGTCGTCGATGGCCACGACGATCACCTGCGCATCCTCGGCGCCGGCTGCCCGCAACAGATCGATGCGAGATGCGTCGCCGTAGTTCACCTTGCGACCGAAGCCGCGCAGCGCGTCGACCTGGTCGGCGTCGTGTTCGAGGACGCTCGTGCGATAGCCATTGGCTTCGAGAAGTCGCCCCACGGTTTGCCCGACCCGGCCATAGCCCGCGACGATGGCGTGCGGCTTGTTGGATTCGATCGCTTCTTCCAGGCGAACGGAGATGGGCGACACCAGCTGCCCCGCGATGCGCTCGGCGGCGATGAACAGCAGCGGCGTCGCCGCCATGGAGAGCGCGACCACGACAGTGAGCGGATCGACGATGCTAGCCGGCAAGACGCCTTCGCCCTGCGCGAACGCAAACAGCACGAACGCAAACTCCCCGCCCTGCGCGAGCATGAGCGCCACCGTCACGGAATCCGCCTTGCCCTGTCCGAACAGGCGCTGGATGCCGAACAGAACCGCCGCCTTCACCGCAATGAGCAGCGCCGCAAGGCCGAGGATGAGCATGGGTTGGGCGAACAGCAATGCGAAATCGATGCTTGCGCCGACGGACACGAAGAACAGGCCGAGCAGGAGCCCGCGGAACGGTTCGATGTCGCTCTCGATCTCATGACGGAATTCGCTGTCGGCGAGGACCACGCCGGCGACGAAGGCGCCGAGCGCCGGCGAAAGTGAAACCGACTCCATGAGCAACGTCGTGCCGACGACGATGACGAGCGCCGTGGCGGTGAACAGTTCCTGCATCCGCGTGCGCGCGATGATGCGGAAGATAGGCCGCATGATGAAACGTCCGGCGAGCACCACCGCCGCAATGGCGGCCAGCGTCGCCAGCACGCGCAGCCAGTTCGGCGCGTCGGCCAGAAGTCCACCTTCGACATGCCCGGTCGCTTCGCTTGGCGCGAACGTCGCCAGCAACGGAAACAGCGCCAGCATGGGAATGACGGCGATGTCCTGGAACAGCAGCACCGCGAAGGTGGTTCGCCCCGAGTCCGTTTCCGTCAGCGCTTTCTCGCGCATCGACTGCATGACGATGGCCGTCGAGGACAGCGCGAGAATCAACCCGACCGCGAGCGCCACGCGCCAGTCCAGACCGAACGCGAGCGAGACGCCGCCGATCGCAAGCCCCGTCAGCACCACCTGCGCGCCGCCGACGCCGATGATCGACGTCCGCATGCGCCACAGCAGGGCCGGCTGCAGTTCAAGCCCGATCAGAAACAGCATGATGACGACGCCGAACTCGGCCGCATGCATCGCGCCTTCCGGGTCGCCGAACAATTTCAGGCCGAACGGCCCGATGAGCACGCCCGCTACGATGTAGCCGAGCACGGATCCGAGCCCGAGGCGCTTGGCGACGGGCACCATCACGACCGCCGCGACGAGAAACACGAACGACTGCAGCAGAAATTCCGGATTCATGAGCGCCCTCGCCCGCTCCAGACAGCGGAGCCCGATAGCTAGGGTCTCATGCCCCCAGCGTAAACCTCGCGCGCGAGGAGAACCGCCCTTCCCCGCACGATCTGCGCACGCTATCACCGTTCTCGCGACGGTCTTCCGCAAGGAAGCGCAAAAGGGAACGCGGTGAGAGGCGCCATGCCTCAAGTCCGCGGCTGTGCCCGCAACTGTCAGCGGCGAGCGATCCGCCCATCGGCCATTTGGCCAGCCACTGGGGTTTTCCCGGGAAGGCGGCGGAAAGCAGAGACCCGCGAGCCAGGAGACCTGCCGTTGCAGTCGCTCACGCCCGGACCGGGTTCAGTCCAGGGCAAGCGGGTCACACCCGTCGATGCGGCGTTCGAAGGCCGGCCTGGCCGCGCGGATGGTCCGCGCGCGTCGCTACGTCTTCGGCGTGCAAGCGCGGGCCGCGCAGCGCCGATGGGAGCTGAACGCATGTCTCGTATTTCCGCACGTCTTCTCGCTGGGGCCTGCATCGCAGCGCTAGCGGCCTATGCAACGCCCGCCCTCGCCGCAGAGGCGGGTGAAATCGTCGTCACAGCAACACGCACTCCCACCGAGGTTGAACGCCTTCCCGCCCGCGTCGAGGTGATTGATCGCGAGGAGATCGAGTCGAAGGGACTGCTCACGCTGGCCGATGCGCTGCGCCAGGCGCCGGGCGTCACCGTCGCTTCGACAGGTCAGCCCGGCGCACAGACGTCGGTTTTCCTGCGCGGCGCGAACTCCAAGCACACGCTGGCGCTGTTCGACGGCATCCGCCTGAACGACCCGACCGCGCCCAACGGCCAGTATGATTTCGGCCAGGACACGCTGGGCGATCTCGAGCGCGTGGAAGTGCTGCGTGGCGCCGCCTCCTCGATCTACGGCTCGGACGCCATCGGCGGCGTGGTGAACCTCGTGCCGCGACGCGGCGCCGACAAGGCGTTCGCACCTTTCTTCGACGTTTCCGCAGGAGCGTTTGAATCGTATCGCGGCCTGCTCGGCGCGGCGGGCACGATCGATGCGCTCTCCTATGGCGCCACAGTCGACGCGTTCACCACGGACGGTTTCGATCAGGTTCCCGAACGATTCGCCACCCACACCGGCGACAAGGACGGGTCCGACATCCGCACGTTCACGGGCACGGCGGCCTATGCGGTGACAGAAGCGTTGAGCCTCGACGCGCTGGTGCGGCATCGCTCGTCACGCGCGGATTTCGACACCTTCTCCGGCGGGCCCTTCTTCAGCCTGCGCGCCGACGATCCGGATCTCGAAATCGACAGCGACGACTACACCGTCTGGCGTGTGGGCGGCTCGCTGAAAGCAGGCGGCTTCACCACGCGCCTCTCCGGCGGCCAGGTGAGCAACAAGCGCGAAGAGCATGACGGCGGCGTGACCACCACCCGCGTCGAGGGTGAACGCAACTTCGTTGATCTCACCTCTACCATCGCCCGCCACCGGCTCGGATTTCTGAAGGACGCCGCGCTGACGTTCGGCGCGCAATATTCGAGTGAGAGCACGGACAACTCGTCCACCCTATTCACCAACGCCCTGTCTGCGGAAGAGGACAGTCACGCTGTGTTTGCCGTCGGTCACAGCCGCATAGGCGCGGGCACGGATATGGCTCTTTCCCTGCGCTGGGACGACAACGAGAACTTCGGCAGCCAGACGACCTACACCGTGGGCGCGAGCCAGGACTTCTCGTCGTTCAACGCGCCGGTGCGGCTCTACGCGTCCTGGGGGGTCTCCTACAAGGCGCCGACGCTGTCGGAACGCTTCGGCACCAATTTCTTCAACATCGGCAACCCGAACCTTGCCCCCGAAGAGGGAACCTCGGCGGAGATCGGCTTCGATTACGCGCCGCTGGCCGCGCTCTCGCTCGGCGCGACATATTTCGACACCGAGATCGACAACCTGATCGAGTACAATTTCGGCTCGCTGCAGAACATCAACATCGGACGCGCGAAGATCGACGGTTTTGAAGCCTACGTGCGTCACGCCATCGGTGATCGCGCGTCCCTGCGCCTCGACTATACGTTCACCGACGCGCGCGCGACATCCTCGCCGGGAGCCCCGCGTCTCGCGCGCCGGGCCCCGCACGCGTGGTCGCTCGCAGGTGACGTGCGGATCACGGAGAATCTGAGACTCAACGCCGGCTGGACCTGGACGTCCTCGCGCGTCGATGTGATCTACGACAACACAGGAGACTTCGTGTCAGGCGCGGGCCGCAACCCGGGCCATGACTTCGGCGCCCTCGCGCTGACCTACGCCGTCACGGATGCGATTTCGGTCTACGCCGCAGCGCGCAACGTGAGCGACACGGCGTACGAAGACCCGAACGCCTTCGCCGGCGCGCCGCGCAGCGTGACGGTGGGCATCAGAGGAACGTTCTGAATAGGTTACGCCGCGCCGCTGGCTTCGAGGACATCCTCATAGGTCCGCAAGCCGCTGCGCGGCGCGCTGACGAGGACGGCCATGTTGCCGGGCGCGTGCTGGTTATCGAGCATCTTCTCGTGGGCGTCGGGAATCCGCGCCCACGGGAAGACTTCCGACATGGCGGGATCGATGCGGCGGTCGATGACGAGCTGGTTGGCCTGCGACGCGTGATAGAGATGCGCGAAGTGAGAGCCCTGCACGCGCTTCTGGTGCATCCAGAGATAGCGCGCGTCCATTGTCAGGTTGTAGCCCGTCGTGCCGGCGCAGATGACGACCATGCCACCCCGCTTCACGACGCGCACGGAGACCGGGAAGGTCGATTCACCGGGGTGCTCGAACACGATATCGGGGTCTTTGCCGCCGGTGACGGCGCGCAGCGCCTTCCCGAACTTGCCGACCTCTTTCATGTACTCCGCGAAGCCCTCGCCGTTCACTTTCGGCAGCTGACCCCAGCAGTTGAAATCCTTGCGGTTAATGACCGCCTTCGCTCCCATCGAGAGCACATAGTCGATCTTCGATTCATCGCTGACGACGCCGATGGCGTGCGCGCCGCTGACCGCGCACAGCTGAGTCGCGAAGACCCCGAGACCACCCGAGGCCCCCCACACCAGCACGTTCTGACCGGGCCGCAGCACGTTCGGCCGCCAGCCGAACAACATCCGGTAAGCGGTGGCGAGCGTCAGCGTGTAACAGGCGCTTTCTTCCCACGTGAGATGCTGCGGACGCGGCATCATCTGGCGCGCCTGCACCTTGCAGAACTGGGCGAAGCTGCCGTCCGTCGTCTCGTAGCCCCAGATGCGCTGGCTGGGCGAGAACATCGGGTCGCCGCCGTTGCACTCCTCGTCGTCGCCGTCGTCCTGGTTGCAGTGGATGACGACCTCGTCGCCCGGCTTCCACCGCTTCACCTTCGCGCCCACGGCCCAGACAATGCCCGCTGCGTCGGAGCCGGCCACGTGATAGGGCTGCTTGTGAACGTCGAGCACGCTGATCGGCTCGCCGAGCGCGGCCCAGACGCCGTTGTAGTTCACGCCTGCGGCCATCACGAGCACGAGGGTTTCGTCCTCGCCGAGGGTCGGCGTCGGCACGACTTCAAGCTGCATGGCCTTGGCCGGACGGCCGTGACGCTCCTTGCGGATGGCCCAGGCCCACATGGTCTTGGGCACATGGTAGGCAGGCGGAATCTCGCCGACGTCGTAGAGATCCTTCACCAGCGTAGGCTTCGCCTGCGTATTGCCCGCCATGACCTTCCTCCAGAAACCGCCGCAGCTCTTCACCGGCTCCCTTGAGGGGCGCGACGGCTTGCGCGTCATTTCGCAAGCGCACAGATTGCGCCGCACTGCAGCATTACGCAACGGTCGTATTTGGTCGGTAGTGACAAGTCCGCACGAAATGTGCCCTCGGGGCAACATTTTGCCGTCAAGGGCGCAAAATTAGTGCTTAACGAGGGCGCCAGAGGGAGGGTCGAGAGCGCATGGGCGAACTTCGGACCATCGGCCTGCTGGCCGGCTCGCTCGCTTTGGCGGGGATCGGGCTCGGCGTCCTCTGGACGGGCGAAGGTGCGATGCGGGCCCTGGGGCTGACGGGCGCCGCGATTTTCACCGGCGCCGCGATTGTCGCCGCGATCCGGCTCCTGCCGACCGAGACGCCCCGCCCCGACGCCCATGGCGTGACCATGATCCTGCCGAGCCGGGCGCGGCTTGCGGGGCTCACCATCGCAGCGGTGCTGCTGGCGGCCGCGTGTCCGCAGATCGCAGCGCTCGCATCGACGGGCGGCGGTCCCTTCACGGTCTGGCTCGCCCTGATCGGCGCGGTGTTCTTTGGCCTGTGCGCGCTCGCCGGCGTGATCCGCCTGCTGCGGCCGACGGCGCTCTACCGGCTCGACCACGTGGGCATCGCCGGCCTGCAGGGACGCGAATGGTTCGTGCCATGGCGAGCCGTGCGCGGGATCGATCCGCTTGGCGCGAACGGCGAGTTTTTCCTGTCGCTGGACATCGACCCAGCAGCCAACGTCGCCAGCACCCCCTTTTACGCAGTCGGCGCCAAGCAGCCAGGCGGGCGCGGCGGCGCGGTCACCATCGGCCCGCAGGGGTCATCGGTGCGCTTCGACGAATTCGCCGAACTGGTGCAGCGCTACTGGGAACGCGGCCGACTGATGCGGGCGCACAACTGATCGGCGCAATGCGTGCGCTTCTCTTGCAGTGCAACATGGGTTGAGGTCTCCTGACCTCCGGAGACTGATCGATGGCCGCAACGTCCACATCCTCGGACAAACCGTTCCAGCACGCGCCGGACGCGCCGTGGATCTTCCGCACCTATGCGGGGCACTCGACGCCGAAGGAGTCCAACAAGCTCTATCGCGCCAATCTCGCGAAGGGCCAGACGGGCCTGTCCGTCGCCTTCGACCTGCCGACGCAGACCGGTTACGACAGCGACCACATTCTCGCGCGCGGGGAAGTGGGCAAGGTCGGCGTGCCGGTGGGCCATCTCGGCGACATGCGCGCGCTGTTCGACGGCATTCCCCTCGACAAGATGAATACGTCCATGACGATCAACGCGCCGGCGGCGTGGCTGCTCGCGTTGTACGTGGCGCTCGCGGACGAAACGAACGCGAGCCGCAAGGCGCTGCAGGGCACCACGCAGAACGACGTGGTGAAGGAGTATCTCTCGCGCGGCACCTACATCTTCCCGCCGGCGCCGTCGCTGAAGCTGACGGCGGACACCATCGCGTGGTGCCTCTACGAGACGCCGAAGTGGAACCCGACGAACATCTGCTCCTACCACCTGCAGGAGGCTGGCGCCACGCCAGAACAGGAGCTCGCTTTCGCCCTCGCCACCGCCATCGCCGTGCTCGACGAGGTAAAAGCGCGCGGCGAGATTTCGGATGCGGACTTCCCGCTCGTCTTTTCGCGCATATCCTTCTTCGTAAACGCGGGGCTGCGGTTCATCACCGAGACCTGCAAGATGCGCGCGTTCAACGTGCTGTGGGATGAACTCGCGCAGACGCGCTATGGCGTCACCGACCCGAAGCTGCGCCGCTTCCGCTATGGCGTGCAGGTGAACTCGCTGGGGCTGACGGAGCCGCAGGCGGAGAACAACGTCTATCGCATCCTGCTGGAAATGCTGGCGGTGACGCTCTCGAAGGACGCGCGCGCGCGCGCCGTGCAGCTGCCGGCATGGAACGAAGCGCTGGGCCTGCCGCGGCAGTGGGACCAGCAATGGTCGCTGCGCATGCAGCAGATCCTCGCCTACGAAACCGATCTTCTCGAATTCGAGGACATCTTCGAAGGCAGCCACGTCATCGAAGCCAAGACGCGCGAACTGGTCGAGGGCGCGAAGGCGGAACTGAAACTCATCGAGGGCATGGGCGGCGCGGTGGCGGCGGTGGAGCGCGGCTACATGAAGGAAGCGCTGGTCAACTCGAACCGCCTGCGCGTCGGCGCCATCGAGCGCGGCGACATCAAGGTCGTCGGCGTCAACGCCTGGACCGAAAGCGAACCCTCCCCGCTCTACGGCGCCGAGGAAGGCGCGGGCTCCATCGAGAAGATCGGCGAGCACGTGGAAGGCGAACAGATCGCGCGGTTGAAAGCGTGGCGGAACGCCCGCGATGCGAAGGCCGTCGATGCGGCGCTTGCCGCCCTTGCCGCGGCAGCGCAGGAAGACCGCAACATCATGGAGCCGTCCATCGCCTGCGCGAAAGTGGGCGTGACCACCGGCGAGTGGGGCGAAACGCTGCGCCGCGTGTACGGCGAATTCCGCGCGCCGACGGGTGTTGCACTGGTTGTCTCAAGCGACGGCGACGAGGATATCGAGAAGGTGAAGGCCGATGTGGCCGCGCTTTCGGAAAAGCTCGGCCGCAGCCTCACCTTCCTCGTCGGCAAGCCCGGCCTCGACGGCCACTCCAACGGCGCCGAACAGATCGCCGCGCGCGGCCGCGCCGTGGGCATGGAGGTCGTCTACGAAGGCATTCGCCTGACGCCCGCCGAAATCGTCGCCGCCGCAAAGGAGAAACGCGCGCACGTGATCGGGCTCTCCATTCTCTCCGGCTCCCATCTCGATCTCGTGCGCGACGTGGTGCGTCTGCTGCGCGAAGCGGGTCTCGAGAGAACACCCGTCGTCGTCGGCGGCATCATCCCGCCGGCGGACGCGCTCGCGCTGAAGCAGATGGGGGTCGCTGGCGTCTACACGCCGAAGGATTTCAGGATCACCGAAATCATGGGCGACGTGGTGAAGCTTGTGGAAAAGGCGAACGGGTGAACACATTCGATCTCGAACGCCTGTTGCTGGCCGCATGGCCCGCGCGTGAGACGACATCGCTGCACGGCTGGACCGTGCTCACCGATGGCGGTGTGACAGGCCGCCCGAACGCGGTCTCGCCGCTCGCGTTCCACGGTAAGCTCGGCGAGGCGATCGCTGCGGTGCAGAGCCACTACACCGCGCGCCACATGCGCCCGACATTCCGGATCGCGCGCGGCGCATGTGCGCCGGTGGACCTGCCGGAAGTGCTGATCTCGCATGGCTGGAAGCCGACGCAGGAGACGCTCGTGATGACGGCGCCGCTCGCCGACGCGCTGTCGAGGCTCCCGTCCGTCGAAGGCGTCGTGCTGTCGGAAACCTGCCCACCCGCCGTCGACGCCATCATCCGCGAAACGTCCGCCTCCGCAGTGGAGTACGAGGAACGACGCGGCCTGGCGCTGCGCACGCCGCATCCGCGCGCGTTTGCGATGATCGGCGACAGCGACAACGCGCAGGCTATCGGCCTCAGCGTCATCGTCGAAGGCCAGGCCGCCGTCTTCCTGATGCGCACCCACCCCGCGCACCGCCGCAAGGGCCTGGCGCGGCGCGTGCTTGCTGGTCTGCTCGGCTGGGCGCGCAACAACGGCGCGACGGGCGCGTTCCTGCAGGTCGAGGCGGACAACAAGCCGGCTGTTTCCCTCTACGAGGCGGCTGCCTTCAAATCGGTCTATTCTTACGACTACTGGCGCGAGGAGACGATTCCATGACCACGCCGACACTCACCGATCCGCCTGCGCAGGGCACGCCAGAAGACGCCCCGCTCGCCCAGCGCCTGCTCGGCGAGGCCCGCGAATTCGCGCGCTTCCTCCTGGTCGCGGCGCCTGCGTATCTCGCGTTCACGACGGTGGCGTTCGCCGCCTACCACATCCCGTCCGAGAGCATGGTGCCGGCGCTTGAGGTCGGCGACCGTGTGGCCGTCTCCAAGTTCGCGTACGGCTACAGCCGTGAATCGCTGCCGCTGAACATCGGCGCGCTGCTGCCGTCATCGAACACGCGCTTCCTCGGACAGACGCCGCGCCGGGGCGACGTGATCGTCTTCAAGCATCCGCTTGAGGACAAGGTGATGATCAAGCGGCTCATCGGCCTGCCGGGCGACGAGATCGCGGTGCGCAACGGCGTGCTCCTGGTGAACGGCGTCGAGGAACAGCGCAGCGACGGCGAAACGCTCGTGCGTGTCGCGCACGGTGGTGCGCTCGAACAGGCGACTCGCTATCGAGAAACACTGCCCGACACGAAGGGCGCGCCGGTCACGCATGCGATCCACGAATTCTCGGACAGCGAGCTGCTCGACGACTTCGGCCCCTATGTCGTACCCGCAGGAAACATCTTCGCAATGGGCGACAATCGCGACAACTCGCTCGACAGCCGCTGGGCAGGCATGGGGCCGGTGCCGATGGAAAATCTCATCGGGCGCGCGGAGACGGTCTATTTCGCGATGCCGCGGTTCGGACGCCAGGTTGGCGTCGAGGCTCCCGCACCGCGCCTGTTCCGACCGCTTTCACCACGCGGATAGATCGTCAGATCCGCGCGCGCTGCACTGTGTAGACCCCCGCGAGGATCATCACGGCGCCGACGACACCGGCCGCGCCCAGTCCTTCGTTGAACAGCAGCCAGCCGAACACGGCGGCCGCCACCGGCTGCATCCACAGCAGCACGGTCGAGAGCGTGATCGGCAATTGTCCGAGTCCGTGGGCGATCAGCCCCTGTCCACCGACATGGATGAAGACGCCGAGCACGACGAGCACGAGCCACCCTTGCGCACTCATGTCAGGGGCGACGAAGGGTTCGCCCATCATCACCGTCGCAACTGCAGCGACCAGGGCCGCCGCCGCCGTCGTCACGAACATCGCCATCGGCGCACTCACGCGCTCACGCACGCCGCGCAGCAGCAGAAGGTACGCTGCGTACCAGACCGCAGACGCCATGCCGAGCAGGTCGCCGCTGAACGTACCCTGCCCGCCCTGCGCGCGTGACCACGACATGAGCCCGGCGCCGATCACCGCGATGCTGGCGCCGACCAGCCAGGCCACGCCGATGCGCTCGCGAAAGAAGATGAAACCCGCGGCCGCCGCGAGCACCGGCGTCATGTTGGAAAACAGCGTCGCATTGGCCACCGTCGTCAGGCCGAGCGCTGCGTGCCACAGCGCCATGTCGAGCGCGAAGCATGCACCGGCGATCGCCAGCAGCCGCACGTCACTGCGCGCCGGCGCCTGCGCCTTCGCGAGAAACACAATCAACGCCAGCGCCGGCAGCGCGAAGGTGAAGCGCCAGAACGCCGTCGCCTGGGGTCCAAGTTCGGAAAGCCGCATGCCCACCGGCGCCAGGCCGATGATCATCGCTCCGCCCGCGACCGAGAGGATCGCGCGGGTCCGCTGCGCTGTGGGGGAAGTCATCGCGGCGATGAAGGGCGGAATGCGTGCAAACGCAAGCCCCGCGGCGGTCGTCCCGACGCGGACAGATCAGCCCACCCACCCCGCAAAGTCCATCAGCGTCAGCCCGATCTCGATCATGATCAGGATGATGATCGCCCATTCGAGGCGATGCGCGCGCCGCGCGTCGGCGACGGCCACGAAGGCGGTCGCACATTCCTCGATCACCTTGAGCTTCTGCGTCAGCGCACGCGCGCGGTCGCGCAGCTCGTATTCATCATCGAGCGTCGTGTGCAGGCGCTGCAGGTCGGGACGATCCCACAGCACGTCGGGCTTTTCGCCCACCTCTACGCGCCCGACCATCCGCGCCTGCGCGGCCAGTGCGTCGCCGAGCATCGCCAGCAGCGCCTTGAAGGTGAGATTGCCGCCGCCCGAGGCCGAAAGATCGCGCGCGAACGGCTCTATGCGGTCGAAGACGGTGGTGATCTGCCGTTCGTCCTGTGCGAGCGCCACACTCTTTGCGAGTGCGTCGGCGACGACCAGCAGGCGTTCGGTCGAGGCGTCCGGGAGACCCACGCCGCCGCCGGGCATGATGTGGTCGCGCTCGAAGCCGCCGGCGACGATGGTCAGCGTCTCCCGCTCGGCGGGCATGAAGGGATCGACGACCCGTGCATGGATCGCCTCCACCTGAGCGGCTTCCGCCACCGGTTCGAGGCCGATGCACACGATCGCGCCGAACCGGAACAGCACCACGAGACCCCCGGGGAGGCCCCCGGGCGCGCCTTCGGGGCGGTAGGCCAGCGGCGTCTGGCTGACCATGTCCGGCGGATAGTGGCCGCGCAGGTCGAGCCGCTCGCCGAGAAGCGTGGCGTTGGCGATGAGGGTGTGGCGCGCGTCCATGATTCGGATGTCCGGGGCGTGGTGCTTTCGGCCACCCTACAGCAGGTCGCCCGGGTCCGCGCGATCGTCCGGGCACGCGTTAACGGGGCCCGTAAGCCCGCCGCAACCGGAACGTCTCTTGGCCGCCAAAGGTCCCAGCGGCGCGCCGGCGGCTCCGGCCGCTCCACAACCGTTAACGTGTTTCCCGGAGTCATTTACAGGTTCTTCATCAAAAAAAACCGCCTGAGGCCCCAGGGCCGTTGACCGACTCTTAGGACACGGAGATCACTATATGTAGCGGTACACAGAAGAACGAGCCGCCGGATGTAGCGCGTGCGTGGCACGCGACTCCGGTTAAGAACGGGTTAAGGAGAAACGAATGTTGCGTAACGAGGCGGTAGCGGCGGCCCCCACGAGACTGGCGGACTACCGTCGCGGGAAACCCAAGGCGGTCAAGGATCGCCTCGGCCTCGTGAAGAAGGTCAAGACCGACCCGTCGCGCGACGCGCTGCTGACGGACTTCGGCAAGACCACCCTCGACGACCGTTACCTCCTCGTCGGCGAGACCTATCAGGACATGTTCGCCCGCGTCGCCACGGCCTACGCCGACGATGTCGAGCATGCCCAGCGCATCTACGACTATATCTCCCGCCTCTGGTTCATGCCGGCCACGCCCGTCCTCTCCAACGGCGGCGCCGATCGCGGCCTGCCGATCTCGTGCTTCCTCAATTCCGTCGGCGACAGCCTCGACCACATCGTCGACACCTGGAACGAGAACGTCTGGCTCGCCTCCAACGGCGGCGGCATCGGCACCTACTGGGGCAGCGTGCGCTCCATCGGCGAGAAGGTCGGCCAGAACGGACAGACGTCCGGCATCATCCCGTTCATCCACGTGATGGACAGCCTCACGCTCGCCATCAGCCAGGGCTCGCTCCGTCGCGGTTCGGCCGCCGTGTACCTCGATGTGCACCATCCCGAGATCGAGGAGTTTCTCGAAATCCGGAAGCCCTCGGGCGACTTCAACCGGAAATCGCTGAACCTCCACCACGGCATCAACATCTCCGACGAGTTCATGATCGCGGTGCGCGACGGCACGCCGTTCGGGCTGCGCTCGCCGAAGAACAACGAGGTGGTGAAGCTCACCGACGCCCGCAAGATCTGGCAGAAGATCATCGAGCTGCGCCTGCAGACCGGCGAGCCCTACATCATCTTCTCCGACACCGTGAACAACCAGATGCCGGCGCACCAGAAGCGCCTCGGCCTGAAGGTCCGCCAAAGCAATCTCTGCTCCGAGATCATGCTCCACACCGGTCTCGACCATCTCGGTCGGGACCGGACGGCGGTCTGCTGCCTGTCCTCGCTCAACGCGGAAAAGTTCCTCGAGTGGGACAAGGAAGAGGGCTTCCTCGAAGACATCTTCCGCTTCCTCGACAACGTCCTGCAGGACTTCATCGAGCGCGCGCCGCCGGAAATGGAACGCGCGATCTACGCCGCGTACCGTGAGCGCTCCGTCGGCCTCGGCGTGATGGGCTTCCACTCCTTCCTGCAGGCGATGAACGTGCCGTTTGAATCCGCGATGGCGAAGTCGTGGAACATGAAGATCTTCAAGCACGTGCGCCGCGGCGCCGATGCGGCGTCCGTGAAGCTCGCCCAGGAACGCGGCCCCTGCCCCGATGCGCAGGAAGCGGGCGTCATGGCGCGCTTTTCCCACAAGCTGGCGATCGCCCCGACCGCGTCGATCTCGATCATCTGCGGCGGCACGTCCGCGGGCATCGAGCCGATCCCGGCCAACATCTACACGCACAAGACGCTCTCGGGCTCCTTTGCGGTGAAGAACCCCTACCTCGAGGCGCTCATCGAATCGAAGGGCAAGAACACCGAGGAGATCTGGAACTCGATCCTCGCCAACGAAGGCTCGGTGCAGCACCTCGAATTCCTGAACGACGACGAGAAGGCCGTGTTCAAGACCGCCTTCGAACTCGACCAGCGCTGGATCATCGAGCTTGCCGCAGACCGCACGCCGCTCATCTGCCAGTCGCAATCGCTCAACGTGTTCCTCCCGGGCGACATCGACAAATGGGACCTGCACATGCTGCACTGGATGGCGTGGGAGCAGGGCGTGAAGAGCCTCTACTACTGCCGCTCCAAGAGCGTGCAACGCGCGGGCTTCGCGCAGGGCGAAGGCATGAAGGCCGAAGCGGCTGCGTATTCGACGGTGAAGACGGACTATGAGGAATGTCTGGCGTGTCAATAGATCAGTCAGCCGCAGCGCGCGTTGCTCAATACAGGCACGAGATCGCAGAACGTCAAAACTGCATTGACGCCATCAATGGCGGGATGCGCACCGCAGTGGAAGTGCAGCATCAGTGGGTCGACTCGACCGACGATGACCTGAAGCAACACCTCTACTGGATCGAGCACTATCGTCGCTCCATCGCGCAAACACTTGGCTCCTATCGGAGCTAAAGGCAGACACTAAGGAGCGCTCGCCCATCCCTCCCTCCCCTCCATGGGGAGGGTGGCCTGAGCGCAGCGAAGGCCGGGTGGGGCGCGCGCGGGATATTGGGGCGATGCGCGCGAGCGGCGCCGGTCGTCCATCGCCTCTCGAACTCAACTTCAGCAATCGAGCCCGCACCCCACCCGTCGCGACTGCGTCGCGCCACCCTCCCCATGGAGGGGAGGGAGGGCGCTCGACGACGACTATGAGGAATGTCTGGCCTGCCAATGAGGCGACGCCAGACTCGCATGGGACTCGCTCAAGGGACCGCGCGTCTTCAGACGCGCATGGGAAAGCCGCGCGAGACTCAGCTGAATCTCGCGTTTGACTGCAAACCTGATGCGCGTCTGAAGACGCGCGGTCCCCGCAGCAATGCCTGTCATGAGCGAAACGCCCTCCCTCCCCTCCATGGGGAGGGTGGCCTGAGCGCAGCGAAGGCCGGGTGGGGCGCGCGCGGGATGATCGGGCGATGCTTGCGTTCGGCGCCGGTCGCTCGTCGCCTCACGAACTCTTCCTCCACAATCGAGCCCGAACCCCACCCCCGACGCTCACGCGTCGGACCCTCCCCATTGAGGGGAGGGAGAATTCATCCCGTACGCGCCTCGAACGCGGCGACCTTGTCGCGCAGACGGCGCAGCTCGCGGCCCGTTTCGCGTTCCTTCTCGAACCGCTCGTCGCGCACGCGCCAGTAGCGTTCCTTCACGATGCACTTGTCCCCGGGTTCGCGCGCGAACAGACTGTCGGCGTAGCGGTAATCCATGATCGCGTCGCCCACCACCATCAGCAGGCGCCGCCCCAGGTTCGGCGCGAGCCGGAAATAGATTTCCGACATCTGCACCAGCCGCCGCGCGTCGTCGAACGCGCCGCGCTGCATCGCGCGCGCGGAGGCGTTCAGCGCGCGCTGTCCGAGAAAATTCGGGTCCGCTACGTCGCCGAAGAACGGATCGTCGAACACCTCATCGAAATACGCGCCATATTCCTCGCGCTGCGCGGCCTCCGCGCCGGCCACGACGTCGCGATGCGCACGCGCGACCACGGCGCCCGCCCGCTTCTTGCCCCAGCCGCCCTTTCGCGCGTGATCGTAGATGGTGTTGGCCGTGACCTTCCATTGCCGCGCCAGCTGGGCGGCGGTGGCGCCGGCCTGATAGGCGACGCGGATTTCCTCCCACGCCTCGGGATCCAGACGCAGATAGGTCGGCGGCGCGGCTGGCGAAGCGCTGCTCATGGCCGCCGCCTGTGGTAATGGTGTCGGTGATGCATGACGGGCTCCCTTTCCGCATCGAAGGGCGGGAGTATCGCGCGGGCGCGATGCCGGTCGGATAGATTCACGTGCGTTTGTTGGCGGCCATGGGCGCGCGCCGCGCGAAAGCGTGGAACGCGGGGGCGCCAATCCCTCTATTTTCGGTGGCTTTTCGCCTATCTGGTGAGTTCGCGCGCGATGATCACGCGCATGATCTCGTTTGTGCCTTCGAGGATTTGATTCACCCTCACATCGCGGACGATACGTTCGATCTCGTAGTCCTTGAGGTAGCCGTAGCCGCCGTGGATCTGCAGGGCGTCGTTGGCCACGCGAAAGCCGGCATCGGTGACGAAGCGTTTCGCCATGGCGCAGAACTTCGTCGCTTCAGGGTCTTTTGCGTCGAGACGTGACGCCGCCTCGTAGAGAAACACGCGCGCGGCTTCGAGGTCGGTCGCCATGTCGGCGAGCTTGAACTGCGTGGCCTGGAAGTCGCCGATGGCTTTCCCGAACGCCTTGCGCTCCGTCGAGTATTGCAGCGCGCGCTCGAACGCATCGGTCGCGCCGCCGAGCGAGGTGGCCGCAATATTGAGGCGCCCGCCGTCGAGACCCATCATCGCGATCTTGAAGCCGAAGCCTTCGTCGTTGATGAGATTTTCCGCCGGCACGCGGCAATCCTCGAAGATCACCTGCGCGGTGGGCTGCGCGTTCCAGCCCATCTTCTTCTCGAGCGCGCCGAAGGAAAGCCCCGGCGTGCCCTTCTCCACGACGATCGTCGACACGCCCTTCGCGCCGCCTTCGCCCGTGCGCACCATGCAGACATAGAGATCGTTTTCCGGCGCGCCGGAGATGAAGGCCTTCGTGCCGTTCAGTACATAGTGCGAATTGCCGTCCTTCTTCGCGGTCGTGCGGAGTGCGGCCGCATCGGAGCCCGAGCCCGGTTCGGTGAGCGCGTAGCTCGCCATCAGGTCCATCGAGGTCAGCTTCGGCAGCCAGCGCTGGCGCTGCTCCTCATTGCCGAAGCGGTCGATCATCCACGACGCCATGTTGTGGATCGAGATGAACGCCGCCGTCGCCACGCAGCCGCGCGACAACTGCTCGAACACCAGCGCCGCATCGAGCCGCCCGAGCGCCGAGCCGCCCACGTCCTCGCGCACATAGATGCCGGCGAAACCGAGGCTTGCCGCCTCCTTGATCACCTCGCGCGGAAAGATCGAGCCCTGATCCCACGCGGCGGCGTTGGGGCGCAGACGATCAAACGCGAATTTACGGGCGGCATCCTGGATGAGGCGCTGGTCTTCGGTGAGGGGCATGGCTTCAGTCCGACATCAGGCGAGATTGAGAACCGGCACACCGGCACGCCGCGCTGCGCGAAGCAAGTCGGCATCCTTGCTCACGAGCGTGGCCTTGAGGCGCAGGGCGAGTTCGAGATAGGCGGCGTCGTAGCTTGTGAGCTTGTGTTCGCGCGTGAGCGCGCGCGCCTCGCGCCATGCGCGCTGCGCGGTTTCCAAATCGATCTCGATGCCGAGTTCACTGACGGTCTCGACGAAGGCGTCGGCGTCCGCGGCGGTGATGCGTCGGCGGCGCTCGCCCTGCCAGAGGATGTTGGCGATCTCGAGCGGCCAGTGCGCGGGCGCGGCCATGCCGCCTTCCATGAGCCGGTCAAGCACGCGGTCGCTGTCCTTCGGCCGTTCGTCCTCGAAACACCAGGCAAGCATCGCCGAGGCGTCGACGACAAAGCCCGTCACTTGCGGCCCTCGTCGCGGAGCGCGCGCCAGTCCATGCCGAGCGTGCGGCCCTTGGCGAAGTCCTTCAGCCGCGCCGCAGCCGCCCGGCGCCGGTCGACATCGACCTCCGCCGGCACGATCCGCGCGACCCGCTTGCCGTTGCGCGTGACCACGATCTCCTCCCCGCGCTCCACATCGTCGAGCACGGCGCCGAACCGGACCTTGGCTTCCACGGCGGTGAGTTCTTTCATGGGGGTATATTAAGCGATCAATGATCGATCAGTCAAGCGGATTGTGGGTTTATGGTCGCAACTCCCTGACCCTGCCTTATCTTGGTTTCCGTCATTCCGGCCGGAGCGAAGCGGAGAGCCGGAACCCAGGCGTTCAAGCGCGCGCCCGGTCCCCTGGATTCCGGATCGCGCCTCCAGCGCGTCCGGAATGACGGAGCCCTGATCCCACGCAGCGGCGTTGGGGCGCAGACGATCAAACGCGAACTGGCGCGCGGTGTCCTGGATGAGGCGCTGATCTTCGGTGAGGGGCATCTTATTCTCTGCTGCCGTACGGTGGATTCCGCTGCACTTACTACTTTCTGTTTCTTAGGTGTGCGGAACCGAGCAGCTCAGCGCAAACATGCCACGCCGCTCCTTTGCCGCGATCTCCCCGGCAAGAGCCGAAATTTTCAACTCATCAAAGCTGAGAGTTCCGTCCGCCAAGTACCAGCCGCTGGCCAGCAGAGACGAATTAATGTCGGACCAGTGATCGTCCGAGAAAGAGCAAAAGGCTCCGTCTCGCATCGGGATGCAAGTGAGTTCTTCGCCCTCTACGAAGGCACGCAAGTATTCTTCCGCTTCGAGACGCGGCACAACTCTCTCTCCTTGTGCGTTAACGCACTCGGTATCGGGCACGCCCACGTGCCTCAGTCGCAACCTTTGGCCTCCGACCTCAATACTCTCCGCGTCTACAACTCTTGCCGTTCCACTATACCTTTCAACGATCAAGCGAGGGGCGAGCTGGACGCATCCGCACAAGGTAAGAACCACACCAATCGCAATCACGTTGGATCTCATATGTCACCGCATCGTCGGAATCACAAAACTCTGATCCCCCACATCCCCTTCCGGCCACCTTGCCGTCACCGTCTTGATCTTCGTCCAGAACCGCACGCCCTCGGGCCCATGCTGGTTCACATCGCCGAACGCGCTCCGCTTCCAGCCGCCGAAGGTGTGATACGCGACCGGCACCGGGATCGGGACGTTGATGCCGACCATGCCGACATTCACGCGGCTCGCGAATTCGCGCGCCGTGCGGCCGTTGCGCGTGAAGATGGCGACGCCGTTGCCGTACTGGTGCTTTGTCGGCAGTTCGATGGCGTCCTCGAGCGACTCGGCGCGCACGATCTGCAGCACGGGGCCGAAGATTTCCTCCTGATAGGATTTCATCGTCGGCTTCACATGGTCGAACAGCGTCGGGCCGATAAAGAAGCCGTCCTCATAGCCCTGCAGCTTGAAGCCGCGCCCGTCGACGACGAGCTTCGCGCCTTCCTTCACGCCCATGTCGATGTAGTTTTCCACCCGCGCCTTGTGCGCTGCGTTCACCACCGGGCCATAGACGCTGTCGGGATCGGTGGAGATGCCGACGCGGATGCGCTCGATCTCGGGCAGCAGCCGCTCGATGAGCTGCTCCGCCGTGCCCTTGCCGACCGCGACGGCCACCGGCAGCGCCATGCAGCGTTCCCCCGCCGAACCGAACGCAGAGCCGACGAGATCCTTCGTCACCTGGTCGAAGTCCGCATCCGGCATGATGATGCCGTGGTTCTTCGCGCCGCCCATCGCCTGCACGCGTTTTCCGTGCGCGCCGCCGGTCGTGTAGACGTACTGCGCGATGTCGGACGAACCGACGAAGCTCACCGCCTTGATCTCGGGATGCGTGAGGATCGCGTCCACCACTTCCTTGTCGCCGTGCACGACGTTCAAAACACCCGGAGGCGCGCCGGCTTCGAGCATCAGCTCCGCGAGACGCACCGGCACGGACGGATCGCGCTCGGACGGCTTCAGCACGAAGGTGTTGCCGCACGCGATCGCCACGCCGAACATCCACATCGGGATCATCGCCGGAAAATTGAACGGCGTGATGCCCGCGCAGACGCCGAGCGCCTGCTTCATCGAATAGATGTCGATCCCCGGCCCCGCGCCTTCGGTGTATTCGCCCTTCAACAGATGCGGCACGCCGCAGGCGAACTCGATGACGTCGAGGCCGCGCTGGATGTCGCCCTTGGAGTCCGCGATGACCTTGCCGTGCTCCTTCGAGAGCATCAGTGCAAGCTCGTCCATGTTCTTCTCGACGAGCGCCTTGAACGCAAACATCACCCGCGCGCGCCGCTGCGGATTTGTCGCCGACCACTCGGGGAACGCCGCCGCCGCCGCTTCAACAGCCGCGTCCACGGTCGCGGCCATGCCGAACTGGACCTTCGCCTGCACCGCGCCCGTGTTGGGATCGAACACGTCGCCCTGACGGCTGCCGTGATCCATGGCCTTGCCGCCGATGAAATGGATGATTTCGCGCATGGGGCGCTCCTTGATCTGAGCGGTTGGAGTAACGCCGGGGGCAACGCTCGCACAACCCCCGTGAATGCTCAGTTCATCGCGATGCGCTGCGGCGCGAGGCCGTTGGGCAAGAGCGTCCAGAACCGGGCCGGCGCGTTCTGCTGGGCGGCGGCGGCCCCTGCGGCATCCCCTGTCCCGAAGAACACGTCGCCGCGCGCCGGCCCGCGCCGGATCGCCCCGCCGGTGTCCTGCGCGACGAGCAGGCGGCGGAAGCCGTTCTCCGCATCGACGAACAGCACCGCGCCATACGGGTGCGCCGAAGGATCGACGGCGATGGAGCCGAGACCCGTCAGCGGCACGCCCTGCGCGCCACGCGGCCCCGCCGTCGGATCGCCCATCGGCTCGAGCGCGAAGAACACGTAGCTCGGATCCAGGTTCATCGCCGCGCGCACCTGTTCGGGCGGTTGCGCTGCGAAGAAGTCACAGACGCCCCGCTTGCTTGCGCTTGCGGCGCCGCGATCACGCAGCTGCGGATAGAGCGAATTCCATTTCCAGCCGTTCTGCGCGGCGTAGGCCATGCGCATCTGCGCGCCGTCCTCGAACTGCACCCGCGCACTGCCCTGCACCTGCACGTCATAGACATCGCAGGCGCGTGCGTAAGCGAGAACGCCGGTGCGCAAATCAATCTCCGCACGCTTCGGCACGGGCACGACCTTGCGATCCGCCGTCAGCCTGCCCCACACGGCCGTCTTGAATCTCCGTTCAAGCCGGTCGTTCAGCGCCTGCGCCGCACGAGGTTCCACGTCGTCGGCGAGAATGGGCGCAAGGCCCTTCATCACGTCCTCGGTGATCTGTGCAGAGAGGTCCGTCGCCTCGTCGAACTGCGAGAGATCGATGGCGACGAGATCGGAAGGGCGCGAAAGGAACGGCTCCTCGAAACCCGGTTGCGGCGTGCGGCGGGCCTGCACGACGGGTTCGTAGTAGCCGGTGACCTTTCGCATCTGGTCGGCGCGCGGGATCACTTCGTGCGGCGTGAAATTGGCCTCGAAGAAGGTGCGCGCATCGCTCGCGACGGCGGCAGCCGCGCACGGCGCCCGCCAGTCGGCGACCGTCCCGCCGTAGACCGCGAGACGGCCATAAGCGGCGCCGTCCTCGCGGCGGGTCTGCGCCGAGCACGAGCGCCGGAAGGCATCAAGCGCCGCGCGTGGATCGCTCTCGCCCCAGCCGGGCAAGGCGGCGAACGTCGTCGGCTGCAAGCGCACGGGCGGGCGGACGGGCGGCTTCGGGGTGCTCGCACACGCGGCGAGCACTACGGCGACGGCAAAGGTAGCGAGCTTTTTCATGCCGCGCCTATAGCACGCCATCCCCGGGACCGCGCGTTTTCAGACGCGCATCTTTTTCTGCATCAGTGGCCGCATCTGAAGACGCGCGGCCCTGCCTTGCGGTCAGTTCCGCCAGACTTGCCGCAACCGCGCATCGCGACCGCAGCCCGTCCGGTAGGCGTTGTAGCGCAGCGTATTCCGCTTCGCGTAGTCGCGATGATATTCCTCCGCCGGGTAGAAGCGCCCGAGCGGCAGCACCTGCGTCACGACGGGAGCCGTCAGCCGGTTCGATGCGACGAGCGCCGCCTTGCTGGCATCCGCATCCGCACGCTGCGCGGGAGTGACGAAGATCGCCGAACGATAGCTCGGGCCGCGATCGCAGAACTGCCCGCCGTCATCGGTGGGATCGACGAGCCGCCAGTAGCGATCGACGAGCTGTCGATAGCTGATGCGCGCGGGATCGAAGGTGACGCGCACGGCCTCGTAGTGGCCTGTCGTTTCCGTGATCACGTCCTGGTAGGTCGGATTCGCAAGCGTCCCACCCGTGTAGCCGGCCAACACTTCGACCACGCCGGGGATCGCCTTGAAGTCGTGCTCGGTGCACCAGAAGCAACCGCCGGCGAACACCGCCTGCTGCGTCGCAGCTGGCTGCGGCTGTGTCGGCTGCGACTGCGCGGGGGCGCCGCAGGCGGCGAGAGCGAAGGCGAGGAGCGCGAAGATCCGTTTCATGGATGCTTGTACGCCACAAACGCGGCGCCGGTTGCGAAAACGGCCCCGGCTTTCACCGGGGCCGCCTCGATCAGGTCACCAGCCGCATTGCTGGCCGCGGTTCTGTTCCTCAAGCCAGCCCTGCAGCGGCTTGAAGTAATCGGTCACCGCGCTCGCATCGATCTCGCGCTGGCCGGTGAAGGCTTCCAGCGCGTCCGGCCAGGGCTTGGACTGGCCCATCTCCATCATCGCGTTGAAGCGCGCGCCGACTTCCTTGTTTCCATAGATCGTGCAGCGGTGCAGCGGCCCGGTCCACCCGGCTTGCTGGCAGGCGGCGCGATAGAACTGGAACTGCAGGATGTGGCTGAGGAAGTAGCGCATGTACGGCACGTTCGCCGGCACGTGATACTTGGCGCCCGGATCGAAGGCGTCTGCGGGACGCGGACCGCCCGGCGCCACGATGCCCTGATACTGCGTGCGCAGTTTCCACCACGCCTCGTTGTATGTCGCGGGCGTCGCCTGCCCCGAATAGACCTGCCAGCGCCACTTATCGACCAGCAGGCCGAACGGCATGAACGCCACCTTGTCGAGCGCCATGCGCAGCAGCAGGCCCGTGTCCGCCGCGTCGCCCGGAACCTGATTGATCAGGCCGATGCGGCGCAGATATTCCGGCGTGATCGACAGGCCCACCATGTCGCCGATGGCTTCGTGGAAGCCGTCGTTGGCGCCGTCCTTGAACATGTAGGGCTGGTTCTTGTAGGCGCGCTGATAATAGTTGTGGCCGAGTTCGTGGTGGACGGTCTGGAAGTCCTCCTCGTTCACCTCGGTGCACATCTTGATGCGGATGTCGTCCATGTTGTCGAGGTCCCACGCCGAAGCGTGGCAGACGACGTCGCGGCCCTGCGGGCGCGTGATCATGGAGCGCTGCCAGAATGTCTCCGGCAGCGGCGCGAATCCGAGCGAGCTGAAGAAGCCCTCGCCCGTGCGCACCATCTTCACCGCATCGTAGCGGTTCGCGCGCAGGCGTGCGGTCACATCAATGGACGGCGCGCGGGTGCGCGGCGCCACCACATCGTAGATGTTGCCCCACGACTGGGCCCACATGTTGCCAAGCAGATCGGCGCGGATCGGGCCCGAAGCGGGTTGCACGGCCTCGCCGTAACGGGCGTTGAGGCGCGCGCGCGTGTAGCAGTGCAGCTGCTTGTAGAGCGGCTCGACCTGCCCCCAGAGGCGATCCGTCTCGGCGGCGAACGCATCGGCGGGCATGTCGTACTTCGAGCGCCACAGGGCGCCCGTGTCGGTGAAGCCGAGTTCGGCCGATCCTTCGTTCGCGAGCGACACGAGGCGGGCGTAGTCGTCCCTCATCGGCGGCGAGATCGAATGCCAGCCGGTCCACAGCGCAGCGAGTCGACGCGGATCGCGCGATGTCACCATTTCGTTGGACGCCGCTTCGAGATCGATATCGCGACCGTCGATCCTGAATGTGCCGGTGGCGTAGATTTCCTCGAGCTTCGTGGCGATGTCGGCCATCTGCTGCGCCACGCCCTCGCGCCCCGGCGCCGGCAGCGTGAGGCCGCGCTTCATCAGCTCGAGCTTGCGCGCGACAACCGGGTCGAGCCCGGCTGCGGGATAGCTCGCCGCTTCCTTGGCCAGCGCGGAGGCGCGCTCGGTGATCTGGGCGTTCGCGCGCGCGGCGAGCCAGTTGGTGTCGAAGGTGATGTTGGTCTGGCGCATCCAGTCCGCACGGCCGGCGGCCTCCGACATCGCCGCGAGTTCGGCTTCCGCTCTGGCGACAAATTCAGCAGCGCTGAGGCGCGGCGCCGGCGGGGCCGCAACAACGGGGACAGGCGTGACCGACGCCGACGGCGCAGTCGCTTCGTGGGCGCAGGCCGCAGCCAGCGCCACGATGGCGGCGGCGGCGAGCCAGCGCGCCTTCTTCATTGAAAGCATGGGGTTTCCTCCCGGGCGCCGGCGGGGCCGGCCGATTGGGGAAACCTAAGGACGACGCCTTGCCGATTGCAAGCGCGTCACGTCGAACAGGCGACCGGCGACGGCGCCAGACGCTCCATCGTGGCGATCAGGCTTGGGAGATCCACGGGCTTGGTGGCGTAGGCGTCGCAACCGGCCTCAAGGCACCGTGCGCGGTCGCCGTCCATCGCGTGCGCGGTCAGCGCCACGATGGGCGTGCCCGCGATTTCCGGATTTTGCCGGATCGCACGTGTCGCCTCCAGCCCGGAGAGCACGGGCATGCTCACGTCCATGAGCACGATGTCCGGCTTCAGTGCGAGCGTCTGCTCGATGGCGATGCTGCCGTCCTGCGCGGCGAACACGGCGTAGCCGCGCCGCTCAAGTCGCCGCCTGAGCATGTCGAGATTTTCGGCATTGTCTTCCGCAATGAGCACACGCATGTCCGCTTCTCCTAGGATGTGACCCGCACCGTGTCGGCGCTGGCGATGGCGTCGTTGAGCGCTTCGAACAACGCGCCACGATCTGCTGGTTTGATGAAATGGGCGACGGCGCCCCGCGCGAACGCCTCGCGGCGCTCGCCATCTCCGGTGAGCACAATCACGGGCGTCGACGCGGTCGTCGGATCGGCCTTGAGTGCGGCGAGCACTTCCCAACCCGACATGTCCGGCAACCCGATATCGAGCACGATTGCGTCGGGCGCCAGCGCGCGCGCCGCATTCAGCGCCTCCACGCCGGTGCGAGCCTCGCAGAGCTGGAACTGCTGGGGCGCCTGGCGGCGCATGAGCTCGCGCGCGCTGTCCTCGTCCTCGATCACGAGCAGGACTGCGTGTTCCCGGACTGCAGCCGGCGGCGTGGCGCGCGCGACGATTTCCGAAGGAGCGACCGCCCTGAGAGGCGCGGAGAACGTAAAACACGATCCCTCGCCCGGCGCGCTCTCGACAGTGACGTCCCCGCCCATGGCGCGCGCCAGCCTGCGCGTGATGGCAAGGCCGAGCCCTGTGCCGCCGAAACGGCGTGTGGTGGACGGATCGGCCTGCACAAACGCCTGGAAAAGGCGTCCCATCTGCTCGGCGGACATGCCGATACCGGTGTCACGGACGGTGAACTCGACATGCCCGCCGCACGCGGACTTGGAGACCCGCAGATCGATGCGCCCGTCGGTGGTGAACTTTGCCGCGTTCGCGAGGATGTTGGAGAGGCACTGGCGCACCTTGCCGGAATCCGCGATCCCGTGGGGGAGATCCGGACCCACTTCCACACGGAGCGTATTGCCGTTCTTCCACGCCGCGTGCGCCACAAGGTCCGCAGCGTCGTGAGCGACGGCGCCGAAATCCGTTTCGACATCCTCCAGTTCAAGGCGCCCTGCCTCGATCTTGGACAGGTCGAGAATCTCGTTGATGAGGGTCAGGAGCTGACGCGCCGCGCCCTGGATCCGCTTGAGATCTTCTGAGCCCGTCGCGTTTCCAGCGCCTGCCAGGTCTTCCTCAAGCAGCTCCGAGTAACCGATCACCGCGTTGAGCGGCGTGCGCAGTTCGTGACTCATGTTGGCCAGAAACTGGGATTTCGCGAGATTGGCGTCTTCCGCGGCCTGACGCGCGGTCGCTAGCTCACCGACGAGGCGTGTAATCGCATCGTGACGGGCGTCGCAATCGGCAAGAAGGCTTTCCATCCGCCCGGGCATCGCCTCAGAGCTTTCATCGACGACCTGCACGGGTCTCGATGCGGCGAGTGTATCGATGTTGAAGCCGAGGCGGTTGAGCAGTTCCTGCTTGGTCGCGACCGCGGCCTCGACGCGCGCCATGGCGCGCAGGAGCTGTTCGTCGGCCCGCTTGCGATCGGTGATATCGACGGTGACCGTGAGCAGCCGTTCAAGCGGACCTGCGGCGGCGCGCTGCGCCAGGGTGATGTTGCGCACCCACCGGATCTCTCCGTCCGGTCGCACGATGCGCAACTCGTAGTCCTGCTGGTCGGCGCCCGGTTGAAGCGAGGCGACCCGCTGGCGGACCATCTCCCGGTCATCGGGATGGATCCACTCAAGGTCGCCCGATTCTGACGGGCGCATCGGCACGTCGATTCCGAGAATCTCCTTCAGGTGCGGCGAGACGGCGACAGTGTCGCGCCTGAAATCGGCGTCCCAGAATGCGCCCTTCGCCAGCGCCAGCGCCAGATGGGTCCGCCTGGCTTCCCGTTCGGCCGCATGCTGCGCTTCCACCAGCGCCGTTATTTCTTCGCCGACGATCAGCACGCCGTCGGCGACGCCGTCAGCGTTGCGCCAGGGACTGGCTTCCCACCGCAGCCAACCGCGCCGTCCGTCGCCGGGACGGACAAACTGGTCGCGGTCTCCCGACGAGTTCTGGCCCGCCAGCGCTCGCTCGTAGGCCTCGGCCCAGTGGGGCGGCAGAAATGGAAGCACGTCGAAGATGCTGACGCCGACGACCTCGCGGCCGGTCAGACCGAAGTTCCGGATCCACGTTTCGCTCGCCCAGACGAAGCGGAGGTTCGCGTCGAGGCGGGCGGCGGACATGCTCGAAAGCTCGAAAGCACGCGCTGCGCCTTCGATACCGAGCGCAACGTCGGCTTCTTCCATGATCGCGCCGCGCACGAGGCCGTCGCCGCCGGCGCCTTCGCAAAAGACGCGCACCCCCCGCGCACGGCCAGCGATGTCGCCGATCGTCAGGCGGCCCTCCGCGCGCGCGCCATGCGTGATCGCACTGATAAGGCGCGCCCAGACTGCGGCGTCGCCGGGCGAGGCTACGGCGGCGAGCGCCGCGAGCCGCAGGACCATGCCGCGCCGGGCGCCGAACAGCGCGCGCGCGCCCGGGGAGGCCGAAAGCAGGCCGGTGCGCGGATCGTAACGCCAGAACACGGGAACGAGCGACGTCAGCGCACGGCCGGCCATGCGTGCGGACCGCCGGACGTTCGCCTCCACGGGTTGCATCTGCGCTCCTAGACAACTCAGGTCGGGAGGTTACCGGACACATGTCGCCAAAGAATTGACGCCCGGTCTCAACGAAACGGAAACCGGTTCCGGCGTACAAGGGCCCATGAGCGCGCCCCAACCCCTCGCAAACTCCCCCTTCACCGCCGAAGAACGGTGGCCGCGTGTGCTCGTGGTCGATGACATCGAGGACAACCGCGAGATCCTGCGTCGGCGCCTCATGGCGGCGCGTTTCGAGGTGGTCACCGCCTGCAGCGGCGCGGAGTGCCTTGAAGTGCTTGGGGAAAGCCCGTTCGACATCGTCCTCCTGGACCACATGATGCCGGGCATGGACGGGATCGAGACGCTGACGGCGATCCGCGAGAAGTGGCCGAAGACGGTCCTTCCGGTGATCATGGTCACTGCGCGCGATGACGATCCGCTGATCGTCAAGGCTTTCGATATCGGCGCGAACGACTTCGTCGCCAAGCCGTTCTCGTTCCCGGTGCTGGCCGCGCGCACGCGGGCGCAGCTTGAAGCAGTCAAGAAATAGCTACGATCTAGCCTTCGCCGAAGGCCGATTTCAGCCGCGCCAGCTGCGAGGAAACCTCGTTCGCGGCAGGCGTTTCCGCCTCGTACATGTTCTCGTCGAGCCGGCGCACGCGGTCGTAGAGCATCTCGCAGCGCGCCATCAGGCCCTTGAGCGAATCCGGCAGGCTCGATGCGCCATGGAAGCCCTGCTGATCCAGACGTTCGCGCTGCGCGAAGCGATACTTGTCGCTGCGCGCTTCGTTCATGGCCATCTCGCCTTCGCGCAGCGCGCGCTGGACGAGGAGCCACGAGGCCACCTGCATCAGACGCGTCGTGAGACGCATGCTTTCCCCGGCATAGGCCAGTGCGCCTATGCGATCGAGCCGCTTGGAGGCGGCGCGGCCGGGGCCGTCGAGATAGGCGGCCGTCTCCTCGACGAGCACCATGCCCTCCTTGAAGGTGCGTTCGAACACCTCGGAGCGCGCAAAATCGAGAATCCGCCGGTTCGAGGCGTCCACGGGAAGGGTCTGTGCGGTCATGTCGGTCATTGTGCGGACGAATGTGCAAGGCGCGGGCCGCGCCTACTCGCCCTTCCTCCCGAATATGGCGTCCGCGGCGGCGCGCTGGTTCTTTTTCGATGCAATCATCGCTTCGCAGGCGGCGATATCGGCCTTCAGGGCCTCGATTCGCTCCTCCAGCTCCTCGATCGACATGAGGTCGAGCGAGCGGGTTGGGGGTTTCAGGGGGCTGACATCCTCGAACATGGCGTGACCTCCTGACCCACTCTAGCCTAAGGGGTGGTGAACGATGAAGCGGGAGATAGTCATGAATGCGCCAAAAACCATGCGCGCCGTGATCCACGCGCTTGGAGAGCCCCTCCGGGTCGGCGAACTGGCGACCCCTGTCCCCGGCCAGCACGAAATCCTGATCAAGGTGGCCGCCGCCGGGGTGAACCGTCCCGACCTGATGCAGCGCGCCGGCCTCTACCCGCCCCCGCCCGGTGCGCCAGCGACCATGGGCCTCGAAGCAGCGGGAACCGTCGCCGCGGCCGGATCGGCGGTGACCCGCTGGCGCGAGGGCGATGAGGTGACCGCGCTGCTCGGCGGCGGCGGCTACGCCGAATATGCGCTGGTCGACGAGGGGTCTGCCCTGCGCATTCCGAAGGGTCTCTCGATGGAGGAGGCCGCAGGCCTTCCCGAGACGGTGTTCACCGTCTGGGCGAACGTGTTCGAGAGCGGCGCGCTGAAACCGGGCGAAACCTTCCTCGTCCACGGCGGCGCCTCGGGCATCGGCACGACGGCGATCCAGATGGCCAAGGCCCACGGCGCGCGCGTGTTCGCCACGGCGGGCGATGGCGAGAAGGTCGCGCTCTGCGAACGGCTCGGGGCGGAGCGCGGGATCAACTACAAGACCGAGGATTTCGAATCCGTGCTGCGCGGCGCGGGCGGCGTGGACGTGATCCTCGATATGGTCGCCGGGCCCTACACGCAGAAGAATCTCGACATCCTCAACGACGGCGGGCGCTGCGTGCTGATCGCCTTCCTGCAGGGCCCGACCGTGCCGCAGCTGAACCTCATGCGCATCCTGCTGAAGCGTCTGACGCTCACCGGCTCCACGCTGCGCTCGCGGCCGCTCGACGAAAAGGCGCGCCTTGCGGCGGCGGTGGAGAAGACCGTCTGGCCGTGGATCGAGGCGGGCAAGGTGAAGCCGGTGATCGACAAGGTGTTCGCGCTCGACGACGCCGAAGCCGCGCACGCACGCATGACGGCGGGCGTGAACGCCGGGAAGATCATTTTGAAGCCTTAGAGGCACTGAGAAAAAAGCCTGAGAGTGACAATGCCGGCAATCCGCCTCTTCCTCGACCATCCCGGTTTCTTCTTGCACGATCCGGACATCGACCTGTTTCCTGATGATATCCCCATCTTCACCGAACGTGAGTTGCCGCTCGTCGTAAGAACAGACCGCGTCATTTCGGTCGGCACGATTGCTGACGTCGATGGAGATGTGGAGCTCATTCTGGACTGCGGGCCAGACCTTCAGGGCGTCTTGGTATTCGGTGGCGGTTTGCCAACTCCCAGTGGCGCTCTCGTGATCACACAAAGCTCCGGGGCTGAAGTGCTCCGACTTTCGTCGCTTGGGCCCCAAACCGACATTCTGGTTGGCGTAGACGATGTTCGGTTTCCAAGTCGCGTCCACATTTTGGCGCGCTAGCATGCAGTTCATTTTGAAGCCGGAGACGCCGTCGTTCGCGAGTTGGACCGCGCGCCTCCCGGCGCGCATGGGCGGACGACGCCGGACTCCGTGGAATCTTGCGTTGCTCGAATACTGAAATGCGCGCCGGGAGGCGCGCGGTCCTGTTTCGCTGCTCATGATGTATCCGCCCCTTCCGTGGCAGGTGCGGGGCTGATGAAACCGAACACGGGCGTCGGCGCCGCGCAGATCGCGAGCCTTCCAGTCGAGATACTTTTCGGCACGCGGGAGATGGCGCGCGTGACGACCGCATCGAGATCATCCAGCGCCCTTCGCATCTGGGTGAACGTCTTCAGCGCAATCCCGCGCGTGTAGAGGCGCACCATGTCGAAGCGTCGCTGCACGTAGCGGAACCCGCGCGGCGTCGACGGCGGACCCAGCCGGCGGCGGCGTCTGTCCGTTCTGCGGAAGCGCATGCGTGCGCACATCATCAGGAAGATGAGTTCCCGCAGCTCCCGACGCGCTTCGATGCGCATTCCGTTCAGTGCAATGCGCCCTTCCCGGAACCCGATCGCCTCCGCCAGCCACGCAACAACCTCCATGAGCCAGAGCCGGAGGCTCTGGGCGCATGCGTCGAGATCGGTGCGGGTGACGGGGGTGAATATCTGCATGTTTCGTATCGGGACTCCGTTCCTGGCCCCATTGGAATTCCAGGGGCCGGTTGAAAACGGAGCGATGATCCCACGGGCGGGAATCCGGTCGAATAGATTTTCTTCGTTCCCACACTTCGCGTGCGCGCGGGCCATGGCGGGCAACAAACGGGCTGGAATCCATCCCCGCAATTTCGGGGGAACGGGCGCGCGCGTTCCCCCGAAATTGCTGGCTCGATCTCTCTCCCTCCCCTCAAGCAGAACTCGGCGAAACCTTGTCGCCAGAGCGCGCGAATGTCTGATCACAGCGCCGCTGCCCGGTCCCGGCGTTCGCCGGGGCCGAGCGACGCCGGCGTTTCGCAGATATTTCCTCGCGGGAGAGGGAAAAGGCGCCTCGTGCATCATCTTGTGCGTTCGCCGGTCGCAGCAGGCGTGAGTGGCGGATTGCTCTGCGACGAAACCCCGCTTTTGATCTTGATCAAGGGCGCCCGTTGCGGCGCCCATGTGTATGATGTGAACAACTGAAATTTGGTCGCGCCCTTCCGGAGCGCGAACCGGATCGGGAGGATGACATCACATGACCGAGGTAGCCGTCCGTACCGCACCTGCGAAGTCCGCCAAGACCGAACATTTCGACGTGCTCATCGTCGGCGCCGGCATTTCAGGCGTCGGCGGCGCGTATCACCTGAAGCAGCAATGCCCCGGCAAGAGCTTCGTGGTGCTGGAGGGTCTTGAGAGCTACGGCGGCACGTGGCTGATGCACAAATATCCCGGCATCCGCTCGGACAGCGATCTCTACACCTTCGGCTACCGCTTCAAGCCATGGGTCGGCCCGCCGATCGCCACGGCGGAGGAAATCCTCACCTACATGGGCGAGGTGATCGACGAGAACGATCTCGCGCCGCACATCCGCTACAACCACAAGATCACGACGGCCTCCTGGTCGGGCAAGGACAATCTGTGGACCATCGAGGCGACGGACGGCGACGGCGTGAAGCGCACGTTCACCGCCAACTTCCTCTGGATGTGCCAGGGCTACTATCGCCACAGCGAGGGCTACACGCCGCAATGGCCCGGGATGGAAAAGTACAAGGGCAAGCTGATCCACCCGCAGACGTGGCCGGAAGACCTCGACTACAAGAACAAGAACGTCATCGTCATCGGCTCGGGCGCGACGGCCGCAACGCTGGTGCCGGCGATCGCCAACGACTGCGCGCACGTCACGCTGGTGCAGCGCTCGCCGACGTATTTCATCCCCGGCCGCAACGAGAACGAGATCGCCAACATGTTGCGCGAACTTGAGATCGACGAGACGTGGATCCACGAGATCGTGCGCCGCAAGGTGCTGTTCGACCAAGAGGCGTTCACGCACCGCGCGGTCGCCGAGCCTGAGGTGGTGAAGGAAGAACTGCTCGCCGGCGTGCGCGCCATCGTCGGGCCCGACTACGACATGGCCACGCACCTCACGCCGAAATACCGCCCGTGGCGCCAGCGCATCGCGTTCGTGCCGGACGGCGATCTCTTCCAGACCGTGCTCTCCGGCAAGACCTCCATCGAGACCGACGAGATCGAGAGCTTCACCGAAACGGGCCTGCAGCTGAAGTCCGGCAAGAAGGTCGACGGCGACATCATCATCTCGGCGACGGGCTTCAACCTGAACGTGCTCGGCGACATCGCCTTCACCATCGACGGCAAGCCGCTCGATTTCGCCAGCACGGTCACCTATCGCGGCATGATGTTCACCGGCATCCCGAACATGGTGTGGGTGTTCGGCTATTTCCGCGCGAGCTGGACGCTGCGCGCCGACCTCATCGGCGATTTCGTCTGCCGCCTGCTGAACCAGATGGACAAGAAGGGCGTAAAGAAGGTCGAGGTCGCGCTGCGGCCGGAAGACAAGAACATGCCGCTTCTCTCGTGGATCGACCCGGAGAACTTCAATCCGGGCTACCTGATGCGCGGGATGCACCTTCTGCCGAAGCGCGGCGACAAGCCGGAATGGCAGCACACGCAGGACTACTGGGTGGAGAAGGACGCGCTGCCGGCGATCGATCTCGACGACAAGGCGTTCGTCTACAAATAGGCGTCAGCGCAGTTCGGCGCACACCTTCTCCAGCAGCGCGTAGCTGGCCTCCATGCCGTCTGTCATGCCCGTGGCGACGGCCGCGTCGCGGGCGTCCTTCGTGAAGAAATCCATCAGCGAGACAAGCGTGGTCGCGCCGCCCCGCTCCTGAAACTCCAGCGTCTGAAGCGAACCCTCGCCTTTGTCAGCGCCATCACCCGCGTCGAAAAATTCGGTGTGCACCAGCCGAATCGGCGCGGATATTTCCCTGTAGTCGCCGAAGACACCGAACTCTTTGCCGTCTTCGTCGCTGCGCCAGAGACAGCGGAATGCGCCGCCCACGCGCACATCCATCTCGCACACCGGCATCGTCCAGCCCGGCGGCCCCAGCAGCCAGCGCTGGAACAATTTCGGTTCGGTATGCGCGCGCCATACGAGGTCGCGCGGCGCCTTGAACGAGCGGCG
The DNA here is from genome assembly GCA_009773335.1 of Caulobacteraceae bacterium. Classification (GTDB taxonomy): domain Bacteria; phylum Pseudomonadota; class Alphaproteobacteria; order Caulobacterales; family Aquidulcibacteraceae; genus VFBF01. Next base: position 49,151 of record WRPF01000017.1, read on the forward strand.
CACCAGCACGGTGGTCTCGCCCGGCAGGCTGACATCGGCATGTTCAAAAAACATCGCCATCACGCTGCTCCGTTGAACGCCGCCTCAAGGTCGGCGACGATGATCTTCTTCATTTTCAGCATCGCCTGCACGGCGCGGTCGGCCTTCGTGCGATCGGGGTCGCCGATGAAGCGCATCAGCGCCTGCGGCACGACCTGCCACGACACGCCGTACTTGTCCTTGCACCACGCGCACATGCTCTCGGCGCCGCCGTTCGCGGTGAGCTTGTCCCAGTAATGGTCGACCTCCGCCTGATCCTTGCAGTCGATGACGAAAGAAACGGCGTCGTTGAACGCATGACCCGGATTGCCCGCGAGGATCATGAAGGGCTGGCCCTCGAGGACGAGCTGCGCGGTCATCGGATTCACGTCGGAGACTTCGACGTTCGGGAAGATCGATTTGTAGTAGTCGGCGACCTCGGCTGGCGTCGTCCTCACCCAGAGGCAGGTCTTGATTCCGGACATTGGCTTTCTCCCTTCAGTTCTTTGCTTTTGGCGGTTTGCCCTGCAGTTCGTCGAGCAGCGCATCGAGGCGCGCGAAGTTGGTTTCCCAGAGTGCGCGATAGCGTTCGAGAAAGGCGTTGGCCTCCGCCAGCGGCGCAGCTTCGATGCGGCGCGGACGCCGCTGCGCATCCTGGCCGATGGTGATGAGCCCAGCGCGCTCAAGCACCTTCAGATGCTTCGACACCGCCGGCTGCGAGATCGAGAACGGCGCGGCGAGTTCGGCGACCGACGCCTCCCCCTCCGCCAGCCGCGCGAGGATCGCCCGCCGCGTGGGATCGGCGAGGGCGGCGAAGGTGGCGTCGAGGCGGTCAGCGTCCGTCATATATCCATATGGTTATATTCGTGTTTGGTTATAGTCAAGGGTCAAGGTTGATTTCGATATATCGATACAATAGATATATCGAAGTCGAGGGCCGATTGGCGGACCTCGCACGCAGGAAAACACATGTACGGTTTTGGACATCATCGCCGCCGCTGGGGCGGCCACTTCTCCGAAGGACACCACGGAGGCTTCGGCGGCCGCCATGGCGGCGGACGCCATCGTGGCCCTGGAGGCCGCTATTTCGAGCACGGCGCGCTGAAGATCATCGCGCTCGCGCTGATCGCGGAGAAACCGCGCAACGGCTACGAGATCATCAAGGCGGTCGGCGAGAAGACCAGCGGCGCCTACGAACCAAGCCCCGGCGTCGTCTACCCCACGCTCAATCTGCTGGAGGAATCCGGCCAGATCCGCGCCACCGAAGTCGATGGCAAGAAGGTCTTCGAGATCACCGACGAAGGCCGCGTAGCGCTCGACGCCAACAGGAAAATTCTGGAGACGTTCGAGGAGCGCTTCTCCGGCGAAGGCGCCAGCTGGGGGCCGAAAGGTGGATCGGGCGAAGGCCGCCCGCACCGCAGCGAAGTGCGCCGCGCCATGGGACGGCTGGTGATGGCGGTGCGCACGAAATTCGCCGAAGGCGTAAGCGAGCAGGACATCCCGACACTCGTGGCCGCCATCGACGCAGCGGCGGACGCGGTGGAAAAAGCGTGATTTCTAGGGTGAAATCACAAGCGGATGAAATTCGAGCAGCGCATCGCGCGAGACGAGTTTCATCCCTTCCACCTGGGCCTGCACAAGCAGCAGGTCGTCGAATGGGTCCCGATGACCGAGCGGCGTCTCCAGCGTGGCGGCTGAATGGTCAGGCGTCAGCGGAAGGAAGTCGAGATCGAGATTGCGCAGGATAGCCAGCGCATCTTCCGGTCGCTGCGGCCCCTTGCGGGCGCCTGACCGGTACTTGACGCCCCACTTGAGGCGCATTTCCCATACGGCGACTGCGCTCACAACGAAGCGGCCCTTGCTTCGCTCAAAGAACCGCTTCTCGCTCGCGGGCGCGCCCCTGAACGCCGCTGCGAACATGTAGACGTAGTGCGTGTCCAGAAGCAGCGTCACTCCTCAAGGCCAAGCAGGCGGCGGCTCAGCGCGGGATCGTCGAGATCATCCGTCCACGGCGGGCCATCCTCGAAGACGCCGTGCTTCTCGTGGACCCGGCGCACCTCCTCGAAGTCGATGCCGCCGCGCCGCTTGCCGAGCGCGAGTTCGCCGAGCGCCTCACGGACGAGCGACTCCACAGACTGATGCTTCTCCTTCGCCAGCTTGCGCAGGGCGTCGTGGACGTCTTCCGGGATGTTGCGGATGGTGATGGCGGACATCGGATGATGATATCACGCGATATCATTTTGGCCAATCGCGGCAGGCCGCTATAGCCTCGCCCCATGACCGCCCGCTCCATCGCCGATCTCACCCCTGCCCGCGCCGCGCCTGATCTCGCCGCACTCGCAAAGCTCGAGGAGCGCATGCTGTGGCTGGCTGCGTGGACCATCCACAACGCCAATCACCTCCGCGAAAGCCGCGACGGCTTGAAAGTGGGCGGCCACCAGGCGTCGTGCGCGTCGATGACCACGATCATGACGGCGCTGTTCTTCCATGCGCTGCGCCCGCAGGACCGCATCGCGGTGAAGCCGCACGCGAGCCCGCTGTTTCACGCGATCCAGTACATGCTGGGCCGACAGACTCGCGAACAGCTCGAGAGGTTCCGCGCGCTCGGCGGCGCACAATCGTATCCGTCGCGTACGAAGGACAAGGACGACGTGGATTATTCCACGGGCTCCGTGGGCTTGGGCGTCGCGGTGACGGCGTTCGGCAGCCTCGTGCAGGACTACCTCGCCGCGCGCGGCAAGATTCCGCCCGAGCGCATGGGCCGTTTCATCGCGACGGTGGGCGACGCGGAACTGGACGAAGGCAATGTCTATGAAGCGCTGATCGAGGCGTGCAAGCACGACCTGCGCAACATCTGGTGGATCGTCGACTACAACCGCCAGTCCCTCGACGCGGTGACGCCGGACCGGATGTTCGACCGTTTCGACGATATCTTCGCCGCAGCGGGCTGGCGTGTGGAAACGCTGAAATACGGCCGGAGCTTGCGCGATGCGTTCAAGGCGCCGGGCGGCGGACAACTTCGCGAATGGATCGATGCGTGCCCGAACGATCTCTACGCCGCGCTGTGCTTTGAAGGCGGCGCATCGTGGCGCGAACGTCTCGATGGCGACCTGAAAGGCCCGGCGCAGAAACTGCTCGCGGCCTATGACGACGAGGGGCTCGCAAAACTGATGACCTCGCTCGGGGGGCATTGCCTTGAAACGATGATCGAGGCGTTCGATCGCGCAGCATCTTCCGAGACGCCGATCTTCATGCTCGCCTACACGGTGAAGGGCTGGCGCCTGCCCTTCCAGGGCCACAAGGACAATCACTCCGGCCTCATGAACCCCACGCAGATGGGTGCGTTTCGCGGCAAGATGGGCGTACCGGAGGGCCGCGAATGGGAACCCTTTGCGGGTCTGCCCATCGAGATCGAGACGCAGTGCAAGGCGGCGCTCGCGGCTTCACCGTGGGCGAAAAACACCCAACGCCGTTTCGACGCGCAGCGCGTGCCGGTGCCGTCGCGTGCGGACTTCCCCCGCGTCGAGGATGCGGAGATCTCCACGCAAGCCGCGTTCGGCAAAATCCTCAACGACATCGCGCGCACGGGCGGGCCGCTGGCGGACGCCATCGTCACCACATCGCCGGACGTCTCCGTCTCTACCAATCTCGGCGCGTGGGTGAACCGGCGCGGGCTTTTCAGCCGCAAGACGGACGAGGACGTGTTCCGGAAGCGCAAGATCGCGTCTGCTCAAATCTGGACGGAGACACCGCAGGGACAACACATCGAACTCGGCATCGCCGAGAACAATCTCTTCCTCAATCTTGCAGCGTTCGGCCTGTCTGCGCCGCATTTCGGCGAACGCCTTTTGCCCATCGGCACCCTCTACGACCCGTTCATCGCGCGCGGCCTCGATGCGCTGAACTACGCCTGTTACCAGGATGCGCGCTTTCTGCTTGTGGCGACGCCGTCGGGCGTGACGCTCGGTCCCGAAGGCGGCGCGCACCAGTCGGTCTCGACGCCGCTGATCGGCATGGGTCAACCCAATCTCGATTCATACGAGCCCGCGTTTGCCGACGAACTCGCCGTGCTGATGCGCCATGCGCTCGAACACATGCAGGCCGACGATGGCGGCAGTTCGTATTTCCGCCTGACCACGCGTGCGCTCGCGCAACCGAAACGCGCCGATGCATCTTGGGAAGATGATGCGCTCGCGGGCGCCTACTGGCTCGTTGCGCCGGCGCAGAACGCCGATCTGGTGATCGCCTACCAGGGCGCCCTGGCGCCGGAGGCGATCGAAGGGCACGCACGCCTGCTGGAGGATCACCCCGGCGCGGGATTGCTCGCGATCACGTCCGCCGATCTCCTTCACCGCAACTGGACGGCGGCGGGAAGAAGTAGGTGGGAGCGCGCGCCTTCAGGCGCGCAACCGAACGACGATGCGGGCCTGAAGGCCCGCGCTCCCAGCCATATCGCCAGTCTCCTCGCGCCCCTCTCCCCGCGCGCCGGCATCGTCACGCTCATCGACGGCTCGCCATCTGCGCTCTCGTGGCTCGGCTCCGTGCATGGCCATCGCGTGCGCGCGCTCGGCGTGGAGACCTTCGGCCAGACCGGCGATCTGCCCGATCTCTACCGACACTTGCGTCTCGACGCCGACGCTATCCTCGACGCCGCCGCCGATCTCGCCCTGGGATAATCCGATGAACGACGTTCTTGCGCGCCTGCAGGCCTTTTTCGCCGCGTTCGGACCGAGCGAGTGGCTCGCGTTCGGCTCCGCCATCGCCGCCGCTTGGTCCTTCCTGCTGAACCGCGCGACCGTGCAGCGTCAGGAACGCATGCAGTTCGAGGCGCTGCGCGCGGCGCGCGACACCGATCTCATCGGCTGGGCGGACGAGGTGATCGAGCGCCTTTCCGATGCGCAGCGCCTGTGTCGCGACATGGATGACCGGCTCATCGCCGGTGACGCTTTCCTCCAGGCGCGCAGCGAGACGCGCACGCGCCTGTCCGCGCTGCTCGATCGCGGCCGTCTCTTCTTTCCGAACACGAAGGCCGAAGACGAAGCCGAGAAGGCCGCCGCTTTCCAGGGCAAGCGGCAAAAGGCGCTCAACGCCATCTTCGCCGCTTACCGGATCGTCAGCGATCTCACCCGCGAGGGCGGCCCGGCGCCGCGCGATGCGGTGCTCGCGCTGGTGGAGGAAAAGCGCCTGTTCGTGTCGGAGGTGTTCCTGCACATCGACCCGCGCCGCCGGCGCGACGTCATCACGGCGCTGGAGCGCTGACAAAAAAGCGACGCTCCGGAGAGCGCCGCTGCAGGGATGCACGGATGAAGGATCGATGGATCCAACGCGGGCAGCTTCGCGCGATGTGGCCCGACTGGCTGTGACCTGCGTCACCTCAACGATATCTTCTCCCCGCAGAGAAACGCTCGTTCCCGACGAAAGTCGGGAACCATTTCACCCCGGCGCGACGTCGATGGACCCCGACTTTCGTCGGGGTCGAGCGAAATTCTGAGCGCCGCACCGGATCAAAGAAACCGCAGCGCGTCGTGGTCCATGATCTGGCTCGTGGCGCCGTTGAGCATGCAGAAGAACATGTCGTCGCCGCGCGCGGTGCGGGTGACGACCATCGCCGCGAAGAAGGCCGTCAGGAACAGCTGGAAGCTGCCGGCGGCGTAGTCGGTGACGAGTTCCGCGCGCGTGTAGTTCTTCACACCGCGCGACACGAGGCCGGTGTGATACCGGTCCAGCAGCGCGGTCTCGTTCGCGCGGCGCTCTTCCGGCGTGATGGCGCCGCCGAGGAAATACGCCACGTCCGTCGCGCCGACCGAGTACGCGATCGACTGCCAGTCGAGCACCGTCACCGGCTTGCCGCCTGCGGGCGTGCCGAACATCATGTTGTCCGGCCGGAAATCGTTGTGCGTGAGGCAGCGGGGGCGATCATTGCGGACACGGTTGACATCGTACGTCTCGACCATGCGCTCGCCGATATGGCGCGCCTCGGGCGTCAGCCGTTCGGCGTACTGCATGGTGAAACCTTGCCAGATTGCTTTCACCATCTCCGGCGTGATCGGCCTTGCGGCCTTCGGCGTGTTGTTCACCCAGGCGTAGTCGTCGAGGCTGTCGTCACCCCAGTGCGAGGCGTGCAGCTTGGCGGCTTCGTCGATCACGATCCCCGCGGTCGCGATGCTCACGCCCTTCAATTGGTCGCCCTGCTCGGCGGGCGCGAGATCGTCCATCATCAGCACGAATTCGTGCGTGGCGTCATCGACGTCGGTGAACCAGCAGCGCGGCGTCGAGATCAGCGCGCTCGACGCGAGGTGGCGGTAGAAATTCACTTCCCGCCAGTAGTTGCCGAGCGAGACGCCCGCCGCGCGGCTTTCATCGCCCGGTGACGGAAACTTGCCGACGAGCGAGCGCGGCGCGCCTTCGACATCGCGGGCATACTCGAACACGAAGCGCACGCTTTCGCCGATCTGGCCGGTGCCGACATTCTTCGCCGTGAAGCTCTTCACGTCCGCATCGACGCCGCCTTCGCGCAGGACTGCGGTCAACCAGCGGGCGTCGATGTCCTTGGGGCGGCGGATATCCGGCTTTGTCATGCGGCTCTTCTTCAGGCGGTTGGCTGGTTGACGAACACTTCGTCGAGCGCGATGCGTCGCCGCGCAGGACGCCACTTTCCGCCGAGGTTCCAGCCTTTGCAAGGCGGGCCCGCTTGCGGGGATGCGACGAACGTGGTGCCCTCAGCATCGAACACGCCATGACGTAACGGGAGCGAAGCATGGAAGACCGGATCACTGTGACGATGCGCGACGCCGTGGCCGATGTGCGGCTCGTGCGCGCCGACAAGATGAACGCCCTCGACGACGCAATGTTCACGGCGCTGATCGAGACCGGCGAGCGCCTGAAGACCGACAAGTCGGTGCGCGCCGTGGTGATCTCCGGCGAAGGCCGCGCCTTCTGCGCCGGGCTCGACATGGGTAACTTCGCGAAAATGGCGTCGGGCGAACGCAAGGGCGGCGCCGGCGCGCTCGTCACCGAGAACCGCACGCCCGGCGGCGCCAACCGCGCGCAACAGGCGGTCTATGTGTGGCGCGAGATTCCCGTGCCGGTGATCGCCGCCGTCCACGGCGTCGCATTCGGCGGCGGCTTCCAGCTCACGCTCGGCGCCGACATCCGCTTCGTCGCGCCCGATGCGAAGCTCGCCATCCTCGAGATCAAGTGGGGTCTCATCCCCGACATGGCCGGAATGGTGCTGCTGCGTGGCCTCGTGCGCGACGACGTTGCGCGCGAACTCACCTACACCGGCCGCATCTTCACCGGCGAGGAAGCACTCTCGCTCGGCATCGCGACGCGCGTCTGCGCCGATCCCTACGCCGAAGCGCTCAAGCTCGCCGAAGAGATTGCGGACAAGAGCCCCGACGCGATCCGCGCGGGCAAGCGGCTGTTCGCTGTCATGCGGGATGGCGATCCGAAGCAGATCCTTCTCGAAGAGTCCCGCGAGCAGATCGCGCTCATCGGCTCGCCGAACCAGATCGAGGCGGTGATGGCGGGCATGCAAAAGCGCGCCGCAGTGTTCAAGGATTGATGCAATCGCCCTCCCTCCCCTCGATGGGGAGGGTGGCCTGAGCGAAGCGCTTCGCCCCATTCGCCTCTCGCCCCATCACGGAGGGCACACCCCACCCGGCGCTTCGCGCCACCCTCCCCATCGAGGGGAGGGAGAGATAGACTTCGAACACTCACGCACAGGAGAACGACATGGCACGCCTCACCGGAAAAACCGCCGTCATCACCGGCGCAGCAAGCGGCATCGGGCGCGCGTCCGCGCTGTTGTTCGCGCGTGAAGGCGCCAACGTCATCGCCGTCGATCTCTCGGAGGAGGTCAAGAAGACCGTCGAGATGCTGAAGGCCGAGGGCGGCAAGGGCGTGGCGATTGTCGGCGATGCGGCGTCCGCCAAGGTCATCGGCGACGCCGTCGCGCTGGCGGAGAAGGACTACGGCGGCATCGACGTGATGTTCGCCAACGCCGGCGTTTCGGGCGGCCTGCCGGGCCTCTTCGAACTCACCGAAGAGAACTGGACCAATCTGCTGCGCATCAATCTCGTGGGCGTGTTCCTCGCCGTGCAGGCGGCGGCGCGGCCGATGGTGGAGCGCAAGCGCGGATCGATCATCTGCACGGCGAGCGTCGCTGGCATCCGCTCCGGCGCGGGCGGCATGCCCTACTCGGCCTCGAAGGCCGGCGTCATCTCCATCGCGCAGACGGCGGCCAACCAGCTTGCGGGATCGGGCGTGCGCGTGAACGCGATCTGCCCCGGCCTCACCGAAACCGGTATGACGAAACCCGTGTTCGATCACGCCCGCGCCCGCGGCAGCGAAGGCAAGATCGGCCAGCTCAATCCGTTGAAGCGCGCCGCGGCGCCGGAAGAACTCGCGCAAGTCGCGCTGTTCCTGGCGAGCGACGACGCATCCTACGTGAATGGTCAGGCGATTGCGGTGGATGGCGGACTGTCGAGTTCGCACCCGGTGGTGCCGGGCAAGATGGCCTGAACCCAGATTTGAAGCTTAGAGCACAATCCGCGCGCGCGCTGCGGCGGCGCGCGCCGGGTCGATCGGTTCGAGACGACTCAGGTAGATGGCGGCGTCCGCGCGCGACGCCGCCGCCGATGCACGGCCTTCGAGCGCATCGGCGTTTTCAGGCCTGATCGCGAGCGCCTGTCCGTAAGCTGCGCGTGCCTTCTCGCGGTCGCCGAGATTGTCGTGCGCATAAGCCAGATTGAGCCAGGCGGTGAAATCTCCGGGCCTGAGCGTGATGACGCGCTCATAGAGCGCGGCGGCGCCGGCGTAGTCCCTCGACAGAAACAGCGCTGTGGCTTTGCCGTTCATCAGCATCGTGTCCTGCGGCGCGATGGCGAGGCCGCGATCGTAGTGGCGCACCGCCTGCGCATACTCGCCGCGGTCACGCCAGGTATCGGCCACCGCCTTCAACACCCAGATCGACCGGCCCGCGCGCGCGATGACCCTCTGCCCTTCCGCAAACGCGTCCTCCTTGCGGCCTATCTCCCTGAGATTGGTGATGTAGAGACCCGCCATCCTGTCGTCGTTGGGGGCTACGCGCACGCCATGACTGAGAACGGTCAGGCTTTCCTCGAACCGGCCGGCGCCGGCCAGCGCGAGCGCCTTGGCGCGCCAGCCGTCGCCCCGATCAGGTTCGAGCGTAAGCGCGCGGTCAAACGCCGCCAACGCGCCATCCAGATCGCCGGCGCCCTGAAGCGCGCCTGCGCGCGCGAGAAGCGTATCGTAGGAATCCGCGTTCATCGCATTGCGTCCCGTCGATTTCACCGCACGCATCTGCGGCCTGAAACTTTCAAAGGTGAACCTGCCGAGACCGTTGGCGAACAGGCCGGCCTCGTCGCTCATGGCGAGGTATCCGCCCGAGTGCGTGGTCACGTTCTGGCCGTTCACCTTGATCGACACTTCGCCGGCGATACGCGTGACGACCATTTCGTTGAAGCCGGGCCTGACCATGCCATCGGTCTTGATCGTTGCGGTCTGGCTGAAGCTGTCCGGCGAACTCTCGAACACGCTCACCGAGCCGTCGCCCATGATCGCGGCGGCCATGTAAGCGCCGGTCTGGCGGTCGTGCGCGAACACCACGCCGGCGCCGCCATCGGGCGCCTGCGTGTCGGCGACGGCGACCCTGGCGGTGATGCGGAAATCGCCCGCGCCGCCCGGCAGGGGCGCGAGCGCCGTAAAGGTGGCGCGGGGTTGCGAGATGTTGGCGACAACGTACGTCTCGCCCACGAAGGCGCCGGTGACGCCCTGGTTCTCGCCGACCATGACCTTGGACGCTACCGGCCCCAACACCCGCTCGGCAGGCGTCGCAGCGACGGGCGGTTCGACCCAGCGCGCCGATTTCCCGAACAGCGAAGAGACTGCCGAGCCAAGGCCGAGCAGCAGCATGACCAGCACGAAACCGGGGACCAGCATCTTGGCGCGCTCGCCGATGGATGCGGGTTGGATATGTGTCATCGACCGAGGCTCCGGCGGCGCCTCCGCAGATGGAGGCGATCTGCCGACACAGGCGCGGCCCGGCCGGAAACCGGGTCATCCATGCTGCCTCTAGATGTTCGGCGCCGCCAGCACGACGCCGACTAGCACCGCCGCGTAATGCACGCCGGACGCGGCGAGCACGAACATGTGCCAGATCGCGCGCCGGAACGGCAGGCGCTCCCAGACGTAGAAGCACACGCCTGCCGTGTAGATGACGCCGCCGACGACGAGCAGCGTCAACGCGGCGGGCGACACGCCTTCAAGGAACGGCTTCAGCGCGGCGAGCGCGATCCAGCCGAGCAGCAGATACGCCGCGATCCAGATCTTCTTCGACAACCCCGGCGCGAAAAGTTTGCCGGCCGCGCACCCCAGCGCGATCGCCCATACGCCGGCGGTCGTGCCGATCGCCCACCAGCCCTCGAAGCGTTGCGTCGTGAACGGCGTGTAGGAGCCCGCGATCATGAGGAAGATCGCCGCGTGATCGAGGCGCCGCAGCCGGCTGCGCAGCTCCGGCCGGCGCGCGAGATTGTAGATCATCGAGGCGGTGAGCATGGCGATCCAGCACAGCGCATAGATCGTGACCGCGCTGACCCGGCCGACGCCGCCTTGCCAGATCGCGAGGCCCAACAGCACCAGCCCGGCGATGGCGGCGCCCGTGACGCCCGTGACGTGCACCCAGCGATCGACGCTGCGCTCGGCGCTCGTCCGGTAGAGAGAGAAAGGATCGGCTTCGACGAGCGAGGCATTCATCGCAAACCCCATGCAAGGCGCCCGGACGGAGCGCTCCGGGAAGGTAGGCGGGGCGGCGGCTGACGCAAAGGGTTCAATCCCCGTCGCGCCGTCGCACCGTGGCTTCAAGCCCGTCGGCGTCGAGGATCTTCACGCCCGTCCGGCCCATCTCGATGAGACCCTCGTCGCGCAGCGCCGCGAGCTTGCGGTTGAGCTTCTCGCGCGACACCGAGATGCGGCGCGCCATTTCCACCTGCGTGAGCTGCACCGCGCGGGCGCCGCGGCCGCTTTCGTCCAGCAGCAGCCGCGCGAGCTTGGCGCCGAGGTCGTGCAGCACCGCGCTTTCGACGACGGCGTTGGTGGCGCGCAGTCGCGCCACGAGTTCGCCCGCGAGCGCCAGCATCGCCGGCGGTTCGCTGGTCAGCGCGTCGAGCAGCGCGTCGCGGGAAATCCGCAGGAGCCGGGTGCGCCGGAGCGCCGTCATGTCCGCCGAGCGCGGGCCGCCGTCGATCACGGCCATGTCGCCCGCCACCTCGCCGGCGCCGAGGGCTGCGAACCGCACCTGCTTGCCGCCCGCCGTGGTGACGCCGACCTCAAGCTCGCCTTCGAGGATCACATAGAGCGCGTCGCCCTTGTCCCCCTTGGCACAGAGCCGTTCCTCGGCGGCCAGGCGCACCTCGGCCCCACGGTCGACCAGCATCTGGCGGGTCTCGGCGGTCAGGGCGCGGAAAAGCCGGCTCTGGGCGAGCGCGGCGGCGGCGACGGTCTGGCTCATGAACGCTGTCCTTCGCCGACCGGCCTAAGGCGCGGCGGCGCATCGTCAAGGCGGCGCGGACCGCCTCTCCAAGACTTAAGGCGACAGCTGAGGCGCCCCGCAAGCGGCCTCGCCCGCCAGTGCAGCCCCGCGGCGCCCCCTGTGGGGTACCCACGGCGGCGAATAACGCCCTGAGGGGGCTCTTCGTGGCGCGACAGGCGAAACTGCCTTTAAGCGCTCTGGTAAGGAATCGCCTTAAGAGCCTCGTTCCATGACAATCATGCGCATCATCGGGATCGACCCCGGCCTGAACCGCTGCGGCTGGGGAATCATCCTGGCGGACGGCGCCCGGCTTTCCCACGTGGCCCACGGGGTCGTCCGGCCCAAGGCCGACCTCTCCATGGGCCGCAGGCTGGCGGCCATCCTCGATGGGCTGGAGGCTGTGATCGAACAGCACGATCCGCACGAGGCGGCGGTCGAGGAAACCTACGTCAACGCCCAGAACCCGAAATCCGCGCTCGCACTGGGCCAGGCCCGGGGCGCAGCCCTCATCGCGCCGGCCCGTCACGGCCTCGACATCGGCGAGTACGCGCCCGCCGAGATCAAGAAGGCGCTTGTCGGCACCGGCCAGGCGGAGAAGGATCAGGTGGCCTTCATGGTGCGCCGTCTCATGCCCGCCGCCGGCAACGTGGTGGCGGATGCGGCGGACGCGCTGGCGGTGGCGATCTGCCATGCCGCGCATGGCGGCTTCCGCAAGCGGGTCGGCAGCGTCGCGTAGGGAGACTGCGCATGATCGGCAGCCTCAAGGGCGTCGTGACCGCCATCGGCGAAGATGCCGCCCTCATCGAGGTCAACGGCGTGGGCTATGTGGTGCAGGCGGGCTCGCGCACGCTGTCGCGGTTGTCCGTCGGCGAAGCGGCGATGCTCGCCATCGAGACACACGTGCGCGAGGACGCGATCAAGCTCTACGGCTTTTCCAGCGAGGAAGAGCGCGGCTGGTTCACGCACCTGCAGTCCGTGCAGAGCGTCGGCGCCAAGGTTGCGCTCAACATCCTCGACACGCTGACCACCGGCGACATCGGCGACGCCATCTCGCTGCAGGACAAGGCGAGCTTCGCGCGCGCCAACGGCGTCGGCCCCAAGCTCGCCGCGCGCATCGTGCAGGAGCTGGCCGGCAAGGCCCCGCCGCGCGGCTTCCTTGCGCACGCGCCGCTTTCCGCGACGGCGAAAGGGCCCGTGCTCGTTGCCGGAGGCTCAGGCGCACGCGGCGAAGCGGTGAGCGCGCTGGTCAATCTCGGCATCGACGCCGCCACCGCCGCGCGCGCAGTCGCGACCGCGATGAAGACCTTCGAAGGCGATCCCCCGACGCCCGACCTCATCCGCGCGGCCCTGAAGGAAGTGCGCGGCTGAGCGCACGCGCCGCGTTTGCGCGCACGCCTGCATCCGCTACGGTTTCGCGCATGACAGAACTGAACGCACGCGCCGGCGCGCTCAACGACACGCGCGTCATCGAACTCGGCCAGCTCATCGCGGGCCCGTTCTGCGGCCAGCTTTTCGCTGATCACGGCGCGGACGTGATCAAGGTCGAGGCGCCGGACCAGGGTGATCCGCTACGCACGTGGGGACGCGGTGAAATTCCGACTTGGTGGGCGGTCGCTGCGCGCAACAAGCGCTGCGTCACCGCCGACATGCGCAAGCCCGAAGGCCGCGACATCGTCCTGCGCCTTGTCGAGCAGACCGACGTGCTGATCGAGAATTTCCGCCCCGGCACGCTGGAGAAATGGGGCCTCGGCTACGACGTGCTGAAGGCGCGCAATCCGCGCATCGTGCTCGTGCGCGTCTCGGGCTATGGCCAGACCGGTCCGTATTCGCCACGCGCAGGTTACGCGTCCGTCGGCGAGGCGATGGGCGGGATGCGCTACCTCTGCGGCGAACCGGACCGCCCACCGAGCCGCGCGGGGCTTTCTCTGGGCGACACGCTGGCGGCGTCTTTTGCGTTCATGGGCGCGCTGATGGCATTGAAGGAACGAGACCGTTCAGGCGAGGGACAGATCGTCGATTCCGCGATCTACGAAGCGGTGCTCGCCGTTATGGAAGCGACGATCCCCGAATACAGCGTCAACGGCGAAATCCGCGGCCGTTCCGGCGCGAAACTCGCGGGCATTGCGCCGTCGAACGTCTATCCGTGCGCGGACGGCGCGATCCTCATCGCCGCCAATCAGGATTCCGTGTTCGACCGCTTCTGCACCGCCATCGGCCGCGCCGAATGGATCGAGGATCCGCGCTTCATCGATCACCGCGCGCGCGGCGCCCATCAGGATCTGCTCGACGATCTCATCGGCGCGTGGACGCAGTCACGCACCATGGCCGAAGTCGAGGCGCTGATGACCGAGAGCGGCGTACCCGCTGGCCGCGTCAATCGCGCGCCGGAAATGCTCGCCGATCCGCACTTCGCCGCGCGCCAGTCGATCGTCGACGTAGAGCATCCGATGATCGCGAACCTGAAGATGCAGAACGTTTTCCCGCGCCTGTCGCGCACGCCGGGCGAAGTGGCCTGGCCAGGCCCGGCGCTGGGCGCACACAACTGCGAGGTCTACGGCGCGCTGCTCGGCGCCGACGACGCGCAACTCGCCGCTTGGCGCGCCGCGAAGGTCATCTGATCAGACACGGTCGGTCCACGGCGCCGCATCCATCGTCGCGCAATCGGGCGCGCGCGGCGTCACGACAAGTCCGCCCGCGACGGCGCGCACGGCGCGCAGCACCGCGCCCGGCAACCCCGCCTCGCCATCCTCGTAGGTGAACGCCCCCGTCTCCGCACCGTTGCACGCGATGGTGCGCGTGATCCACGACTCCGCAGCGGGCGTCACGATCGCGAGCCCTGCGGCAAGACCTTCGACGAGCAGCCCGGAGCTGCGCCGCGCATACGCGTTCGCCGCATAGGGCAACAGCAGCACGTGCGAAGCCGCAAGCACGCCGTGAAAGGCATCCTGATCGAGCGCGCCATGCACGAGGTCGACGCCATCGGCGCCCGCACGCAGACGTGCCATCGCCTTCGTCACGGACGGATCGGCTCCAGCCTCGCCCGGCATGAGCTGAATGGTGAAACGAACCTCCGCATCCGCATCGCGACGCACGGTCGCAACAATATCGGGCAACAGATGAAAGCCCTTCTCGCGACGCGACTCTCCGATAAACGCCACGCGCACCGGCGGCGGCAAAGGTCGTTGAACGGCATCTTCGCTGAGGCGGGCGAGATCGACGGGAATGCGGATCGTCCGCACCGTGCGGCCGAGAATGGCGGCGTAGGCGGCGGCGAGTTCGCCGGTGTCGGCGCACCAGTCGATGGCGACCGCCTCCATCGCCGCGCGACGGAGCGCATCGCGGCCTTCCGCACTTTCCGGCGGATCGAACCGCAGGCACATGCTGACACGCGCGCCGCGCGATGTGATCTCGTGCGATTGCCGCGCGGCGAGCACAGCCTCCGCCCAGAACAGCGTCGGCAAATACGCGCGGTCGCCGGTCTTCCAGTCGAGAGATGCGATGGCTTGCGCGAGTTCGTCGACGAACGGCGCGGCGCGCGCAGCGGTGGCGTCATCCTCACCGGCGGGCGCGCCGAGAACCGCACGGCGCAGCCGTTGCGTTGTCTTTTCGCCAAGCACGGCGACCGCAAGACCGCCGAGGCCTGTGCGCGACTGCGGGACCGGTGACGCGCGACGAAACACCCGCGTGAAGGGAATGCCGAGAGCTGCGATTTCCGGCGCCGCTTCCGCATGGAAGACGCCGCGCACCGCGAAGCCCGCCGCCGCCGCCTCGCGCGCAATCACGCGCACATAGTCGAAGCAATGCCCGCCCACAGTCCGCAGATTGGGCTCGATGATGACCAGACGGCGCGTCATTGTGGGGCGGAGGATTGCGCGCCCGCGCGATGCTCGTCCAGCATGTCGCGCAAGGTGCTCTCCCACGGCGTCTCTGCACGCCATCCCGTCGCCGCGCGGATCGCGCACGCGTCGCCCCGCGCGATCAGCGCGCGTCCGACGGGGCCTTCCTCCGGGTGCTCGTCGACGGTGATGCGAACACGCGCCAGCGCGATCATGTCCCGCAGCACCTCGCCCATGATCCGCGACCTCCCGGACGCGATATTGAACACGACGAGCCCGGGCGTCGCTGCGCGGCAGGAAATCACCGATGCGATCGCACGCGCGCAGTCGCGCACGTCGACGAAATCGCGCCCCTCGTCCAGGCGACTTGTGCGCACCGCCGGCGCGGCGCGACCGGCTTCTATGGCGGCGATCTGCGCGGCGAACTTCGGCAGCGCATAGGCCGTGGACTGTCCCGGCCCGACGATATTGAAGAAGCGCAGCACCGTCGCGCGCAGGCCCGCCTCGACGGAAGGAGACAGCGCCGCCTCGGCGGCAGCCTTCGACGCGCCATAGATGTCACGCGGGCGCAGCGCCGCGGACTCCGGAACCGGGCCATCATGATCGAAGAACGTCGCGCCGTACGCGAGCCCCGACCCTGCGAGAACGAAATGCGCTTCGGGACACCGGGCGCGCAGCGTCTCCGCAAGGAGCGCCGTCGCCCCCGCATTCACCGCGAACGTCTCCGCAGGATTGTCGCGCGCCATCGCCGGCGAGGCGATGCCCGCGAGATGCACGACGGCATCCGGCCGCGTCGCATCGACGAGTGCGGCGACAGACTCCGGATTCACCAGATCGACAGCGACATCGCACATGGGCGAAACCCGTCTGCCCGCGCGCACGATTTCGGCGTCATCCAGCAACGACGAAAGCATGTCGCACGTCCATCGTCCGATGAACCCCGAAGTCCCCGTCACCAGAACGCGCACGCCCAGCCTCCAGTCCTCCGTTCGCGCGGCGTCAGACGTTAGTAAAGTTTTGCGTGCGCAGCATCGTGTAGCCCTTGATCAGCTCCCTGATCCCGCGCTCCAGCGGCCAGTCAGGCCGCCAGCCGGTGGCCTCGATCTTCTCGTTCGAAACAATGTAGTCGCGCTTGTCGGGATCCTCGCCCACCGGCGCTTCGAGATACGCGAAGTTCGGAACCTGCTCCTTGATCTTCGCGCAGAGCTGCAACTTGGAGAGATTGGCCTCCGACAGGCCGACATTGTACGCCTGCCCCGTCATCGCGTCGTAGTTGTCGAGCGCGTGGATGAAGGCTTTTACCACGTCGCGGACGTGGATGAAATTGCGACGGAAGTGGCCCTCGAAGATAACCACGGCCCGGTCTTTCACCGCGCGCAGGGTGAAGTCGTTGACGAGGAGGTCGATGCGCATCTTCGGCGCCATGCCGAACACGGTCGCCAGACGCACCGTGACCCCGTTGCCGGAATCGAGCACGGCCTTCTCGGCTTCCACCTTTGTCACGCCGTAGATGGAGATCGGCCGCAGCGGCGATTCCTCGGTGCAGAAGGCGTCCTTCTCGCCGACGCCGTAGCCGGAGTTGGTCACCGGATAGACGATCTTCTGGTTCTTGCTCATGCGCTGCACGATGGAGATGATCGCGTCGCGGTTCAGCGTCTCGGCGCCGATCGGGTCCTGCGCGCAGATCGGCGCGCCCACGAGCGCGGCCAGCGGAATGATCACATCATGCTTCGCCACGAGATCGTCGAGCAGTCGCGTATCGCGCGCATCACCCTTGATCGGCGTGAACGTCTCGTAGCGACAGCAATCGGCGAGACTATGGCCGTGCAGCTCGAAGCGGTCGAGCACCGTCACGGAGTCCCCACGCGCGAGCAGCGTGGGAACGAGGATTGAGCCGATATAGCCGGCGCCGCCGGTCACAAGCACTTTCATGTTCAAGAGTCCGTCCAGTTTGAAATCAGGTGCGCGCCGATAGCGCGCGTCAGCCGCCCGTCGCAAGTCGCAATGGACGCATGGGCCGGTTCGACATCGCCAGGGAGGCGCCCGTCGGGCGCACGCCCGACATGATCACCGTCGAGCCCGGATAATCCATCCGGATCGGCAGCACCACGTTCGGCGCGACGCCAGCGACGATATCGGGGATGCGGTCCGGCGGCGCAAGCATCAGCAGGAAGCCGCCCCCGCCCGCTCCGCAGAGTTTGCCCCCATGCGCGCCCGCCGCCCGCGCCTTCGCGTAGAGGTTGTCGATCTCTGGGTTCGAGATTTTCGAGGAGAGCCTGCGCTTGATCTGCCAGCTCTCGTCCAGCATCGCGCCGAGCGCGGCGACGACATTGGGATTGGCGCCTTCGAGCATCGACACGCAATCTTCCACGAGATCGTAGAGCTTGCCTAGATCGGTATCGAGCTTCTTGTCCTTGGTGGCCTCAAGTTGTTCTTCCAGCACGGCGGTCGCGCGCCGCGCGATCCACTGCAACCGGCTCGTTCCCCCGGAGCTGGTCCACGCGCGGCCGCCGGCCTTCCCGCTGCGCGTCGGCTTCTGCCGGGCCTGCACCGGAGTCCAGATCGATCACACGATTCCGAAGGAGAGCATGTTCTCCGACTATCCGTACGTCTCGGGCACCACCAAGACTTTGCCGGCGCATTTCGCGGAGACCTCGAAACGCCTTGTGGAATCCTATGGCGCCAAGCCGGGCGATCTCGTCGTGGACATCGGCTCCAACGACGGCACCTGGCTGAAACAGTACGCGCCCTTCGGGCTTGAGGTTCTCGGCGTGGAGCCGGCGACGAACGTAGCCGATCTCGCGACGGCCGCCGGGGTGCGGACTTGGAACCGCTTCTTCAACGAGGAAACCGCCCGCGATATCCGCGCCCAGCACGGGCCGGCGAAACTCGTCACCGCGTCGGGCGTCTTCTTCCACCTCGAGGAACTTCATTCCGTCACACGCGGCATCAAGGCGCTGCTGGCCGATGACGGCGTGTTCTGCGTCCAGGCCATCTATCTCGGCGGGATGATCGAGAACGTCGCCTTCGATCAGGTCTATCACGAGCACCTGTGCTACTACACATTGCGCTCCCTCTCGCACCTGCTGGAACAGCACGGCCTTGAGATCTTCGACGTGTCGCTCGTACCCATTCATGGCGGCTCACTTGAGGCCCACGTCGGCCACAAGGGCGCGCGCCCGGTGAAATCCTCCGTCGAGCAGATGCGCGCGACGGAAACGGCCAGGAAATTCGGCGAATTGGCGACCTATCAGGAATGGGCGCGCAAGGTCTGGAAACTGCGCGACGACCTGCTCGCGACGCTGCGGGACTTCAAGGCGCGCGGGAAAACCGTGCACTGCTACGGCGCGCCGGCGAAAGGCGCGACGCTGCTGAATTCCTTCGGTATCGGACCCGATCTCGTTTCGCTCGCCGTCGAGAAGAGCCCGCTCAAGTTCGGCAAGCTCATCCCCGGCGCGGGCATTCCGATCGTCGATGAAGCGACTGCGCCAAAGCCGGACGCGTACCTGCTCCTCTCCTGGAACTTCATCGACGAGTTCCTCGTGAAGGAAGAGGCCTACCTCCGTTCCGGCGGCGCATTCATCGTCCCTGTCCCGGCGCTGCGGGTGGTCACTGCCGCCGACCTGCCCTCCAGCGCGGCGTGAACGCCATGTCCGGCGCGGTTCTCGTCTTCGGCGCTTCAGGGTTCGTCGGGCGCAACCTCGTCGAACGGCTGACGGGCGACGGGCGCGAGGTGTTCGCCGTGACGGGCTCGGGCGCGCCGGTTCCGGGCGCCAGGCAGACGGTCGCGCTTGCCTCGGTCGCCGACATCGGCGCGTTGCCGGGCGACATCGTGGCCTGTCACGTGGCGGCCTATCGCTATGACGCGGGGCGTTTCGATCTCGCGCAGAGCGACATCCTGCTCAACAACAACGACCTGACCGGCCGCATCCTGCACTTTTGTGCGGAACGGAAGATCGCGGAACTCCGCATGGCGAGTTCCGTCGCGGTGTACGAGGCGGGGCTGTCGGTAATGGACGACGCCCGGCCGATCGACCTCAATGCACCGCCGTTCGAGAGCGAGGCGTTCTATGCGTGGTCCAAACGCTATGCGGAAATCTCCGCCGGGCTCTACGCGAAGCGGTTCGGCGTGAACGCCGTGATCCTCCGGCTCTCCAACCCCTATGGCCCGCACGACAGCACCAACCCGGACAAGGCGCACGTGGCGCCGGCGTTCGTGATGAAAGCGCTCGACGCCAATCCGGTGTTCCCGATCCGCGGCGATCCGGGCGTGGAGCGCGACTTCACCTATGTCGGCGACGTCGCGGAGGTGTTCAGCCGCACCCTTGCCTGGCGCGGCCGCAGCGAGACATTCAACGTCTGCCGCGGCGAGACCTCCACGCTGACGGAGCTTGCGGAGACCGTCATGCGCGTGGCCGGCGTCGACAAACCCATCGAGGCGGGCGCACCCGGCGCTTTCGGCCCGGCGAAACGCATCTCCACGTCGGAACGCGTTCGCAAGGAACTGGGGCTCTCCTTCCGCACGCTGGAGGACGGCATGAAGCCTACAATCGACTGGTATCGCCATGCCTTCGCCCGCTGAGACCTGGATGATCGTCGGCGCCGATGGCTTCATCGGTCGAAACCTCGCCGCGTATTTCGATGCGCGCGGCCAGCCTTGGCATGGCATCCATCGCCGCGACGGCGACCTCTCCGAGCCCGGCGTCGCGGACGCAGCCTTCGCCGCCGCGCCGAAGGTCTCGAAAATCTTCCACGTGGTGACGCGCCAGCGGACAGGCCCGGTGCAGTACGCCATCCAGGGCGAACTGCTGCGCATCAATACGCGCATCCACCTCAACGTGCTCGAAGCCTGGCGCCGGCATCAGCCACAGGCCAAGCTCATCTCCATGGGCTCGTCGTGCACCTATCCCGAATCCGACACGCCGCTGCCGGAGTCCCGCTTCGGCGAAGGCGGCGCGCATCCTTCGGTGTATGGCTACGCATTAGGCAAGATGGCCATTGCAACAGGCAGCAGGGCCTACGGCGAACAGTATGACCTCAAATGGCTCCATTGCGTCCTCGCCACCCTCTTCGGTCCGCACGACAACAAGGCCGAGGATCGAAGCCACTTCATGGGCGCGATGATTGATCGTGCAGTCCGCGAGAAGCGCGCGGGCGCGAAATCTTTCACCGTCTGGGGGAATCACGACACCGTAAGGGAGCTCCTCTACGTCGAGGACGAGATCGAGGCGATCCTCGCCGCAGATGCTGCGTTCGGGAACCGCATCATCAATGTGGGCGCGAACACGCCGGTGACCGTAGGGCAGGCGGCGAACGCGATTCTCGACGCACTGGACTGGAATGTCCCGCTGACGTCGCCGGAGGGCAGTTTCCAGGGCGCCGGCTACAAGATGCTCGACAGCACCGCGTTTCTCGAGGCGACAGGGTGGCGGCCACGCATTGCGCTGAAAACGGGAATTCGCAGTCTGATTGCGACGGAATATTGAAATCGCACCGTTTAGGGCGGTAGGTGGCAGCAGCTGGACTCCGGCAACGTGAAAAGTTTGAGATGCAGGTAACAATCGTACTGCAGTGTGGCCGGGTCGGATCTGTGTCGATCGTCCACGCATTGCAGGAAGCTGGCGTCCGCAACGTCTATCACATCCACAAGATCGCCGTGGACCAGATCCGGGAGGATCTCAGGTCGCACATGGACCATGCGGTGCCGGTGGACCTGCTCTGGTCGGCGGCATTCGCGCTGCTGATAGACCAGGGTCTGAAGATCGACATCGTCTGCCCGGTCCGCGAACCGATCTCCCGCGACATGTCCATGCTGCTCTATGGCGTCACCGACGTGACGGCCGCCGGCGGCGTCGACGGACTGGTCGCCTCTTTCGTCGCGCGCCGGAAGGATTTCGCCTCCGACTGGATCAACAAGCACCTCAAGCTGCCGTTCCATCTGGAGTGCGTGGAGCGCACATTCGATCGCAGCGCCGGGTTCGGCGTGACCGAACGCGGCGACGTTCGCGTGCTCATGCTCCAGCACGAACTGGATGCGCGCGCGAAAGGTCAGGCGATCAGCGACTTCCTGCGCCTGCGTACGCCGCTCACGATCGAGCGCCGCAACGAAACCGTACTTCCGGCGAGCCAGCGGGAAGTGTTCCGTGCAGCGCTGGAAGCGCTGGAGCCCGAGCAAGTTGGCTACGACTGGGAAATCGCGCAGGACTTCTACCGCAGGGAAACCCTTCTGGCTGAACTGGAACCGCTCGGCCTGGCGCGCATCCTCGATCTGGCGCCGCGTCGCTGGCGGGACGAAGCGCCGGTCGCGACGCCGCAAGCCCGCCTAGTTGGTCTTCCATAGCCACGAGTGCTGCTCGTAGCGGTTGTCGTTCGTGACGCCGTAGTTGAGCGCCTTGCCCTTCGGAATGAGGCCACGGTGCCGCCGTTCGATCTCGGCCCAGCGCGCGCGCAGCTGCGCCACGACGACATCGGACTGGCGCGCCTCGGTGAGACCATCGGCGTACTCCACGCCGCGCAGACCGGCTGTCATCGCCGCGAAATCCTCCGCGAAGGCCGCGACCGTCGCATCGTCCGGCAAGGAGGTCTTGAGCAACCGCGCGAGATTGGCGCCGAGTTCGACGTCCGTGCTTGTGTGTTTCAGATAGGCCTTCCGGTAGGCGGCGCAGTCGCCGAGCAGCGAAAGCGCGGCATACGGATCGCCTTTGTCGAACAGGTAGCCGACGCCGCCTTCCGAACGGTACGCATACCAGGCCAGTGAATCCTCGACCTCCGCGATGGGGCTCGCGGTCGTGCGCTCCTCCGGATAGTCGAAGAACACGCCGAGCGCGCGATCGAGAAAGCCGACCTTCAGATTGCGGAAGAGCCGCATCTTGAATTCAGTGTCGCCAGCCGCGCGGAAGGAAGAGTCGTAATAGCCGAACCTGTCGTGCAGATCGCGGCGATAGAGGCCGCCGACCCAGGACACGTAGGTCGTATCGAGATAGGTCGATTCCTTCGTTGCGTGACCGCGCGCGTAGACCATGACGTCGCTCACGAAGAGGCCGTTCATGTCGACCTGCGTGACGATGCTGTCCGACATCGCCCAGTCCATCGCCGGATCGGCATCGAGCATCGACGCGAGGCGCTCCAGCGCGTCCGGATAGAGCCCCTCATCCACGCCGAGGCAGGTGATGTAGCTCCCGCGCGCGAAACCGAGCGCGCGGTTCCATGCGGCCTGGATGGTTTCACGCGCCTCGGCGCGCACGAAGAGGTAGTCGTTCTTCAGCACATCGATGTGCGCCTCGACCGCCGCCTGCTCGCCCGCCGGGGAGTTTGCGTCAACGAAGATGATCTCGCACTTGCCTGCGTGCGCCAACGTCTGCCGCTCCAGCATCCGCAGGAAGAACGGCATCTTCGATGCGGCGTTGTAGAGCGAGACGAGAATGGAGACGACCGGCGCCGGATTGCGACGATGATCGTCGATCACCGCACAGCCCGCCTTCGCATCGATCGGGTTCTTCCGCAGCGGCGAAACCCGCTCCTCAAGCAGCGCGCGCACCTTGAGCGGCGACGCTTCCGGCCCGTATTGCGCGGCAAGCATTTCAGCGACAGCGCCCTTGTCGTGCTTCTCAAGGACCGACGTGATCCCCGGCAGGTACCGCCAACGATCCGATCCCGTAACCCGCAACAGCCTGATCTCGTAGGTCGCAGCCACGAGGTCGTTGCCGCGCAGACGTTCGAGCCGGGCGATCTCCTGCCAGAGATTGCCGCGATAGAATGGCGAATCCGCCATGGCGTAGACGGCGCGCAACTTCTCGCCGATCTGCGCGAGATTCTTCTCGGGAAACTCGGAAATCTCGCGCATGCGCTGGGAGACCACCGTCTCGCGCGGCGCATTCGCTTCGCCCAGGTCCATGAATGTCGATCCCGCCTTGAGACCCCACGTGTAGAGCGGCCGTGTCAGCGGCTCGAGGCCGTTCTTGCGCACCCAGGATTTCAGGCCCTGCATGCCGCCATAGCTGAGTCCGCCGTTGTTGCTGCGCCGCTTCACCCAGGTGAGTTGTGGAACGAACGCCTGCCCTCCATTCGACGCGGCGGCGAGGATGTCGCTGTAGACGCCGCGAATGTCGAGTGGCTTCTGGCGCGCGCGAAGGAGTGCTGCCCCTTTCGCCGCTGCCGCACGATGGGCCGGATACTCCGCGAGCCATGCGTCCATCGCCGCGATGCTGGCCGGCCAGTCGGCGAAATCGATCTTCAGGTACGGCACGTCCGGATGGTTGGCATCGAGATATTCGCATGCGCCCGCAGACGTCGACAACGCGACCGGCGCGCCCTCGCAAAGCGCTTCCAGCGCCACGAGATTGAGCGTGTCGAACCGTGTCGGCAACACCACGCACACATCGTCATGGAACAATGCGCGGATATCCTCCGGCGGACGTCCCGGCTCGAACCTGCAGTCCACGCCGCGGCGCTGCGCGTGCCGCACGAGCATGTCGTCCGCCGAGCCCCCGCCCTCCAGCGTCACCGGATCACCGACAGCGACCAGAGAACCGTAGTTGCTCTTCTCTAGCCACGCGCCGATTTCGACGAAAAGATCCGGCCCTTTCAGGCGCTCGCGTCTACCAACATAGAGGAGGTCCGGCTTGACGGCCGGGCGAGGCGCCGGCGCGACGGGATCCTGCGACATGTCGATGACGCTGAGCGGATCGATCAGATGAACGGGCGCGGCCACGCGCTTCATCCAGAGGTCGCGATACATCGGCGAGATCGAATAACGCCCGTCCGCGTCACGGAACTGTTCGGTCTCGAGCTGGCGCTGTTGCAGCGTGTTGTCGCCGGGCGAGCCCCACGCATGTTCGATCGTGTTGGAAATGTTGCCGTGCATCGACAGCACGATCGCGCGATGCTTGACGTCATGATGGGCGAAGGCTTCGCGAAGATAGGAGCCGAAGGTGTAGAAATCCGGGTAATCGACGATGTCGAAGGCTTCGCCAGCAACCGCTTCAGCGAAGCTGAGCGCCAGCGCAAGTTCGCCGTTGCGATAGGCCGGAAAGATACCCGGCCGCGTCACCTGCAGGTTTATGGGCGCGTTGATCTGGACCGCGCGCGCATTCGCGGGTCGCGCCGCATCGGCCTCTTCCTGCGACCGGAAATAGACGAATTCGATGTCCGGATGGGAGTTGACCAACCGGCGATAGAAGGTCTGCCCGCCGCCCCGTGCGCGGAAGAGATCCTGGACAAGAAGCAATGCGCGCACTGAATGTTCCCACCAGTCACTTGACGAAGAGCCAGCCCCACGAATGGCCCTTGTGATTTCAAGGTTCTATCGCAAGGCGAAGGCCCCGCCGCAAGACTGTGCCCGCAACAGGCGCGCCCGGCGCCGGTTATCGTCAGGGGGCGATGAGATAGGACATGGCCAGGTTCTCGAACCCCTCGACCTGCCGCACCCTGATCCTGTCGATGCTGAATCCGGCTCTGGGATCTCCCTGCAGGAACTCGAACCGGATCGCCACGTCCGCCGCGACCGGCACATCGAAGACCCAGTACCGGATATCGCTGGCGAGGACCGCCGAGGCGCCCTCGTAGCGCACCGCCGTCCGCCCGCCCACATCGACCTGGATGAGCATGTTGTCATCGTGCCGGTCGGCCTCGATGGCCGCGTCGACCACATACCGGCCCGGTTCGAGCCGGAGCGGTCTGGCCAGCCCCCACGTGTTTTCCAGCAGGCGGAAACCGATCGACGGAATCGATGCGACATCCTTGAAACGGCATGGCGTCGGGAACGTGCGTTGGGTGGCGCGCGCCTCGGGCAGGAACAGGATGTGTGAGCACGTCAGGTTCGACGCCATGTCGGCGGGCGTCTCTATCGTCGCGTAGGTCAGCGCGTTCAGCGCCCGGTAGCCGTTGGCCGTCAGCAGCTTCCAGTATTCGGAATTGGTCGACGAATTGTCGAGGATGATGGTCGGCGCATGCGCCCGGATCGTCTCCACTGCGCCCTTCACCACGAGCCATTCGGCGTCTTCCACGTCGATCTTGATGATGTCGGGCGTGAAGCCTGTTTCCGCGACGAAGTCATCGATGCTCATCGTCATCGCCTTCGACGTTCCGGCAGGCTTTTCGTAAGCGGATTCGACGATGCGGTCGTTGAGGAAGCGGCTATGGAAGACGTCCACTTCCATCATCGACCGTTCGTGGACCGCCGCAGCGTACACGGTGGTGTTCCACGCGTTCTGACGCATCAGGTTGCCGCTGAGGATGGGCAGGATGCGCGGCGAGACCTCGAACGCACACACCATGCCGCGCGGCCCGACAAGCCGGGAGGCCAACCGGCTGAATCCGCCGACATTGGCGCCGACGTCGAACACCGTCTGTCCGGCCCGGACGACGCCGCGCAGCGCCTTTCGCGCGGCAGGCGAACCCGCGCCCCCGCCCTCGAACCACCAGACGTCCTCGCGCGGCTTCTCGATCGCGCCGAAGCGGAGGCGGTATTCCTCCGCCATCGTATCGAGGCGGTCCACCGCGCCCGATATCTCCAGCCCCTCGGCGAGCTTGGCGACGATTTTCCGAGGATTATGAAACATTTCGCCCCTCCACGCCCCTCGCATAGCAAGCGGCGGAGACTCACACAAACCTCTACGCGCGCCAGCCATGACACGGCGCGCCCGGCGCGCTAAGAGCGGCGCCCGGGGCCGTCAGAGGATGGCCCGCCATCGAAACCGGAAATGCCGTGTCCCCCACCGCCAGTCGCCCTGCGACCCAAGGTTCCATTGCCGCACAGCCCGTGCGACGATTTCTGGGACGCGTGCGCAGGACGTTGAAAAGGGTAGTGAAAGCAATGACTGACGGGTCCACCCCCACCTACAAGATCCTGCCGGGGACACCGTATTCGGAGTACGCCCTGCCGGTCGACTACATGCCGTCGCGGGACTATCGCCCGCGCTGGGGCGTCACACGTCCGGTCATTCCGCAGCTCGCAACCTGGTTCGAGGCGCACAGCGCCGAATTCCGCGAGTTCATGGAACTGATGCGCACGAGCCACGATGCGATGGCCGACATCCCGCTCGATTTCAGCGAGGAAAACCTGCCGATGCCGGCGTGGTTCGGCGTGCCGTTCTCGCCGTTCGACGCCGTCGTCCTGCACACGATGATCACCAAGTACAAGCCGAAGACCTATCTCGAGATCGGCTCCGGCATCACGACCTGCTTCACCCGCAAGGCCGTCACGGGCGCGGGCCTGGACACGAAGGTCATCTCGATCGATCCCCAGCCGCGCGCGCAGGTGGATGCGATCTGCGACGAAGTCCTCCGCGATGGCCTCGAGACCTACGACCTTTCTGTGTTCGCAACGCTCGAAGCCGGCGACATCCTCTTCTTCGACGGATCGCACCGCAGCTTCATGAACTCCGACGTCACCGTCTTCATGATCGACGTGCTGCCGATGATCAAACCCGGCGTCATCGTCCACGTGCACGACATCACGCTGCCGTGGGACTATCCGGACATGTTCGCGCCCTGGTACTGGAACGAACAGTATCTTCTGGCGGTCTATCTCATGCAGGGTCGCCACCGCATCAAGCCGCTGGCGCCGACCTCCTACCTCTGCCGCGCGCCGCAGTTCGCGGACTGGTTCAAGACGCCGATCTTCGATTTCGGCGAGCGCAACGAGAGCTGGACCGGCGGCGGCTCCATGTGGTTCACGCACACGGCCTAGCCGGCAAGATCCGCGCGCCGGATCAACCGTCCCTCGACCCACACCGCATCCAGCACCGTGTCGCGCAGCACCTGCAACGCGGTGGATGCGCGATTGAGCAGCGGCTTGCCGCTGACGTTGAAGGACGTGTTCACGAGCACGCCGACGCCCGTGCGCGCGTCCATCTCGGCGAGGATGTCCCACAGCAGCGGGTGATCCTCGCGGCGTTCGAGCACCTGCAGGCGCGCCGTGCCGTCCTCGTGCGAGGCCGCTGCGAGGTGTTGGCGATACTCTTCGCGCACGTTCGCGGTGAGCAGCATGTAGGGCGAGAACGCCGGCGCAGTGAAAAAGCGTTCCGCGTCCTGCAGGCGGCACACCGGCGCGAACGGACGCCACCATTCGCGGCTCTTGATGCGGTTGAGCGTGTCGCGCAGTTCGGGGCCGTTCGGCCATCCGAAGATCGAGCGATGCCCCAGCGCCCGTGGCCCCAGCTCCGCGCGGCCCGTCACCATGCCGACCGTTCCGCCCGAGGCGAGAATGTCGGCGAGCGCAGCGACCGTCTCGCGCGCGCCTGCGGGAGCGTCCAAGCCCTTCGTCAGGTCGGCATCCAGCTCCAGCGGCACGCCGAGGTAGGGATTGCGGCGGTCAGGGTGGCTTGCAGCCGGTGCGTGCAGCGGCCGCCCCGTCAGGCGTGACGCCGCGAGCGCGGCCGCGCCTATGGGCAGGCCGTTGTCGCCCGCCGTCGGCTGCACGAAGAGCTCACGCACGCGCGGCGATGACGCGACACGCGTGTTTGCGAGAACATTGAGCGCGCAGCCGCCGGACAGCGTCACATCCTGCGCGCCGGTGGCCGTCTGGCCATCGTCCACATAGCGCGCGATGCAGCGCGTGAACGCCTCCTGCATCGAGGCGATAATGTCCACGAACCACTTGTCGCGCGCCGAGCCGACATCGCGATGCAGCCCCTTCTCACCGACGAGGTCGGTGAAATGGCGGTGCGTGTAGTCCCATGCCCATTCATAGGCGTTGAAATCCGGTCCGCGGAACCAGTTCTCGAAATACGCGACCTGATCTTCGCGCGCATCGCCGTACGCGTTCAGGCCCATGACCTTGCCGGCGAGATCGAGCACGTCGGTGCGGTCGGAATCGATCTCGATGACGAAGTGCCCGAACAGCTGGTAGCGCCAGCCGAGCAGGTAGCGGTCGAGGCTGTCCTCAAGGCGATGCAGGCCATTGTCACGGTAGTGATACAGCGCCGAGCCGCAGCACACGCCGTAGCCGTCGATCACGGCGTTCAGGCTTTCCGCAAAGCCGCTCAACCACACCGAGCCCGCCGCGTGCGCGCCGTGGTGGCAGACCGCGTGCAGCGGCGTCGCGGGGTTCATGCCTTCAACACCGAGCGATCCGAGCGGCAGACGCTCCATGTCAGCAACTGTGCCGAGCTGCGCGATGGCGCGGGGACTGTGCATTTCGGCGACAAGATCGGGTCGCGCCTTCTCGATGCCTTCCATGCCGGTATCGGCGATGCAGACGGCCGCAATGTCTGAGGGGGTGGCGCCGATGGTCTGGAGCGCCGCCAGGATCGCGGGACCGAGCTTGTCGGCGCCCGCCGCGTGCTTGTCGTCGAGCACCCGTTCGGCCTCCGCGAGCACGAGCAGCCGGTCGCCACGGATCAGCGCCGCCGCCACATCGTGGGTGCGCGCGACGCCGAGGATGAGTGGCTCGTCGGTCATGCAGTCGTGTTCCCGTTGTCGATCCCGGCGCGCCCGTCCCGGGACTACACCGCGGGGCTTGCCTAGCCGCTCCGGCGCCCCCGGGCAAACCGGCGCGCGCCGAAGTGCGAGGCGCGAAACCGCGATGCCTGTGCGGGATGAAACACCCCCGGTCGAACGTGATGAGGACCGCCGGCGCCCTCGCCGGCATGCGGTGCTGAAAACAGGCGACGATCTCACAGGACGATCTACTTTGCCGGTGGGGGCGCCGGCGGTCCTCGTCTCCAACATCTCGAATGTCGGCGAGTAGGACCGCGCACCTCCCGGTGCGCTTACGGCGCCTCGTCCAGCCGCCGCCCTCGCCTGATTGATCCGCCCATGCGCACCGTGAGGTGCGCGGTCTTCCTCGCCGATACCCGCACAATGTAAGTGAACGCTCACTTGCAATCTTGCCGGCGATCGACTATCTTCACCTGGACGGGCCAGACTGGCTCGGTGGACGCCCCCCTGTGGAGACCCCCATGCGCTCGCTCGCGTTCAACGTGCTCTTCTGGCTGATCTCGACGCTCTACGTGCTGATGTGCGCCGTGCTCGCCCTCGTCCCCGGCAAGGGCGCGGTCCGCTGGGGCGTGAAGCGCTACGTCAACCGGATGGTCTGGCTGATGCGCACCGTCGGCGGCATCCAGCCCGAGACCCGCGGCCGCGAGCAGCTGCCCAAGGGCCCCTTCATCATCGCCGCCAAGCATTCGAGCTACGGCGACGGCTTCATGATGTACCACCAGTTCGACGAGATCGCCTTCGTCACCGGCGACCACCTCGAGCGCTTTCCCTTCGTGGGCCGCGTGCTTGCCAAGCTCGGCGCCATCGTCGTCGACAACTGCGGCGGCCCGGAAGCACGCAAGGATCTCTCCGACAGCTTCGTGCGCGCCGCCGACGAAGGCCGCCCCGTGCTGATCTACCCGGAAGGCCACCTCTCCCGCGTCGGCGAGAAGCACCGCTACCGCTCGGGCGTGTGGCACATGCAGGAAACCTCCGGCTGGCCGGTGGTGCCGGTGGCCACCAATCTCGGCCTGCGCTGGCAGTGCGAGGACTGGGAAAAGACGCCGGGCGTGGCGGTCATCGAGTTCCTCGATCCGATCCCCGCGGGCCTGCCGAAAGCCGAATTCATGGAGCGCCTGGAGCGCGCGGTGGAAGGCCACTCGACACGCCTGATCGCTGAGGGGCGCGTGGCGGATGAGGCTGCGAAGGTGCGCCGCCTTGCCCCCATCGCCAAAGGCCTCTAGGCGGGCGCTCCAAAGGACAAAGCCACATGCCCCCGACCTCCCCGCTTCTCACAGTGATGATCGCCGCCGTCCGCAAGGCAGGGCGCGGGCTGTCGCGGGATTTCGGCGAGGTCGAGAACCTGCAGGTCTCGCGCAAGGGTCCGGCGGATTTCGTCACGCAAGCCGACCACAAGTCCGAACAGGTGATCTTCGAGGAGCTGTCGAAGGCGCGGCCCGGCTACAGCTTCCTGATGGAAGAACGCGGCGAGGTGCTGGGCACCGACAGGACGCACCGCTGGATCGTCGATCCGCTCGACGGCACGCTGAACTTCCTGCACGGCCTCGCGCAGTTCGCGATCTCGCTGGCGCTCGAACGCGAAGGCGAGCTTGTCGCTGGCGTCGTCTACGACCCGATCAAGAACGAGATGTTCACCGCCGAAAAGGGACGCGGCGCCTTCCTCAACGACAAGCGCCTGCGCGTGGCTGCGCGCATGTCGCTCGGCGATGCACTTGTCGTCACCGGCATCGCCCATCCCAACCGCACCGGTCCCGGCAAGACGAAGTTTCTCGCCGAATACGATCGCGTCATTGACGCTACGGCGGGCGTGCACCGCTTCGGCTCCGCATCGCTCGATCTCGCCTATGTGGCGGCCGGCCGCTTCGACGCCTACTGGGAGCGCAATCTCGCGCCGTGGGACTTCGCAGCGGGCGCGCTCCTCGTGCGCGAGGCCGGCGGGTTCGCCCGCGAGATCGATGGCGGTGATTTCATGCAGACCGGCTCGATCATCGCGTCGAACGAGCGCCTGCTGCCGCTGCTCACGAAAGTCGTGAAGGGCTGAGCGCTGGACTTTCGTCCGCTTTTGCTGCGACGGTTTTCCTCCCTCCCCTCCATGGGGAGGGTGGCCTGAGCGCAGCGAAGGTCGGGTGGGGCGAACGCGAGATGCTGGGGCGAAATACTCGTTCGGCGCCAGTCGAGTTCTTCTCCCGAACACCTCGCGCTCACCCCGCCCCCATCGAGGGGAGGGAGCGCAAGTCCTGTCAGTGTGGAGTCAGCGTGAATGACCGCGGAAGAAAACAGCGAACCACAGCGCGTCGGTCTCTTCCAGCTCTCGGCCTTCGCCGCGCCGTCGATGCCGCTTCTTGCACTGTCGCTGCCGTCGCTCATCTTTCTGGCGCCCTACTTCAACGAACACCTCGGACTCTCGCTCACCACGGTGTCGCTGATCTTCCTCAGCGCGCGCGTCCTCGACATCATCATCGACCCGATGATCGGCGGCTTCCAGGATCGCTCCACGCCGAAGATGGGCCGCCGCCGCTTCTGGCTCACCGCGACCACCCCCTTCTTCATGGCGATCATCTGGGCCGTGTTCATCGGCTTGCAGCCGGGATCGCCGCCGCCGCTCGTCGCCGTATGCATGCTCGTGATGTACGCACTCTTTTCGTCCATGACGATCGCGCACCTGAGCTGGGCGGGCGAACTGCAGCCGGACTATCACGGCCGCACGCGCACGCTAGGCGCCGTGCAGGTGGCGGGCATGATCGGCTATGTGACGATGCTCCTCCTGCCGGCCATCGTCATGCAGAGCGGGGGCAAATCGGCGACGGCCGTCCACGTTATGGGGTACGCAGCGCTCGTCGCATTGCCGATCACCGTCGCGATGTGCGTGCTGACGGTGAAGGAGCGGACCCTGCCGCCGCAACCGCATATCGGCTTTCGCGAAACGTTGCGGACGCTTGTCGAGAACAAGTCCTTGCGCATGGTACTGGGCCCCGACTTTCTCATCGGCGTCGGTTACGGCGTGACGGGCGGGCTTTTTCTCTTCTTGTTCCGTCACTATCTCGGATTCACGGCCAACTCCGAACTGCTGCTGCTTGTCTATTTCCTGTCGGGCCTGTGCGGCATCCCCTTCTGGACATGGCTCGGCCGGCGCATCGGCAAACATCGCGCGCTGCAGGTGGGCTGCATTCACGCCGCGATCATGCTGGCGCTGACACCGCTGATTCCGAAGGGCGAGTTCTGGATCGGCATCGCCGTGCTGGTATTTTCGGGGTTTTCGCAGAGCGCGGGCACGATGCTGGTGCGCTCGATGATGGCGGACGTGGTCGACGAGGATACGGTGAAGACGGGCGGCCAGCGCTCCGGCCTCTTTTTCGGACTGATGCTGACGACGAGCAAGATCGGTGTCGCGATGGGGCCGGTGACGTATGCGGTTCTCGATGTCTTCGGTTTCGATGCGAAGCTCGGCGCGGCAAACTCGCCCGCAGCCATGACCGCGCTGGTGGCGCTCTTCGCGGGCGTGCCGTTCGCGCTCAACTTTCTCGCCGCGTGGTGGGTGCGAGACTACGCGCTGGACGAACACCGCCAGCGCGCCCTGCGCGACGAGATCGCCGCCCGCGGCGCCTCAGCCTGAAACCGGCCTTCCGCGTTTCAGCGCGCGGATGAGAAACCGCGCGGGGTTGATCGCATCGAGCGCGCCTTGATCGAGCGCCTGAGGCTCTGCGCAGATCTCGGACGCGATGCGCTCTCCCAGCAGCGGCCCCAGTGCGAATCCGCGCGCGCCGAGACCACCGAGAATGTAGAGCCCCTCATGCGCCGGTGACGGCGCATCGCGCTGCGCCGGCCGCCCCTGCATCAGTCCCGCATGACGCGCGTTGAACGCCGCCGCATCCGGCGCCAGCCCCGCGAGCGGCGCGCGATCCGGCGTCGCCGTCCGGATTCCCGCGCGCGACTGCAATGCATCCAGGCGCACGCGCGCAGCGATGTCCGGCGCCAGCCGCGCAAGCTGCGCGAGATTGCGCGCGCGTGAGGACGCATCCGCCTCCGCGACAGGGTCGACGGTCCGGTCGAACGTAGCGCCGAACACGATGCTATCGCCAAACGGCGCGACGTACCCGTCGCCGGACAGCGCATGCGCAGGCGGCGCGCCGTCGAGAGGCCCATGCTCGACTTGCCCGCGCGAATACTCAAGCGGCAGCCAGCGTGTCTGGGAAAATCGCGCAAGCGCGGCGCCATTGGCGATCACCACCGCCGATGCCTCGCAGACTGCGCGGCCTTCCGCATCATGCAGCGTCCACCCGTCCGGCGACCGGCTGAGCGAGGCGATGCACACGCTGCACCGCACATCGACGCCGTTCAGCAGCGCATCGAGAACAGCGCGCGGCCGCACGACGCCGGCGCGCGGATGAAGAGCGCCTGCGGCATCGTTCTGAAAATGCGTCTCCGGCAGCGGCGGATCGGCGAGGAGATCGGCGAGCGCCATCGCGTCATCGTCGCCATCCGGCATTTCAACGACGCCGACGGCGTCAAGGACCCCGCGCGCCGCATAGGTCCGCAGCGCTTCCAGATACGCCGCGAGGTGCAGGCGCGAGACGCCTGTATCGGCGCGGTCGAGCCGCGGCATCATCAGACCCGCCGCGTTGCCGCTCGCCCCGGCGCCGGGCGCCGCCGCCGCCTCGAACACCACGACCTCGACCCCGCGTTTGACCAGAGCCGCTGCAACCGAGGCGCCCGCGACGCCGGCGCCGATGATCGCGACGCGCCCGATCGCTTCCGGCGCTGAATATGGCAGAAGCGGATGAATGCGCGCCGATGTCTCCAGCAAGCGCGCTTCGAGACGTTCGCGTTTGCGGGCGAAGCCCTGCGCTTTCTCCACTGCAAATCCCGCATCGGCGAGCGCGCGGCGGACGGCGCCGGCGACGCTGTAGGTGGCCGCGCGCGCATCCGGCGCGCTCAGTGCAGCGATGCGCTGCATCAAGGATGCGCTCCACATCGCTTCGTTGCGCGCGGGTGCGAAGCCGTCGAGGAACCAGGCGTCGAAGGCGCCGGTCATGCCGTCCAGCGCGACCTGCGCATCCGCGTGGATGACGGTGAGGGTGAAACCATCTTCGACGAACCACAGGCGCTGCGCGCCGCGCGCCCGCACGGGCCATTGATCGAGCAATCGCGCCGACAACGCGGCGATTTCAGGAAACGCCGCATGCGCGCGCGCGGCCTCGTCGCGCTCAAGCGGAAAGCCCTCGATGGAGACGTAGTGCAACACCGCGCCCGGCGCGCGCGTGCGCCGCCACATCTCCCACGTCGCGAGCGCATTGAGGCCGGCGCCGAAGCCCAGTTCCCCGATGGCGAAACGCGCCCGCCCGGCCCAGCGCTCCGGCAGGCCGCATCCCGCGAGAAATACTGCGCGGGTCTCTTCAAGCCCGCCGTCGCGCGAGAAATAGACATCGTCGCACGTGACCGACCGCGGCGCGCCATCGGGCGTCCAGGCGAGATCGGGGCGAGGCGGAAGGCGGCTCATCGAACCATGCGCCATTGCAGACGCCTAAAAGCAAACCACCCAAAAGCAAACGGGCCGCCCCGAAGGGCGGCCCGCGCTAACTGTCTTCGACAGTCGAGAAGAATTACTTCTTCTCGGGAGCCGGTGCAGCCGGAGCCGCCGCCGGGTCCGTCGCAGCCGGAGCCGCCGCCGGGTCAACCGGGGGGACCGCCGCCGGGTCGACAGCCGGAGCTTCCGTGGAAGCTGCCGGTTCCGTCACGGCCGGCGCTTCTTCCGTCGTGGTGGTTTCAGCTTGCGGGCCGCACGCGGCAACGCCGAACGCCAGAACTGCTGCGATCGCCGTGGCCAGAGCCAGTTTCGTCTTCGTCATAGGTCAATACCCCTCGTCACGGCGCGATTCTTTCGTCGCCGAGGCGGACGTTTAGAAACTCTCCCAATGGGATGCAAGCGCCTCCCGCATTCGGCGCTAACTATTCCGCAATTACACGGCTTTTCTGAGACGAAGTCATGCTTTTTTGCAAGAGCAAAAGGGGGCCAATTGCAGCTCAGTTGCAGCAATCTCGACAAAAAAAGTAGAGATTGATCAATGGCCTAGACCGCCCGACCCGCCCCCGGACCGGGAGCGCGAACGTCCCCTTGGGACGAACCGGGCCACACCAACGCCTCAGGCCGCTGTGGCCTCGTTGATGGCCTCTTCGAGCTGCGCAAACGTCGGCTGCAACGAGCTGGGGACCTGCCCGCGGCCGATTTCAACCGATATCTGCGCGGCGTTGCCGTGCAGGTGGGCGACCAGCACGTCCTTGATGATCTTGTAGAACTGGCCCTCTTCATCGATCGCCGACTGCATCCGCGCCGCGATCGGGCCGACGATGCCGTAGGCGAGGAACACGCCCAGGAAGGTGCCGACCAGCGCCTTGCCGATCATGAGGCCGAGGACTTCGGGCGGCTCGTTGATGGCGCCCATGGTCTTCACGATGCCGAGCACGGCGGCGACGATCCCGAGCGCCGGGAGGCCGTCGGCCATGTTCTGCATGGCGCCAGCGGGCTTCAGGGCCTCGTGGTGGTGCTTCTCGAGCTGGTTTTCCATGGCGTCCTCGACCTGGTGGGCGTCGTCGAGGTTCATGGTCATCATCCGCAGGGTGTCGCAGATGAAGTCGGTCGCGAAGTGGTCCTTCGTGATCCTGGGGTATTTCTGGAAGATCGGGCTTTCGTCCGGCTTCTCGATGTGCGGCTCAAGCGCCACGACGCCCTTGGTCTTCATCAGCTTGGTGAGCTGGAAGAGGAGCGACAGGAGATCCGAATAGTCCTTCTTGTTCCACTTGGACCCGCCGGCCGCCTTGCCGAAGCCGGGGCCCAGGGCCTTCAGGGTGGGCAGATCCTGCGAGATGATCAGCGCGCCCATCGCCGACCCGCCGATCATCATGAACTCCATCGGCGCGGCCTTGATCAGGACGTCGAAATGGCCGCCGGCGAGCGCGAAGCCGCCGAAAACCATGCCGAACACCACAAGAAGGCCGATGGCGAGGAACATTGAAGGGAGGAATCCTGAAACCTGCCAGCGCGTTATGGCCCGGTGAGCCTTAATGCGCCGTTTGCGCTAGCGCGTTTCCGGCGAAGCCGTTTCATCCGCCCGGCCGGAGCTGTTACCAAGAGGCGAGGAGGCCCCGATGAAGTCCGCCCTGCCCTTCGCTCTCATTGTCGCCGCGCTCGCCGCCGGCCCGGCCGGGGCGCTCGCCCAAGCGGTCGCGCCGCCCCAAAACACATACTCAAGCCCATATCACGCCGCCTGCTCCAGGCCCGCGCCGCCGGCGTTTCCCGGCCTCGCGGCGGCGGCGACGCTGCAGGCGCAGGACATCGAGCAGCACCGCCTGGCCCGCGATTCCTACTTCGCCGCCGCCGACGCCAATCTCTCGTGCCTCGACGCCGACATCGAGGCGCGGATGCGCACGCTGTTCGCCACGGGCGGCGCGATGGATTCGACGTTACGCGCCCAGGGCCTCGCCCACGAACTCGCCAGCCGTGAACGCGCCGAGACCTACGAGAAGTTCGTCCGGATGTGCCTCGCGTACGAAGACACCCATGGGCCCTTGCCCGGCGGCTGCCGGTAGACCCGGCGCCCGCTTCTGAGTGCGGGAGAGCTGCGGACCACCCGGGCGACGACGGCAGACTTACACCATCAGCCCCGTCTTCAAGGTCACTCTCGTGCGATCCATGCCGAACCGCAGTCTGACCTTGAGCCAGTCTGTCAGCGGCGTGAGCAACGCAATGACCGCGCAAACCGCTGAAAAGAGCGCGATGCTCTGCCAGACGGACGATCTGTCGTAGAACCCGATCGACCCGAGCAGGACGAAAATCGGAAAATGGAACAGGTAGATCGGGAAGGTCAGGTTCCCGAGCCAACGCGCCGTCCTGACCAGCCAGGGGGGGGGGACGAGCGACTTGTGCGTCGCCAACCACACGAGCGGTGCAAAAACCGCCAAAAACAGTGACGCCCACGCGCCGAAATCGCCTGTGACATTCCGCGGATGCACGCCGATCACCCCGAACAGCCCGTCGACAAGCTGTTGACCGAACACAACGAACAAGACGCCGCCAGCGAGCCCCAGAACCACGAGTCCGGCCGCAAATTGCGCTTGCCGCTTTGCCGAGAAACGCCGCGAGCACAGGAGTTCGTACGTGCATGCGCCAGCGAGCCAGAGAGCCATCATGTAGGCGATGTTCGGCCCGAGCAGCGCAAGCACAAGAAGCGCCCAACCGTACCGCCGGGCGAGGACAAGTCCGAAGACCCCGTAGAATCCAAGTTCGTAGGAAATTGACCAGAACGGATGGTTGGACAACGGCCTGAAGTCAGTTCCCCAGATCTGGGCCAGACCGAAGAGGTTGAGGCTGATCGAGGCCTCAGGCGAGGGGCCGATATTCTCGCCCCAGTGCGCCATGTAGAATTCCGTACCAACGCGCAGAGACACTGCGTCAAGAACAACCGTCAGGATCAGCGCCGGAATCGCTACCGACCAGATGCGCGACACCCGTTCCACGCCATAGCGCCCCAACCCGAAACCGGCGCGGGTCGGATACAGCATGCGGATGGTGAAACCGCTCAGGACAAAAAAGCCGGCGACCGCCGCGCTTGCGCCGCGAATGTGGGGAATCGCGTCCTGGAAGAAGTGCGTCCAGTGGCCGACAGCCACAAGCAGGGCGAGACCAACGCGGTTCAGGTCCAGCAAAACGGATAGACCCGGCTTGATCTGGAATTTGGCTGCTGCGACTGTCATGGCCGTCTCCGATGAGGGCGACGGAGGCCAACGATCAATGGATCAGAAGGTGCGTCGCGATCGTGTCCCTTTGCGAATGGCGGCCCTTCCCGCAGCGAATCCGATTGGATCGCCACAGGGTCAAGACAACCGTTGCGCGCAGTTTCACGGTGGAGTCATGCCAAGGTCCCGCTAACCAATTCGAGTATGCATGCAGGCTAATACATACAAAGTAACAACTTCACAACACTTTGATTCACTGCGCGAATTACGGAGTATTGAATCAGGCGGAAGATTGCCTCGCGAAGTAGATCGGGGCGGTGCGATAGCAGCGCGCGTGTCACTTCTTTGATTGCAGGACCAATGTCTCCTACTGACCCATCCCCGGTCCATGACGACCGGCGGCGCAGCTTTCTTCTCCTGTTCTCGACGCTGCTGGTCGTGGGCTTCGGCAACACCATGTTGCTGGCGCTGCTGCCGCCGCTCGCGCGGCGCATGGGGCTGGCTGACACGAGCGTCGGCTGGATCTTCTCGCTCTCCGCCCTGATCTGGGTTTTCGCCAGCTCCTTCTGGGGTCGGATGAGCGATCGCACGGGCCGCAAGCCGATCATTGCGCTGGGCATGGGCGCGTACGCGGTGTCGATGACGCTGTTTGCGCTGATCTGCGTTGTCGGGATCAATCACTGGATCGGGCCGACTGCGATCTTCATCGGCCTGATGCTGTCGCGCGCGATCTTCG
Organism: Caulobacteraceae bacterium; assembly: GCA_009773335.1. Taxonomy (GTDB): domain Bacteria; phylum Pseudomonadota; class Alphaproteobacteria; order Caulobacterales; family Aquidulcibacteraceae; genus VFBF01. Next base: position 87,462 of record WRPF01000017.1, read on the forward strand.
GCGCGTTCGGCTCGGCGACCAGCCCTGCCGGCCAGGCCTACGTCGCCGACCGCACGGCGCAAGACGAGCGCACCGAGGAACTCGCCTCGCTCGGTTCCGCCTTCGCGCTGGGCGCAGCGATCGGGCCGGCGCTCTCGGGCGTGCTTGCCGCCAAGATCGGGCCCATCACGCCGCTGTTCCTTGTGGCGGTCCTCGCGGCCGGCGCCGCGCTTTCCATCGTGCGCTTCCTGCCCGAATCGAAAACGCCGGAGCTGCCGCTGGAATCGCGGCGCGACACCTCATGGCGCCTCGCCCTCGACCCGCGCGTATCGGGACACCTGATCTACGGACTCGGCGTTTCCGTCGTGACGGGCATGCTGCTGCAGACCTTCACCTTCTACACGATGGACCGCCTGAAACTCGACGAGGCGACGACGATCACGTACGCTTCCAATGGCCTGATGGTCGGCGCGCTGGCGCTGCTGGCCACGCAGCTCGGCCTCTTGCGGGTGCTGAAGCTCGGCGCGCGGTCGCTGATGGCGCTGGGCGCGATCGTGATCGCGTGCGGCGTGCTGATGCAGATCTGGGCGGACACGCTGAGCCTGCTGCTCGTCTCGCAGTTCATGACGGGCATCGGCTTCGGCCTCGCGCGGCCGGGATTTTCGGGCGGCGCGTCGCTCTCCGTGAAACCGGAAGAACAGGGCGGACTCGCGGGCCTCGTCGTCGCCGTGAACGGCGCGGGCTTTGTGATTTCCCCGCTCGCGGGCGTCACGCTCTACGGGGCGGCCGGCATGCACGCGCCGCTGTGGCTCGCGGTCGCCATTCTCGTGTCGATGACGCTGTTTGCCCTGATGAGCCGGCGGCTGCGCTCTACCGGCGGCGTCTCTTCTTCGCCCGGCGGGGGGGCGGAAGCTGGCTGACGGCCTTCTTCGCTTCGGCGAGGATGAAGGTCGTCGCGCGGCCGGTGGGCTCCAGCCGGATCGAACGCTCGAACGACTCGATGGCGCGTTCGGTCGCGGGACCCATTTCGCCGTCCGCCGCCCCGCGCAGGCGACTGAGCCGGATAAGCGCGCGCTGCAGTTCGCGGATGCTTGTGGCGGTGCGCAGTGTGGCGGCCGAACGCTGCGCGGCGGCGCGATCGATGCCGGTGACCTTGTTCTGGATGCGCGTCAGAAGGGCCGGCGTCGGATAGCCGTCGGCCGGCATGCCTTCGGCCTGCTGGTAGCGGCGAACCGCGGAACGCGTGTTGTTGCCGAACATGCCATCCGGCGTTCCTGCGGAGTATCCGAGCTTGTTGAGCGCAGCCTGCAACTCGAAGAGCTCTTCACGCTGGAGCGACCCGATTTCCGTCGGCCACGGCTTCACGAGGCCCGAACCGCCCTCGAACCCGCGCGCCAGCAACGAGACGGTCATCGCGTAGCGATCGGAGGGGTTGTAGGTGCGGATCACGCCGAAGTTCGGGAACAGGATCAGCGCCGGCCCCTTGGCGCCGGCGGGCAGATAGAGCTGGGCGCTCATGGCCTGGATCGGCGCGCTGTAGTCGAATCCGGAAGTCGAGCGGACGCCGAGCCCCACCCACTGCGACACCGGCCGCGACGTGCCATCGGCGAGCGCGTAATCGAAGTCCTGCGGCAGGAACACTTCGTCATAGACAGGCTCGGACCGCTTCCAGCCACGCGACGCGAGGTAGTTGGCGATGGAGGCGAACACGTCGCCCTGGTTGGTCCAGATGTCCTTCTTGCCGTCCCCGTCCCAGTCGACAGCGGTCGTGAGATACACGTCGGGCATGAACTGCGGCTGGCCCAGCGCGCCCGCCCACGAGCTCTTCATCTGCTCCGGCCCGGCGAAGCCGCGCTCCGCCATTTCCATGAGCGCCAGCAGGTAGGTCTCAAACTGGCCGCGCCGGCGGCCGTCTGCGGCGAGCGTCGCCAGCGCCTGCGGCGCGTCGTAAGCCAGCGGGAATGCGCCGAAGTTGGTTTCCACGCCCCAGATGCCGGCGATGATGTCGGCGTCCACGCCAAAGCGGCGTTCGACGGCGGTGAAGAGCTGGGCATGCTGCGCGCGCAGCGCCGCGCCCTGGGAGATTTTCTCCGGCGTGACCGCACGGTTGATGTAGTCCCAGACCGGCCGCACGAATTCGGCCTGGTTCTGATCCTGGCTGACGATGCGTGGGTCCGGGCGAAGCCCCGCCAGCATGCTCTGCACCATCGCCGGGTTGCGGCCCGCCGCCACGGCGCGTTGGGCGAAGCCCGCCCGCCAGGAATCGAACGCCGCATCCCCGGAAGACGCGAACTCCAGCACCACAGGCGCCGGGGCGGCCGTCGGGGCGGTGGTCTGGGTCTGTGCCTGACAGGCCTGCGAGCCGCCGACGGCCAGACCGGCCAACATCATCGAAAAGAACAGGGATATGCGCGCCATGGACGGATTGGTCCTCGATTCTGAAGGCGAAGCTATGGCCGACAAGCGTTGCCAGGATGTTGCCGGCCTGCACGATCCGGACCTGCCGTGCATTTCGGACCGTTCCGTGACCGCATTGACACGCCGCCGCAGCCTGCCTAGAACCCGCGACTTCCTAATTTCAGCATAAGTACGACCCGCAAGGCCCGGCCATGAAAGTCAGAAGCTCGCTCAAGTCGCTCAAGAGCCGCCACCGCGACTGCAAGATCGTGCGCCGCAAGGGCCGCGTGTACGTGATCAACAAGGTTGATCCGCGCTACAAGGCCAAGCAGGGCTGATGCCCGCCAACGGGATGCGCCCGAAAGCCGTCCTGTTCGACTACGGCAACGTCCTGGTGCGCTGGGACCCCCGCAATCTCTACCGCAAACTCTTCGCCGATCCGGCGGAGATGGAGTGGTTTCTCGCCAACGTCTGCACGATGGACTGGCATCTCCGGCATGATTCCGGGGAGCCGATGGCGGTGACCACCGCTGAGCTCGCGGCCCAGCATCCGAAATACGAATTCCAGATCCGCGCGTGGGACGCCCAGTTCGGCGACATGATCGACGGCGAGATCGAAGGCGCTGTCGCCCTCCTCGATGCGATCAAGGCGCAAGGGCTCAAGGTCGGCGTGCTGACCAACATGCCGGCCGACCAGGCCTGGACCTGTTTCAACGGCTTTTCCCGCTGGGCGGCGCTCGACACCATCATCGTCTCCGGCTTCGTGAAGGCCGCCAAACCGGGCGCGGCCGCCTACCGGCTGGCGCTGCATGCGCTGGACCGCGAGCCCCACGAGGTCTTCTTCGTCGACGACAGCGCGAAGAACGTGGCCGCCGCCGCGGCGCTGGGCCTCCACGCGCATCTCTTCACCACGCCCGAGGCGTTTGCGGATGCGCTGCACGCGTCCGGATTTCTGTCTTAAAGTCGAGGCAGAACCCGCCCATGCGCCGCTTCCTCGCCGCCCTCGCCCTCGTCGCCTTGCCGCTCGCCGCGTGCGGCGCGCCGACGCCCGCCGATGAGCAGGGCGTTCTCGATCCCGCGCTCGACGAACTGTTCAAGGAATTGCTGACCGCGCCGACTGCGGCCGAGGCGTCGGTGCTGGAGGAGCAGATCTGGAAAATCTGGGGCCAGTCCGGCAGCGCCACCGTCGATGTGCTCATCGAGCGCGCCGACGCCGCCGAAGCCGCCGGCGACAAGCCGCTCGCGCTCTCCTTCGTCGATCAGGCCACCGCGCTCACGCCGAGCTACGCGGGCGGCTGGTATCGCCGCTCGATCCTGCGCTACGACGCCGACGACCGCGCGGGCGCGATCGGCGACATCCAGGAAACCCTGAAGCGCGAACCCCGCCACTTCGGCGCGCTCGCGGGCCTCGGCCTCATCTACGAGGACATGGGGCAAGAGAAAGCCGCGCTCCAAGCCTACCGCCGCGCGCTGGAAATCCACCCGTTTCTGGATGAAGCCAAGCAGGGCGTGGCGCGGCTGGAGCCGAAGGTCGAGGGACAGGATTTGTAGCTAGGCACCGTTGCGTGTTTGCCAACAGGCTACCTCTCATTCGACAACAAGTTGTCTATTCCTCGCCGTCACTTTCTTGCCTGAGCATCGAGACAGGAAGCTTTCCAAACCTCGGTGGTGAATGCCAGCACAACCATGCAGTTGATCATTGATCTTGTAGCCGGTTTTAATGCGCTCAAGCTCTGCTTCGTCCAGTTTTGTAACTACTTTTTGCAGCATTGCGAGCCGGTCCATAGCGTCCGTAAAGCTGGACGACTCCAAGAATGCGTTGATGAGCGGGCCCTGCAAACGCTCGCGCTGACCAAGCTTTTCGGATAGTGCGGCGTACACCTCAGGAGCGCTGTCGCTGGCGTTAGAGAGACGACCCTTTATGGCTTGAAGAGATTGGAGAACACCACTCGGCGCGGCGATCTCCAATTTGAGAGGTACCACCGGAATCTCTTTGCCGATCGCGAAGCCAACCTCTTGGTTCGTCCAGATGCTCTCGTGGAAGTCGTCAGTGACGAAGGCCAGCAAGAACTCCATCGTCCGGAGAGCCTTCAAAATCTCATCTGGCCAAGACGTCATCGCTTCAATGGAGTCGTGAGCAACGAAGCAAGATACGCCATATTGCGCCAACGCTGTCGCAAGGAGACTCGCTGAAGCCTTGTGCCGGTCGCGGTGGCTAACGAACACCCGGATGTTGCCGGGCTTCCAGATTGATAGCGCGTCCGGATTGAGAGGAGGGCGGCGCGAAAAGGCGATAGCGGCCAAGAAATCCGGGTCCGTTTCATCGAATAGCTCCACCGTCACCGAGCAGAAGTATTCATTCGCGACCTTCTCTGCACATGCGTTCAGATCGGCTCGGATGTCCGAGCAAACATCGCGCTGCCTAGAGAAGGCGATTTTTCCCATGGTCTCCTCCGAGAGGAAGATCGTGACGTGATGGCCGTAAGTTCCACCATCAATCGAGTCGAAATCGACTCCCGCTTTGACGTACCAGCGGCCTTCCCGGATGATTTCTCGGTGCAGACAACGTTCCGTCGAACTGTAGTCAAGGTCCAGCCTACGTAGGTAGGTGCCGACCTTCGACGGCAGAATGAAGTTATTGGACATTCGAAGCTCAAACACGAAATCGATGAAGGCTATGCCGATTCCATCGCCATGACTTCTGATCGCTCCCTGCAGTCCGGAGACCTGCGCGTGCCGACCCCCGGGACCGCCGGCATCCTGCCGGCCCGGTGTCTCACCTTGCGCGACCAGAGCCCGGTTCCGCCGGTTTGCCGGCAGGATGCCGGCGGTCCCGTGGCGAAAGACTTTGTGCCTTGATATGGGATTTATTTCCCTCACGTTCTCCCCATGCGCCGTTCACGGGAGGGCTTCGAGGGCTCCGATGGCCTTGAGCGGGCGGGGCATGGGTCGGCGTGATTGCCTGCGGGGACGCAAACCGCAGGGCCCGGGGTGGTCGGACATCCTGCACGTTGCACCGGCAGCGCGAGGTGGAGCCAAGACAGGCTGCTCCGGCACGTGAGGACCCTGTCCTCGGCGACCGGCCGGACCATACGTTGCGGAGTAATCCTCCGATCCAGCAACTCCTGTACTCGCGTCCGGAAAGAACGGCTCCAACGGGGCGCAAAGTCGTGCGTCACTACCCCGTCGATCGCGAGATCGACACTCAACGGCGCATCGCCTTGCGCCCCGCCTCCCATGCTGGTGGGGGATCGTGAAGCCGCAAAACCGCGAGGTTTGTGCGGGTGAAAGTGTTGGGGATGAGGACCGCGGGCCTATGGCCCGCATCCGAACGCAGGATCAGGCGGGCTGGTTCGTCACCGAAGACCGAAAGCGGGCCATAGGCCCGCGGTCCTACTCTCCGATACTGATACTCTGTACGAGACACCCATGCCCCCCTGGTGGTCCCCCACGCGCCATGCCGACCGACGGCCGGTCCTCGTTGCGCGCAACCGCGTGAAGACGGCCTTGCGCGCGTGGTTCGAGGCCGGGGGCTTCACCGAGACGGAGCCCGGCGCGCTCTGCGTGTCCCCCGGCGCCGAGACGCACCTGCACGCTTTCGCCACGCAGGCCCGCACCGACGCCGGCGAGGCGCGCGATCTCTACCTCCACACCTCGCCCGAATTCGCGATGAAAAAGTTGCTGGCCGCCGGCGAGGAGAAGATCTTCGCCTTCGCGCCGGTCTATCGCAACCGCGAGGCGGGCTCGGCGCTGCACGCGCCGGAATTCACGATGCTCGAATGGTATCGCGCGGGCGCGCCGTACGAGACGCTGTTCGATGATTGCGCCGCGTTCCTCGCCGAAGCCGCACGCGCCGCGAACACGAAGACGCTGCGCTGGAAAGACCGCACTTGTGACCCCTTCGCGGCGCCGGAGCGCATCTCCGTCAGCGACGCCTTCTCGAAATACGCTGGCGTGAACCTCATGGCGACCATCGACGACGACGGCGCCACGGATCGCGCTCACCTCGCCGCGCAGATGCACGTCTGCAACGTGAGGGTCGGTGATGCCGATACGTGGAGCGATCTCTTCTCCCGCGTGCTCGTGCAGTGCGTGGAGCCGCACCTTGGGAACGGGCGTGCGACAATCCTGTGCGAATATCCCGTTGCGGAAGCGGCGCTCGCGCGCGCGGCGCCGCATGATCCGCGCGTGGCGGAACGCTTCGAGCTCTATGCCTGCGGCGTCGAACTCGCCAACGGCTTCGGCGAACTCACCGATGCAGCGGAACAGCGGCGGCGCTTCGTCGCGGACATGGACGAGAAAGAGCGCCTCTACGGCGAACGCTACGCCATCGACGAGGATTTCCTCGCCGCGCTGGCGCACATGCCGCCCGCGAGCGGCTGCGCGCTCGGGTTCGACCGTCTGGTCATGCTCGCCACAGGCGCGACGCGCATCGAGGACGTGCTATGGACGCCGCCGCCATGACCCGCCCGGCTCTTTCACCCACTGATCCGCTTTCTGAAGTCGCAGACCGCTATGCGGTCGCGGTCACACCGGCGATGGAGCGGCTGATCGATCCGGGCGATCCGCAAGACCCCATCGCGCGGCAGTTCCTGCCGGACGTGCGCGAACTCGATGAGACGCCCGAGGAACGCGCCGACCCCATCGATGACGCCGTGCATTCGCCCGTCGAAGGCGTCGTGCATCGCTATCGCGACCGCTGCCTGCTGAAGATCACGCACGTCTGCCCGGTCTACTGCCGCTTCTGCTTCCGCCGCGAGATGGTCGGCCCCGGCGCCGCCGAACCGATCACCGTCGAAAAACTCGACGCCGCGCTCGCCTACATCGAGGCGCATCCGGAAATCTGGGAAGTGATCCTCACCGGCGGCGATCCCTTCGTGCTGTCGCCGCGCCGCGCGAAGGACATCACGCAGCGCCTCGCCGCGATCGCACACGTGCAGGTGATCCGCTGGCACACGCGCGTCCCGGTCGTCGATCCCGCGAGAGTCACGCCGGACTTCGTTTCCGCACTGAAGTGCGAGAAAGCCGTCTACGTCGCGCTGCACGCCAATCATCCGCGCGAGATCACGCCAGACGCGCGCGCCGCCATTGCACGGCTCGTCGACGCCGGCATTCCGATGCTGAGCCAGACGGTGCTGCTGAAAGGCGTCAACGACGACGTCGAGACACTCGAGAATTTGATGCGCGCCCTCGTTGCGGCGCGGGTGAAGCCTTACTATCTCCATCACGGAGATCTTGCGCCCGGCACTTCACACTTCCGCACAAGCATCGAACACGGGCAGGATCTCACTGAAGCCCTGCGTGCGCGCGCCTCCGGCCTCTGCCAGCCAAGTTATGTACTCGACATTCCCGGCGGCGCAGCGAAGGCGCCGCTGTCACGGGCCGCTGTGCGCACGACCGGGGCGGCTTGCGAAGTCTGCGATCACGAAGGCCGCTGGCGCGCGTACCCGCCCGAGGCGTGACCTACGCCACGTACCAGTCCTTCTTCAGGCGCGGCGCGGCGATGAAATAGAGGCCCGCCGCGATCACGTAGAAACCCACCGCCGTCAGCATCGAATAGCGCAGCGATTCATTGCCGTACTGCGCCTTGTAGAAATCCGACATGCGGCCGATGAAGAAGTCGCCGAAGCCGAGACCGATCAGGTTGTTGATCAGCAGAAACATCGCACCCGCAGTTGCGCGCATGTTCGGCGGCGCCATGTGCTGGAACGCCGACAGCGCCGGCCCGAGCCACGCCAGCGAAAACGCCGTCGGCAGCAGGAACACGAAGAAAGCCGTCGCGAGCGAGGACGTGTTCAGCCCCACGATCAGGAACGGGATCGTCAGCGCGAAGGCGATGGCGGGCGCGAGCGCGTAGATCCCCTTGTGCTTGACGCCGTAGCGGTCCGCGATGGCGCCGCCGAGCCAGATGCCGAACACGCCGCCAACCGCAAGGATCGCGCCGTAGAAGTACGCAGCATAGAGGACAGGCCCCGGATTGGGCGGCATCAGGAAGGAGGGAAAGCCTGTAAAAAGCCCCGGCAGCTCGTCGCCGAACAGGCGCACGAGGAAGGCGGGCATCCACGCGAACATGCCGTAGGCGACGATCGACGACGATGCGCCGCCTATCGAGAGCAGCCAGAAACTCGGCTTCTTCAGGAGTGTCGCGATAACCTCGCCGAACTTCGCCGGCGCCGCCTTCGCGCCGGGCGCGTCAAGACCGCCACGCTTCGGTTCACGCACGGTGAGAAAGAACAGCGGCGCGATGACAAGCCCCAGCCCGCCGACGATGAAGAACGCCGAACGCCAGTCGAGCACCGTGGCGATCACGCCGCCGAACACGATGCCGATGGCGCTGCCCAGGGGAATGCCGAACGAATAGATGCCGAGCGCCAGCGCGCGCTGCTGCGGCGGGAAATAGTCCGACACGATCGAGTAGGCCGGCGCCACACCGCCCGCCTCGCCGACGCCCACCGTCATGCGCGCGAGAAAGAGCTGCAGGAAATTCGTCGCAAGCCCGCACGCCATCGTGCATGCGCTCCAGAGCGTCAGGGCGACGGTCATGATCCGCACCCGGTTTGTGCGGTCCGCGAGCATCGCAACCGGCACACCGAGCGTGGAATAGAACAGCGCAAAGGACACGCCGCGCATGAGGCCGAGCTGCGTATCGGTGAGGCCGAGATCGGTCTGGATCGGAATCGCCAGGATGCCGAGAATCTGCCGGTCGATGAAGTTGATCGTGTAGACGACGATGAGCGCAAAAAGCACGTAACCGCGATAGGCGGCGCTCGCAGGTTCTGTGTGTGTCTTCATGGCGCCCCGCAGCGACTGTCTTGCAGCATCTCAAAAAAAGCGGCCGGACGCTCTCACGCCCGGCCGATGGTGTCCATCAGGGAGGATGGCCGCCTAGAACTTCACGCCGATCGACGCCGTCACCGTACGCGGCGGCCCGTAGAACGCGGTGTACGAGCTGTCCACGCCGAGGATGCCCGGCGTGTAGGCGAAGTTGTAGAGCGCCGTGCGATAGTGCTCATCGGTGAGGTTCTTGCCGTGCAGGCCGACCGTGAGGTGGCCGTTCGACGACGTCCACACCGCGCTGAGGTCAAACAGCGTGACGGCGTCGGCATCGAGTTTCGGTCCGCCCGCGGGATACGCCGCGCTGGCGCCCGGCGCGAAGCCTTGATTGAACAGACCGTTGAAGATGTAATACTCCGAGCGATAGGCGCCCGAGCCGGTGAACAGCAGGGAGCCCATGTCGCCGAGTTCGGCGGTGTAGGACAGGCCGAGCTGACCCGTCCATTCCGGCGTGTTCTGCGGCACGAAGTTGTTCAGCGGATTGGCATCGGTCTGCACGTTCACGCCCGCCGAGATTACTTCATCGATCGAAGCATCGATGTATCCTAGCGAGAACGAGGCGCGCAGATTGTCGACGATATCGAGCGTACCTTCGATTTCGACGCCCTGGTATTCGGCGGAGGCCGCGTTCAGGACGGTGGAGACGAAGGTGTCGTTGATCCCGTCGCTGTTGGTGTCCGCGCCGTTCTGCACGGTGACCTGCTGGTCCTCATACTTCGCGAGGAAGTACGCGGCGCGCAGGGTCAGGCGATCAAAGAAGTTGCCCTTGAGGCCCAGTTCGTAGGAGTCGACCGTTTCCGGCGCGAAGCCGCGCAGGATGCCCGGCTGGAGGGCTACGTTGGTCGCCGCGAAGTTCGCGCGCGGATCGAAGCCGCCGGACTTGAAGCCCTGCGAATAGGACGCGTAGAGCGTGAGATCGTCGGTCGGCTCCCAGTTCAGCGACACGCGCGGCGAGAACTTGTCGTCGGTCCGCTGGCGCCGGAAGTTCGTCGCGAACCCGCCGAGTTGCGTGGAGTTCGCGTGGCTCACGGTCGGCGAGCCGAGGCCGAGGAAGTTGGCGCGCAGCACTGTGGCCGTCTTCTGGTCCTCGGTGTAGCGACCGCCCGCCGACACGCTCCATTGCGGCGTGAGGTGGTAGGTGAAGTCAGCGAAGGCAGACGTCGAAAGCGTACTGACCTTGCCGTAGGTGAACACCGTCAACGGCCCGAGACCGCCGAGGATCGTATCGAAGGCGCCCTCCGCAAGCCCGTTGAGATAGTAGAGGCCGACGATACCGGAAAGGTTGCCGATATCGACCTGCGCCTGCAGCTCCTGGGTGAACTGCATGTCAGTGTAGAACGCCGGAACGTCGAGATCGGGTTGCGGCAGGCCGTCGAAATCGATTCTCGTGCGCGTCTCGCCGTCGCGATAGGCGGTGATGGACTTCAGCGTCAGCGCTTCGTTGACGGTCCATTCCGCCTGCAGGGACATGCCCTGCGTCTCGACGTAGTTGACGTCGCCGACGCCGGCGCGCGTATCGTAGACGTCGGACAGGACCGGCAGGGTTCCGTTGCGGCTCGGCAATTCGCGGTGGCCGTGCTTGGCGTTGGAGTTGTCCTCCGTCCGGTCGGCGGCGAAACGCACGAAGAGGTTGTCAGACGGCGTGAACTCTATCGAGATGCGGCCGGCCTGGACGTCCTTGTCGTAGTGTTGCGCGCCCGTGTTGACGTTTGTGCCATAGCCGTCGCGGGTCAGGACCGCGACCGCCCCGCCGACGGCGAACATGTCGGAGAGCCGGACCGACCCCGAGACGATGCCATCCATCTGGCCGTAGCTGCCGAGATTGACTTTCGCACGCAGGCTCGGGTCATCGGCGAGGCGCGCGGTCACATACTTGATCGCGCCGCCGATGGTGTTGCGGCCGTAAAGCGTGCCCTGCGGGCCGCGCAGCACTTCAAGGCGCTCGACGTCATACACATCGAGCAACGCGCCTTGCGGGCGTGCGATATAGACGTCGTCCACGTAGAGGCCGACGCCGGGTTCGAAGCCCCAGAGCGGATCCTGCTGGCCGACGCCGCGGATGAAGGCGGTGAGCGTGGAGTTCGTGCCGCGCGAGGTTTCAAACGTGACGTTCGGCGTCGAGCGCGTCAGCACAGTGATGTCGGCGGCGCCGATGGCTTCAAGCTGTTCGGCGGTTACGGCAGTGACGGCGAGCGGCACATCCTGCAGCGATTCCTCGCGGCGACGCGCGGTGACGACGATTTCGTCGCCTGCGCTTGCAGACGGTGCGTCCTGCGCCAGCGCAGGCGCGGCGAACGTGAACGGCGTTGCGGCGATCGCGCCCAGCAGAAGCGCGTATTTCATGGAACGGTCCTTCATCGTCATTTCCCTCTTCCCCTTCAGGCTTGGTGGGCCGCGGCGTTCTCGCCGAGGCGTGCAATGTCACGGCGCGCATCCTGGCCCGACAGGATGGCGACAAAGTCGTTCAGCAAGCGGTTGAACCGCTCGGGCTCTTCTAGGTGCGGCGCATGGCCGGATCTTTGAAACGAAACGCGCACGGCGTTGGGTGCGCGCTCGACGAGATAGGCGCTGACCTCCGGCTCGTAGAGCTGGCTGCGGGCGCCGTAGGCGACGAGTGTCGGCGTCGCGATGCGCGCGATGTCCTCGCGCAGGTCCATCGCACACAGGGATTCCCATGCCTGCGCCATGAGTTCTGGATCGTTCTCTGCGAAATCGGCCTGCAGCGTCTCAAGGAGCGCCGTTGGCGCGCCTTCGGACGCGAGCGCGTTGGCGGCGACGCGAACGGAGTATGCCCTCCAGTCCTCGCGCATCCGCATCGCGGCGCGCGCAGAATCGAGCGCATCGAAGCCGCCGGCGAGACCGAGCCGCCACGACACGTCGTTGAGGATGCGCGGCGTCATGTCGACGACGACGAGCCCCGCGATGCGCTCTGCGGCGGGGCTGCGGCGCAAGAGATCCCAGAGAACCGCCGCCCCCATCGACCAGCCCACCGCCACGACGCCATCGAGATCGAGGTCTTCAAGGAGCGCCGCGACGTCGTCGGCCATCCCGGCGATGTCCGGGGCTGCCCCGGCGCGGGAGCGTCCATGGCCGCGCAGATCGGGCGCGATGACCCGATGGGAGTCGGCGAAGCGGGCGAACTGGGGGGCGAACAGGCCGCCATGCGCAGCCCAGCCATGAACGAAGACAAGCGGCGGATTGCCGGAAACGGCCCCGGCGGAACCCGGAGAGGGTCCTTCTTCCGCATACGCCATCGGCGTGCGGCCCGGCGCTTCCTTGAGCGGCATGACCTTCCTGCTTCCCCCCGACTGGCGCATGGGCGACAGTCGATTTCGTCTTGTTTTGTCCGTCTATCTAGCGATTAATTGAAACATGAGTCAACATTCAAGTTTGGCCGGGGGAGAAGATGAGCAGTCCGCGACCGCGGACGAGCGCGATCCCGCCAACGGCAAGGCTCCCAAGACCGATCGGGGGCGCAAGACCCTCCGCAAGCTGCTGGACGCGGCCGCGCAGGAGTTCGGGGAGCGCGGTTTCCACGAGGCCTCCATCGCCGGCGTGACCAGCCGGGCGGGCGCTTCGATCGGCACGTTCTATGTCTACTTCGACTCCAAGGAGGCCATCTTCCGGGCGCTCGTCGCCGACATGGGCCGGCTCACCCGCGGCTGGATCGCCGGTCGCGTGAAGGACGCGCCGGACCGTCTCGCCGCCGAACGGCTGGGGGTCGCTGCGTTCATCGAGTTCGTGCGGGCCCACAAGGATCTCTACCGGATCATCATGGAGGCGCAGTTCGTCGCCGAGGACGCCTACCGCGAGTATTATACGTCCTTCGCCGCCGCTTACCGGCGCAACCTCGCCGAGGCCGCCGCCAAGGGCGAAATCCGCGACGGGGACCACGAGGAACGCGCCTGGGCGCTGCTTGGCATGAGCGTCTTCCTCGGCCTGCGCTACGCCGTGTGGAGCGACGACATCGTGCCGGCGGAAATCGGCGCCGCCGTTGGCGACCTGATCGAGAACGGACTCGCGCCTGAAAAGCCGCCCGGAGGAAGCAAGCCATGACCGGTGATGCGATCTTCGATCTTTCCGCAAAACGTGCGGATCTCGCAGCAGACCGCATCGCGATGGAAGAGCTCGCCACCGGCCGCAGCGTGACCTACGGCGCGTTCGACGATCGTGCGGCGCGCCTGGCGCAGGTGCTCGCCGATGAAGGCGTCGAGGCGGGCGACCGCGTCGCGGTGCTCTGCCGCAACCGCATCGCGTTCTTCGAGATCCTGTTCGCATGCGCCAAGCGCGGCGTGATCATGACGCCGCTGTCGTGGCGGGCGCCGATCGCGGAGCTCGCAGGGCTGGTGGCCGACAGCGCGCCACGCCTCCTCTTCTTCGGCGCCGAAGAAGAGGAAACCGCCGCCGCGCTGGATATTCCCGCGCGCATCGCACTCGATGCGGCGGACGGTTACGAAGCGCGCATCGCTGCGGCGAAGCCCTTGCGCGGCCGCGATCGATGGCCGGCGGACGACTGCTGGTATCTGATCTACACGTCCGGCACGACCGGCGCGCCCAAGGGCGTGATCCAGACCTATCGCATGGCGATGGCGAACTATGTGAACATCCGCCAGGCCATCGACCTGCGCAGCGACGACGTGACGTTGAACTTCCTGCCGCTGTTCCACACCGCCGGAATCAACCTGCACACCCTGCCGGTTTTCATTGCCGGCGGACGTTCGCTGATCGTGCCGCAGTTCGACGCGGACGCGATGATCGAGCTTCTCGCAAGCGATCGCCTCGACATCTTTTTCGGCGTGCCCGCCGTTTACCAGCAGCTCGCGCTGCATCCGCGCTTCGACAACGTGGACCTTTCGCGCGTGCGCAACTGGGGATGCGGCGGCGCGCCGCTGCCGGACGTCCTCGTCGAAACCTACCGCAAGCGCGGCGTGCGCGTGTGCAACGGCATGGGCATGACCGAAACCGGCCCCACCGCCTTCCTCGTCGATGCAGAGCGCGCATGGGACAAGATCGGCAGCGTCGGCAAACCGCAGATCCTCACGGCGGTGCGCATCGTCGACGCAGACGGCGTCGATGTGCCGGATGGCGATACGGGCGAAGTCCTCTTCGCCGGCCCCAACATCACGCCGGGATACTGGAACAAGCCTCAGGAGACGGCGGCGGCGATCCATGAGGGCTGGCTGAAGAGCGGCGATCTCGCGCGGCGCGACGCAGATGGCTACTACTTCATCGTCGGTCGCTCGAAAGACATGTACATCTCCGGCGGATCGAACGTGTATCCGGCGGAAGTCGAGAACGTGCTCGCCGAACACCCCGACATCCTGGAGGCCGCCGTCATCGGCGTGCCCGACGAACGCTGGGGCGAGACTGGCGAGGCGTACCTGATGCTGCGTCCCGGACACGTCGCGCCGCCGGACGCGGAGATCCAGCAGTTCCTTCGTGCACGGCTCGCGCCCTACAAGGCGCCGAAACGCTACGTGTTCGTCGACGACTTCCCGCGAACGGCGGCAGGAAAGGTGCAGAAGCACAGACTCAGGAACGCGACGCCATGACCGACGCCATCTCCATCGAACGCACGCTGACGCAGGACGAATTCCTGCGCTTTGCGGCCCTCTCCGGCGACGACAACGCCATCCACGTTTCACCCGAGTTTGCCGCACGCACACGGTTCGGGCGCACGGTGGCGCATGGCGTCTTCCTGCTCTCGATCCTGCGCGGACTGGCCGACCAGCTCCTGCCCGGAGCGCGCCAGATTTCACAAAAGGCGATGTTTCCCGCGCCCACCTACGCCGGCGATCAGATGGTGTTCACCGCGACTGTATCGGGGCGTAACGAGCACGGCGTGGAGATAACCATGAGCGCCGTGCGCCGCGCGGACGAGATGATCACCTGCGAAGCGCTTGCGGTGTTTGCGCCATGAGGATTGGCGACTCCGCGACTGTAACCCGCACCTTCACGGCGGCGGATGTGTTGTCCTATGTCGACATGGGCGGCGCAGCGCCGCATCCCGGCGAAACGCCCGAGCCGCTGATTGGCGCGCTTTTCTCTTATCTACTGGGCGTCGAGCTGCCCGGCCCCGGCACCAACTACCTGAAGCAGAACACCGATCATCACGCCCCCGCACGCCTCGATGCGCCGCTAACCGCGACCGTGCGGGTGGTGCAACTCCGCCCGGAAAAGCATCTCGTCGATCTGGAGACGACCTGCGTCGACGACACGGGAACGCTCGTCGCCAGCGGGCGCGCGCTTGTCTACGCCAGGGACGTTACCGGTGCGTTTGACTGAGCGATGCGTTCGGCGGCCGTATTGCCGATGCGCGCAATCGCACCCAGCCAGGCCTCTTCCATCGCCGGTGTCCAGGCGTCGCCCAGTTCCGCCCGCACCACATCGCGCATGATCGAGTAAAATGACACGAACGCGGCCGCTGCGACGCCGAGATTCTGGTGGTTCACAACCTCGCAACCGACGAAGTTCGTTCCATAGGAGTTCGTCGCATCGATATCGAGCACGGTCTCGAACGCCCTGTAGATCATGTTCGCCTTGATGGCGCCGTCTCTGTCGCTGAAGAAGAGGCGCTCCATCTCCGGATGCGCAGCGAAGACTTGCGCATAGATCCGCGCCGCCGGATCGATGTCACGCTCCGACAGCCAGTCCAGACTTTCCGCGACCCCGCTCATCCGCCGCGCCTCCGTTCAAAAACAATCGTCGACGAACCGTGATAGTCGGTGCGCCGCACCTCGCCAAAGCCGCTCTTCTCCGCGACGCGGATCGAAGCGCCGTTTTCGGGGGCGATGATGCAGACCGTGCGATCGTGTGTGAAGTTCGCATCGCCCCACGCAGCAGCAGCCGCCACAACCTCGCTGGCGACGCCATTGCCATGCGCGGCGGCGGCGAGCGACCAGCCCATCTCCGGCGTATCGCCGAAGGGCGGTTCGATCGGCCGCCTGAAATCGGCGAAGCCGACCTCGCCGATGAACTGCCCCGTCGCCCTGTCCTCGATCGCCCAGAAGCCGAAGCCGAGCAGCGCCCAGTGACCGTGATAGCGCAGGATCCGCGCCCACACTTCGTCCGAGGTGAACGGCCGCCCGCCGATGAAGCGCGTCACCGCCGGATCGCCCCACATGGCCGCGCTTGCGTCAAAGTCCGCGAGCGTATGGCCCCGGAGCACGAAGCGCGCGGTCTCCAGCACGGGAATGACGACGGGCGATACGGTCACGGCATGAACCCCTTGCATGGCGACCGTCTTGCCGGGCGGACGCCGCGATGTCCACGTCCCCCCGCCCTTGCGCTTTCGGCCCCGCAATGCTCGACAGCCGCCATGGAAGAGTTCGACGCGATCGTGATCGGCGGCGGCGCGGCGGGCCTCATGTGCGCGGGCGTGGCGGGCCAGCGCGGGCGGCGCGTGCTGCTGCTCGAACACAACGAGCGCCTCGGCGAGAAGATCCTCATCTCCGGCGGCGGGCGCTGCAACTTCACCAATCGCGAAGTACGGCCCGAGCGCTTCCTCTCCGACAATCCGCATTTCGCGAAGTCCGCGCTCGCGCGCTACACCGCCGCCGATTTCCTCGCCCTTGTCGAACGCCACCGCATCCCCTGGTATGAGAAGACGCTGGGGCAACTCTTCTGCGAGGGCGTCGGTTCGGCGCGCTTGATCGTCGGGATGCTGACCGACGAGTGCGTGCGCGGCGGCGTGGTCATCGGCATGGGCGCCCACGTGCGCGACGTGCGCCGCACCGACCGCTTCATCGTCGACACCGCACGCGGCGTCGTGACCGCGCCGGCGCTCGTGCTCGCCACTGGCGGGCTTTCCATCCCGAAGATGGGCGCCACGGATTTCGCGTACCGCATCGCTGCGCAGTTCGGCCTGCCGCTGACGGAGATCGCGCCGGCGCTCGTGCCGCTCACCTTCGGCGAGGAAGACCTTGCGTGGATGCAGCCGCTGAGCGGCGTTTCACTTGAGGTCGCCGCGACGGCCGGGCGCGCCACGTTCCGCGAGGGCGCGCTCTTTACCCATCGCGGCCTCTCCGGCCCCGCCATCCTGCAGGCGTCGAGTTACTGGCGCGCAGGCGAGACGCTCACGCTCGACCTCGCGCCGGGCGAGGATGTCGCGGCGTTCCTGCTGGAGCGCAAACGTTCGCGGCCGAAGGCGCTGGTGAAGACCGTGCTGGCCGAGGGCCTGCCAACCCGTCTGGCCGATGCGCTTGCAGCGCGTCACGGCGCCGACCGCCCCATCGCCGACATGCGCGATGTGGCCCTCGCCGACCTCGCGCGCGCCATCTCGGCGCTTGCGCTACGCCCCGTCGGTGACGAGGGCTTCGCCAAGGCCGAAGTCACCCGCGGCGGCGTCGACACCCGGGCGCTCTCCTCGCAGACCATGGAGGCGCGCGACGTCCCGGGCCTCTTTGTGATCGGCGAGGCGGTGGACGTGACCGGCTGGCTCGGCGGGTACAATTTCCAGTGGGCGTGGTCCTCGGGCTGGTGCGCCGGGCAGGCGCTTTGACGCGCCCGCACAATGCCGGCGCTCACGCCTTGAATCGGCCCGAGGGCCCGCGTATACCCCCCGCTTCGCGAAACGGGCCGCCCCAAACGGCCCGAGACCATGCGTTGGGGCCGTAGCTCAGTTGGGAGAGCGCGTGAATGGCATTCACGAGGTCAGCGGTTCGATCCCGCTCGGCTCCACCATCGCTCCCGACGCGCCCAACAGAAGGACCCGGTCGCCGTCATCGCGGTCGTCGCCTTGCCGTGGCTGGACAAGATTGCGGACAGTCCGCACACGCATGCCTGCGCTTGACGGATCGACGCGACGGCGACCGGCGCTGGAGTTCGTGACCTGATGCAACTGCACCCACGAGCCCCCGCGCCGCCACAGGCGAGGCTTTCGGTCGGCGTCACCGGGCACCGTGCGGAGCACGCGGCGTACGCCGGAAACGTGGCTCGGATCGAGGCGACGCTACGGACGGTCCTTAATCTCGTCGAGACCGCGCGCGCCGCTGCGAAACCACCCTACGGCGCGCCGACCATGGCGCCGACACGGTTGCATTCCATGCTGGCCGACGGCGCAGACCAGCTCGCGGCGCGTGCGGCGCTCGACCTCGGCTGGGAGCTGGTGGCGCCCCTTCCCTTCGGACGCGCCCTGAATTGCGCGATCAACGCGGCGCCGACCTCGGCGCCCGACGC
>WRPF01000249.1 GCA_009773335.1 Caulobacteraceae bacterium
CAGCAACCAGGTGGTGAGGGCCGTGACAACGATGGCGGCGAGGAACGTCGCGCTCGCCATGACGACGGCGCGTCCTCGCGGCGCGGCGGATGTCGTCGTCTGTGGCACGGCCGCATCCTCACGCGCGCCCGCAATGGCCTTGTCGATCTCGACGCGCGCCTCGCCGATGTCCCGCAGACGCAGGCGCGGGTCGCGTTCGAGGCAGCGCACGAGCAGCCATCGCAGTCGCGGCGGCGTCGCCGCAGGGAGCGCACCCCAATCCATGTCCTGTCGGAGTACGGCCGCCAGCACGTCCGACATCTCTTCACCTTTGAACGCGCGCTGGCCCGTCAGCATTTCGAACAGCACGACGCCAAACGCCCAGATGTCCGCGCGTTTGTCGACGGGCTTGCCGCGTGCCTGTTCCGGGCTCATGTAGGCGGCGGTGCCGAGAATCATCCCCGCTTGCGTCATGGCCGGAGTAGTAATGGTCGGCGACTGCGTCACATTCGGCGACGACCCGGGCACGTCCATCGCCTTGGCCAAGCCGAAGTCGAGCACCTTTACCGTCCCATCGGACCGGGCCTTGATGTTCGCCGGCTTCAAATCGCGATGGATGACGCCGAGGTCGTGTGCTGCTTCAAGCGCCTCGGCGATCTGCCGGGCGATCGGTAACGCGTCGTCGATCGGGATCGGTCCGCGCGCGATCCGCTGCGCGAGGTCTTCGCCCTCGACCAGCTCCATGACGATCGCGGCGCCTTCGATGCCGTAGATGTGCGCGATGTTTGGATGATTGAGTGAGGCGAGCACCTGCGCCTCGCGGCTGAATCGCGCCAGACGATCGGGGTCGTTCGCGACGGAGGGAAGCAGCACTTTGATTGCAACGTCGCGATTCAACTTGGTGTCGCGCGCGCGATAGACCTCACCCATTCCGCCGGCGCCCAAGGCGGAGACGATCTCGTACGGCCCGAGGCGTGCGCCGGCAGTGAGGCTCATTGTTTCGCCGTCGGCAGGAGGCGGTTCAGCTCCTCCG
>WRPF01000250.1 GCA_009773335.1 Caulobacteraceae bacterium
CGCGTGCAGGCCCGGAGTCGGCTCGTGTCGCACGACGTCGATGGCCACCTCGCCGCCGGACGCGGTCGTCATCCGAACGGACGTCGGCGGCGCGCAGAACACCCACAGCCACGGCGCGACATCGAGCGGCGCCGTGCCGGTCTCGTCGACGGCGTTGACGCTCGGCACCGCGAACGCGCACGAGCATGCCCGCGCGACCGAGGCTCGCGCTCCGAGCACCGCGAGCACGACGAGAGCTGCGAGCGCGGTTCGCATCGCGTCTCCGGAGTGTCCCATGCGCGTCGCGCGGTGGCGACCGGTCACGCCGCGCTCGTCGCCGCCTCCCACTTCGCGAGCACCGCGCCGTCGTCGAGCTTTCCTGGATGGAACCCGGGCCGGTAGAAGTCGAGGTACCGCCGCGCGAGGCCGAACATCCCGCCCGGCTCGATGAACAGGAACTTCAACAGCGCTGCCCACTCGCGCGGCGACGTCGCCGTCCCGTCCGTCGCCATCATGCGCGCCTGGTGCTCGACGACCTTCGACCAGAAGATCACGGTCGCGACCGCCATCACCAAGGAGCGCTCGGGCCAGTTGCCGCCCGACGCGACGTACAGATCGTACGCGACCGACTTGTGCTCGCTCTCCTCGGCGGCGTGCCAGCGCCAGAGCGCGGCCATCGTCGGGTGCGCGCCGTCGAGGACTGCGTCGTCGCCGAGGACGAGGCGCGCCATCAGCGCCGTGAAGTGCTCGAGCGACGCCGTCACCGCGAGCTGCCAGCGCGGCGGCAGATCGCGCGTGGCGTCCGCGAGGATCTTCTCGACGCGCGCTTCCATGTCGGCAATCGGGTAGCCGCGCGCTGCGAGCATCGCGTTGTACCGCTCGTGCTCGCGCGCGTGCACGCCCTCCTGCGCGCAGAACGCCGCGACGTCGGCGCGCAGGCGCTCGTCCTTCGCGAAGCGCTTGTGCCGCTTCACGCTCGCGACGAAGAACCGCTCGCCCGCCGGGAAGAACGGCGAGAGCGCGTCGAAGA
>WRPF01000251.1:0-1008 GCA_009773335.1 Caulobacteraceae bacterium
CACGGCGGCCTTGCCGCACCGCGGCGACGGCGAGACGCGCGCCGCGTTGACCGCGCACATCGACGCGCCGTTCGGAGAGGTCGCGTTCACCTCGACGCACCTCAACTGGAAGTTGCACCAGAGCGACACGCGTCAAGAGCAAGCCCGCGCGCTGGCCGAACACGTGCTGGCACACCGCCCGCGCGGCGGCTTCCCGCCGATCGTGGTCGGTGACTTCAACGCCGAGCCCGACAGCGACGAGATCCGCTTTCTGTGCGGCCTGCACACGATCGGCAACGCATCCGTGCACTTCCGCGATTGCTGGCGCGTCGCCGGGCGCCCGACCCGCTTCGACGACCAGGGCACGACGTGGAGCAACGACAACGCGTACACCGTGCGATCGTTCGAGCCGGACCGACGCCTGGACTACATCTTCGTCGGCTACCCCGATCGGCGCGGCTTCGGCTTTCCGCTCGCGTGCCGCGTCGTGTGCAATCGGGCGCGCGACGGCGTGTGGCCGAGCGATCATTTCGGCGTCTACGCGGAACTGCGCACCGAGCCGGCGTCGTGACACGCGCGCCGGATGCCGACGCGGCGGTGGAAGTGGAGCTGCGCTTCGTCGCGCCCGACGCGCCGCTCGTCGCGCGCGAACTGGACTTGCGCTTCAAGGTGCTGCGCGACCCGCTCGGCCTTGGCCCGGACACCGTGCGCTTTCCCTACGAACACGAAAGCCTGCACCTGCTCGCGATCGAGGGCGGCGAGGTGGTGGGCTGCGTCCTGTTCCATCCCGAGTCGGCGACGACGGGGAAGCTCTTCCAGATGGCGGTGGCGCCCGAGCGGCAGGGACGCGGCCTCGGGGCGCGGCTGGTCCGCACGCTCGAAACGCGCCTGCGACGCGACGGGTTCGCGCGCATCGTCCTGCACGCGCGGGCCGAGGCGATCGGCTTTTACGAGGCGCTCGGCTACCGGGAGGTGGGAGCGCCGTTCGACGAAGTGGGCATTCCGCATCAGCGCATGGAGAAGGCCCTG
>WRPF01000251.1:1029-1447 GCA_009773335.1 Caulobacteraceae bacterium
CAAGGGGTGTGCCCGCGACCACCCGGGAGCACGACTCAGGGACGGGCGCCTGGCGGGCGAAGGCCACGCACGACGACGCGTCCGTTCTCACGCGGTCCGAGCTGGGCGCGGTCACGTTCGTCGGGTGCCAGCTGGCGTCGGAGCGAGGCGACTGGCCAGCGGTATGCGCCGCAAACACTGTATATACATTATTTCTTATTTTCGTATGTACATAGAATGTGCCATGCTGGCCCCGTGCTCGTCAGGGTGGCCGAAGCGTTGGACGCGTGGATCGTCGCGCGAAACATCGAGGCGCGCGCCGAGGGTACGCCGCCCCTGGCTGCCTGCGAGATCAAACTCCTCGGACAGACAGCGCTCCTGGAGCAGAACGCATCGCTTACGCTGGCGAATACGAACGACATCGACGTGCGTGCCAACT
>WRPF01000252.1 GCA_009773335.1 Caulobacteraceae bacterium
GCTTGGTCGCGAAGTGGTGAATGCGGGCGCCGCGCGACACTTCCGCGCGCCGCTCGACCTCGAGCGTCGTGGTGCCCGTGTAGCCACGCTCCACCAGGCACGCGACCGTCGCGTCCAAGAGCGCACCGCGCGTGCGGTCGCGACGCTCCTGCTGCGTGCGCCGGGGCTCGCGGGTGGCAACGGACACAGGGGCGAGCGAGGTCACGATGAGAAGGATGCGCGACGTCGATACAAACCGTCAAGCCGGTTTGTATGTTTCGTTCGGAACGTATTTTATGTAGTGATTACCAATGGTTGTGCATTGAAGACGCGGTCGCCGCATCCCGGGGATCGATGCCATGCCGAACTTCTGCCGCGCTCAGAACGTCATCGCGGTTGGAACCACGCTGACGCTGAGCAGCGCCTGCACGCTGTCCTTCGCGCGGTCGGACACGAAGGGGCCGGCGACCACCGGGAACGCGTTCTTCGGCTCGTCGAAATGCGCGTAGCTGCCCTGGAGTGCGATGCGCAGCATCGCCCACGGCACGGTGCGGTGCAGCGCGTGGGGTGTTTCGTCCGGGTTGTCGTCGCCGCCGCCGCCCAGGAGCCACTGGTGCGCGAGCGTGAGCGCGCCCTCGACGCCGCGATCGTTCGTCTCCGACGGATCGATGTTCCCGACGCCGCGCAGATCCAGCTCCCAACGCTGCGTGGAACTGCGCAACAGGAATCGCAGACCGGCCTGCGCGCGCGGCGACAGTTCCGGCCCCGCCAGGTCCGTCCACACATGGTCGAAGCTTCCGCCGATCCAGCCGAGCAAGCGGATGTGGTCGTACGATTCCGCGTAGCCGTTCGCGAGCGGATTGAGGCCGACGCGCAAGGACAGCGGCCGCACGACGGTGCGCCCGGTGTCACCGTCGTGCAGCAATTCGCCGATGTCGCCGCCCAGGTAGGCCACGGAGTCACCCCGGCACGCCCGCATCCAGCCGAGGAACGGCGGGTGCGTTGCGCCACCACCGCCAGGCTCGTG
>WRPF01000253.1 GCA_009773335.1 Caulobacteraceae bacterium
CGGGTAGAAGCGGCGCAAATCCGCCGTGTCGCCCGGCCAACCGAGCGTGGAGAACGGCCACAGGGCCGAGCTGAACCAGGTGTCGAGCACGTCCTCGTCGCGACGCAGCCCGCGGTCGCCGCACTCGGCACAGGCCTGCGGCGTCTCCGCGCTCACCGTGACGTGATCGTGGCCGCAGTAGTACGCGGGGATGGAATGCCCCCACCACAGTTGCCGCGAGATGCACCAGTCCTGGATGTTGCGCATCCAGTGGAAGTACGTCTTCGTCCAGTAGTCGGGCACGATGGTCGTGTCACCGCGCTCGACCGCTTCGATCGCGGGCTTCGCCAACGGCTCCGTCTTCACGAACCACTGCGTCGAGATCAGCGGCTCGACCACGGTGCCGCAGCGGAAGCACAGCGGGCGCGTCATCGGGTTGGCCTTGGTGCCGCGCGTCAGACCGAGTTCTTCGAGCTTGGCTTTCACCGCCTTGCGCGCGGCGAAGCGCTCCATGCCCGCGAACGGACCGGCCGCGTCGTTCATGGTGCCGTCGAGGTTGAGCAGGTTGATCTCGACCAGGCCGTGGCGCTTGCCGGTCGCGAAGTCGTTTGGATCGTGCGCGGGCGTCACCTTCACCGCGCCGGTGCCGAACGCCATGTCGACCAGTTGCGCGTCCGCGATGATCGGAAAACGCCGCCCGAGGATCGGGTGCACGACGTGCTTGCCGACCAGGTGCTTGTAGCGCGGGTCGTCCGGATGCACGGCGATCGCCGTGTCGCCGAGCATCGTCTCCGGGCGCGTCGTGGACACGACGATCTCGCCGCCGCCCTCGACCGGGTACGCGAAGTCGAACAACTCGCCGGAGGCGTTCTCCTGCGCATCGACTTCGAGGTCGCTCAGCGCCGTGCGGCATTGCACGCACCACGAGATGAGCCGCGTCGCGCGGTAGATCAGCCCCTCGCGGTACAGGCGCACGAACGCCTCGGTCACCGCGCGCGACAGCGCCGGCTCCAGCGTGAAGCGCT
>WRPF01000254.1 GCA_009773335.1 Caulobacteraceae bacterium
TTCCGGCCCGCGCGCCCGCCTCTCGGCTCCCGCGCTCTCCCGCCCGCTTTTCGCCGCAGCGCCGCCGGACGGTCTCCGCGTCATGCACCGGGCCGCCGCGGCCCTGGACCGCGCCGCCGCCCTGCCGGAGTCCGCGGCGCGTCACCTCTTCGAAGCGGGAGATGGCGCTCCCGCTGTCGCCGCAGCAATCGAAGCCGCGCGCCACGCTTCGGGTGCTTCACCGCGCGAGGCCGCTTCTCTCCTCGAGCGCGCATTCGCCCATCCTGAGTGCCCGCCCGAAGACCGGGCCTCCGCGCGCCTGCTTCTGTCGGAATGCCTCGAACGCGCGGGCAATCCGGGTCGCGCGTCCCAGCTCCTCGAAGAGATTTCAGTCACCGCTCCGGCCGACCAGCGCGAACAGTTGCTCCTCCGCGCCGCGCGCCTCGCCGCAGCGCAGGACCCGACCAGGTCTCTGGCCCTGCTTGAGACCCTCCCTCCGTCCCCGGACCTCGCCGTCCAGCGCGCAGGCGCTCTTTATGCCGCGGGCCGGTTTCTGGAATCGCTTCAGGAGGCGCGCGCGCTTGGAACCGCCGCTGCCCAGATGACCTCGGCCCGCGCGCTTCTCGCCCTCGGCCGCTACCAGGAAGCCCACGCAGCCGCACTCGCCCGCGCGGAGACGCTGGCTGCCGCGGGCGATCGCGTCGCCGCAGCGTCGGCGGCATTGGTCGCCGCCGAAGCCGCCTTCGCTCGCAACGACGCCGGAGGTGCGGCCTGCGCTTCCGCGCTCGCTTCCACAGACTCGTTGGATTCGGCCTCGCTCGAGGCCCTGTCCGCACGCGCCGTCAGCTCAACGCTGCGATCACCGCCGGGAGAAGCGCTTGCCGCGTGGCGCCGCATCGCGGAACTCGCGCGCGTGTCGGGTGACGCCGACGCGCTCGCCCGCGCCGCGACCGGCGCCGCCCGGCTTCATTCCACGCATGACCGGCTCGGCGAAGCGGCCGACGCTGCCGAAGAAGCGGTCGG
>WRPF01000018.1 GCA_009773335.1 Caulobacteraceae bacterium
CACGACGCTCGGTCCCGAGGCGACGCCCGCTTTGGACGCCGCCGGCGCGTCGGCGCGCAGCCCGCGCACGACGCCGACACATGGCGTGCGCGGCGCGGCGTCGCAGACCGGCCCCGCGCCCGCCGATCAGACCTCCGAGGCCCCGACGACGACAGGCGCGGCCCCTGCGCGCACGTCCACTGGACCCACATCGCCAGCGTCCCCTGCGATCACGGCCCCGGCCGCGCCGCCGGCGCCGACGGGGACGGGCGCGCCGTCGCCTTGAGGCTCAGGGATCGACCGAAAAGCGCCGGCGCGCATTCTTGCGTCGGCGAAACTGTGGTCTGATCTTCTCGCGCGCTGCAGCGGCGCCGCAGGGAAATCATTCGCATGTCCGACCGGCCCGACGAGACGAGGCGCGACGCACCCGCGTCAGACGACATCCCTTCCCTTGAGATCGTCGGCGTATCGCCCGGCATCACGGTGGATCACGCCGGCGCAAGGATCACGTTCGCCGTGACAACCGCTGCGGGCGGAGTGCGCAGTTTTTCGGCCTCGTCGCAGGTGCTCGGCGTTCTGATCAACACCCTCCAGCTTGCCGCGCGCACGGCGCATCAGCGGCGGGTTGCAGCTGACCCGTCGCGCGCGTTCAGGGATCCACGCGTGCGTCGCGCCGATCCGGTGCGCCAGATCGAGATGGAGATGGACGCCGCGGGACGCGCCGCGCTCTGGCGCTTTACCGGTCATGACGGCGCTTCGCACGAAGCGCAGATCTCGCTCGAGCTGCTGGAAGGACTGGTGGAGAAGCTCCCGCGCACGATTGCGGAGCTGAAGCGACTGCGCGCCGACAAGGCTGCGCCGAATTAGGCGCGGTGCGGCGCAGGAGGCGAACGGCATGGCGCGCGACATCCTCATCACGCTCATTCTCGCCGGCGCAGCCGGATTGCTGGCGCCGGTCGCGCATGAAGGACGGATCGGCGCGCTCGCACGAATCGCCCGCAGCGCAGCGCTGCTGGTGATCGCACTCGCCTTCATCGGTAT
The DNA here is from genome assembly GCA_009773335.1 of Caulobacteraceae bacterium. Classification (GTDB taxonomy): domain Bacteria; phylum Pseudomonadota; class Alphaproteobacteria; order Caulobacterales; family Aquidulcibacteraceae; genus VFBF01. The sequence continues at coordinate 1,021 of WRPF01000018.1, forward strand.
CGCCGTGCTCGCGATCGCCGCGCCGCAGGCGCTGTTCAATCGCGGCCCGTAAAACACCAGGGCGGCAAGCGACCGCTGAGACAAACCGGCGGCGACGGCCATGCCATTCACGCGCGAGAGTGGCGAACAAGCGCAACGATATCAAGGCGGTCCCACAACACGCTGGACCCCGCGACATCGACTGCCTACCCTGAAGTCGCTCCGTGGTGGGAGGCAGTTCGTGACACTTCAACGACACAGCACGCAAGGTCGCACGGCGGCGCTTGAACGCAGCGCCGCAGCGCGGCTTGAGGCGGGATGGCGTTGCGCCCTCGGCGCAGCGACAGCGGCCGGCGCAATCACCGTCGGGGCGCAGTGGCATCAGCTGTGGGCCTACCCGTCCCAGAGAGCAGACCTCGCGCTTGAGAGCGCAGCGCCGGCGCCCGTCGCTGCGCCGTCGACGGACGGCGCGCATGTGCTCCATGCCGGCGACATCGCAGCGGCGGCCCCGCCTGTCGTTCGCCCGATGAGTCTCGTGTCCGCCCACGCGCTTGCGACGCCGGCTGCGCCGCAGACACGCGCGAACGCCGCGCCACAGCTGATCGCGCATGTAGAGGTGAGACCCAACCACGACGCCGTCCCGTCTCCGGCTGATCCCCTCGAGGCGCTACGCGCGCCCCAGGGACCGCTCCTGGGCCCTCTCGCCATGTCGCGTGCGCCACTGACTCTCGACCTGTCGACGTCGCGCAACGATGGTCGTCGCGAGCGCGCCTCCGGCGCAAGCCATCTCGCCGGGTTCGTCGCTTTGCGCGCGCCGGTGACGCAAAATGCGCTTCGCGCGCGCGCCGAGGCGTGGGTTCCAGACTGGCGCGCGCCGGCGCAGCGCGATCTCGCGCTGTTCGTCGCCGCCGATGACGAAGCGCTGTCGTGGTCATTCTCCGACTCGAGTCCCAATCAGGGCCGCCTCGCCTACCAGGGCGACCGGGTCGAGGTCGGTGAAATGTCGGCGGGCGTCTCGCTCGCCGTCCGCGACATGCAGCTGGCGCTCGCCTATGTGAGTCGCGAGGAACCTTCGCAGCTCGGATACACCGCGCGCGAGGACTATGCGGGCATGGTCTGGACCTACAAGCGCTGAGCCCGTCCGTCCGCGAAGCGCCGCATCCGGACGACCGACAGATTTCGGATGCGCGGTCTCAGGGCGCAACAGAGATCGACGTCATATCAATGCGCAGTTCGCCTGCAGGCGTGGGCGCTGCGATCCGCAGCGGCGCGGCGAACCCATCGGTCGCGGGCGACGCAAACCAGATCTCGCCCTCCGGAATGCGCGCGTTGTCTTCCGGCGTGCGTCGCCCAAAGCCCGAGACCGGCGTATAGCGCAGCGCACACACGAGCGCAGCGCCGTCATAACCACCGCCGACATAGCGTCCAAGCGCCTTCGGCGACAGCGTCAGGCGGTAGTGCTGGCGCCCGTCGAACACGCGAAACATGCCGGCGCAAGCGCCCTGCACGCCGATCGCACGCGCCATTGCGACAAAGGCCGTCAGCGGATCATGCGACGCAAGCTGTTCCGCGGGAGTCGCGGGCGGAACGCCCATGTCGGAAAATCGCGGCGTGATGGCGGCGCTCACGGCCTGTGCAGAACGGCTCATCGAGATGCGCCGGAACTTGCGCGCAAAGCTGTGCTCCAGCCCATAGAGCCGCCACCCGAGCGCGCCGCCCGAGACCGTTCCGGACGACGTTGCGCTGATCTCGGTGTCGTCGAACAGCCGCGCGAAGCCCCCGGTGCGCATCCCCGTCCGGGCGGCGTACGCGCGCGGCGTGAATGTCGCTTCAACATGCGCGTCGCCGAGCGCGACGACATTGAACAGCGAGGCCGTGTAGACGATCTTCACTGTCTGCGCGTGCGCAGCACTAGTCGCGGCGGCGAACAGCGCGGCTGCCGCGAGGTAGATGGCGCTGCGCGCCCAACAGCAGAACCAGGCGGCCCCGCCCTGAAAAACATCCTGCCGCGCCGTCATCTGCCTCTCCTGTTCGACACCGAACGCCCATCATACTTTGCTGCGCGCGCACGGACTATCCCTCGCTCACGCCGTCCTGGGTCGACGTGCGGCGCTGACGACTTCGTCGCGAAGCGCCCGCGCGGTGACGGGGCGCGCGAGAACTGCATCGATCACGCCTGCAGCGACTGCGCCATGCCCGGCCTCGTCATCGCCGACGATTGCGATCCGTGCGGCCTGGGACAAGCCGCCGCCGCTTTTGACGCGTCGTGCGAGACTGAGTACGGCGTCGCCGAACAGCGAACCATCGATGATGACAAGATCAAACGGCCTCGACGAGGCGAGCCACACTGCGTCTTCTGCGCAGGTAGCCATGGCGAATGTCTCCACGCCGATGGCGCTCAGAAGGGTTTCATAGATCTGGTGGATTTCCACATTTTCGTCCACCCAGAGCACCGAAACCGCGCGTTCCATTCTGTCTTTCCTGCACGGTGGCGACGGTAGCCGCCACGGGAAAGGACTTCAAATGCGCTTTCGTTCATCCCGCACAGATCGCGCCGTGTCGCCAAAGCTGCGCGCGTAGGCGCGCAGGGCCGCACCGCGCTCATCGCCCCACCTGTCAGCGATCAGCTCGAGGGTCTCGGCGACCTCCACTGTGCGTTCCACGAACCGTTCGAGGCGCGCGAGGCGCACCAGATCCGCCGCTGCCGGCTTGCGGGTGTTCATGATCAGGCCCGTCGCCAGCGCGGAACGCCGCAGGGAGCCATGAGCAAGGTCGCAAGCACGATGCCGGACAACGTCTTTGTCGGCATCACGGGCGGGATCGCGATCGATTGCGCGATCACGACCCCGCCCGTCCCCCACACGCCTGCGCGCCTCCGCGGGCCCATGTCAGAAACTTTCGCCCGCCACCAGCGGCTCAAGACGCGCGACCGCCTCGCCGAGAGCGTGCAGCGGTAGACGCATGGCGAGTTCGACCGAACGTCGCGCCAGATGGCGTGCATCGACCGGCATGCCGCAGGGCATTTCCACAAGCACCGGTCCAGAGCGGCCGGCGCGAGCGCGGGCGATGTCGATAAAATCAGGTGCGAACCGGATGACGACGCCGACGGCGTTGCCTTCGCCATAGTCGCGCGGCGCGCCGAGGGGCGTGATCTTCCAGCCGGACTCGATGACCGGTCCGAGCAAGCGCGTTTCGAGAATGCCGGTGAAGGCTTCGATTCCCCGCGAGGCGGCGAACTCGAGCATGCCGATATGGAGGGCGCTCTTCACCTGCTTGTTGATCGTGCCGGAATAAAGCGGATCGCCCGGCGCGTGTCGGGTCCATTCCCAGATCTCCGGTCCCACGGGCGCCGGGGTGTCGGAGAACTCCGGAAACAGGTTCTTGAGCATATGCGGTCGCCAGCTCGGCACGAGCCGGCCCGACCCTCGCAGCACGCCGTCGTCATCGATCGCCAGGAGGTAGGTCGCCCACTGATTGTCGAACTCGTCGATGTCGAGGCCGTCGTCGCTGGCGAGTGCGCGCCAGCCCATGAGCTCGACGAAGAGGCGGTGGCGATGACGGTGCATCGCCTCGATCTCGTCCAGATATTGCGAACGGTTGGCGGAATTGACGACGTGAACGCGCATGGTCTCACCTCCGTGGAGGCGACGACACTGTCGCGCGCGTCGGCGCGTCACGACCCCCAAGACTTGGGGGTGGCTATTGGGACGCAGATGGGTGCGGAAAGTGCGTGCGGCCGCGCGTCAGATCGAAATCAGGCCGCGCGAGATCGCTTCGATCACGGCCTGCGCGCGCGTACGCACGCCAAGGCGTTTGCGGGCCGCCTCAAGGTGCTCGGTGACCGTATGCTCCGACAGCCCGAGGATCGCCCCAATCTCCCAGTCGGTCTTCGCCGCGCGCACCCATTGCAGGCATTCTCTTTGCCGCTGCGTGAGAACGGGTCGGGCGGGTAAGGCCGTCGCAGTCAGGAGCGCGCGTCCGCAGGACGCGAAGTAGATCGCCAGCATGTGGGCCATGGCGCGCTCGGAAGCTGACCAGTCGAGTGTCGCGTCGGCGATCATGACCACGGCGGCGGACGAACCGTTGAGGTGATGGATCGGCGTCACGAAGCCGTCGGGCAGTCCGAACGCACGCGCTTCTTCGAACACGCGCGCTGCGTCGCGATCGTTCGCAACGAGGCGGTGCAACGCCTGCCAGCTGAACGGGTCGCTGGAGCGCAAGGCGCGCGGAAAGGACGGATCGGTCCGGACGAGCTCCGCGTGCGCATAGTGCGCGCGCCAGGCTTCATGCCCGCGCCCGAAGGCGACTGCGGGCGCGCGGGCTCCAGCGGCGTCGGTCGCCTGACCATAGGCGAAGTGGGTCACGCCGAGACGCGACAGCGGCTGCGCAATCGCCGTCACCAGCGCGTCTATAGTTGTCGCCTCAGCCACGCGCTCTATCGCTTCGAGAGCGCCCTCAATGGCGCGGGATGGCGCAGCCATGCGTTCTGCCTCCCCTTCGGTCCGTCTGCGACGGGGCAGGCATTGGCGGCGATCAGTCCGGCCGTGTCAACGCCATGCAAAGCGAGCGCGCAGCTGCGCCGCCATGTGCACGCGCGCGGTTTGGCTTCCTGCTATACTGATCATTCGGAGGTCGCGGAGAGCTCGAGCGCAGGCGTGCGGCAGACGTCAGGCTCTGCGACCGGAACGAAATCGTCGACGCCCTCTTGTCGCACGCCGAACGCGATCCTGAAACGTGGGCCCAAGCTCTCGGCGCGCCAGACGGCGTCCTCGAACCGGGGATAAGGTCCAAGCACCGCCCACGGCGTGGCCCGGAACACAAGCCAACCGACCGCATGCGGCCGGGCGGTCGGCGGCGATCGACTGGAAGTCACGCGCACGAATATCCCCACGTTTGCTAACGCGCGGCCCCCCGCTCGCTGCCTGGAGGCACACTGCGTACCGTCACCGAACTGGTCAAGGCGCGGCGACGCTCGTCAACGGAAGCGCGCGATGCAACGCGGCGAACACGGTCGATGCATGGTGATGCAACGATCGTCGCCAGGATTTGGGCGCGACTGCCGCGCCCATTTCAGGTGGCGAATGCATGGGTGATCCTGCCTATTGCGAAAAGCCACATACACATCCTCGGGCTGCGGGCGCCGGCGGGGAGCGCTTCCGAATTCCCGGCGGCGCGGGCGCTGTCCGGCGATCTCGGAGAACCACATGGACGACCTGAAAGACGCGGCCGACGACCACGCACGGCCCTGGATCGAATTCGCGCGACGCTTCCTTGAAGCGGACTCCTATCGCTACGGCGCGCGAGTCGCCGACGCGCTCGGCGTCCATGGAGCGTCGGCGGTGGCGATGGCGCTGCGACGCCTCAGCTCGCGGCTCAGCGCGCGCGACGCTTTCGCCTGCGTGGAAGCGTCCGACATACTCTGCGGCGAGGTCGAAGAAATGGAGAGTCTGCGGGCCGTCAGTTGATCGCGCCGCCCCGCAGAATGCGGGGCAAGCGTGCTGGCGGGGTCGACGACGCGACGAGGACCGGCGTCGCAGAGGCGGCCACCGCGACGTGAAGGCATCTGTACGGCGCGGCGCGCAAAGAGCGACCTCGGCGCCGGACGTCGCGACTTCGGACGCCCCCTTCAGCGCAGGGAGCGCCCGTCGAAGAGCCCCGGACACGCCATGCCCCAGATTCCACGCCTCGCCGCGCGCGCACGCGCTTCTTGCGGCGCGTACTTGCCATGGGAATACTTCGGCCAGTCGCGCGCGTGGCCGTTCTCGACCATCCAGGACCCGAGGTCGACCTCTCCGACAGAACAGGTCGCAACAGTGCGCCCGTGATTGTCTTTCCCGGCGCGCGCACACGAGACGGTGCGCGCGCCGATGAAGTCGGAGAGCGCGAGCGACGTGGTCTGGTGGACGCGCACTGCTGCGCCGGCCGCGTCAGTGCAGCGCCTCCCTTCCTCGGGTGCGTCGAAGCCGCTCAACCGGATGCGCTCGCCGTGGATGTCGATCGTGTCGCCATCGATCACCGATGCGATCCCGACAAGCTCGTTGCGCGCAACACGACGCGATGCGGGCTCTGGCTGACATGCGCCGGCGACAACAACCGTGAGCGCAGCGCCCGCGATCATGCGCCCGAGTCGTCTCCAAGTCCGCACAGATTGTATCGCCGATAGCGTCCAGCGCCGCACGACCCTCTCGCTGGCTGGGTGGGGACGCTGGCGGTGAAAGTTGCGCCGCGCTGGACAACCGCAACGTCGCCGACACGAGCGCGACCGTCAATGCGCAATCGGACGCGTGCGCCGCGCGCGGTACCGGTCAGCCGTCGCAAGGCTCCCCCCGATCGGCGCGCCGGTCGCGCCGTACGGTCAGGATGCGCCGGCATGTGCGATCGATGCGCCTAGGGCGCGCTCCACGGCGCCGCCGCAACGCCATCCGTCACGCCCAGCCGCACGAGCGCTTCTTGTCGCGCCTCGACCGCGAGCGCGCGCGCACCGCGTTCGCCGTGGATGCGGGTGGAAAACTTTTTCGCGCGACGACCTGCGCCGGGCTCATCCCAAAACGCTGTCCAGTATGGGTGGCGACCGGTCTTGGGTGCATAACGCGCAACACCAGGAACGCCAGACTTCGTATTGCGCCGCACGACAATGCGTCGGTGCGCCTCACGGGCGTCGCAGGCGACCGGATCAAGCGTCTCGTCGCGCCACGCGCGGGCCGCCACGAGGCTTTTTCGCTTTCCGCCATGCACGCTGTCGCTGAACATCCGGCTGGTCGTCTTCCCGCGGCGGATCAGGCGCACGATCCAGTAATCGCCGCCGCGTCCGTGATCTTCGACCCGGCAGATGTGAAGGTTGCGTCTCTTCGAGGTCATGGCTTCGTGGTCATGGCGGGCGGGCTCCTGTCACCACCTTACCGACGCGGCGTCCTTCGTGCCAACGGGGCGCGTCGCGCGCCCGAATTTGGAATGGGCGCGCGACTTGCGCGGCTGCCCGTGGACGCCCGTCGTGCTAGACTGAAACGATGGATCTGAAGGAAGCAGAGCGGCAGCTCGACGCCAGCGCGGACCACCGCGTGCTCAGGCGCATTCCGCCCGTGACCCAGTGGGCGTTTCCGGTCGCCGGCGAGACGACGCGACGGGCGCTCTTCATCGATGTGGAGACGACAGGCCTCAGCCTCGAAACGGACGAGGTCATCGAACTCGCCCTCCTGCCCTTCGAATACGATCCGCGCGCAGGCGTCGTCACTGCGGTCTTCGAGAGCGCGGCGTTCACCGGTTTCCGCCAGCCGGGCTTTCCCATTCCGGACTCCAGCACGCGCATTCACGGCATCTCGGACAAGGACGTCGCAGGCGCAACCATCGACGCCGTCCATGTCGAACGCCTTGTGCGCGACGCCCAGCTCATCGTCGCCCACAACGCCGCCTTCGACAGGCCGATGGTGGAAAAGCACTGGCCGGTCTTCTCCCACAGAAGCTGGGCGTGTTCGCTCAATGACGTCTCCTGGCGCGATGAGGGGTTCGGCGCGGGCAAGCTGGACTACATCCTGACGTCGCTCGGGTGGTTCTACGACAGCCACCGTGCGCTCGCCGATGCGCTTGCAGGCGCATTCCTGCTCACCCGCACTTTGCCCGTTTCGAATCGGTCTGTGCTTGCCGCGCTCCTGGAGAGTGCGCGTCGCCCGTTGAAGGCCGTACGCGCGGAGGGCGCAGCCTTCGAAAAGCGCGATGCGCTTCGACAGCGCGGCTATCGATGGGACACCGGCGACGGCGACAGACGTGCGAAGGCCTGGTGGATCATGACTCCGGATCCGGACGCAGAGATCGCCTGGCTCAATCGCGAAATTTATGCGTCGCCGCGTGCGCCGCCGGTGGTCGATATGCCGGCGACACTTCGATACTCCGGGCGGATTTGGGACACTGACATCGGCGCGTGACGTGCGCTGCGCCGATCGGGCTCCACCCGCCCGAGGGCGCATGCAGCGCGATGATCGCTTTATCGATGGACCGCTGCGTCACGTCTCCGGCCTCCGGCCGAATTCGGCGTCCCACCTGAACTGGAGGTTTTGCGGGTGCGCGCGTCTTGGACGAACACCGCCGCCCCACGCCTTCAATGTAGGCTTGACGAGCGAGAACATATAGTGAACCTTCCATCGCATGATGACGCTCTTTCAGGTCGAGATCCTGCCGCCGCCCGGCGGTGAAGGCGAAGACGCCGAGCCGGTGCACGCCGAGGTGATGCGCGCGGGCCCCGCCATCCGTGCGCCTTTCGAAGGGGATCATTTCACGGTGCGCGACGATTGGGGACGCACGCACTCCGGCGTCATCCAGACGGTGGAGGATCTGGGCGTCACGAACGGCGCGGACTTGCTGGGCGAGGAGCGCGCGCGTGCGGAAAAAGCCACGGTGCTTCGCATTGTCCGACTGACGATCGCGCCACGCGCTGCATGACATCGCTGGCCGGTCGCGTGGCGCCTTCACCTCATGGTCGCTCCCTTGCCCCTCAGCGAGGCGCCGCTGCGCTTCGGCGACGCGCCGCCGTCGCGCGGGTTCGTGTTTGTTTGCCGGCACTGCGGACGGCCGCATCCGGTTCATCGTGACGCCGCGCTGTACGCCTGGGGGGTGCTCGGGCGCGTCCAGGAGGCAGGCGCGCGCCTACGTTGCCGAAACTGCGGAAAGCGCGGCATGCGCGGCCATCTCGCGCCCGCACGCGCAGCCATGGGATCGCAGGACGACCTCACAGTGCTTGTGGGCAGACTTTACGCTTTGAAGCCAGGCGGTACGGTGACGTGATGCGAAAGCGCCATCTGCGGCGTTTGACGCCGAACTGAGCCGGAGAAATCGTGACCGCCGCAAGCACCGTCAGCGCCCTGCGCGCCGCCCTGTCGGGGCCCCACCACGAGATGCCCGGCGCAATCGACGGTCAGGGCCCCTTCGAAACCGTCGTGAAAGGTGGGGCGCGCGCCGACGCAGTGCGGCGCAACGGGATCATCGCGGACGGCGCGGAAGACTTCCGGCCTGCGCATGCACGCTGGCTGCTCGAGACAGCGCGAGAAGTCTGATGTGCAACCGCTACCGCAACGCCGTGCGCAAGGCAGGCCTTGAATTCGAGGAGTGGGGGTTCGAGGAGTTCAGCCAGGCGCGCATCAAGCTCCGCCTCTCCGATCGTCTCGATGCGGTGCACGAAGACGTCTATCCGGATCGCCTCGCCATGACTGCACGCCTCGACGACAATGGCGTGCTTGCGCCAGATGTGATGCGCTGGGGCTTTCCGAAGGTGAAATCGAGTTACGTGACCAATGTGCGCAACGTCACTTCGAGCTACTGGAAGCCCTGGCTCAAAACCGAATATCGTTGTCTCGTCCCGGTCACGGCGTTCGCGGAATTTTCCTTCATCGAGCCAAAGGGCAATCGCTGGTTCGAGCGCACGGATGCAAAGACGATGTGCTTTGCCGGCATCTGGCGTCCCTGGACAGGAGAGCGCGGCACGAAGGCCGATCCGGTTGTGGGCGAGCACTTGCTCTTTTCGTTTCTCACCACGCGCCCGAACGCGGTCGTGGCGCCCTGGCATGAAAAGGCGATGCCCGTCGTGCTTGAACGCGACGACTGGGATCTTTGGCTCACGGGATCGGTGGAAGAGGCATTGGCGATGCAGCGCCCTGCGACGGACGTGACGCTTCGCCTTTCGTCGTGACCGCCAGTCTTCCGCATCGCTTTCGAGGCGCGGATATGACCGGTCACGCAGGCCCGGAGGCGATCATCGAGGAGCGACCTCAGGTGCGCGCCCTTGAGCCTGCGCCGCATTTCCCGGACAATGCTGGAGCCCTGTGAGATCGGGGATGATTTCAAGGGCGAGCGTCCATGGCCAATGATGAGCAAGCCTATGATGTCGTGGTTCTGGGCGCAGGCGTATCTGGCCTGTACCAGCTCAAACGCAGTCTGGACCTTGATGCGCGCGTGCTCGCTCTGGAGGCCGATACGGATCTCGGCGGCACCTGGTATCGCAACCGCTATCCGGGCGCGCGCTTCGATTCCGAGAGCTACACTTATGGCTATTCCTTCTCGAAGGAGTTGCTGGATGAATGGCGCTGGACGGAGCGCTTTTCGCCGCAACCCGAAACTCTCCGCTATCTGAACTTCGTGGCCGACAAGTTCGACCTGCGCCCCCACATCAGGTTCAATGCGCGCGTCCTGGAGATGAGATGGAATGAAGCGGACGCACGCTGGGCGATCCGACTTCAGTCCGGCGAGGAGATCGCCACGCGCTTTGTCGTCACCTGTATCGGCGTGCTTTCGAAACCGACGCTGCCAACGTTTGAGGGCATGGACGATTTCAAGGGCGACGCCTTTCACACCTATTGGTGGCCAAGCGAGCCCGTTCCTCTCGAAGGGCGACGCGTCGGGGTGATCGGCGCAGGCGCCACGGCGATCCAGGTCATTTCCGAAATCGCGGACAAGGTTGGCTCGCTGACAGTATTCCAGAGACGCCCCAACTGGAGCACGCCGTTGCACAACGCCCCGATCGCGAACGAGGAGATGGCGGCGATCCGGGCGCGCTACGATGAAATCTTCGCGCGATGCAGCGAGTCGCCGGGCGGATTCGAACACACGCCCGACCGGCGCGGTTTCTGGACGCTCAGCAAGGACGAACGGACGGCGTTCTGGAACCATCTCTATGAGCAGCCGGGGTTTGCGCTCCTGAACGCCAACTTCGTCGAGATCTTCATGGACGAAGAGGCCAACAAGGAGATGTCGGCGTTCGTGGCGGGCAAGATCCGGCAAAGGGTGAAGAATCCCAGGACCGCCGAGAAACTGATCCCGAAGGATCATGGGTTTGGCATGCAACGCCTTCCCCTTGAGACCAACTATTTCGAAGCCTTCAATCGCGAGAACGTCCGGCTGGTCGATATCTCTGAAACGCCGATCACCCGCGTTACGCTTGACGGCATTGAAACTTCAGAGGACCATTTCGATCTCGATCTGATCGTGTACGCCACCGGCTTTGACGCCGTCACGGGCGGGTTCGACCAGATAGACATTCACGGAACGGACGGCGTTCGCCTCGGAGACAAATGGCGAGATGGACCAAGCACATATCTGGGAGTCATGACGCACGGATTCCCGAACCTGCTCATGATCGCCGGACCACAGAGCGTGTCCGGTTCGAGCAACTTCCCCCGGGCGATCGAAACCGGAGTCGACTGGGTCACGCGCCTTCTCACCCAAGCTCTGGATCGCAAGCTCACCCGCCTGGAGGCGCGGGAAACAGCCGAGCGCGGGTGGTGTGATACCGTGCGCCGCACCCAACACAGGATGTTGCTCCAGAACGGCAAGGGATGGTTCACCGGCTACAATTCAAACGTCGCCGGCCATGAAGCGGGAAAGCCCAGATACGTCGCCTACTGGGGCGGAGGTCCCAAGTACGCCGCACAGCTCAGGGACGCAGAGGCCAGCGGCTACAGCGAGATCGACATGGCGTAGTCAGTTTACCTCACGGAGGGACTGGCGCGGAGCGGGTCGCACCCATCGGGCCAAGGACCGCCACAGGCCACGCGGTCGCCAACTGACTGGATATCGCCCCTTCCATGCCGCTTGACCCCTGACGGTGACATCCGGGGCGACCGACAAGAGTCCGCCCGCAGGCGGACATTCCCCGGCCCGAGCAGCACCGGAAGCTATTCGCCGGAGAGTGACGCTCGCAACCCTTGCGGGGCCACCTCAAGTTCGGTTGTCTCCAAGGTTCCCGGGGCGGTTCACAACCCTTCAATTCGAGCGATCTAGTTTGGCGAATTTAATTCCGGTCAGGTTCGCCGTCTTGATGGCTTCCATGAGCGCGGTTGTACACAAAACGCGTGTGGGCGCGCGCGCCAGGCGGAACAGTGTTGCATCAGGCCGCAAGTCCGACCTAATCACCAGTTTCTTGCTGACAATGTCGTAGGTGCGAAGATTTCCCCACTTCGACCAAGTGATCTCAGACGCCGACTCGTCGATGCAATCTTCGAAACGGACTACATCGCAGTACCAGTAAGTGAGTAGGATCTCTGCTGATCCAGGACTCTGCTCAACGACGTTCACCGACATGACGTCGAAATCGCCTTCAGCATGGACTTTCAGGAGCTCCAATGCACGTTGAGAGATGCACCAGAATGGACCGATCTCCTCAAAGTCACGCAGCGGCAGTTGCTTTTTGGGATTGTATCGAAGCGACCCAGGCGACAATGCTCGCGGAAAGCCGGAACCAATGTCGAGCGCGCCGCCTACTCTCTCCACCATAAATGGTGGCGGGAACGGGCCAAGTTGGCCGAACATTCTCATCCCGCCTTCCCAATCATACTCGCCGATAGCGCGCATGCCGTACGGGCCGACTTTTACTTCGACATATCTTGTTGAGCGCGTTGATCGTTGTCCGATCATTTTTCCCTCCCCGCCTCATTGACCCGTTTCGCCAGCGGTGAGAGCAAGAACTCGATCACGCGCCGTTGTCCCGCCGGGTTACGACGAAGCGGAGGTGCAACAGATGCGACATCCAGCCCCCGCGTACATTATTTCTACGAGCGTACGCGAAATATCGAATGGCTGGATAGGGCCAGCTCGCGCCCGTTCCCGTACTTTTCCCGAGTGGCTTACCCCGCCGATTGTAGCCGTTCGGCCTCGTCGCGATCCAGCCCTAGCCTTCTTCCCCCCTCCTGCACCCCGCAGGACGGCCAGCAGAAGGCTCACCATGATGACATTCGAACTGGCGGCCGAAACGCCCCGCCGCTCCACTGGCGGTGGTCGCCGCCGCATCACCGGCGGCAAACTCACCGGGCAAAAGCCTGCCCTCAAGATGAAGGAGGTCTGGTCAATTCGAGCACGTCTTGAGCTCCGACGACGGGTGCGGGATCTCGCCCTCTTCAATCTCGCAATCGACAGCAAGCTTCGCGGCTGCGACCTGGTCAGGCTGCGCGTGGAAGACGTCTGGGCGGGCGGCGAAGCCAAGTCTCGGGGCATCATCGTTCAGAAGAAGACGGGTCGCCCTGTCCAGTTCGAGATCACGGAGCAGACGAGGATCGCGGTCGGTGGCCTGATCCGGCGGTACGGCCTGGTGGCAGGAGATTTCCTGTTTCCGAGCCGCCTCGCGGAGTCGCCGCATCTCTCGACCCGGCAATACGCCCGTATCGTGCAGGGCTGGGTCGCATCGATCGGTCTGAACCCGGCGACCTACGGCACCCACTCCCTCCGACGCACGAAGGCCGCGCTCATCTATCGGAAGACGGGCAACCTCCGGGCCGTGCAGCTCCTCCTCAGAACAACGACATACCGCCCGCAACCAGCGCGGCGCGATGGAATGCCTGAGCGTGTGCAACGTCACGTGCTTGTCGATGCGCGCCTCGCGCGCCGCGGCCACGCAGGACCGCGAGAACTGCCGCGGCGTGATATGCCGCATCACGCCGCATGGGCTCGGAAACAGCCACACTGGTGACCGGCACGTACGCCACCAGTCGCGCAGCAACGTCAGCAGCGCGGGCGACAGCTTGGCGAAACGGTCCTTGGAGCCTTTGCCCTGCTCCACTCGGATCGCCATCTGCGCGGCATCTATGTCGTGCACTTTCAGCTGCACCACCTCGGCGGCCCGCAGACCTGCACCATAGGCGACGCTCAGCGCCGCACGGTATTTGAGCCCGGGTGCGGCGGCGATGAGCCGCGCCACCTCATCAGGTGTCAGTACGGTCGGAATACGCTTGGCCTCGGAGATCACCGGCACACGCTCGACGCCGAACGGTTTGGCAAGGGTCACACGCAGGAAGAACCGGAGCGCCACCGAGCACTGATTGATCGACGAAACGCCGACCCCATTGCGCTGAAGGTGCAGCAGATAGTCGCGCGCGTCATCGACCGTCACGTCCGCTGGCGACTTTCCCGCGAACGCAATGCAGGTCCGAATGTAGCGCGTGTAGTTTCTCTGGGTGCCCACACTGAAACCGCGCAAGGCCATATCGTCGATCAGTCGCTGGCGAACCGGATGAACACGCGGCGGCGGTGGAGGAGGTGGAATGGGGATAAGGCTGGTCGCGTCGGCCATGTCGGCCTCCCGTCTCGGGCGCGGACTGGCCAATCCAGGCGCTGCCCGCAGACAGCAGGCGCTGCCGGACGAGGAGCGCAAATCGTGCAGGACTATCGTCCCGCGCTAGCGGGTTAGTGCAATGCCCCACAACGGAAGGCCGGCTGCAGACGAGACTCTCGCTCCGGGCGCCGGTAGAGGCGCACGCTCCGAGCTTCGCGTCGACACCGACTACGAAGTCGAGATTCCATCAGAAAGGCTGACGCGCCCAGTCTCGATCTGCACCGACGCAATCCGGATGGTGTCGACATTTGGCGCACCGCGCTTCAACGGCGCCGGAGGACCACTCAACAGAAGGAAGGGCTCCCCACCCAACGTGAAAGCCGTACCTCCAGTCCAGCCGATCGCGCGAGCCTGGCGGATCATATTCCCCGCCCGAAATCCGGCGGGCCCCGCCGCGTTGTTGGTCCGGATCTGACCGGCAAAGGCCTCCCTGAACTCGGCGCCGATCACTTTCGGCGGCGCCTGCACGGCCTCGCGTAGGCGCGCGGGATCAACGCTGGTCGCAAGCGTTGCGGCGGTCACCGGCCCAAAGTCGCCAAGGTGGAAGAGGTCGAGGTCATACCCCTCGAGTGCGCCGCCAAGCGGACGATGGACGACAGGCGTCGGCGCCCCCGCCGACGTGAAGGCGCGCTCGACCACGTGAAGTCCGCCGATCCCCGACATGCCTCCCCACCATTCAGCGGGCCACCCCTCGAATTCCGAGAACATTCCTTCAACAGCGCTTGCCGTGCAGGCCTCACTGTCTTGCCAGCCGCCCAGATGGCGCAATGTGCGAACGAGACAGTGCGCAAGCCCGTGGCCCCGCGCCGCACGAACAAGCACGTCGATGTCGCTCTTGTAGGTGATGTCGAGCGATCGCACCGCCTCCCCCGCGTGCGCCGCCAGCGCCGCCCGAACCAGGGGATTTGGCGCAGGCCGCCCCGGCGCCCACTCTTCGCGGTTTGCGGCGAAAAATCTGAAGTCCTGAACCTCGTACGCGTTGCGCTCACGGACCATCAGAATGTCAAACAGGTTGGTCGTCGCGCACACAGCCCTTTCGTGGCCGTTGGCGGCGACGGTGAACGCGATCGGCAAGCTAAGGGGGCATCTTGCAATCAGCATCCGGATAGGCGCGCCTCTATGACTTTGGCGATATGCCCGGTTGGTCACGATCCGAAATGGATCAAAAAATGCCAATCCCGGTCAATGACGAGGGCGCACTTCCAGACCAGTTTGTCCAGATGGAACGGGCGCCGAGAAAGCTTCCCCGTCGCACCTAGGTTTCAGGCCCGTCTCCGGCCCGTCGCAGGCCTTCATCGGACCTGCGAACGCGCAGCACCATTCTCTGAGGCTTGTCCGCGCAGTGTTTCGGCGCCGCGGCGACTGCGCGCAGCTTGCTCGCCCAGAGCTCGAGCGCCTGCCGACGCTCCTCCACGTACTTGTGCTTCATGTAGACGCCGCGAACGCCCCGGATTTTGTGGCCCAGCAGAAGTTCGACAACCTCGTCACGGACGCCCATGGCGGTCAGGTGCGTGGCGCCGGTGCGCCGGAAGTCATGCATGGTGAAATGCGGTATCGGGCGCCCGAGTTCTTCGGCCGCCAATGCCCGCAAGCGGTCCGCGTAGGCGTCGGCGTAGCTGTAGATCGGCTTCCTCCCGCCGGTCGTCGAGAACATGTAGGGGCCTTCCTGTCCGACGGGCCGCTTCTCGATCAGCTCAAAGGCGGCCCGCGAAAGCGGTATCGTCTTCGGACTCCGGTTCTTGTGGCCATGTCCAGGCACTTCGATGTTGCGGCCGCCGCGATCGAACCACGCATGCTCGGCCTTGGAGTACTCGCTCAGCCGCGCCAGCGTCAGCAGCAGAACCCGTGCGAGATCGCCCCAGGGTTCCGGCATCCGCAAGCTGGCCCGATAGACAGCGCGCGCCTCGTCGATCGTCAGCATGCGTTCCCTGGGCCGCAGGTCTGTGGGATCACGTCGCAGGTCTTCACGTCCGACCAGACCGACGGCCGGGTTGCTGGATGCCAGATCCTCCCGGATCGCCCAGCTGAAGACGCCCATGATCCAGCGGCGGGCCTCAAGCGCCGCACCCGAACCATGCTTTTCCGACTGAGCGATCTTGCGCAGGTGAGTATTTAACTCCGGGCGGGTCATGCTGGCGAAGGCGCGCGTGCCGAAGGGTTTCCTCCAGTGCCTGGCGAGCACCCATGCCGCCACCGGGGCCGACGTGAGGCGCGGCTTGGCGTAGAGTTCGAGATAGCGGTCGATGAGCCAGTTCAGAGACTGCTCCGACTTGTCGCCATCGCTTGCGACCGGCGCACACGGATCAATCCCCTTTCCGGCCAGCGCGTGAATGCGCAAGGCCTCTGTGCGCGCCGCGTGGAGCGAGACTGCGGGATAGTCGCCCAGATGCATGCGCCGGACCGGGCCCTTGAGGGCGTGACCGTTCCGGCTGCGACCTCCGTGACCGACAACTCTGTATTGAAGCGACCAGCTGGCGCCTGTGCTGCCGACCCGAAGAAAGAGTCCGGTCGTCGCGCCATCGAGGTGATCGTATCGCTTTGCAGACTGCGCGAGAGAACGCACTGCAAGATCAGAGAACGGCTTGGCCTTGGAAGCGCTGCGTCGCTGCATTTCTGACGCTCGACAAATCGCTGGATTGCGCGATGAAAGTGATTCCGTCAGAATTCACGCCGACGACAACCGCGCCAGAAGTTACATAAACGACCACGAATTGGAAGTGAGTTCTGGGAATAAAGCGCGGTATTCAAGTTGATTTAGGTTGAGACGCATCATTTCGACTCACTCGCCTATCTAACTGATATTATTGCACAATTGGGTCGATTTGAGACTTTGCTAATTTACGTTTCGGTGATTGACATCGTAGGGGTCACAGGTTCAATCCCTGTCGCGCCCACCATGGGACCCAAGGGGTCCAGAGTTTTTCGGGACTGCCCGATTCCCGTTGTGCCCCTCCGAAGCGGAGACCTTCCGGACGAACTTTCCACGCCGCTGGCGCGCTGCGGCCTGCGCGGCATGAAGGTCTGATGGCTGCGATTTCGAAGGTCTTCAACGCCGCCTGTCATCGCCGACGCGTCCATTTCATCCGCAACGCTCTCGCCCACGCCGGCAAGAGCGATCGCTACGACTTTTGCGCAGGACGACGCAGCAACGGCGACGGCCGTCGCTGTTCAACACAAGGGGCGCGACCAACGCCGCGCCCCCCGCATCACACACCCAAAGGATCAAGCCTGCATTCAAAGCGTGACCAGGCGATAGCCTTCTTCAAGGTAGCGGGACAAATCCAAGACGCCGCTCGTCCCGGGTATCGCCTTGTCGCGAACAAGCGCCAGATCGCTCCCTCTCAATCCTTCGCTCGCGCCGAATACGTCGGCGCAGCCACCGCAAACACCTGCCACCTTGTCCCTGACGGCGTTGTAGAGCGCGTTGCCGGGATGATCGGGCTTGGCCAACTCTGTCGGCCAACGTGTGCCAGCGCCCTGGAAGATCAACGCGACCTCGCGATCCTTGTCCTTGAGCTCCTGGGTGATGAACATCGCGTTGAAGACACGCCCAAGCGCCTCCTCCCCCGCCTTGGGATCTGAAAACACAACGATTGCAGTCTTGGGCATGAACACACCTCACGTTTGACATTACCGAACGACCGGTATAATTCAGGTGCCATGCGCAACGCAGGCGGTCAAGTTATTTTGCCGTTCGTTCTGTTATAAACTGGAGCAAACCTTTGGCGCGACCGGCAAGCATAGAAGAAGAAGAACTGATCGCGCGCCTCTCGAGTGTGTTCCGGGATGTCGGTTACGAGGGAGCATCGCTGGCGATGCTTTCGGAGGCGACAGGGCTGCAGCGCGCGAGTTTGTACCATCGTTTTCCCGGCGGAAAACAGCAAATGGCCACGGAGGTGCTCACCTCCGCGATCGAATGGACCCGGATCAATGTCGTTGGGCCATTGACGCGCGAAGGAGATCTCTCAAAGCGGCTCGCGGAAGCGCGGGCCAATCTCAGGGAGATCTATGACTCCGGCAGCAAATCCTGCTTGCTCAATATGCTCATGGCGCCGCGCAACCTTGGTGGCCCCTTTGCGCCAGCGATCAAGACAGCTTTCGGGGCGCTGATCGACGCCTTCGCCCACTTCGCACGTGAGGCAGGCCACCGCGATGGCGCGGCGCGCAAAGCGGGCCGACGCGCTCTAACACTCATTCAGGGCAGTCTGGTGCTGTCACGCGGCCTACAGGATCCGAGACCCTTTCGCGAAGCCCTCAACGCGCTTGAGGCGGAACTCTTCCCGCAAAGGGGTGAAGCCTGATGCCCAGTCACCCGGGGGCAGGACTCCAAAAATCGATACCAGCCCGTAAGGAGCGCCTGTGACGACCAGGTTTTTCCAGACTGTATTCACCCCGGCCGTGAAAGCGGCACAGACGGTTTATGGCAGCCGCGGCCCGTACGCCCGTCACGATGACATTCCAACAGAGCCCGATCGCCTGACGGATACTGAAATCGCCTTCATCGCCGAGCGCGACAGTTTTTACCTCGCCACGGTAAACGAGTCCGGCTGGCCCTATGTCCAGTTTCGCGGCGGGGCGCCTGGCTTCGTGAAGGTACTCGACGAGCGGGGGTTCGGCTTTCCAGATTTCCGCGGCAACCGGCAATATGTGAGCGTAGGCAACGCCTCCGCGGACAACCGGGCGGCGTTCTTCTTCATGGACTATCCCAATCGAACGCGGCTCAAGTTGCTTGGTCGGCTAACCGTAGTTGCGGTGGCCGAGGCGCCGGATCTCGCAGATCGACTCATCGACCCGGACTACAGAGCCAAGGTCGAACGCCTCATCACCGTCGAGGTCGAAGCGTTCGACTGGAATTGCCCTCAACATATCACGCCCCGCTTCACTGCCACGGACATCGCGCCTTCCTTTGAAGCACTGAAGGCGCGCATCGCGGAACTCGAGGCGGAACTGGCGCGCAGGCAATGACGCACACCGTCCCCCGCTCCGAATCCACCGGCCGAGCCATCAGGTACGCGCGGATCTCGATAACCGATCGGTGCGATGCCGGCGTGGAGAGCGCAATTGAACTCGCGCCGCACATGCGCGCCGTCGCTCAACTGTGGCGCTGGCCGGAAGGCGAGATCGATGGTCCTGCGCGCGATCACGCACATGTCGTCGCGTACAAGGCGGCCGGCCACACGATACGGCTGGCGCGCCCCGCGTGACCCGGCGGGCCGCTTGCCTTACACATCAAAACCATTTTTCTGCATGCGCCCACTCAAACGGGACCGCCCGCCCCGCCCAGGAAGGAACCAATCGCCGTGAAGACCCGCGCCGCCATCGCCATCGCCCCCAAGACGCCGCTCGAAATCGTCGAACTGGACCTCGAAGGCCCCCGCGACGGCGAAGTGCTGGTCGAGATCATGGCCACGGGCATCTGCCACACGGACGCCTACACGCTCGACGGCTTCGACTCCGAAGGCATCTTCCCCTCCATCCTCGGCCACGAAGGTGCAGGGATCGTGCGCGAGGTGGGGCGTGGCGTGACATCCGTGGCGCCGGGCGATCACGTCATTCCGCTCTACACGCCCGAATGCCGGACCTGCAAAACCTGCCTCTCGCGCAAGTCGAACCTCTGCACCTCGATCCGCGCCACACAGGGCAAGGGCCTGATGCCGGACGGCACGACGCGGTTTTCGTTCAAGGGCCAGCCTGTCTATCACTACATGGGCTGCTCGACGTTCTCGAACTTCACCGTGCTGCCCGAGATCGCGGTGGCGAAGATCCGCAAGGACGCGCCTTTCGACAAGGCTTGCTACATCGGCTGCGGCGTCACCACGGGCGTGGGCGCGGTGATCAACACGGCGAAGGTGGAACCTGGCGCCAACGTCGTCGTCTTCGGCCTCGGCGGCATCGGCCTCAACGTGATCCAGGGCGCGCGTCTCGTCGGCGCCGACAAGATCATCGGCGTCGACATCAACCCCGACAAGGAAGAGTGGGGCCGCAAGTTCGGCATGACGCACTTTGTCAATCCGAAGACCATCGACGGCGATGTCGTGCAGCATCTGGTGGCGCTCACCGACGGCGGCGCCGACTACAGCTTCGACTGCACCGGCAACACCACCGTGATGCGTCAGGCGCTCGAGTGCTGCCACCGGGGCTGGGGCGAGAGCATCATCATCGGCGTGGCGGAATCCGGCAAGGAAATCGCCACGCGCCCCTTCCAGCTCGTCACCGGGCGCGTCTGGAAGGGCACGGCGTTTGGCGGCGCGCGCGGGCGCACCGACGTGCCGCAGATCGTCGACTGGTACATGACGGGTAAGATCGAGATCGACCCGATGATCACGCATGTCCTGAAGCTTGAGGACATCAACAAGGGCTTCGATCTCATGCACGAGGGCAAGTCGATCCGCTCCGTCGTCGTGTTCTGAAACACTCAAGCATGATGACGGATACCGCTATCCGTATCCCATACGTCGATCCCCTCGTCGCGTTCGCACCGTTTCGCGATGAACCCATGTGCATGCTGCTGCACAGCTGCGGGGGTCATCCCGCCGCGCGGTGGAGCTATCTGCTTGCCGCGCCGCGCGAAGTCGCGAACGATCTTGGCGTCGCGCAGGACTGGCTCCGTGACAGCGCGACATCCGTCGCATCGCCCTTCCCATGGGGCGCGGCGGGATTTCTCGCCTACGAACTCGGCGCGACCTTCGACGAGGCGGCGCCCAGCCCGCGCCCGTCGCGCCTGCCGCACGTGGCGCTGGGGCTCTACGACGTGGTGGTGGCCTTCGACACTGCAACGCGCACCGCGATGGCGACGTTTCGCGATGAAAGCGTGCGGGGAAAAGCGACGGATGTGATCGCGCGCCTCGGTGCCGCCGAAGTGGACGTACGCAACGCGCGTGGAGTCATTGCACCGATCGACTCCACGGCGCGCTATCGTGATCAGGTCACCATCCTTGTCGAGCGCATCCGCGCCGGCGAGCTTTATCAGGCCAACATCTCGCGCCGCTTCGCCGGGACGCTTGCGGCGGGCGATCACCCTTACGCCCTCTTCACGCGCCTGTGCCGCCAGAGCCCGGCGCCGTTCTGCGCCTACATGCGCTTGCCCGACGCCGCGATCGTGTCGAATTCGCCCGAACGCTTTGTGTCGGTCCGCAACGACGGCGCGCTCATCGCACGATCGAGCCCGATCAAGGGCACGCGTCCGCGTCACGCCGATCCCGCACGCGACACGGCGCTGGCCGCCGAACTCGCCGCCAGCGTCAAGGACCGCGCGGAAAACCTCATGATCCTTGATCTCATGCGCAACGATCTCGCGCGCGTGAGCACCGCCGGCAGCGTGCGCGTGACGCAGTATCAGGCGATCGAGACCTTCGCGAACGCGCACCACATGGTGTCTACGGTGGAAAGCCGCCTCAAGCCCGGCGCCGATGCGTTCGACCTGCTGCGCGCGGCGTTTCCTGCAGGCTCCATCACTGGCGCGCCGAAGGTGAAGGCGATGGAATTGATCGACCAGTTCGAAGCGGCGCCGCGCGAGGCGAACTATGGGTCGCTCGCGTGGTTCGGACCGGACGGCGCGATGGATTCAAGCGTGCTCATCCGCACCGCCACATGCACGCCGCGCGACGGCGGCTGGAAGGTGGGATTCCGCGTCGGCGGCGGCATCACGTCGGATTCCGATCCGGAAGAAGAAGCGCAGGAAACCGAGACGAAGGCGCTCAGTCTCCTCCGCGCGATCAGGGGCTTCGACACATGACCGCATGGGTGAACGACGACTGGACCGAGGCGCCCGTCATCGACGCGCGCGACCGTGGCTTCACGCTCGGCGACGGTCTGTTCGAGACGATCCTGTGGGATGGCGCGCGCCTGCGCCGCTTCCCGCGACACGTCGCAAGGTTACACGCGAGCGCAGCCGCACTCGGCCTGTCGCCGCCGCCCGGCGGCGACAGGCTCGGCGGGGTTTCTGAAGAACTGCTGCGACGGGACGGCCTTCAGTCCGCGCCCGCCGCGGTGCGCATCACATGGACCGCCGGCATCGGCGACCGCGGCGTCCTGCGCCCCGCCGTCATGCGTCCCGTGCTGGTGATCACCGCAGGCGCCTACGCGCATCCCGCCACCCCCGCCGCCCTCGTCACCTCCACGATCCGGCGCAACGAGACCGCGCCGTCGGCGCGTTTGAAGACGCTCTCCTACATCGACAACACGATGGCGCGCGCAGAGGCCGCAGCGCAGGGCGGCGATGAAGCCGTGCTGCTCAACACGCGAGGCCGCGTCGCGGGCGGCGCGTGCTGCAACATCTTCATCGCGAAGGGTGGCGTGGTCGTCACGCCGCCGACGACGGACGGCGCACTGCCCGGCACGTTCCGCGCGGCGCTCATGGACGCAAACCCGCACATCGTTGAGCGCAGCATCACGGCGGAGGAGCTGGCGCGCGCGGAGGCTGCCTTCATCACCAACGCGCTGCACGAGAGGCGCACAGTTTCGCAGATTGATGGCCGTCCGCTCGATGCGGACCACGCCCTGCTGAAGACTCTCGCCGCCCCCGCCGATTGAGGGCGGGAGCGGCGAACGGTCTTTCTAGCGACGACGCGGCGTCGGGGTCGTCGGGAAGCCGCGCACTTCCAGCAGCGCGTTCACGTCCGGATCACGGCCGCGGAACGCGCGATACGCGTCGGCGCGGTCGATGATGTTGCCGTTCGACAGGATATGCTCGCGCATCTTCGCGGCCACCGCCGGGCTCCACACGTCGCCCGTTTCCTCGAACGCCTTCCACGTATCGGCGTCCATCACCTCCGACCACAGGTAGGAGTAGTAGCCCGCCGAATACGCATCCGACGAGAAGAGGTGCCCGAACTGCGGCAGGCGGTGACGCATCACGATCTCGCGCGGCATGCCGAGATCGGCGAGCGTCTGACGCTCGAACGCATCGGGATCGACGACCCCGTCAGCCATCGTGTGCAGCTTCATGTCGACGATGGCCGAGGAGAGATAGCTCACCGTGGCGTAGCCCTGGTTGAACTTCTCCGAACGCTTCACGCGATCAACCAATGCCTGCGGCATCGACGCGCCGGTCTGGTAGTGACGCGCGAAGCGGTCGAGCACGTCGCGGGTCAGCACCCAGTGCTCATGCACCTGGCTCGGATACTCCACGAAGTCGCGCGGCACGCCGCCGAGCGTGGGATATTCAACGTTCTGCAGCAGATAGTGGATGGCGTGGCCGAACTCGTGGAACAGCGTTTCCGCGTCATCGAGGCTGATGAGCACGGGCTCGCCCGGCGCGCCGCGAGTGAAGTTGTTGTTGTTCGAGGCGAGCGTCGTCTCCGGCCCGTCGAAGGTCGACTGCGAGCGGTACGTCGTCATCCACGCGCCCGAGCGCTTGCCGGCGCGGGCGAAGTAGTCGCCGTAGAAGAGACCGACATTCCTGCCGCTCGCGCGGTCCGTCACTTCCCACACGCGCACGCTTGGCTCAAAAACCGGCACGGTGCCGGTGATTTCCTTGAACTCGAGCCCGTAGAGGCGCCCCGCCATGTAGAACGAGGCGTTGATCATGTTGTTGAGCTCGAAGTACGGCTTCAGCTCCGCCTGGTCGAGATTGTAGCGCGCCTTGCGCACCTTCTCTGCGTAGAAGAGGTAATCCCACGGCTCGATCGTGACGCGCGGGCGTTCGCGGCTGGCGATGGCCTGCATGTCGCGCACTTCCTCACGCACGCGGGCGACGGCGGGCGTCCACACGCGCATCATCAGATCCATCGCGCGCGCGGGATCCTTCGCCATGGTGTCGTCCATGCGGCGATTGGCGTGCGCGGCGAAGCCGAGAACATGCGCGCGCTCGGCGCGCAGCTTCACGATGTTGGCGATGATAGCGTTCGTGTCGTTGGCGTCGCCGTTGTCGCCGCGGTTGACGAACTTGCGCCAGACCTTCTCACGCAGGGCGCGATTGGAGGCGAACGAGAGGATCGGATCGACGCTCGAGCGCGTGTTGACGATGATCCACTTGCCCGGGAGCTGGCGCTCCGCCGCCGCCGCCTGCGCAGAGGCGATGTAGGACTCCGGCATGCCGGCGAGTTCGGCGGCGTTGTCGACGACCGTCCAGGTGTTCTCGTCGGCGAGGAGTTTGGAGCGGAAATCGGCGAACAGCGTCGCGAGTTCGCGGTTGAGACGCGCGACTTCCGCAGACTGCGTCTCGTCGAGTTTGGCGCCCGCACGCACGAAGCCGTCGTACACGCGCTCTGTCAGGCGAAGCTGCTGCGCCGAGAGACCGGCGCCTGCACGTCCTTCGTAGACCGCCGCGATCCGCGCGAAGAGCTTCTTGTTGAACGTGATCTCGTCGCTCACCGCCGTGAGCTTCGGCGACCATTCGCGGTCGAGCGCCTCGTAGGCGGGCGTCGACATGTTCGACGTCATCACGCCGTAGAGACTGCCGACGCGGTCGAGCGTCTGCCCGGCGCGCTCCAGCGCGACGACGGTGTTCTCGAAGGAGGCCGGCGCCTCGTTGTTGACGATGGCGTCGATCTCGCGGCGCTGCTCGGCGATGCCGGCCTCAAACGCGCCGGGGAAGAGCTCGGGCTTCACCTGGTCCCACGGCGGCACGCCGCCGTAGGGGCCGGTCCAGTCGGCGAGCAGCGGATTGGCGGGAACGGCGGGCGCGGCCTGCTGGGCCGGCTGGGTGACGGCGACCGGGCCGGTCGAGGCGGCGCAGCCCAGAAGCGTGAGCAGGCTGGCGCCCGCGATGAGGATTTGACGCACGAGAGTTCTCCCCTGCACCCCGCCATCGGGCGGAGTTACCGATTATCGATAAGGGGTGGTGGCAGGCAAAGGTGTGCGCCGTCAAGGCGGAAAGTGGAAGGATGGGTCACGAATGCGGTGGGTGGGGGTCGGCAGCGCCGTCAAACCACAGAGCAGTGGCTCGGTTCGCGGCCTGCTATCGCGCCCTGCTCCCGTGATAAACTGCCAATATCCGCAACTCGTCCGCTGCCGCCCGATAGACAACAAGATACGGCGTGCGCCGCACGCGGACCCAGCGCGCCTCCCCGACTCCGGTGAGAACGCCGACGAGCGGCAGTTCGCGCAAGGCTTCGATGCGGTCGAGAATCCGCGCTTCCATGCGCTCCGCTGCGCGCGGATTGCGTTCGGCCATGTAGCTGTTCATGCGCCGCAGATCGGCGAGCGCGCGGCGGCTCCAGCGAACCTTCACGCCTGCTTGGCGTGACGCGCAAAGAATGCGGCGACCTCTTCGTCCGTTGCGAAATCGTCAGGCGCCGCGAGACGGGTTGCGAGGTCTGCGCGCTGCGCCTCAGTGAGGCCCGGCCCGTCGTCGGCCTCAAAGCCGTCGAGCATGTCGTCGATCCATCCGATCAGCTCATCCCGCTCCGTCTCGGGAAGACGGGCGAGGCGCGACAGGGTGGCTTCGAGTCTGGTCATCGGACCAACCTAGCACAAAGCTAGGCCGCCATCATCCGTTCGACTTCCGCCACCAGATCCTTCAGGTGGAACGGCTTCGACAGCACTTTTGCCTGCTTGGGCGCGGGGGAGTTCTGGCTCAGGGCGACCGCCGCGAAGCCGGTGATGAACATGATCTTCATGCCCGGATAGGCTTCCGCCGCGCGACGGGCGAGCTCGATGCCGTCGAGGCCGGGCATGACGATGTCGGTGAGCAGCAGGTCGAACGGGGCCTGGCCCAGTTCTTCCCACGCGGTGTCGCCGTCCCCGTGCGCGACCACGTCGTGGCCGGCGCGACCGAGGTTCAGGGCCAGGAACTGGCGCAGGGAATCGTCGTCTTCCGCCAGCAGGATACGCACCATCGAACTTTCCCTTTTCGCCCTTTGGCCTCTTCGCCCTTCGACGGGCCCCTACACTAGAACCGTAAAGAGCGCCTTGTCGCCTTCCGAGATGCGCAAGCCGCCGCTGACCGGCAGGAATGCTCCATGCATGAGCAGGGCCAAGCGGCGCATGGTTGACGGCGCCGGTGACGACCGCGAAGGTTAATGCATGGACTTGAGGCCCGATCCCGCGTTCGGCGCACTGGCGGACGCGCGCGCGGCCCGCGCCGAGGACGTCGGCGCGGAACCGCCGTACGTGCTCATCGAGCCGTTCAAGCGCACGACCTCCCTCGTCTTCACCTCGCCGCACTCGGGCCGGCGCTATCCTCGCGATCTGCTGATGGCGTCCCGCGTGGGGCTGGCGAGCCTGCGGCGCTCCGAGGACGCCTATGTGGACGAGCTGTTCGCGGGGGCTGCGGCCCATGGCGCGCCGATCCTGTGCGCCGCCGTGGCGCGGGCCTACGTGGACCTCAACCGCGACCCGACCGAACTCGACCCCTCCATGTTCATGGAGCATCCGGGCGTGCTGACCGCCACGCCCCGCGTGCAGGCAGGCCTCGGTGTCATTCCCCGCATCGCCGGGGACGGTCAGGAGATCTACTGGCGCAAGCTCCCCGTGGGCGAGGCCGAGCGGCGGCTTTCGGTGGTCCACCGCCCCTACCACGCCGTTCTGTCGAACCTCGTGGAGGAGACGAAGGCCGATTTCGGCTGCGCGGTTGTGATCGACTGCCACTCCATGCCCAGCGCCGCGCGAGGGCCGCAACAGCCCGACATCGTGCTAGGGGACCGTTTCGGGGCATCCTGCCACCCGTCCATCACCGCCATGGTGGAGGCGACCTTGCGCCGCTTCGGCTATCGGGTGTCCCGGAACACGCCCTTCGCAGGCGGCCACACGACCCAGACCTACGGCCGGCCCAACCGGAAGACCCACGCCCTGCAGATCGAACTGAACCGCAGCCTCTATCTCGATGAGAGGACGCTGGAGCGGGGGCCGGGCTTCAAGCGGGTCCATGCGGACATGGCGCGCCTGGCCGCCGCGCTGGCCGAGGCGGAGCTGCACCGCTCGCTGGCCTGAGCGCCCCCAAACGCCATGGCGCACAAAGAAAACGCCCCGGGGGTGAGCCCGGGGCGAGTTTAATTAGGGAGGAAACGCCCGAGAAGGGCGACGGCGTCGCGAAACGCCGCTGAAGAAAGAATACGCTGCACTGCAAAACGTGCAACCACTAATTTTCTATATGCGGTTAACGACAGCGCAACAATTCGGTCAAAATCCTTGTGTACCAAGGCCTGCAACGCACCATGCGACCTTATTGCATTGCACACTTGCAGGATCGGGCAGCTGTTCGCCCCTGCATCAACCCTTGCTTGCCCTTCCGCCTTCGCACGTGCAGAAGGCGCGCTTCCAGTTCTGAGAGTTCAAAGAAGTCATGCCGTCGCTGCGCAACATCGCCATCATCGCCCACGTCGACCACGGGAAAACCACGCTGGTCGACCAGATGCTCGCCCAGGGGGGCGCCTGGCGGCGCAACGAGGCCCACCAGGAACGGGCGATGGATTCCAACGCCCAGGAACGTGAGCGCGGCATCACCATCCTCGCCAAGTGCACGTCCATCGTGCGCGGCGAAGACCGCATCAACATCATCGACACCCCCGGCCACGCCGACTTCGGCGGCGAGGTGGAACGTATCCTCGGCATGGTCGATGGATGCCTTCTGCTTGTGGACGCGCTGGAAGGCGCCATGCCGCAGACGAAGTTCGTGCTGACCAAGGCGCTGCGCAAAGGCCTCAGGCCCATCGTCGTGCTCAACAAGGTCGACCGCCCGAACGCGCGGCCTTCGCAGGTGCTCGACGACACGTTCGATCTCTTCGCCGCCATCGGCGCGACGGATGAACAACTCGACTTCCCGATCATCTACGCCTCCGGCAAGGAGGGCTGGGCGACGACATCGCTCGACGGCGAGCGCAAGGATCTCACGCCGCTCTTCGACCTCATCCACAATCACGTGCCCGAGCCCGAGCCGCTCAAGCGCATCGACGCGCCGTTCTCCATGCTCGTGACGATGCTCGACTACGACAAATTCCTCGGCCGCGTGCTGACGGGGCGTGTTGAATCCGGGCGTCTGAAAGTCGGCGAGACGGTTCTGTCGATGTCGCGCGACGGCAAGGAGCATGAGCGCGCGCGGCTTTCCAAACTGCTGGCGTATCGCGGCCTCGACCGCGTGCCGGTGGAGAGTGTGGAAGCCGGCGACATCGTCGCCATCGCGGGCCTCGGCGAGACGACCGTGTCCGACACCGTCGCCGATGTCTCCGTGACGGAGCCGATCCACGCCACGCCGATCGATCCGCCGACGCTCGCCATCACGGTGACCATCAACGACAGCCCCCTGTCGGGCCGCGATGGCGACAAGGTGCAATCGCGCGTGATCCGCGAACGGCTGTTCCGCCATGCGGAAGGCGACGTGGCGATCAAGATCTCCGAAACCGCCGACAAAGATGCGTATGAAGTCGCCGGTCGCGGCGAACTGCAGCTCGGCGTGCTGATCGAGACGCTGCGCCGCGAAGGCTTCGAGCTTTCCATCTCGCGTCCGCGCGTGCTGTTCCAGAAAGACGAGAACGGCCAGATCCTGGAGCCGATCGAGGAAGTCACCATCGACGTCGATGACGCTTACTCGGGCGCGGTCATCGAGAAGATGTCGATCCGCAAGGCCGAGCTTCAGGACATGCGCCCCTCGGGCGGCGACAAGACCCGCATCGTCTTCCACGCGCCGGCGCGCGGCCTCGTCGGTTACCACGGCGAGTTCATGACCGACACGCGCGGCGCGGGCGTGATGAACAAGGTCTTCCACGGCTGGGCGCCGCACAAGGGCGAGATCGCCGGGCGTCGCAACGGCGGGCTCATCGCCAACGAACTCGGCGAGGCGACGGCGTTCGCACTCTGGAACCTCGAAGAGCGCGGCGTGCTCTTCATCGATCCGGGCGAGGCGGTCTACGAAGGCATGATCATCGGCGAGAATTCGCGTTCGGACGACATGGAGGTCAATCCCATGAAGTCCAAGAAGCTCACCAACGTGCGCGCCGCCGGCAAGGACGAAGCCATCCGCCTCACGCCCCCGCGCCGCCTCACGCTCGAACAGGCCATCGCGTGGATCGAGGACGATGAACTTGTGGAAGTGACGCCGAAAGCGATCCGCGTCCGCAAGCGCTGGCTCGACCCGAACGAACGCAAGCGCCGCGAGAAAACCAAGGCCGCGTGAGCCAGGCAGGCGACGCGCCTCCTGCCTTTCACGCTGACGGGGAGGCGAGACCGGGCGCGCATGGGCGCACGGCGCCGGACTCCGGGGAATCTTGCGTTTGGTCAGATACCTGATGCGCGTCTGACCCGGCTGCGCCGTAGCGAAGCTACAGCTTCGCCGAGGCGAGAGACGCGCGGTCCTGTCGAGGGTGATTGTCATGACGTATCCGGAGCGCCGACGCCCCCATCCTCTTTGGCGTCGGCGTAGCCCTGTCGACATCGTACGTCGGCGGGCGCGCCGACGCTCCGGATGATGATCAGCCGCCCAGTCGAAATGCTCTTCGGCACGCGTGCGATGGCGTGCAGCACAACCGCATCGAGATCATCCAGCGCTCGCCGCATCTCAGCGAACGTCGTCAGCGCTACCCCGCGCGTGTAGAGCCGCACCATGTCGATGCGGCGTTGCGCGTAGCGAAACCCTGCGGGAGTCGAGGGCGGGCGCACCCAGCGGCGGCGCCTGTCCTGTTTGCGAAACCGCATCCGCGCGCACATCATCAGGAAGATGAGCTGGCGCAGCTCACGCCTCGCCGCGACACGCATCCCGTTCAGTGCAATGCGCCCTTCACGAAACCCGATCGCCTCCACCAGCCAGACAGCGATCTCCATGAGCCAGAGCCGGAGGCTCTGGGCGCATGCCTTGAGATCGGTGCGTGTGACTGGGGCGAAGATCTGCATGTTTTGTATCGGGGCTCCGTTCCGGGCCTATCGGGCCAGTTGAAAATGGAGCGATGATCCCACGGCGCGGAGTCCGGTCGGATAGATTCACGATTTGCGGGGAAACTTTCCTCCCCCTGCAAGGGGGAGGCAGGAGGGGGTCGGCTCGATGTGGGTGATTGAAACGCCTTGCCCTGTAAGACGTTTGTCGCCCCGCCAGACCCCCACCCGACCTCCCCCTTTCAGGGGAAGGAGGCGCGAAATGCGTGGGACTGTTTGTGGGACTGCGCGGAATCTATCCCCGCATTTTCGATCTCGGCGCCGTGCTTCCCCCACCGGGCCGCCGCGCGGCCCGGCGCCGTAGGTGATTTCGATCGCTAGCGATCGAAATGGGGAAGCTGTCAGTGCGCAGCACTGACTGATGGGGCGGTACGCTCGCTTCCTAAAAGGGAGCCGCCGCCCCATCCGTCCCGCGGCTCACGCCGCGATCCACCTTCCCCTCACGGGGAAGGACGGCGGTGAGCCGGTGGGACGGATCAATGGCCGCCAGAGAGAACCGAAAAAGTAGGGCGGATGGAGCGGAGCGAAATCCGCCATCGAGCGCATCGCGCAGGCTGCGGCGGATTTCGCTCCGCTCCATCCGCCCTACCGCCACCGCCGTCGAGACATGCTTCATCCATAGACCGCAGTTATGAAAAGTGTTGAGCGCAATGAGGGCAGCAATTTGGTAGATGCCACACCGACCGGTAATTTCTGAGATCGGAGCGAATCAACAACGGCTCACGACAAACCGGGCATCTCAACGAAACAAGTTTGGAGAAGAACGCAAACCCGAGCACAGCAGCCAAAAGAAATGACACTCCCTGATACGGAAAGTTCATCAGGCCCAATACGAACATCAAAGCGAGCATGAAACAAAACGCTGCCTTAAGTACAAGGTGCGTGCGACGCAACCTCATGGCAGGGCTCGGCATCTTCAGACCGTCCTACATTTTCCGACGAGGTTCGAAGGCGAACGCTCCGCCCCCTAGCGCCGCGAGGCGTAAACTTTCACCAGCTCATGCAAAAAATCCCGGCCCTCGTACACCGAGCGCACGCGGATGCGTTCGTTGAGGCCGTGGGCGCCGTTGCCGTCTGGGTCGCCGAACATGGCGCTGAATCCATAGGTCGTGATGCCTGCGTGGTTGAGGAAGCGCCCGTCGGTGGCGCCGGTGGCCATGGTCGGCACGACCGGCACGCCCGGCCACATGCGCGCGGCGATCTGTTCGATGGGCGCTAGGACCGCGGGCGTGAGTTGCGGCGGCGGCGAGACGGGATCGGGCTCTGCGGCGACGCTGACCGTGATCTGCGGATCGGCGATGACGCGCTCGAGATCGGCCTTCACTTCGCCCGCCGTGTGACCCGGCAGGATGCGGCAGTTGACGTTGGCGCGCGCACGCTGCGGCAGCGCGTTCGGCGCGTGGCCGGCGTTGACCATGGTGGCGACGCACGTGGTGCGCAGCATCGAGTTGTACGATGGATCACGCGAGACGTTCGCCGCCGCGGCGGCGTTCGCCGGATTGGCGACGAGCGCGCGCATGGCCGCGCCCATGTCGCCGCCGGTGATGTCGGCGTTGCGCGTGAAAAAGAGCCGCGTGGCGTCGTTCAGCTCCACCGGGAAATCGTGCGCCTGGATTTTCGCCAGCGCCGCCGACAGCCGGTAGATCGCGTTCTCCTTGTACGGCCGCGAGCTGTGCCCGCCCGGGTTCGTCGTCTCGAAGGTGAAGTCCTGGTAGATCTTCTCGCCCGCCTGCACGCCCAGCGCGACGCGGTTGCCCTGCGCATCGAGACGCCCGCCGGCGCCTTCGTTGAGCGCGAAGCCCGCCTGCAGCAGCGGACGGTGATTTTCGAGCAGCCACTCGACGCCGTTGTGCGTGTCGGAGGTTTCCTCGCCGCAGGTCAGCGCAAGCTTGATGTCGCGACGCGGGCGATAATTCTCGCGCCGGAAGCGGATCAGCGAGTCCGTGAACACCGCCGCCATCGCCTTGTCGTCGGCGACGCCGCGCGCGTAGAAATAGCCGCCCTCCTCGATGAAGGTGAAGGGATCGCGGGTCCAGTCCTCGCGACGCGCCTCCACAACATCGATGTGCGCGAGCAGCAGCAGCGCCGGCAGGCGCCGGTTGGAGCCGCGCAGCACCGCGACGAGATTGCCGTCCCTGGGACGATCGGCGGGCGCCAGCACCTGCACGTCCGCCGCCGGAAAGCCCGCCGCCCTCAGACGCGCGCCCATCGCCTCGGCCGCGCGCGTGCACGAACCGTTCGACAGCGTCGTGTCGATCTCGACGAGTTCCTTGTAGAGCGCGCGGAATTCGAGCTGGTCGGCCCGCGCCGGGGGACCGGCGATCGGCTGGGTGGGGGTCGTCTGGGCCCATGAGGATTCGAGGGGCGCCGCGCCTGCCAGGACCGCGAGCGCTGCAACGGCGCCGAACATCGTCTTCATGAGTTTCTCCCGCTTGCCATTTGGCTAGACGGGGCGGCGCACCGGCGCAAGCGGTGAAGCCTAATGCGCCATCAGCAGCGGCACGGTGGCGACGGCGAGGAGATCGCGCGTGGCGCCGCCGAACACCATCTCCCGCAGGCGTGAGTGCGCGTAGGCGCCCATCACGAGGAGATCGCCGCCGAGCGCTTCCGTCTCCTCCATCAGCACCCGCGCGATCGGCCGGCCGGCGCCATCGGCGTTGCGCACCTCCACGTTCACGCCGCGCCGCGCGAGGTGGGCGGCGATGTTGAGTCCGGGCTGATCGCCGTGGCCGAAGGCCTTGGGCTTGGCGTCCACGGTGAGCACGGTCGCGAGTTTGCAGCGGCCGAGGAAGGTGCGCGCCTCGGCGAGCGCGCGCGTCGCTTCGCGGCTTGCATCCCAGGCGATCACGATGTGCTCGGCGAACGAGGCAGGCGTCCACTTCGGCGGCGCCACAAGCACCGGCCGGCCGGCGTGATAGAGCACGCCCTCGATGGTCTCCAGGCGCATGTCCCCGCCTGAATCATCACGCGGGCGCGCGAGCACGGTGAGATCGGAGTAGCGCGCGTGCACGGCGGCGATGCGCCCCAGATCGCGGCCCAGCGCCTCGATGGTGCGGAACTCGACCTCGCGACCGCCCTGCTTCAGGCGCGCTTCGACGCGCTTGCGCTCCACTTCGGCCTCGGCGCGCGCGCGGCCGAGCAGCTCGGCCCACACGCCTGCAACCACCGTGGGTTCGTAGGCGAGCGGTTCATCGGGCAGCGCGGTCAGGAATGTCGCGGAGAGCGCCGCGCCGTGGACGTCGGCGAGGTGTTCGGCCAGCGCGATGGCGGGTTCGTCCGCCTCCGCGCCCAGCACGATGGCGAGAATGTCCTTCAGGCTCATGGCGAGGCCTCCACAGATGGCGCGTTTGACACATACACCCGCAGGCGCACGCCACCAACGCGCCAGTGCGCTCAGGTTTCCGGCGCGGTCCGGATCGCGCGCGGCGGCGTGATGAATGCGAGCGCCGCGAGGCAGATGACGCCAATTCCGCCCGCTAGCAGGAACGCCGCGCCCGGAAAGTAGGCGCCGCCGCCGGGCTCGGCATGGTTCGCCAGTGTCTGCGTCATCACCAGCGGCCCGATGATGGCGGCCACGCTGACCATGCTCGCGAGGCCGCCCTGAAGTTCGCCCTGCGAATCCGGCGGCACGCGTTGCGACAGCAGGGCCTGCATCGACGCGTAGGCGAGCCCCTGCAACGCGCCGAGCGTCATCGCCGCATAGACCATCCACACCTCCGTCGCGAAGGCGTTGGCGATGAAGGCCGCCGTGCCGGTGGCGATGCCGAGCATCGCTGCGCGCGCCTCGCCGATCCGCTTGACGATGCGCCCCACGAGCAGTCCCTGCACCACCGCCATGGTCATGCCCACGTAGGCGAGGGAAAGGCCGATGTCGCGCGGCGACCAGTCGAACCGCGCCTTGGCGAAAAAGCCCCACGTCGCCGGATAGACCTGATGCGCGAGCTGCCAGCCGAACATGACCCCGATCAGCGCCAGCACGCCGGGGTGCTTGAGGAACGTCCTGAACGCGCCGAACGGATTGGCGCGCGCGAGCGAGAACAGGCGGCGGTTTTCCGGCGCCAGCGATTCCGGCAGCGCGAAATAACCGTATGCGGCGTTCGCCAGCGCCAGCAGCCCCGCCGCGATGAACGGCGCGCGCAGGCCGAACGTCGCAATCAGCCCGCCGAGGGCCGGCCCGACGATGAAGCCGATGCCGAACATCGCGCCCATCATGCCGAAGGACTGCGCGCGCTTTTCCGGCGTCGAGATGTCGGCGATGTAGGCGCCCGCAGGACCGTAGACCGCGCCGGCGACGCCCGCGACGGCGCGGCCGACGAAGAGCCAGGCGATCGTCGGCGCGAACGCCATGAGCAGATAGTCGATGCCGAACGCGACAAGCGACAAGAGCAGGACCGGCCGGCGGCCGAAGCGGTCGCTCAGATTGCCGAGCACCGGCCCGCAGAAGAACTGCAGCACGCCGTAGACTATGAGCAGATAGCCGCCGATGCGCGTCGCCTCGTTGAGCGAGACGGCGCCGACCTTCATCAGCAGATCCGGCAGCACCGGCATGACGATCCCGAATCCGATCGTGTCGATCAGCACCGTGAGACAGATGAAGACAAGCGCGTGCGGTCGCGGCGCCGCCGCGGTCACGGGGTCGGCTCGCCGAGCAGCATCGCCGTCCAGCGCGCCTGCATCTGCTCGGGCGTGATGTCCTCGCGCGCGGCGGTGAGATGCCAGCGATACCCGAACGGACACGCGACCATGGCGGAGCGATCACCGTAGAACTCGTCCTTCGGCGCGCGCAGGACGGTGGCCCCGACGGCTTCCGCGCGCGCGACGGCCGCGTCGCAGTCCGCCACGCTGAGGTGCAGCGATACGGGCGATCCGCCGAAGGACGGCGGCGCCTTCGCGCCGAAATCCGGATACTCGTCGGAAATCATCAGCACGCCGTCGCCGACGTGCAGCTCGGCATGGCCGACCTTGCCTTCGGGCTCCGTGAGCCGGAACGATTCCACGGCGCCGAACGCCGCGACGTAGAAGTCGATCGCCTCGGCGGCGCCGCGCACGCAGATGTAGGGCGCGATACCCGCACGCCTGATGGGAACCTGCGACATCTCAAGACCTCCCGTGTATTGCGTTACGCATCGTCACGAAATAAGGTCGCCCTGTCAACACCGGTTTCGACATGCACGACGATGAAACGCCACCGCCTCGAACACGCGGACGCCCCCGGGGCCGCCCCCGCGACGAGAGCGCGCGCGCCGAGGTGCTCGCTGCCGCGCGCGTGCTGCTGCAAGAAGGCGGCCTGACCGCAGTGACGATGGACCGCCTCGCTGCGCGCACGGGCGTCGGCAAGCCGACGATCTACCGCTCGTGGCCGAATGCGCACGCGGTGGCGCTCGACGCGCTGCTGCAGAGCGCAGCCCTCATGCCTGCCGTGCGCGAGAGCGCCGCGCCCTTGATGGATCTGCGCAAGCAGCTCCGCAAGATCGCCGCCCTCTTCGCCACGCCCACCGGCCGCAGCGTGGCGCTGATGATCGCGGCCGCGCAGAGCGAGACGGAACTCGCCAAGGTGTTCCGCCACCGTTTCATGCTGGCGAGCCGCGAGGAAGGCCGCCGCCTCCTCGCGCGCGCCATCGAGGCCGGCGAAGTGCGCGCGAAGATCGACATGGAGGCTGCGCTCGACCTGATCTACGCGCCGCTCTTCTTCCGCCTGCTCGTGGGCCACGGCAGCCTTGACCGGAAGTTCGTCGATTCAGTTCTGGATCACGCGCTTGCCGGCCTGAAGGCCTAAACCGCGCACTTGCCGCCGCCGAGGACGCAGAACTTCGCGCAATGCGGGTGATTGAGCGCGACCTCGCGGGGGCTCTCCGCGAGCGTCGCGCCCAGCTCGAACTGCGGATCGTACGGCAGCAACGTGCACGCCACGACGGCAGCGTGTTCGGCGCCCGCACGTCGCACCACCATGCGGCTCGACGCGCACATCACGTCCTGTGGACTCTTGTGGAGAATGCCCCAGCAGGCGGTCGTGATCTCCGGCACGTCTGCGGTTTCATCCATCTCGGGAAACAGCACGAGCTGCGGCGCCGTTGCGGCGTCGATGGCCCAGCCGCGCGCGGCGAACAGCGCCGCATACCGCGCGCGCAGCGCTGCCTCATCCTCGCCCCACAGGCGTCCGGCGATGTGGACGGAAAACCCTTCGCCAAAGAGCCAGTCGAGCCCGGCCATGGTTTCATCGAAGGCGCCCGCGCCACGCTCGGCGTCGTGGGGGCCCTCATCGGGATGATCGAGGCTGACGCGCAGGGTCAGGCGATCGCCGTGGCGCGCACGCAGGGCCTGCAACCCTTCGCGCACGCGCGGCCGCATCATCGGCTTCATCGCGTTGGTGAGCACGATCACGGGACGCCCCGACGCGAGCGCCATGCCCAGCATCCCGATGATATGGGGATTCATGAACGGTTCGCCGCCGGTGAACCCCACCTCCACGTCCGGGCTGGTCTCGGCGAGGAAAGGCGCGACGTCCCCCGGCGCGAGGTAGACGAGCCGGTCGTTCGTCGGCGAACTCTCGATGTAGCAGCTTGCGCAGGT
Source organism: Caulobacteraceae bacterium (assembly GCA_009773335.1). Lineage (GTDB taxonomy): Bacteria > Pseudomonadota > Alphaproteobacteria > Caulobacterales > Aquidulcibacteraceae > VFBF01. The sequence goes on from WRPF01000018.1 coordinate 37,460, forward strand.
GATGTTGCAGAGCGTGCCGGTGTTCAGCCAGAGCGTGCGCAGCGCACCGAGGGTCACGGTCGCGCGCGCCTCCCCCCTGGCGGTGACATGCGGGTCGCGGAACTTTGCGGATCTGAAGGTCGCGGTATCGGCCAAGGACGGTTTTCCTGCTTGCCAACGACGTACGGCCGGGGGCCGGCCCCGGTTACGCGCATCGTTGTTTTCTGGATACTTTCTGGCCGTCCGGGCCGGAAAAATCTACAGCCGTGCGAAGCCGATGGCGGCGAAGCGGTCATCGGCGGGCGCGAGCGGCGCCTCGCCCTCGATGTCCCATGCGGCGTTGCAGGGCGCGCAGTACGCCACATCGCCGTCAGTCGCGCGGAAAAGTGAGGCCCGACGTCGACGGATCAGTATCGCCGCGCATTTCGGACAGGGTTCGCCGATGAATTTGCCGGGCATATGCACCCCCGACTGAAACGGGCCTCACACGTGAAAGACTGCGCCTGCACGGTTAACGGAAGATTATGCGCGAAACGCGGTCCTAGGACTTTTTCTTCTTCGGGGGCGGCGCGTTCGCGTGTGTGTGTGCGGCGAGCAGCGCGCTCTTCAGCGTCGCCGCATCGACCTTCTTCAGATCGCACCGCGTTGCACCCTGCGCGCGCCATCCGCCCGTCACAGGCGCAAACGCACCGGGCGCCATCGCACAGTAGTGCGCCTGCAGATCGGGATCGAACATCAGGTTGATGTCGCCGCCATCGCCCGCGAGCGTCGCGAAGATGCGCCTGGGCGTGCGGAAAGCGATGCGATCAAAGTGCGGCTTCTCTTCGGCGCCGGGAAGCGCGAGAGCGTATTCGCGGGCGCGTCGGACTGTGATCGGCATCGGAACGCTCCATGCATGCGGCCCACTTGGGGCGCGGCGCGAACTACCCTAGTGTCGCGGTCCCATGACGCCAATCGACATTGCTTCCGCCGCGATCTTTACGCTGTGCTGGCTTTTCTACGAAGCCCTGCTCCGGCGCGTGTCCGGCGCGCGCGGCAGCCTGAACCAGGACATGGGGACAATCCGCGTCGCCTGGATGCGCCGTCTCGTCGAACGCGACAACCGCATCGCCGATTCAAGCCTCGTCGGGCACCTGCTCAATTCCGCGAGTTTTTTCGCATCGACGAACCTGCTCGTCATCGCCGCCGTCATGGGCGTGCTCTTCGGCGGCGAGGCGATGCTGTCGAACCTGCGCGACATTTCCATCTTCGGCGCCGCGCCTGACTGGCTTCTGGAGGTCAAGATCGGGCTGGTGGCTGTGACGCTGACGCGCGGCCTGCTCGATTTCATCTGGGCGATCCGCCAGCTGAACTACTGCGTGGCGCTCATCGGCGCTGCGCCCAATGCGGGCGAGCCGCAGAGCGCTGCCTATGCGGAGGCGCTGGGCGAAGTGTTGACGCCGGCGCTTTCGGCATTCAATCGCGGCGTGCGCGCCTATTATTTTGCGCTGGGCGCCGCGGCCTGGCTGGTGAGCCCGTGGGCGATGGGACTCGCCGCGATCGCCGCCTTTGCACTGCTCGCGCGTCGCCAGATCGCCAGCGGCGCCGCCCTCGGCGTGCGCAAGGCGCGCAACATCCTGGCGCAGGACTGACCGTCCCGCTCAGCGCGCGACCCAGCCGCCGTCGACGACGAGGGCGTGGCTGAGCGATAAGGCAGCGGGTTGCCATTCCCTACGACCTCCGGGTCGCGAAGATTCCATCCCTTCCGGTTCCGCCAGCGTGGTGAAATGCGACCCGCTCGCTACTTGTCTGCCGCGCTAGTCAGAGCCAGACTGGGACCTGGTGGCGGGGGCTTTCCGATGAAGAGAATGCTGTTTCTGGCCTGCGCTGCAGCGCTTCAAGCTTGCACATCTCCCAGCAACATAGTCTCCGGGAGCGAGATTGCCGCCGTCGAGACCGCCGCTGAGAGGTTTCACCAGCACCTCATCTCTGGCGACGACGCAGCTATCTATGAAGAGGCTGCAGGAGATTTTCGCAACAATACGACCCGTGAAAATCTGATCGCGACGACCGCGAGATTTAGAAGCGGCACGGTTGGTTGCGCGGCGGCGCGTCGTGACCCCGAGAGGATCAAGATAACAAATCGCGCGATGCTCGTCGGCGAAGGGATGAGCGGCCGATTTGTCGCCGTCGTCTACGTGCACGCATGTGGGCCGCGCACGGTTACGGAAACGCTGACCTTCAAGCTTCGAAATGATGTTGCGACGCTGATCGGCGCCCACTTTTCGGGACCGCAGTTTTCGCCAGAACCGCTCGCGCCGACGCCCGAGCCCGGTCAAGCACTTCCACCCCTTCCGCCGCCCGATCCGGAAACGGCCCCTGCCGTTGTTCCGCCCAACGCCGGGTAGCCGGCAAGCCTACCCCAGCCACTTCGGCCGCACGTACGGCTTGCCCAGATCGCGCGCGACGGCTTCGTGCGCGATGGCGCCTTCGTAGACGTTGAGCCCGTGCGCCAGATGCGGATCGTCGGCAAGCGCCTTCTGATAGCCCTTGTTCGCCAGCGCGAGCGTGAACGGCAGCGTCGCGTTGTTGAGCGCAAACGCGCTCGTGCGCGCCACGGCGCCCGGCATGTTGGCCACGCAGTAGTGGATGATGTCATCCACCACGAACACCGGTTCGTCGTGCGTGGTGGCCTTCGAGGTCTCGAAGCAGCCGCCCTGGTCTATGGAAATGTCGACGAGCACCGCGCCCGGGCGCATCGTCTTCAGCATCGCGCGCGTGATGAGTTTCGGCGCTGCGGCCCCGGCCACCAGCACCGCGCCGATCACGAGATCGGCTTCCTTCACCGCCTCCTCCACCGCCGCGCGGGTGGAATAGACTGTCTCGAGACGGCCGTTGAATTCGCGGTCGAGTTCTTCCAGCCGCGCCGGGTTCTTGTCGAACACAGTCACGCGCGCGCGCATGCCCACGGCGATCTGCGCGGCGTTGTAGCCCGCCACGCCCGCACCGAGGATCACGACATCCGCCGGTCGCACGCCCGGCACACCGCCCATCAGCACGCCGCGTCCGCCGTGGGTCTTTTCAAGGAAATTCGCGCCGACCTGGATCGACATGCGGCCCGCGACTTCGCTCATCGGCTTCAGGAGCGGCAGACGCCCCGCCGCATCCGTCACCGTCTCGTAGGCGATGCATGTGGCGCCGGATTTCATCAGCCCTTCGGCCTGCGCGGGATCGGGGGCCAGATGCAAATAGGTGAAGAGCGTGTGGCGCGGCTTCAGGCGCGCGATTTCCACAGCCTGCGGCTCCTTCACCTTCACGATCATCTCGGCGGCGTCGAACACGGCGTCTGCATCGGGGAGAATCTTCGCGCCGATCTTCTCGTAGCGCGCGTCTTCCGCGCCGATGCCGAGCCCCGCGCCCTTCTCGATCAGGACCTCATGGCCCGCGCGGACGAGTTCCGCCGCGCTCTCTGGCGTCAGGCCGACGCGATATTCCCTGATCTTGATCTCTTTCGGACATCCAACGCGCATGACAGCCCCTCAATTGGCGGTTTGACGCGATATAACGCCGCCCGAAGGGAAAGTCTTGCCTCCGGGGCCTACCCGGACAGGAAAACGGCGCGTCCCTTCCGGAACGCGCCGCCTGCCCCCGAATGACGCGCCGATCGCTTCGACCGGCGCCCCTTCGTAGCCGGTTACGGCACCAGACAGATGTTGCGGCCGCCGTTGAGCGCGGCCTGCGAAACGCCGGTGCGCGTGGGATCCTTGATGCAGGCGCAGGCGACGCCCACGGCTCTGCGCGTGCGGCAGGAGGCGGCGCTGACAGCCACGGCAGGCGCCTGTGTCTGCACTTCCGTGACGGTGGTGGTCGTCGACGTCGTGGTGCTGGTGGCGTTCGGCGGCGTCGCCGGAACGACCGCCACCGGCGCAGGCTGGGTCACGACGACCGGCGCCGCCGGCGTCGTGGTGGGCGCCGGGGTCTGCGCGAAGGAAACCGTCGCCGCTGCGAACGCGAGCGCGACCGCCATCCCGATCATCTTGTTCATTGAACACCTTCGTGTGCTGACCGCCGCACGACGCGCGCGGTTTGCACCAAGGACGCGCAGGCGCTGGAGAAGTTCCCGTACCGCTGGCGCCGCCGCACACGCGCCGCTATGAGCCGACATGGAGGATGGTTCATGGAACGCGTCGATCCGGCGACAGTCGGGTTCTTCATCGTTGTCTACGTGGCGATCCAGATCGGCATCGGCCTGTGGGTCGCGCGTGGCGTGAAGACCGAGGAGGATTTCTTCCTCGCGGGTCGCAGCCTCGGCCTCATTCCCATCGGGCTTTCGATCTTCGCGACGTGGTTCGGCGCGGAGACCATCATGGGCTCGGCCGGCGCCATCGCATCAGAGGGCCTTTCGGGCGCGCGCGCAGAACCATTCGGCTACGCGGTCTGCCTGCTGGTCATGGCCTTCACGATTTCCGGCGTGTTCCGCGCGCGCGGCTATCGCAACCTCGCCGATTTCTTCCGCGACCGCTTCGATCACCGCAGCGAACTCGCCACCGCCATCATCACCATCGTCGTCTCCACCATCTGGGCGGCGGCGCAACTGCTGGCGCTGGCGGCGCTGCTGGAAAGCGCGCTCGGCGTGCCGGCTCAGTTCACGCTGATCGGCGCGACGGTGGTGGTCGTGCTCTACACCTCGTTCGCGGGCATCGCCGGCGACATCTACACCGACGTGATCCAGGCGGTCGTGCTCATCATCGGGCTGCTGTTCGTGCTGTTCGCGCTGGCGTCGCGCATGGGCGGATTCGGACCGATGCTGGCGACCATCGAGCCGTCGCAGCTGAAACTCCTCGGCACGGGCGAAACATGGCTCGGCCAGCTCGACGCGTGGGCGATCCCGGTGCTCGGCAGTCTCGTGACGCAGGAAGCCATCGCGCGCTTTCTCTCCACGCGCACGCCGCAGCTCGCGCGCAATTCGACGCTTGCGGCGGCCGCGCTCTATCTGCTGCTCGGCATGGTCCCCGTGATCATCGCGCTCGCCGGGGTGCACTATCATCCCGCAGGCGATGACGCCGACGCCTTCCTGCCGGCGCTCGCCTCGGAAATCCTGACGCCGGCGCTCTACATCCTCTTTGCGGGCGCATTGCTCTCTGCGGTGATGTCCACCACGAACTCGAATGTGCTCTCGGTCTCGTCGATGATGAGCCTCAACGTGCTGACACACCTGCATGACAGCGCAAGCCCGAAGCTGCGGGTACAGGTGGCGCGCTGGACGACGGTTGGCGCGGGCATCGCCGCGTGGGCGATCGCATCGAGCGGACAGACGATCTACGAGCTCATCGCGCTGACCTCCGTGTGGGGACAGGCGGGCATCCTCGTGGCGGTGCTCATCGGCCTGTGGTCGCCCTACGGCGGCGTGCGCGCGGCGCTTTGGGCGATCCTCGTGTGCGTGGCGGTGAACCTGTGGACGCTCGCCGTGGCGCCGGTTCTGGCCTTGCTCGGCGAAGGCGCGACCCTCGGCGCGGCGATGACGCAACTCGTCGCGGGCGAAGCGCCGACCATGGAAGGCTATTTCCTCGCCTCGCTGGCCGCCTCGCTCATCGCCTATGTCGCGGGTGCGGAGGTGGACAAGCACGCAGCGCGACGGACCCTTCCGCCAACGCAGACCAGTCCGGACGCCAGCTAACCAGGCATGGTCGGCGACACGAGACGCGCGAGCCGTTTCGCGAAATCCGGAGCAAGCGCGCGGGCGTTTCCGGTTGTCGAATAGGCGCCCAGTACGTTCGTCGCCTTTGCGCCGCGCGCCCACGTCATCGCCGCGATACGCTCGCCGCTGATCGCGTCGACAACCTCCGCCTCGAGCGCCAGCGAACCGTAGTCAACCGCGCCGATAACCGCTGAAGTCAGAGCGTTGAGCGCGACGTTGGACGTCTCGACTTCCGTGATCGCGTAGCGGACACGCAGCGTACCCGGCATCGGCTCCGTAACGATCCGACGATCCACACCGAGCTCCCTGACCAAAGCGCCTTCGAGCGCGCCGCGCATCGCCTCTTCCTGCGCAGGCGTCAACCGCTTGTCGACAAGGGTCGCCATGTCGATGATGATTGAGGAGTACACGGCCAAAGTCTCCTTTGGCGACGTGACGACCTTCACAGCGCCAGCCTCCTGCGAGATCTGAAGCATCTCGTAGGATGTCAGGAAGCCCGTCTGCGCGACGTTCGGCGTTGCGCATGCCGACAGGATCACGCCGGAAAAAAGCACGACCGAAGCGGAGCGCACGACGCGCGCGCGCGCACTGTGGCCACGGATTTTCATGAGCCCTCCTCGGGCAGGTCAAAGTGAGGCCGTGCGCACCGACGACCCGCTGCGCCTCTCAGTGCTCAGTTCGCCCGGCAGACCATGCTGGTTACAACGGCGCCACAACCCGCCCGGCTGGAAGTATCGGATCGATCATGGCGAAGGCGCGCGTTTCGGCGTCGCGATGACCAAACTCGTTGCTGGCGCGCCGGAGCCAGCGACGGTCCACGTCTCAGAGACCTGTCGGCCGTTCTCGCACGAGAGCCAGTAGCCGGAGAGTCAGTCGGGCGTCTGCGCAGACACAGGCGTGGCGCACGCCGCTGCAAACGTTGCGAAGAAGGACAGGAAGCGCACGGTCAGCCTTCCCCGTCCGTCGCGCTGGCGCGATCGAGATCCCAGATGTCCTCGTTTGACAGGCGTACGTTCACGGCGCCCATCAATTCCTTGAGCTGTGCTTCGCTGGTGGCGCTGGCGATGGGGGCCGCGAGCGCGGGACGCGTCATCAGCCAGGCGAGCGCCACCTGCCCCATGGTCGCGCCATGCCGCTTCGCCGCCGTGTCGAGCGCGTCCAGCGCGGCGAGGCCGCGCGGGTTGAGATGCTTCTGCACGCGGGGGCCGCGCGCGCTTTTCTTCAGGTCCGCCTCGGTGCGGTACTTGCCGGTGAGAAAACCGCTGGCGAGCCCGAAATACGGAATGACGGCGACGTCGTGCGCCATGCACCACGCCTGCGGGCCGGATTCGAAATCCACGCGCGCGACGAGATTGTATTCCGGCTGCAGCGTGTCATAGCGCGGCAGGCCTGCATCCGCCGCGATCTTCTGCGCGCTGGCGAGCCTGTCGACAGTGAAGTTCGAGGCGCCGATCGCGCGCACCTTGCCGGCTTTCACGAGTGACGCGAACGCCTCCATCGTCTCGTCCTGCGGGGTTGCGGCGTCGTCCTGATGGGACTGGTAGAGATCAATGTAGTCCGTGCGCAGGCGCTGGAGCGACCCTTCGCACGCCGCGATGATGTTGGCCTTCGAGAGCCCCGGCTGCTTCGGCCACATGCCGACCTTGGTGGCGATCACCACGTCGTCGCGGCGCCCGCGCGCCGAGAGCCACGCGCCGATCACCTTCTCTGAATCCCCGCCGGTGTTGTTTGGAACCCACGCTGAATAGACATCGGCGGTATCGATGGCGTTGAAGCCGCCCGCCGTGAACTGGTCGAGCAGCAGGTGCGAGGTTCGCAGGTCCGCCGTCCACCCGAACACGTTGCCGCCGAACATCAGCGGGGCGATGGAGATGCCCGAGGTTCCGAGGGGGCGGTGTTGCATGGCGAGGCTCCTTGACCGTCACGGTGACACAGACACGCGCCTTGTGTCATCCACGCGGCGGGCGATGAGGAACGCCGACGGTCCTGGTCACGACTGTTCGCGATCAGGACCGCAGGCCTCTGGCCCGCATCCGTTTTCGCAAAACACGACGCCGCGATCTGGAGATAGCGCAGCTGGTCGCGGTCGCTGAAAAACCCCTGCTGGCGAGATATGCCACGCTGCGTCACGTGATGCGGCTCCGAAGATGTCACGCCATTTGTGCCCGTTTTGTTCTTTCGGTCAACACTCAAACGCTGAACAACCCGCTCAGAACGCAAAGCTAGGCAAACACCGGGATCAAAATTCGCGCCAGCCTTCTCGATCAATTGCAGCGCCTCTCTCCGCCGCGAAGGTGGCGACACGTTTGCGTTGTTCCACGAGAGCCGGCGCCGTCTTGTGCGCCGTAGCGGGCTTCCTTGCGACGTCGGCGTTGGCGCCAACGTCGCCGCCCACATCAAAGCGCGACATGAGGCGCATCATCTCCTCTGCCTCGTGGGAGAGCGAATGGCTTGCCGCCGTGCTTTCTTCCACCATCGCTGCGTTTTGCTGTGTCACCTGGTCCATCTGATTGACGGCGGTGTTGACCTGATCCAGCCCTGTCGCCTGCTCTTGAGCGGAGGCCGCGATGTCGCCAACGAGAGCGTCGATTTCGCTCACCCTTGCGGCAATTTTCTCAAGTGCATTACCGGCCTCGCCGACGAGGCGTACGCCGACTCCAACTTGCTGCGAACTCTCCAGGATCAACTGCTTGATCTCCTTGGCCGCGCTGGCCGAGCGCTGCGCCAAGGCGCGCACTTCAGACGCCACGACCGCAAAACCCCGTCCGGCCTCGCCCGCCCGCGCGGCTTCCACGCCCGCGTTCAGCGCGAGCAAATTGGTCTGGAACGCGATCTCATCGATAACACCGATGATGCGCGCGATTTGATCCGAGGATCGCTCTATCTCGCTCATGGCGGAAACTGCGTCGCGAACAACTTTTCCGCTTGCTTCAGCATCGGCGCGCGCGCCACTCACGGCCGCATTCGCCTGACCGGCTCCAGCCGCTGTCTTGCGCACCGTTGCGGTGATCTGATCAAGTGCGGCCGCCGTCTCCTCAAGGCTGGCCGCCTGCTGCTCGGTACGTTTCGACAAATCGTCGGCCGCCTGGCTGATTTCGCCCGCTCCGGACCGAATCCCGCCAGCGTTGCTGATCACCACACGCAGCGCCCCTTGCAGCTTGTCCACCGCCCCATTGAAGTCATTGCGCAGTTGCTCGTACTCCGGCGCAAAGGCCGCATTCAGCCGCATCGTCAGATCGCCGTCCGACAGGCGCCGCAAACCGTCGGCGAGACCGCCGACGACACGCTCCTGCTCGGCGGACTTGGCCGCGCGCTCGGCCTCGTTGCGCGCGCGCTCGGCGGCGGCTTGCGCTTCCAGGCGCACCTTCTCCGCGCTTGCTTCATCGAGCGCGATGGCGGCATTCTTGAACACAAGCACCGCCTTGCCCATCTCGCCGATCTCGTCACTACGCTCAGCAGCGTCAACCGCGGCATTCCTGTCTCCGGACGCCAGCGCGCTCATCGTGCTCGTGAGCGTCGACAGCGGCTTTGTGATCGACCGGCCAACGACACGCGCCGCGATGACCGCCGCCATCGTCGTCAGTAACGCAATGATCGCGGCAAGCGACAAACCCCATTGCGCGCTCGATCGCACGTCCACCGCTGTGGCCTGCGCGTCCTCGGCGATGATCACCTGGTAGGCGCGCAGCGCGTCAATGCGTGCGGTTGCGGCGTCAAACCATGCCGACGGCGCGAACGGCGGCGCCTGTCCCGCCGCGCTGAATACCTCGCGGCGCATCTCTTCAACGCGCTGGTATTCCGGTGATGCGCGCAATTGCGTCCACCCATCCACGTGTTGGGGCAGGAGCATGCCCTCCACCCCCGCCAACTCGGCCTCCTGCGCGCCGACGAGCGTCGCCTCGCGCATGAGCGCGTCGGCCGCAACGCTGGGCGCGGCAAGGATGGTCTGGCCCGTAACGCGCTCGCGGCCAGCCTGCTCCTTGGCGCGACCGATCGCGGCGTAAGCGCCCAACGCCCTTCCCGCCTCCACATCGACGCTACCGGCATCGCGCGTCACCAGCGCGATGACGCGCATGCCCGCACCAATGATAGTGGTGATGCGCCCTGCCAGGACCGCCGCCGCGTCTGCACGCTCATTCACTTGCGTCCGGACGGCGCTCAAATCGTCGATTGCTTCAATAAATTGCGCGCTGGCGCCAGTCACATCCGCATCAACCAGCGCTTGCTCCGCCAGGAGCGCATTCAGTCTGTCCAGCGCCTGATCCACGCGCGCGCGCTGCGCGTTCAGCGCCTCGCCATTGGCGCCGCCTGAATTGACGAACGCTGTCGACATACCGCGCTCGGCCTGCAGCAGGTGCACCGCATCGCCAACCACCACCGCGAGGTCCACGCCCTGGTACAATTGATCGGCGGCCGTCATCGTGCGCCAGTTTTCCGAGACCGAAACACCAGCAAATCCAACGAGCCCCAAAATCGGCAGGATTGAAATCGCCGACACCCGTGCACTGACTTTCACGGCTTTCTCCCAATTGGCAAATATCAAGCTTTGCCTTGCGCCGAGCGAACGCCAGCGGGGAAACAATTGAACTGCGTGATGAAAATACCGTTAAACGGCGGTAAACCGCCCAGGAAGGCGCCGAGGGGAAGACATCACACCCACGTTCGCGACCCCCTCACATGGGTCGGCGGATGCCCGCCTTCACGGACAGCCGCGCCGCCTGAGCGACGAATCGGCGCCGGCGGCCCTTTACGGACCGGCTCTGGTCAGTCTGTACTGAAATTTACGCATTGCAAGGCGCCCCACCCGTGTCCGACATCTTCCTGTCCTACAATCGCGGCGACCAGGCCTTCGCGGCGAAGGTCGCGCACGGCCTCGAGGACGCCGGCTACGACGTGTGGTGGGACACGGCCCTGCGCGCGGGGCAGACCTACGACGAGGTCACCGAAGGCAAGCTGCGTGCGGCGCGCGCGGTGGTGGTGCTGTGGTCGCACCGCTCGGTGAAATCCAAGTGGGTGCGCGCGGAAGCGACGATGGCGGAGAACCGCTCGCGCCTCGTGCCGATCATGATCGAGGACTGCGAACGGCCGCTGCGCTTTGAGCTGATCCAGACCGCCGATCTCATCGGCTGGACCGGCGATCGCGAAGACCAGCGCTGGAAGGATTTCGTCGAGGACGTCCATACCTTCGTCGCCGAGACGGCGCCGCAGCCCGCGCCGGCGGGACCGACGATCGCGGAGACGGTGATCGCCGAAGACGACGATGACGAGGCCGACGAAATCGAGAGCGTCGTCGCGCCCCCGGTTTCCCCACCGCCCGCGCCCGAACCTGTCGCGGAGCCGGCGCCGGTCGTCGCCCGGGTTGTCGAACCAGCGCCGCCGCCCGAGCCGGTGACCGTCGCCGCGCCGCCGCCTGAGCCGCCGCCACCGCCCGTGGTGGAAGTCGTCGCG
>WRPF01000255.1 GCA_009773335.1 Caulobacteraceae bacterium
GTGAGACGACGATCTCGTCGCCCTCGCGCACATTGCGCCGGCCCCAGCTCTGCGCGACGAGATTGATGCCCTCCGTCGCGCCGCGCACGAAGATGATGTCCTTGACGTTGGGCGCCTTCAGAAAGCGGCGGACTTTCTCGCGCGCTTCCTCATAGGCGTCGGTCGCGCGCGCCGCGAGCGTATGCGCGGCGCGATGGATGTTGGAGTTCTCATTCTCGTAGAAATAGGCGAGCCGGTCGATCACCGACTGCGGCTTTTGCGTCGTCGCGGCGTTGTCGAGCCAGATCAGCTGTCGTCCGTTGACGCTCTGGTTGAGGATGGGGAAGTCGCGCTTGACGCGATAGGGATCGAAGAGATGCCGCGTGGCGACGGTTTTCTCGGGTTGGCGTCCCTGTCGAGGCGCCGCGTAAACGCTATCGCCATAGGGCGCTTGCGCTGCGCCGGGGATCGCACCAGGGGTCGCGCCATGGATCTCGCGACCGCCGGCGCCCGGCGAGTGTGGCGCGGCGCTATGCGCATAATCGGACGCGCCGCCGCCTTGCGCGAATTCCCCCGGATGCAGCGGATAGGCGCCCTGCGTCGCGCCGCCTTGTGAGTGACGCGAGACGCGTTCGTCGCCACGCATCGCGCCGCTCGTCTGCTGCGGCGAGAAGGGATCGGGATGGCCATAGCCCGCGCCGGTTGAGGGCGCACGCGTTTCATAGCGCAAGGGCTCTGCGGGTCCAGGCGCCGGCGCTGTTGGAAGAAAATAATAATCATTTGCCGGTCTTGCGGCCGCGTCCGTCTCGACGAGCGACAACTCCTGCGCAAGGCGGCGCGTCGGCTCGCTGTAATCGAGTTCGCCAGGGATCGATGACGTGGCGCCGCCGAGCGAAGCGCCGGGCTGCGGAATGTCGGCGAGGCCCAACGGCCGCGTCGAGGAATGCAAGGTCTGCGGCGCCGAGGGCGCCGGGACATTCGGGGTCGGGACAACGGAAGGAATCGTCGTCGGCGGAAAGTCC
>WRPF01000256.1 GCA_009773335.1 Caulobacteraceae bacterium
CCACGCGCTTCGAAGACTGCCGCCATTTCGGCCACGGTCAGGCCTTCGCGAAACGTGAGCATGCGCGTGTAGACGTCGCCGCGCGCGATCTTGTCGATGACGTCGAGGGCGGTCATCGGTGCGTCGAAGCGATACTCCCCCGCCTTGAGTTCGCGGGCGCTGCCACTCACGAGGACCGCGACCCGAAAGGTCCACGCGTCCGGCACGACGCCGGCGGCGACCAGACGCGCGCCAATACCGACGGGACCCGTGCCGGGCGGAATGTCGACGAACGTTTCAGCCTCAGTCGTACCGCGATACGGCGCCTGCACGCGCGAATAGGCCCACCACGCGCCGGCGCCGGCGACGGCGACCACGATCAGGAGCAGCAGGGCAATTCGTCGAATCCATCGCATCATGTTCAGTAGCCGGTGCCTGGGCGTGGTCGACCATCGAGGTAATCCTGCAGGATCACCGCGGCGGCGGCGGCATCCAGCTTGGCCTTGCGCTTGCGCCAGTCCTTCTCCTCGACGGCGAGGCGCGACTCCGCTTCCACGCTGGAGAGGCGCTCGTCCTGCAGCACGACCGGCACGGTCACCTTGGATTCGAGCGTGCGCGCGAAGGTTTCCACGATCGGTGTCTGCTGGTTGGGCGTGCCGTCGAGCCGGCGTGGCCAGCCGACGACCACGGCTTCCAGGCCGTCATCGGCCAGGGCGAGCGCCGTGACCTCGGCCACGATCATGCGGAGCGTTTCCGCGTCGGACGGCGGGCGCTGCAGCAATCGCCAGGGCGAGGCGAGGGTGGCGGTGGCGTCGCTCAGCGCCAGGCCGATGCGGCGCGCGCCGTAGTCGATGCCCAGGACACGCACGCCGCCAGTATAATTCGAGCACCTTGCGAGGCTTGGCAGCATTCCTGATCGTCGCGACCGCAGCGCATCTCGCCGCGCAAGCGCCGGCTGGCAGTGCCGACACGGCGACGGCCAGGGCGGCGGAGCGCATCCGGACGCTGCAGATCGGCGAACACGGCGACGGCGCGGGCGGCGGAGCGCATCCGGACGCTGCAGGTGGAAGTCGATCGCCTGGCGGCGCAGGCGCGCACCGTCTTTGGCGATCTGCGGCGGCTCGAATTGCAACGCGAGATCAGCCAGCAGGAAGTGCTGCGCGCCGAGGCCGACGTGGCGCGCGTCACCGGCGCGCAGCACCGAGCGGCCGCGCGGCTGCAGGCCGTGGAGGCCACGCGCGTCGCCCAGACGCCGGGGGTCAGCGAG
>WRPF01000257.1:0-1409 GCA_009773335.1 Caulobacteraceae bacterium
TCTGCGGCACGCCGCGCGCGGCCGGCGGAATGCCGGTCAACTCGAACTTCGCCAGCGACTTGTTGTCGGCGGCCATCTCGCGCTCGCCCTGCAACACGTGGATCGGCACGAACGGCTGGTTGTCGACGCTGGTGGTGAAGACTTCGTTCTTCTGCGTCGGGATCGTGGTGTTGCGCGCGATCAGTCGCGTGAACACGCCGCCACCGGTTTCGACGCCGAGCGAGAGCGGCGTCACGTCCAACAGCAACACCTCTTCCATCTCGCCGCCGAGCGCCGCGGCGTGCAGTGCCGCGCCCACGGCGACGACTTCTTCCGGATTGACGCCCTTGTGCGCCTTCTTGCCGAAGAACTCCTCGACCTTGCGCTGCACCATCGGCATGCGCGTCATGCCGCCGACCAGGATGACCTCGTCGATGTCTTGCACCAGCGCGCTGGCGTCGCGCAGCGCCTGGGCACAGGGCTCCAGCGTGCGATCGACCAACTCCTCGACCAGCATCTCCAGCTCGTTGCGCTTGAACGTCGTCACCAGGTGCTTGGGACCCGTCGCGTCCGACGCGATGAACGGAAGGTTGATCTCCGTCTCCAGCGATGACGACAGTTCGTGCCGAGCGCGCTCGGCCTGCTCCTTCAAGCGCTGCAGCGCGATCTTGTCGCCGAGCAAGTCGATGCCCGTGCTGGTGCGGAACTTGTCGATCAGGAAGTCGATCACCACGGCGTCGAAGTCGTCGCCACCCAGGTGCGTGTCGCCGGCGACCGCGCGCACGCTGAAGACGCCGTCCGCGATGTCGAGAATCGAGACGTCGAACGTGCCGCCGCCCAGATCGTAAACGACGATGCGCTGGGTGCCGCCGTGGCGGTCGAAGCCGTAAGCGATCGCGGCCGCGGTCGGCTCGTTGATGATGCGCTTGACCTCCAGGCCCGCGATCTTGCCCGCGGCCTTGGTGGCCTGGCGCTGTGCGTCGTCGAAGTACGCGGGCACCGTGACGCGGACCTCCTGCCCGAGGTAGCTCTCGGCGACGCCGCGCATCGCTTCGAGAATCATCGCGGAGATCTCCGGCGGCGAGTACACCTTGCCCAGCACGCGAATCGCCGCGTCGCCGTTGTCCGCGGCGATGACTTCGAACGGCACGTGCGCCTGCGTGCGGCGCGTGGTGTCCGTGTGGAACTTCTGACCCATCAGGCGCTTGATGCCGAAGATGGTGTTGGTCGGGTTGGTGACCGCCTGGCGCTTGGCGACGTGACCGACGCGGCGTTCGCCCGACTCGGTGAAGCCGATGACCGACGGCGTGGTGCGCGCGCCCTCCGCGTTCGGCAAGACGACCGGTTCGCCCTCTTCGACCAGGGCGACACAACTGTTGGTCGTGCCCAGGTCGATGCCGATGACCTTGCTCACGGAGCCGTTCCTTCGG
>WRPF01000257.1:1414-1961 GCA_009773335.1 Caulobacteraceae bacterium
GTGGCGGACTCGTTCACCGGCGCGTTTGCGGAGGGATCGCCCTCACCGGCGGACTTCGCGTCGGAACCGGCCTCCGTCGCATCCGCATCTGGCGTCGGCGCCGGCTTCGCCTCGGTCGGCCGCCGCGCGACGATGACCATCGCGGCGCGCAACAGACGCTTGCCGAACAAGTAGCCCGGCGCAACCTCCGCGATGATCGTGCCGGGTGCGTGCTCGCTCGACTCCGCCTGCTGGATGGCTTCGTGCACCGCGGGGTCGAAGCGCTCGCCTGTCGTCGGCACGCGCGCGAGTCCCATTCGCTGGGTGGTGTCCTCGAACAGCTTCAGCACCATGCGCACGCCTTCGAGGACGGCGCTGGCATCGCTCGCATCTCCCGACGCGCGCACGGCGCGCTCGAGGTTGTCGAACACCGGCAACAGTTCGCGCAGCGCGTCGTCCTTGCCGCGCAACTTGGCTTCGTCGATCTCGCGACGCGAACGCTTGCGGAAGTTGTCGAAGTCCGCGGCGGTGCGCAGCAGGCGCTCGCCGAGTTCGGTGCGTTCCTTCT
>WRPF01000258.1 GCA_009773335.1 Caulobacteraceae bacterium
CGATCGGGTCCTCGATCGTCACGACGTGGCAATTGCGCGCGTGGTTGATGCGGTCCACCAGGCAGGCGAGGGTGGTGGTCTTGCCCGCGCCGGTCGGCCCGGCGACGAGCAGGAGCCCATGGGGCTCCTCACCCATCTCGATCAACGCGCGTGGCAAGCCCAGCGTCTCGGCGTCGGGAACGTTCGAGTGGATGGTACGGAACGCAGCGGCCATGTGACCGCGCTCGAAGTACGCGTTCACGCGGAAGCGCGCGCCACCGTCGAGCGAGAGCGAGAAGTCCATCTCACGGTCCAACTCGTACGCGCCGCGCTGGCGCGCGTTCATGATCGAGTACAGGAGCGTGCGCATGTCGCCCGCACCGAGCGCGGCAAGTTCCTGTGCTTCGAGTTCGCCGGCGATGCGCAGCACCGGCGGCCGACCGACCGACAGGTGCAGGTCGGAGGCGCCGCGTTCGGTCGCACGTCGCAGGAGCGAGCGAATGTCGAGGCCGACACCCACATCGATCGTCGCGCGTCCGCCGATGGCGCCGACGCCGGTGCCCATGCCGCGTGCCAGGCGTTCGAACTCGTCCGCCTGGCTTGCGTACGCGACGCCACTGGCGTGGCTGAGCTTGCCCGCGCGTCGGAGCGCGAGCAGCGCGCGATCGAAGCTCACCGTCGCCGGATCCGTGGAGCCGCGAACAAGGTCGGAGAGTTCGTCCAGGCGCCGGTCACGGATGAGTTGCGCGGCCGCCGGCGACACGTCGAGGTGCTCGACGGCGGCCACGCGCCCGGTGCCGTCGTGGTTGGGCACCAGTCGCTGCGACACGATGCCGATGAGCGACAGCGACAAGTCGAGCGCGACCTGCGGCGCTTGCTGCTCGGGAAACAGCCCGACGACGCGCTGCACCGTTTGCGACACGTCGACCGTGTGCAGGGTCGCGAGCACGAGGTGGCCCGTGAGCGCGGCCTGCAACGCGACGCGCGCCGCTTCCGGACTGCGGCGCGCGATCGTCGGTGTGCACGAACTCGATCGGGTCCTCGATGGTGACGATGTGCGCCGGCCGCGTCTTGTTGATGTGGTGCACGATGGCGGCGGTGGTCGTCGACTTGCCCGCGCCGGCGGCGCCCGTCACCAGCACCAGGCCCCGCGTGCGCTCTGCCCAGGTACGCAACGTCGGCGGCAGGCCGAGGTCCGCGAACTCGAGCGCGCCGCTCGGCAGCGCGCGTGCAACGATGCCGGCAAGGCCGAGTTGCCGCGACAGGTTGAGCCGGAAACGCTTGCCGCCGCGCAAGGTGAAGCCGGCGTCGAGATCACCGCTGCGCTGGAACTCGTCGAGGCGATCCGCGCTCAACGCGTGCGCGAGGAAGCGCTCGACTTCCTCGGGTGGCGTCGGCGGCACGTCGAGCGGGCTTCTTGCCGGCGCACACGAACAGATCGGATGCGCCCCAGCCCTCCATCGCGCCGAGCAACTGCTCGACCGGCGGCGAACGCTTGGCTTCCTGGGCGGCCATCGGCGCAGTGTAGCGCCCCGATGAAGTGATAGGATCCAGAACGTGAATCTCCGACTGGTGCTGACGGCCGTGGCGGTCGCCGTGACGCTGTTCCTGGGGGCGTGGGGACAGGCCGAGGTCAGCCTGACCGATCGCGTGCGGCAGGTGGCGCTCGGCGCCAACGGCGTGTGCAACGCGGGGCGCGGGATGGGAGCGGCGCCACCCGTCGCGCAGGACATCGTCAAGCGCTTCACCGCGCTCGCGGCCGACAACTCGCTGGAGGCGTTTGACGTGCACGTGCGCATGGAACCGCTGCGGCCCGGCCAGGGCGGGATGATGGGCGGCGTGATGGCGCAACTCGGGGGCATGACCGGCGGTGCGCTCAAGATGGACGCAACGCAGGTGACGGTCGACGGCATCGTGCGCGGCAAGCAGTGGCTGTGGAGCAAGGAGCAACCCGTGACCGGCACGTGCCTCTTGCAAGGCAAGGTCGAGCGTGTGCTCCCCTCG
>WRPF01000259.1 GCA_009773335.1 Caulobacteraceae bacterium
GTCGCGCGCTTCGATCCCGCGCTCGGTCCGCGCCTGCGCATCGACAGTGGTGTCGTCTACGGCAGCACGGTCCCGTCGGCGTTCGATTCGCTGATCGCCAAGGTGCTCGCGCGCGGCGCGACGCGTGAAGAGGCGCGCGCGCGGCTGGTGAGTGCGCTGCGCGACTTCGACCTGGTCATCGAGGGCGGCGCCACCAACAAGGGCTACCTGCTGGAGTTGCTCGAAGCCGACGCGTATCGCGCGGGAAGTGTCGACACACGCTGGCTCGACCGCTGGAACGCCACGCGCGAGGTCGCCGCCGAGTACGCGCAGGAGGCGCTGACCATCGCCGCGATCCTCGCGTACCGCGCGAGTTACCGGGCGGTGCGGCGGAACTTCTTCGCCGACACCAGCACGATCACGCCCGACAAGGTGCCGAACCCGGCGGGTCGCGAGATCGATCTCGAGCACCGTGGCGAGCAGTACCGATTGCACGTCTACTCGGTCGGCTCCAACCGCTACCGCGTGCACATGGGCGGGCAGATGGTGCGCGCGACGTACGGCGATCCGGGCGAGCACGCGGCGCGCTTCGTGATCGGTGGACGTTACCTACGCCGGGTACGCCATCGATGGTGGTGTCGATCGATGTTGCGCCGGGCGACAGCGTCACGACCGGACAGACGCTCGGCCTGCTTGAAGCGATGAAGATGGAGATTGGCTTCACCGCGCCCGTCTCCGGCACGGTGACCGAAGTGCGCGTGCGCAAGGGCCAGCAAGTCGCCGCGGGCGAGTTGCTGCTGGTCATCGATCGCGCGCGCGACGCGGGCAACGGCCACACCAGCGCGCGGCTCTCGCTGCCCGTGGAACACGATCCGCTCGCGGTATTGTTCGCGCGCAACCCCGATGGCGGGCCGGGCGCGCCCGATCTGAGCGCCGCCGACCGCGCGACGGACGAGCTGCGGCACCTCGCGATCGAAGCGGTGCACGAGGACGTCGATCGCATCTTCCTCGGCTTCGACGTGAATCCGACGCGCCTGGAAAAGATCCTCGAACTGTTCGAAACGCCGCTGCCTCGGCGCCTGTCGAAGCCGTTCCTGGACGAGTTGGCGCGCGTGCGCAGCCAGCTCACGGCGTTCGCGGACATCGAGCAGTTGTTCTCCCGCTCGCGCCACATCGAGGAAGGTGGTGTACTGGGTCCGTC
Organism: Caulobacteraceae bacterium; assembly: GCA_009773335.1. Classification (GTDB taxonomy): domain Bacteria; phylum Pseudomonadota; class Alphaproteobacteria; order Caulobacterales; family Aquidulcibacteraceae; genus VFBF01. The sequence goes on from WRPF01000259.1 coordinate 1,181, forward strand.
GAACGACGCGCGCATGCGTGTGTACGCACGTCGCGTGCGCTCGCGCGGAGCGGGCATCGCGCCGGACTTCCTCGGGTTGGTGCAGGCGGCGCTGCGGCACTATGGCGTCGGGACGCTGGATTGGAGCGACGATCTGGAGCGCGCGATCCTGCGCATGTTCCAGTCGCAACTGGACATCGGACATCGGCACCGGCTCGTGATGGCCGTGTTGCGACGCATCGTGGCGCTGGTCGCGGCGGGCGTGGACGTTTCGCACGACGAGGTGCTGCGCGCGGATCTCGGACGCATCGCGGGCATGCGCGGCGAGGT
>WRPF01000019.1 GCA_009773335.1 Caulobacteraceae bacterium
CCTTCAGCGCCCCGGCCATCGCGCCCGTGCCGGCCCCCACGCTGCCCTGCCGGACGTCCGCTGACGCCCGCTCCAGCGCCTCCCGGCCCAGCCTGGCGTAGGGCGGCGCGCCGCCCCAGTCCTTGTTGCCGCCGTTGGCGAGATCGAACAGGATAGCTCCGGGCACGATGGGCGCCGTCTTCAGCCCCGGCGCGATGACGAAGCCCTTGCCCGCCGCGCCCAGCGCCGCAACCACGCCGTCCGCCGCCGCGAGGCCGTAGACCGAGCCGCCCGACAGCACGATCGCATCGATGGCGTCGACGAGGTTCTCTGGCGCGAGCAGATCGGTCTCCCGCGTGCCCGGTCCCCCGCCCCGCACGTCGACCCCCGCCACCGCGCGGACCGGCGGCAAGATCACCGTCGCGCCCGTGCGGACATCGAGATCCTCTGCGGACCCCACGAGCACGCCCGGCACGTCGGCGATGGTGTTCAGCGGACCGGGTCCGTGCCTGGAGGGGGTGGGCGTCGACATGGATTGCGCGGCCTCGGCGTCGTAGGGTCTGGAACAAATCACCCCATACAAGGTTTTCCGCCGATGCGTCGCCTGAGCTTCCTGAGCATTGCCTTCGCACTGGCGGTCAGCGCCTGCGCCTCTCCCCCGCCGACGGAGCCAGGCGCCACGTCCGGCGTCGGCATGGTCGCGGCGGCCGATCCCCGCGCGGTGGATGCCGGTCTCGAGATGTTGCGCCGGGGCGGCTCGGCGACGGACGCCGCGATCGCGACGATGATGGTGCTGGGCCTTGTCGAGCCGCAGTCGGCCGGCATCGGCGGCGGCGCCTTCCTGCTGAACTACGACCAGTCCGCCAACGACATTGACGCCTATGACGGCCGCGAGCGGGCGCCGGCGGGCGCGACGCCCAACCTCTTCCTCGGCGCCAACGGCCAGCCGCTGCCTTTCCGCGACGCCGTGGCGAGCGGGCTGTCCACCGGCGCGCCGTCGCTGATCGCGATGCTGGAGAAAGCCCACGCCGATCATGGCGTGCTGCCGTGGCGCGTGCTGTTTGAACCGGCGATCAAGCTTGCCGACGAGGGCTTCATCGTCACGCCGCGACTTGCAAACCTCATCGCCTATGTCGGCGCCAACAGCCCACTGAAGCAGGACCCCGAGGCGGGCGCATATTTCTACGACGCCAACGGCGCGCCCCTCGCTGCGGGCGCGCGACGCACCAATCCGAAATATGCCGCGACCCTGCGCGCGATCCAGACCCAGGGCGCGCGCGCGCTGCAGCAAGGCGCCATCGCTGCGGAAATCGTGGCGCAAGTGCAACGCGCGCCGCGTCCGGGCACGCTTTCGCTCGCGGACCTGCGCAATGTCGCGCCGCGCAAGCTCGATCCGGTCTGTGGCGCCTATCGGACGTATCGCGTGTGCGGCATGGGTCCGCCGAGCTCGGGCGGCATCGCCGTGCTCTCCACGCTCGGCCTCTACGAACGCGCGCGACCGGCGCCTGTGGGCGCAACGAATGTCGATGACTGGGCAGGTTATCTGTGGGCGAGCCGCATCGCGTATTCCGATCGCGATCACTATGTGGGCGACGACCAGTTCGTGCCGGTGCCGACCGCAGGTCTCACCGATCCGCGCTATCTGAGCGTGCGCGCCCGCGAGATCGATCTGGCGAAGGCGCCGCCGGCGATCCTGCAACCGGGCGATCCTTCGCTCGTCGTCGGCGGACCATCGCTGCTCGACCGCTGGGGCCGCGACCGCACCAACGAGGTGCCGGGCACGACGCACCTGTCGGTGGTCGCCGGCAATGGCGATGCGGTGGCGATGACCGCGACCGTGGAGAGCGTCTTCGGCTCGATGCGCATGGCGGGCGGCTTCATGCTCAACAACCAGCTCACGGATTTCTCGCTCGCGCCGACGAAGAACGGCCTGCCGGTGGCGAACGCCCCGGCGGCGGGAAAGCGGCCGCGCTCCTCGATGGCGCCGACGCTGGTGTTCGACGCCGACGGCAAACTCTACGCCGTGGTCGGCTCGCCGGGCGGTTCGGCGATCATCGGCTATGTGTCGAAGACGATCATCGGCCTGATCGACTGGAACCTGCCGATGCAACAGGCGATCGACCTGCCCAACATCACCGCGCGCACCGCGATCGCGCCAGCCGAGACCGGCCGCATGGCGCCGGGCGTGGCCGATGCGCTGACCGCGCGGGGCTGGACCTTCCGCCCTTCGCAGCTTGAATCGAGCGGCCTGCACGGCATCCGCATCACCGCGACGGGCTTCGACGGCGGCGCGGACTCGCGACGCGAAGGCGTGGCGAAGACGACGGCGAGCGCGCCGGTGCGCTGAACCACTGTCCGCGAGTAGGACCGCGGGCCTATGGCCCGCATATGCCCTCGCCGCCAGACTCTGGGGAATCTCGCGTGGCTCGAAAATGGGGTTTGCGGGCCATAGGCCCGCGGTCCTACTCGCGGTCATCATGACGTGTCCGGAGCGTGGGCGACCTCGTCGGCGTACGGTGCCGACAGGGTTACGTCGGCGGGGGCGCCGCCGCTCCGGGTGATGACGAGCCTGCCGGTGGAGATGCTCTTCGGCACGCGTGCGATGGCGCGTGTCACGACGGCATCGAGATCATCCAGCGCTCTTCGCATCTCCGCGAACGTCTTCAGCGCGATCCCGCGCGTGTACAGCCGCACCATGTCCAGCCTGCGCTGCGCATACCGAAATCCGCGCGGCGTCGATGGCGGACGCACCCAGCGTCGGCGCCGCTCCGCTTTGCGGAAGCGCATCCGTGCGCACATCATCAGGAAGATGAGCCGGCGCAGTTCGCGACGCGCCTCCATCCGCATGCCGTTCAGTGCAATGCGCCCTTCCCGAAACCCGATCGCCTCCAACAGCCAGACAGCGATCTCCAGCAGCCAGAGTCTGAGACTCTGGGCGTGCGCTTGAAGATCGGTGCGGGTGACTGGGGTGAAGATCTGCATGGGGTTCGTCCGTGGCTCCCTGTCAGGTGAATGACGGAGCGATGATCCAACGAGCGGGACCCCGGCCGGATAGATTTTTTTCTTTCCCCGCAATTTCACCCATTCCCGGACCACCGCAGAGCGGCGAGTCCGGGAGCCATTGTCGCCGCTGACCGGGTGAAAAGCGTTGGCGCAGCGGCCTTTCCGCGCCGTCCGCGCCTATGGGCCCCGGACTCGCCGCTCCCGCAGCGATCCCGGGAAAGGTAGATTCTATCCCCGCATTTCCGGGGGAGCGCGCGCGTTCGTTCCCCCTAATTTTCCGCAATATTCGCGCTCACGCCGCCGGCAGTGTCACGCGGAAGCAGGCGCCGGCGCCTTCGGCGCACAGCGTCACGTCCCCGCCCATGCCGTGCGCAAGTTCGCGCGCGATGGCGAGGCCGAGGCCGACGCCGCCGTCGCGGCGCGCGCTGGCGAAGGGCTCGAACAGGCGCGGGCGCAGGTCCTGCGGGATGCCGGGGCCGCTGTCGGTGATGTCGATCTCGATCTGGCGGTCCACGAGGCGCGCCGTGGCGACGATTTCACCGTCTGCCTGCCCCTTCAGCGCCTGCGCGGCATTTCGGATGAGGTTGGCGAAGATGCGGTGCAGCTGTTCGGGATCGGCCATCGCCAGCAGATGCTCGCCGACCTCGTTGCGCCACGCGACCCCGCCGAACTGCGCGCGGACATCGTCGGCGGCTTCCTCCACCACCACGCGCACGGACACCGCGCGCCGCTGTGCGGGCAGTTCATCGGCCTTGCCGTAGCGCAGCGTGGCTTCCGCGAGCGCCGCCGCGCGGGCAATGGCGCGTTCGAGACGCGGCGCGGACTGGCGCACCTGCGGATCGTCGCTGCCGGCGAGACGCTCGGTGACGAGCTGCGCGGTGGCGAGGCTGTTGCGCAGGTCATGCGCGAGTTTCGCCACCGCCGAGCCGAGCGCTGCAAGCCTGTCCTTCTCGCGCAACGCCGCGCGCACGTCCTGCTCCATGCCGGCGAGCGCAATCTCCGCACGCGCGATTTCGTCGTCGCCGCCCGATGGATTGAAATGCACGCCGGGATCGTTCGGTCGCTTGCCGAACGCCTCGATGGCCCCGCTCAGGCGCACGATGCGACGCACGACGATGGCGAGCAGCGCCGCATAGAGCAGACCGCCGACGATCAGCGACACGAGCAGCGTGTTCACAAACAGCTGGCGCGCCTCCGCAGCGAGATCGCGCTTGAGCTGCTGCTCGCCGATCACCACCTCGATGAAGCGTCCGCTCTCGTAGCGCGGCGCGGCCAGCACGCGCACCAGCCTGCCCTCCGGCGCCATGAGGCTCGACAGCGCGTCGAACATCGCCGCGCCATTGCGATCGGTGCGCAGGTCGACGGTGCGCATCGCGACATCGGCGGGAATCTGCGACTGCAGCGTCAGCACGCGCTCCTCGTCGCGCTGCAGCGCAACGACCCGCACGCCGGCGTTGAGCAGCAGTTCCTGTTCGAGCTGTTCGGTGAGCGCGCCGGTGGGCGCGGCTTCGCGGGCGAGGGCCGCCACCTGCGCCGCATCGATCCGGCTGCGCAGCCACTCGTCATGGAACGCGCCGAGCGCCGGCCCGATCAGCACCACGTCCGCCACCACCACGAACGCGATGGTGAGCGCCAGCAATTGCCGCGCGAGCCCGCCCATGTAGCGGCGCGCGCCGGTGTCTGTGGAAGCGGAGCCCCTCTCCATGCGTGAGTTCTGGACGAAGGGCGCAGGGTTCACAAGGCTGTGAAACCGCTCAGGGGAGCCGCTTCAGCAAACCGACGAGGCGGCGCGTGCCGGGACTGAACAGCAGTGGCGTGTAGAAAGCGCCCGCCGCACGCTTCACGATTTCCCCGCGCGTGGGATAGGGCGCGACGATGTTGGTGAGCGCGCGCAGCCCCAGCTTGTTGGCCATGGCTACGACGACGATCTGGATGAGATCGCCCGCGCCGTCGCCGACGATGCTCGCGCCGAGAATCTTTCCGCCAGGCCCGACGACGATGCGCGCGAAGCCTTCGGTCGCGCGTTCGGCCTGCGCGCGGTCGTTGTCGTGGAACGGGACCGAGACGGCCTTCACCGCGTCGCCGAATTTCGCACGGGCGGCGGCCTCGCTGAGGCCGATCTGCGCGATCTCGGGATCGCAGTAGACCGCCGACGGAATCGGCGCGGAATCCGCGCGGGTCCTGGCCTTGAACAGCACGCTGCGCACGAAGGCGCTCGCGTGCCAGCCGGCGGCGTGGGTGAGCTGCTCGCGGCCCGCGACATCGCCGACGGCCCACACGCGCGGATTGCTCACCGAGCGCAGGAACGCATCGGTTTCGACGCCCTTGGGCGTGAATTTGACGCCGCCCGTCTCCAGATCGAGCCCGTCGATCTGCGCGCGGCGGCCGATGGCCACCAGAAGGTGCGTGCCGTCGATGGTTTCGCGGCCTGCGGTGGTTTCGATTTCGACGCGCACGGCGCCGGCCGCGCCCGATACCGCGACCGCCTTCGCGCCTTCGCGGATCACGACGCCTTCGCGGCGCAAGCTCTCCACCGCGAGTTTCGCGGCGTCCTCATCGAACGGCCCGAGCGCGCGCGCGGCTTCGAGGATCGTGACCTCGGCGCCGAGACGGCGGAACGCCTGGCCGAGTTCTATGCCGATGGCGCCGCCGCCAAGGATGACCAGTCGCTTCGGAAACTCCGGCGCGGAGAAGATGGTCTCATTGGTGAAGTAGGGCGTTTCCGCGAGGCCCGGGATCGGCGGCACGAAGGCGCGCGCGCCGGTGGCGACGACGATCTTGTCGGCGCGCACAGTGACGTTTTCGCTCGCAAGCGTGCGCGGGCCGGTGAAGCGTGCGCTTTCGCGAACGACAGTGACGCCGAGGCCCTCGAAGCGCTCCTGGCTGTCGATGGGCGCTATGGTTTCGATGACGCCGGCGATGTGGGCCTTTACGGCGGTCCAGTCGACGACGGGTTCGGCGTTCGCGATCCCGAAGCGCTGCGCCGTGCGAAATCCCTGCGCCGCCTTGCCCGCAGCAATGATGGCCTTCGACGGCACGCAGCCATAGTTGAGGCAATCGCCGCCCATCTCGCCGCGCTCGAACAGCACGACCTTGAGGCCGAGCTGCGCGGCGCCTGACGCCACCGACAGTCCGCCCGAACCTGCGCCGATGACGGCGATATCTGCCTTCAGCGATTTCATGCGGGCTTCTTTCGGCGAGCACGTTTGATGAGGACCGGCGCCAGCGACACGGCTGCGAGTGCGAAGAAGGCCGGCAGCAACTGCTTTGCGAAGCCCGCGATGTTGGGCTCCGCGCCGCTGTCGAACGCCGCACCCAGCCCCGATCCGATCCACGTGTAGGCGAGCACGCCGGGCATGATGCCGAGCGCGGTGGTGATCATGTAGTCCGGCAGTTTGGCACCGAGCACGGCGGGCGCGATGTTGGCGACAGGAAACGGCACCACGGGCAGGAAGCGCAGCGTCAGCATGTAGCTGAAGGGATTTTCCTGAAAGCCCGCTTCGAGCCTCTTGAGGAACGGCCCGGCGCGGCGTCGCAGCGGTTCGCCCAGCGAGGTGCGCGCCACGAGAAAGAGAAGCGTGGCGCCGAGCGTCGCGCCAACGGCGGTGGCGGCGGCTCCACCCGCAAGATCGAAGAGAAACCCGCCCGCAATGGTGATCCACAGCGCGCCCGGAATCATCAGCGCCGTGAACGCGATGTAGACGCCGAGGAAGATCGCGACCGCCGCCACAGGCTGCCCGGCCACGAACGCTGTCAGCGTTTCCCGTTGCGCGCGCAGGGTTTCAAAGGAAAGCTGCTTGTGCAGGCCGAGCGCAATCGCCGCGCCCAGCCCCGCGACAATCACAAGCAACGGCAGGAATCGCAGCCACCCCCCGCTCTTCGGTTTCGACGTTTCGTTCAACGGCCTGCCCTCACGTTCAGTCTCCAGTCGTAGCCGTAGCCGGCGATGCGATCGGTCGCGCGGATGCGCGCGGCGAGGTCGGGCGCGGCGTAGCGCAGGAGATGCGTGCGCAACTGCGCTGGCGTGCCGAAATCGCCCGCGTACCAATCATAGATCGACGACAGGCGTAAGCCGCGTCCCGCCACGGAAACCGCGCGCGGATGATTGATATAGGCGCGCGCGGCCGCATCGAGTTCGGCCTCGAGGGTCGCAGCATGGAACGCCTGCACCATGAGGTTCGGGCAGCCGATCGACGCGCAGTTGACGGCGTAGTGCACGCGCGGATCGCGGAATGCCGGGCGCATGATCGTGTGCTCGATCTCGTCGAGCGAGAGCCTGCGGCCCTCCACGGCGACCACCTTCGTCTGCCACGGCCCGGCCAGCGCCTTCGCCAAGAAGCCCGCGCCTTCGCTGCGGATGTCGCGGATGGACCGCACCGGAAAGCGCTGGAGGATCACCCGCACGGTGGCGGCGTTGTAGAGATTGGCCCAGGTCGCGAACTGTTCGTTGCGGGAGAGCGTGGAGATGCGCGTGCGCTCCACGGAGGCGATGTAGGCGTCGAGGGCCGCGCGGTCGGCGCCGGAGGCCTTCCAGGCGGCGTAGTCGACCCGGTTGACCCCGTCAGGCGCGGTCGAGACGTAGCGGCCGAGCAGCGCATCGAAGGGCGCGGGATCTGGCTCGGCGGCCTGGGCCGCCCCGATGGTGCAGGCCAGAAGCAGTCCCGTCAGGAGCGCGCGCATGGGGCAAAGTCCTCGGTCGTCGGCGAAAAAGGGCGCGGACAGGACCCGCCCCCGGGCTTACGCTGGCCGGATCATTCCGGTTGCGCGCTTGACGCCTGCCCCTTCACCCGTGTATTCGCCCCGGCTCATTTCATGAACGACGAGGACGACCGTGGCCACCAAGAGGACGTATCAGCCGAGCCGGCTCGTGCGCAAACGCCGCCACGGATTCCGTCTCCGCATGGCGACAAAGAACGGCCAGAAGGTGCTCAGCCGCCGCCGGGCCAAGGGCCGCAAGAAGCTGTCGGCCTGACATTCAGTCTGATCAGGGCTCCAGAACGGCTGCGCAAGCGGCCGGAATTCCAGTATGTCCAGAAGGGCGAGCGCAAGGGCCGCACGACCTTGGCCGCGCAGGCCAGGCGTCGCCCCGCGTCCGCTGACGGTCGCCCCGACGACGGCCCGCCCCGCGTGGGTTTCACCTGCACCAAGAAGATCGGCAATTCCGTCATCCGCAACCGCTCGCGCCGGCGACTGCGCGAGGCGGCGCGCCAGCTTGTGCCCCTCCACGGGCTGCCCGGCGTCGACTATGTGTTCCTCGCCCGCGACGCTACGGCAGACGCCCCATGGGACGCCCTGCTTGACGATATGAAAGACGCGTTGTTAAGGCTCGCCGCCGCGTTGGAGCGGAAAGCCTGACGTTTCGCCCGCCGCTTCCGCGCGTTAGGGCTGCCATACCCATCAAGGAAGATCGATGACCAACCCCGGCGGTCCCCAGGACGACGGCATGAACCGCAACATGATCCTCGCGATCGTGGTCTCGCTGGCGATCTTCCTGCCCTACAATTTCCTCGTGCTCGAGCCGATGCAGAAGCAGCAGCGCGCTGCGGTGATCGCGGAGCGGGCGGCGGTGCAGAAGGCGCGTGTCGAAGGGCCGGTCGCGGCAGCGACTGGGCCCGTGGAGCGCGGCGTCGCGGTGGCGACGGGCAAGCGCGTGAAGTTCGACGCGCCGGGCGTCGACGGCTCCATCGCGCTCGACGGCGGACGCATCGACGATCTTTCGCTGAAGCGCTACCGCCAGACCGTCGACCCGACGAGCCCCGAAGTCGTGTTCCTCAACCCCGAAGCCGCGCGCGGCGCGACTTACGGCGTGTTCGGCTGGACCGATTCCGAAGGCACCATCGACATCATCCCGACGTGGACGGCGCCCGAAGGCGCGAGCCTCACGCCGCAGACGCCGCTGACGATGACCTACGCGACGGGCGACGGCCTCACGTTCACGCGCACCGTCGCCGTGGATGACAATTACGTCTTCACGATCTCCGACACCGTCGCCAACGCGAGCGCCACGCCGCGCAGCCTGCGCGCCTACGGCGCCGTGCGCCGCCACGGCCTGCCCGACGACCTGATGAACTACATGACCGTCCACGAAGGCTTCACCGGCGTTCTCGACGGCACGCTCTACGAGACCGACTACAAGGCCGCCGACAAGGGCAAGGGCCAGAACGCCGACAAGCTGCTGGCGGGCGTGCCAAGCACCGGCGGCTGGCTCGGCATCACCGACAAGTACTGGCTCGCCGCCGTGATCCCCGAACGCTCGACCGCCGTCAGCGGCCGCTACACCGCGCGCCGCGGCGCGGACGGCCGCACGGTCTATGAAGCCGGTTACATCGGCGAGCCGCTGACCGTCGCAGCGAACGGCGAGGCGAAGTCCACGCACCACTTCTTCGCCGGCGCCAAGCGCGTGGAGATCCTGCGCAACTACGAAGCGTCCCTCGGCGCGACGGATTTCACCAAGGCCGTCGACTGGGGCAACTTCTACTTCCTGACGCGGCCGTTCTTCTGGCTGCTGGAAAACTTCTACAAGATGGTCGGCAATTTCGGCCTCGCCATCATGCTCACGACGATCGTCGTGAAGGCCCTGCTCTTCCCGGTCGCGTACAACTCGTACAAGACCATGTCGAAGATGCAGAAGCTGCAGCCGAAGATGAAGGAGATGCAGGAACGCTACGCCGCCGACCAGCAGCGACTGCAGCAGGAGATGATCAAGCTCTACCAGACCGAGAAGATCAATCCGGTCACGGGCTGCCTGCCGATCTTCCTGCAGATCCCGATCTTCTACGCGCTCTACAAGGTGCTGCTCGTCACCATCGAGATGCGCCACGCGCCGTTCGTCGGCTACATCAAGGATCTCTCGGCGCCGGACCCGACATCGTGGCTCAACCTGTTCGGCATCCTGCCGTTCGACGCGCCGGTGAACATTCCCGTGCTCGGCTTCATCCTCGCCGTCGGCCTGCTGCCGATCCTCTACGGCGTCAGCATGTGGGCGGTGACCGCCATCAGCCCGCAGCAGGTTGCCGATCCGATGCAGCGGCGCATCTTCCAGCTCATGCCGATCATGTTCACCTTCATGTTCGCGAGCTTCGCGGTGGGCATGGTGGTCTACTGGGTGTGGTCGAACACGCTGACGTTCACGCAGCAGTATCTCATCATGCGCCACCAGGGCGTCGAGACCGGCCTCGACAAGTGGCTGGCCAAGATCTTCAAGAAACCGCCCTCGTCCCCGGTCGCCGGGTGACGACGACGCCGGACGCCGATGCGCTCGAGGCGGGCCGCCTGCTGTTCGCGGGGCCGGTGACGTTCGAGCGCGGCGTCGTGAAGATGGACGGACTGCCGGCGGCCGATCGCCCGGAGGTGGCCTTCGCGGGCCGCTCCAACGTCGGCAAATCGAGCCTCGTCAACGCGCTGACCGGCCGCAAGGCGCTGGCGCGCGCCTCCGGAGAGCCCGGCCGCACCCGCGAGCTGAACTTCTTCCTGCTCGGCGACCGCATGCGCTTCGTCGACATGCCCGGCTACGGTTACGCCAAGGCGCCGAAGACCGAGATCGAACGCTGGACGAAACTGGTGCGCGATTACCTGCGCGGCCGGCCGGGTCTTGCGCGCGTGTTCCTGCTCGTCGATGCGCGCCACGGCATCAAGGCCAACGACGAAACCGTGATGGACATGCTCGACGAGAGCGCGGTGGTCTATCAGGTCGTGCTGACCAAGGCCGACAAGCTCCCCGCCAAGGCGCTCGACGCCATCGTCGCGGAAACCGTGGCGGCCCTGCTCAAGCGCCCCGCCGCGCACCCGGTGGTGCTGCCCGTCTCGGCCTTCGAGGGCGGCGGAATCCCGGAGCTGCGCGCCGCCGTGGCTGCGCTCGCGGTAGCCTGACCCAACCAGCACACAGGTCTCGCGGCGCCGGCCGCCGAACACCCCTTCCGCGCCGCCGCCGGGCGCCCTAAACGGCCCCGGTGACGAAGTCTTCTCCCGATACCGCATCCGCGCTCGCCGCCAACGGCTTCGCCACCGCCAGGACCCTGGCGGAGGCGCTGCCCTTCATCCAGATCTACGACCGCGAAACCGTCGTCATCAAATACGGCGGCCACGCGATGGGCGACATCGAGACGGCCAAGCGCTTCGCCGCCGACGTCGTGCTGCTCAAGCTCGTAGGCATCAATCCCGTGGTGGTGCACGGCGGCGGCCCGCAGATCAGCCGGATGCTTGAGCGCGCGGGCGTGAAGTCGGCGTTCGTCGATGGTCTGCGCGTCACCGACAAGCAGACCATGGAAGTCGCCGAGATGGTGCTCTCGGGCGCCGTGAACAAGGAACTCTCGCACCTCATCACATCCGCCGGCGCCGAAGCCGACGTGCGCGGCGTCGGGCTTTCCGGCAAGGACGCGCGCATCATGACCTGCGAAAAGGTAACGCGCACGAAGCGCGACCCGGACTCCAATATCGAGCAGGTTGTCGATCTCGGCTTCGTCGGCGAACCGAAGCACGTGGACGCCACGCTCATCGAACTGCTGATCAACGCGACGGAGCATGATTACATTCCCGTCATCGCGCCGATCGGCGTCGCCGAGGACGGCGCGACCTACAACATCAACGCCGACACCGCCGCCGGCGCGATCGCAGGCGCGCTCAAGGCCAAGCGCTTCCTGCTGCTCACGGACGTGGCCGGCGTGCTCGACGCCGACAAGACGCTGATCCGCGACATGAGCCGGCAGCGCGCTGCAGAACTCATCGCGACAGGCGTTGCCAATGGCGGCATGATCCCCAAACTGGAAACCTGCACCGCAGCGCTGGATGCAGGGGTCGAGGCGGCCGTCATTCTCGATGGGCGCCAGCCGCACGCGCTGCTCATGGAGTTGTTCACCGATCATGGCGCCGGCACGCTCATTCGTTGATCCTGGCGCTCGCCGGACTGCTTTCCTGTGGACGCTGGCGACGGCGCTCGTCGCGTTCGCATGCCTTGCGTTCTCGCCGATCGGCCACGCGCAGCAGGCCAAGAAGGATCAGACCAGAAATCCCGGCGGTTGGACGCTGTGCAACCAGACAAGCTACATTCTTGAAGCGGCCACCGGACGCCCGGACGGACGCGCCGTCGTCGTGCAGGGCTGGATCCGCCTGCGGCCCGGCCAGTGCGGATCGGCGGCGCCCGCCCCGCTCGCGCGCGGCGTCCACTATGTCTATGCGCGCACCGTGAACGCACACCGCGGCGGGCGCCGGCAATGGGGCGGCGACGCGAAACTCTGCATCGATCCGAGCGCCTCCTTCGCGGTGGAGAATCCGCCGTCGTGCGAACAGATGGGCCTTGAGGAGCGCGACTTCCGGCGCGTGCAGATCAACAAGCGCGACAGCTGGCGCACGAGCTTCGCCGAAGCCAATCCCTACACGCTGTTCGGCGCGCGCAGCCAGGGCCTGCAGCGCCTGCTCGCGGACGCCGGATATGATGCGCGCACGGCCACAGGGCGCACCGATCCCCGCCTCGCGGCCGGCGCCGTCCAGCGGTTCCGCCAGGATGCGAAGCTTTCCGCGTCGGCGAGCGAGGATCAGCTGATCGATGCGCTCGAAGCGGCAGCGCGCCGCCGTGCGGCGGGCATCGGACTGACGCTGTGCAACCGCACCTCGGGACGCGTGTGGTCGGCGGTCGCGCGCCGGCGCGGCGAAGGCTGGGAAAGCCGCGGCTGGTGGCCGCTCGGTCCGGGCGCATGCGCGCGCGCGGTCGACGATCCGCTGGTGCAGAGCGTCTACTTCGTGCACGCGGTGATGGAGACGCCGCAGGGCGAGCGCTACCTCGCCGCGCCCGGCACGACATTCTGCACGAGCCCCACGAAGTTCGCGATCCTGAGCCGTGACCGCTGCGCGGAGCGCTACTACGACGAGACGCTGTTCACGCCGATCTCGAGCGACGGGCGCGAAGGCCTTGTGGTCGAGTTCTTCGACGCCGACTTCCTGCCTGTCGGCGCCCGCCCGCAGGCGTCGAGTGCGCCGATCGTCGCCGCCGAAGGTCCGACCGAAAGCGTCGATCCCGACACGGGCCACGTGCCGCGCGGCCGCGGGCCCGGGCCGCTGATCCCGGGGCTCGCGAAACGCGGCGCCGACCAGCGCGCAACGGTGACGATGCCCGCGCAGAAGGGCGCTGCGAGGCCGGCGACGCCGAAGCAGGGCGCACCTGCTTCAGGACCGTCGAATTGAGCGTCGCCGGACCGCGCGATCTCGCGGAGCGCGATGTCTGGGTCTTCGATCTCGACAACACGCTCTACCCCGCCGAGCACGAGGTCTTCGACGAGATCGGCGCGCGCATGACGACATTCATCGCCCGCCTCACCGGGTTCGAGCACGAAGCGGCGCGGGTGCTGCGCGAGAAATACTTCCTGGCCTATGGCGCCACCGTGGTCGGCGTCGTGAAGCATCACGGCGCGTCGGCGGCGGATTTCCTCTCCTACGTCCATGACGTGTCGTTCGACGCCGTGCACGCAGATCCCGAACTCGCGGGCCTGATCGAACGGCTGCCCGGACGCCGCATCGTGTTCACCAACGGCGCACGCGACTACGCCGGCCGCATCCTGGCGAAGCTCGGCGTGACCCAGGCCTTCGACGAGGTGTTCGCGCTCGAGGACGCCGACCTCGTGCCCAAGCCGCAGCGCGGCGCGTTCGAGCGGCTGGTGGCGCGTTGCGCCTTCGATCCCGCCCGCGCGGTGATGTTCGAGGACCACGACCGCAATCTGGAGACCGCCGCCGCGATGGGCTTCGCCACTGTGCTCGTCGGGCCGCCCGCCCCGCCGGCGCCCTTCATCCACTTCGCCACCTCCAGCCTGCACGCGTTCCTGCGGGGCCTTGTCGAGCCCTCCATTGACCGCAGCGCGGGCATTGCCTAGCGAGCGGGCATGAACACGACGCTCGATCTCGCCGCCGCCATCGACGCCGCCTGGGAGCGTCGCGCCGACATTTCACCCGCCACGACCGGCCCCGCGCGCGACGCCGTGTCCGCGGCGCTCGACCTGCTCGACGCCGGCGCCGCGCGGGTGGCCGAACGCGCCGCCGATGGCGCGTGGACGGTGCATCAATGGCTGAAGAAGGCGGTGCTGCTGTCCTTCCGCCTCAACGACAACAAGGTGATGGGCGCGCAGGACGATCCACATTGGGACAAGGTTGCGCTGAAGACCGAAGGCTGGGGCGAGAACCGCTTCCGAGACGCGGGCTTCCGCATGGTTCCGGGCGCCGTCGTGCGGCGCGGCGCGCACATCGGGCGCAACGTGGTGCTGATGCCCTCGTTCGTGAACATCGGCGCGTATGTTGATGACAGCGCGATGATCGACACCTGGGCGACGGTGGGGAGTTGCGCCCAGATCGGCAAGAACGTGCACATCTCCGGCGGCGCAGGCATCGGCGGCGTGCTGGAGCCGCTGCAGGCCAATCCGGTGATCATCGAGGACGACTGCTTCATCGGCGCGCGCAGCGAAGTGGCCGAAGGCGTGATCGTGCGCCAGGGCGCGGTGCTGTCGATGGGCGTGTTCCTTGGCGCCTCCACGAAGATCGTCGACCGCAAGACGGGCGCGGTCACACGCGGCGAGGTGCCGCCCTACGCCGTCGTGGTGCCGGGCGCACTGCCCGATCCGAACGGCGGGCCGTCGCTCTACTGCGCCGTGATCGTGAAGCAGGTGGACGCGCAGACTCGCTCGAAGACGAGCATCAACGAGTTGCTGCGGGATTGAACTTTTCTGCGGGTGCGATCGCCTAGGACGTTCGAGGCGAGTCCTCTCGCGAGGATGCCTCTGCGAATCACCGTCTTGCAGACCTCATCCTGAGCTTGTCGAAGGAAGAGGGCGTTGCGGGAATGTCGGCGCCATGCGCCCTCGCCCTTCGACAAGCTCAGGGTGAGGGCGTATGGCCATTTGCAGCGATCCCCGTGAGGGGAGCAGTCACCGCGCAGCGCAGTTCTTTATCTTACCGTCCCGCGACGAGCGTCACGGAGTATTGAACGCCGTCGCCGCCGGTGACCGACCATGAGTCGCCGATCTTGCGGTTCGGATCGTGCGGCGAGCAGGATTTCTGGTCGCCCTGCGGCGTGATGCAGAACTGGTTGTTCTCGATCGTCCAGCGGCCCGGCACGGCCTGATCGCCGGCCTTCATCACGTAGCTGCCGTCGGCATTGAACTGGAACTTGAGCACCGCGCCGTTGGCGCCGGTCGCGACGACCGTGTTGGCGTTGTAGGCGTCAATGGCCCCGTCCGCGAACGCCGGCGCCGCTACAAACGCGAACGCCGCCACGGCGGCGGCGAGGAAGACCTTCTTCATGTCGTTTTCTCCCATACGTCCCGCGTCGTTGGCGGGCGGGGCACCATACCGGCTGAAGGTCCGCCCGCAAGCGCACAGCGTATCTCAACTTTCCCGCAGCGCAGCGACGCAGTAGAGCTTGCCCATGACCGATTTCGCCGACCCCCTGCCGCTGGCGCAGGCGCTGATCCGCCGCCGCAGCGTGACGCCCCATGACGACGACGTGCTCGCCGTGCTGTCCGATGCGCTCGAACGCCTCGGCTTCCGCGTGAAGCGCTACCGCTTCGGCGAGGTGGACAATCTCTACGCGCGCCGCGGCGACGGCGCGCCTAACTTCTGCTTCGCCGGCCACCTCGACGTCGTGCCGCCGGGCGAACCGGGCGACTGGAAGAACGATCCGTTCGCCGCGCACGTGGAGGACGGCGTGCTCTTCGGGCGGGGCGCTGCGGACATGAAGGCCGCAATCGCGGCGATGGTCTCGGGCGTCTCGCAGTTTCTTGCGGGCGGCGATGAACCACGCGGTTCGATCAGCTTTCTCATCACGCTCGACGAGGAAGGCCCGGCGATTGACGGCACGCGCAAGCTGCTCGACGCCATCACCGCCGAAGGCGAGCGCATCGATCACTGCCTCGTCGGCGAACCGACCAGCGTCGACGCCGTCGCAGACACCGTGAAGAACGGCCGGCGCGGCAGTCTCAACGCAATCATCACAGTGACGGGAAAACAGGGCCACGTCGCCTATCCGAAGCTCGCCGTAAATCCGGTGAACGCGCTGCTGGACATGATCCACCACCTGCGCCGCCGCATCCTTGATTCCGGCGCACCGGGTTTCGACGCCTCGAACCTCGAGATCACCAGCATCGACGTCGGCAACGTCGCCCACAACGTGATCCCAGCGAAGGCCGTCGCGAAGTTCAACATCCGCTTCAACACGCACCATACCGGCGCGGAACTGCTGACGTGGATCGAGGAGTGCCGCCAGCGCACAGCGCGCTCCGCCCCGGGCGCGGACATCGCCGTCGAGGCGCGTGCGACCGGGGAACCCTTCTACACTGCGCCCGGCGCGTTCACCGATCTCATCATCAACGCCGCGCGCGACACGCTCGGACGTGCGCCTGCGCTCTCCACCAGCGGCGGCACATCGGATGCGCGCTTCATCAAGGATTTCTGCCCGGTCGCCGAACTCGGCCTGCAGAACGCGACGGCGCACATGGTCGATGAGAACGTGCGCGTGGACGATGTGCGCGATCTGGCAAGGCTCTACGCGGCGATCCTGAAGCGCTATTTTTCGGGGGACTATTAGAGATGGGCGTCAAAGTCATCGATGAAGACGGCACACTTCTCTTTGAATTTCAGGTCGGCCTGGGCAAGACGCTTCTGAGTCGTTTGCTGCGTGTCGCGAAATTTGTGGGCGAGGCGCAGGAAGAGATTATTCTCAACGGGAATGTCTCTCAGTTTGGCATCGCGATAGAATCGGCGATGCAATCGGAGCAAGGTTCGATCAAGCCCAAGGGAATCGACGATGCCCACGAGCGCATGGTTCAGTCTCTCTGGCCCCGTTTGCTTGGCACGCTGACGGAGGCTGTTCTCATAGGTCGCATTCGTTGGACGAGTTGGTCCGCTCACGAGAAGAAATCTTTCCTGCGTGATGTTCTGTTCGCGCCGATCGTCGTTTCTGAACAGACCCTTGACGACGCTGTTGAAGAGTTTGATTGGAAAACTTCGCGCTGGCGGAAATCGCTCGAACCAAAATCGGATGGTTAGTAGTCCACCCGCATCAGATAAAGCCCGTCCGGCGGCGCCACCGGCCCGCAGCGCGCGCGATCCTTCGCGGCGAGCGCATCGGCGACCTCGCGCGCGCGCATCTTGCCGAGGCCAACTTCCACCAGCGTGCCGGTCATCGAGCGCACCTGCCGGTGCAGGAAGGAGCGCGCATCGCAATAGAGATGCACCTCCTCGCCCGCGCGCGAGACGCGGATCGAATCGAGCGTCTTCTGCGGGCTTTTCGCCTGACATTTGCTGTCGCGGAAGGTGGTGAAGTCGTGCGCGCCGACAAGCGTCTGCGCGGCGGCGTGCATGGCGTCGGCGTCGAGCGGTCGCGTGATGCGCCAGGCCTTGCCGCGATCGAGCGCGAGTTCGGGGCGGCGGTTGATGATGCGATACCAGTAGGCGCGATGGATCGCGTCGAAGCGCGCGTGGAACTCCGGCGTCGTTTCCTCGGCATTCAGCACCGAGATCGGATGCGGGCGCAGATGTGCATTCAGCGCATCGCGCACGGCGTCGCCGCCGTAGTCCTTCGGCAGATCCACATGCGCGACCTGCGCCAACGCATGCACGCCGGAATCGGTGCGTCCCGCGCCGACCACGTCCGCGCGCACGCCGCAGAGCTTTTCCACCGCATCCTCGATGGCGCCCTGCACGCTCGGCGCGTTCCCCAGACGCTGCCAGCCCTGATAGGGGCCGCCGTCGTATTCGAGGGTGAGCTTGTAGCGGGGCATGGCGATCTTGTTCAGCGGAACTGCACGCCGGCGAGGATCGGCTTTCCGCGTTGGAACTCGGACGTATCAAGCGCCTGGCGTCCCTCACGCTGCACCCGCAAGAGGCGGACCGCGTCTTCACCGCACGCCACAAGCAGTTCGTCGTCGAGCACTTCGCCGGGTTCGCCTGAACCAAGCCCAGGCCGCGACAGCAGCGCCTTCATCCGCACCGGGCCCTTCTCGCCGGGCAGTTCAAACCAGGCGCCCGGAAACGGCGAGAGACCGCGAATCTGCAGATCGATCTCGCGCGCAGTCTTCGTCCAGTCGATGCGCGCCTCGGCGGGATCGATCTTCTTCGCGTAGGTGACGCCATCTTCGGCCTGCGGGATCTCTCGCGCGCGCCCGGCTTCCATCTCGTCCACGGCGTCGGCGAGCAGCGGCGCACCGAGCACAGCGAGGCGATCATGCAGCGTCTGCGCCGTGTCGTCGGGCTCGATCGGCGTACGCGCGGTGGAAAAGACCGGGCCGGTATCGAGACCCTCCTCCATGCGCATGACCTGGACACCCGTCTCGCGGTCGCCCGCCATCAGCGCGCGCTGGATGGGCGCCGCCCCCCGCCAGCGCGGCAGGAGCGAGCCGTGCAGGTTCACACAGCCCAGTCGCGGCGCATCGAGCACGGCCTTCGGCAGGATGAGCCCGTAGGCGACCACCACCGCGAGATCGAGGTCGAGCGCGGCGAACGCGTCCTGCTCGGGCGCCTTCTTCAGCGATTTCGGCGTACGCACCTCGATGCCACGCTCTTCCGAAAACACATGCACGGGCGTCTTGCGCAGCGCCTGACCCCGCCCGGCCGGGCGCGGCGGCTGGGAATAGACGCACACGACCTCGCGTCCCCGCGCGAGCAGCTCGGCGAGCGCCGGCACGGCGAAATCGGGCGAGCCCATGAAGGCGATGCGAAAAGTGCTCATCGCCGAGGTCTACAGCAAACCAGGCTGATGTTGGAGGCCCGCGGTCCTGCGACGTCAGAGGTTATGGGTATCCCTGTCGGCAGTCAGGGCGGCGAGCGGGGACGACTGGACGTCACCCGCATCGCTACGAACAGGCCAGAAGCGATCGCTTGTCGCGAAATCGATGCCGTGCGCCACCTCGCGCAACAGGTCCGCGCTGAAGAACCGGTCGACGAACAGTTTCATATGCCGCCGCGCCAGAATGGAATGCCAGACCGCAATCGTCCGCGCCAGGATCTGGCGTTGCGTCACGGACATCCCCGCGTCGTGATGCGGCAGCTGAAATCCCGCGAGCGCACACCCGAAGCCATGCAGATCGACGTGCGGACGATCGCTGTGATGGAACTCGACCGAAACCTGTCCGACCTGATCCCGCAGGGGCCGGATCATCTCGCACAGCAGACTTCCCGGCGCGCCAACTTCGACCTCGGCGATCTTGACGAGCATGCGGCGCATCACGTGCTGAGGCGCGGCCAGCAACTGCTTCATATAGACCTGTCTGGTATGCGAGCGTTTGAGCGTGCTCGCGTGCACCGAAATGCCGAGCACGCTGCGGGCGCCGCTCGCGGTGTGCCGCTGCGCCCGCGCGACCGTGTCGTGGAGAAGCGCTATGTCAAAGTCGAGAAACGAGTCCGTGCCATGCGAACCGTGGCTCCTGAATTGAGGACCGTACCCGTAGTGCAGCCAGCCGTTCTCGAAAAAGGTCGGCGCGCGAAAAAAACAGGCCACGGATTCCAAGCGTGCGCTCCAGACGGGAACGAACGTCATTTCGAGATTGGCGCCGCTCCCCGTGCGCGCGCTCGCCGCCGGCGATGCGAGTTCGACCATCTCGGACTTAGGCATGGACTTGTGCACCATGCGCGCGCGAAGTTCCGCGAGACCTTCCTCGCCAGCGTAGAAACCCGTGAGTTCCTGCTCGAGTTCCGCCATGCGGCGCTTGGCGCCGGCTTCATCCAGATGGGCAAAAACCACTAGAAAGCCGTTGCCGCAGGGAATAACGACGTCAGCCTCGTCAATGCGGCTCGTCAGAAAATTCACTGTGCCTTCGCGAATGCGCGCCGCCACCTGAGGCCAGCGATCGCCTGCACGATTTGAAATGGTCTCCAAGTTCATCACCTGGACCTGAGCCGCCTCAATATTTGGCCCGCTCAGACCAGCCGATTTCAACTTGGAGATTGTTGCGTCGACAAGGGAGTTAGAAACATCCGACACGCGCAATCCCTACACCAGCAAGCATCCTTAATACTCCGAAAGGTATTAAGATCGCGTATGCGGTGGCGCTGAGCGTGCGCGAAACGCAATTAGAGCGCTTCGATCCGCTGCGCTTTCTTGACCTTGCGGATGGCGCTCTCGCGCTTCAGGCGCGAGAGATGATCCAGAAAGACTATGCCTTCCAGATGATCCATCTCGTGCTGAATGCACACGGCGAAGAGGCCGTCGGCTTCTTCCTCCACTTCCTTGCCGTTGTAGTCGAGGTAGCGGATCTTCACGCGATCGGGGCGTTCCACGTCGTCGTAGATTTCCGGCACGGAGAGACAGCCCTCCTCCCAGCTCTTCAACTCGTCGGATTTCCAGGTGATCTCGGGGTTCACGAAGTAGCGCGGTTCGCGCTCGTCTTCCTTCGCCGAGATGTCCATGACGATAATGCGCAGCGGCACGCCGATCTGGACGGCGGCGAGACCGACACCCGGCGCCTCGTACATAGTCTCCAGCATGTCATCCATCAGCGCCCGGTGTTCATCGGTGACGCCGCCTTCCACGGGCCTGGAGACTTGCTTCAGCACAGGGTGCGGGACGGTGAGAATGGTGCGCAGGGCCATGGCCGATAGCTATGAAGGCCCGCCCGGAACGTCAAGCGAACGGGCTTTCTTGCGCCGCTTTCCGGGCCTTCAGGGCCTTCCGAAAACGCAGCTTCATTGTTCACTGCCTACCTCTTTGCAAAGCGTCTGGCATGTAGGGTCTGGCTCAGCCGTTTGTCGGCGGGCGGTCTTCGCGCTCCAGCGCCGCGAGCCGCGTCGTCTGACGCTGCACCGCGCGCAACGGAGCGGCGTCCCGGTCGACCCGCGCCAGGATCACCGCGCCTTCGAGCAGGGCGATCGCGGTCCGCGCCAGCGACTGCGCGATCTCCGGGGCGAACCCCTCGTCCGCGAACGCTTCGCCCAGCAGGCGCCGCCAGCCCGCATAGGCGCCCGCGAGCGCCTGCGCGAGCAGCGGCGTGTCCGCGCCGGTCTGGTGCGCGACGGCGGCGATCAGCGGGCTCCAGCCGAAGCGCTCCTGTTCCATCCGCCGCGCGCTCATCTCCGCGAGATCGCCGATGATGTCGACGGCGCCCGCTCCCTCGGCGCGGCGCGCGGCGATGTAGGCGGTCACGTCGGCGGCGATACCCTCTACGGCGCGCGCGCCAAGCTCATCCTTGCCGGCCGGAAAGTGGTGATAGAGCGAGCCTTTTGGCGCCTTTGCGACGGCGAGAATGTCGCTGAGCCCGACGGCGTGAAAACCGCGTCGCTGAAAGAGATCCTGCGCGGCGGCGAGAATGCGCGCGCGGGCGGACGCATCGCTCACGCCATCACGCGGAAGGAGGCGCTGGCGCGCGCGACCGGCGCGTCGTCGGCGCTGACGATGGCGTCCGCGAAGCCGAGGTTGCGGCCGGTCTTGAGTACGCGCGGCGTGACCTGCACCCACTGACCGATCCGGGCGGTGGCGAGATAGTCGAGCGACAGCGACACCGTGACGAGGCCCGACGGCGCGGGGGAGCCCTGCCCCATTATCGCCGCCCCGACGGAAAGCCCGAGCGCGTTGTCCGCCAGCGCCGCGATCACCCCGCCATGGACGAAGCCGCGCGAGTTGCAGTGCGCCGCCGTGGCGCGGAAGCCGATCTCGACGGCAGCCTCTCCCTTGCGGGAATAGAGCGGCTCCCACGGGTCGGTGACCGGGCTCTTGCGGTAGTGCGGCGTGAAGCCCTCGGGTATTTCGGACATGGCGCCTCCAGACTGATCGGTCCATAGCGCCTCTGGACCGATCAGTCTAGTCGCCGGACGTCTTGCGTCCGCCACCGCGAAGGGCGATATGCGCCGCGCAGACAGGCGGTGGACGGCCGCCCCGCCAACCCGGTCAGGTCCGGAAGGAAGCAGCCGCAACGGGTAGCGAACGGGTCGCCGTCCTGTCTGTACCGAACTTCCCGTGAACGCTCGCGAGCGCGCGTCGGCGACGCTATATGTGAGCCATGTCCGACACACCCGGTGATTCCGGCCCCTCCCTCTTCGGCGATCCAGCCCCCTCCGGTGGCGGCTATCTGGTGCTTGCCCGCAAGTACCGCCCGCGGACGTTCGAGGATCTGATCGGCCAGGAAGCGATGGTGCGCACCATCGGCAACTCCTTCACGCTCGACCGCATCCCGCACGCCTACATCCTCACGGGCGTGCGCGGCGTGGGCAAGACGACGACGGCGCGGCTGCTGGCGCGGGCGCTCAACTACGAGAGCGACACGGTGAAGAAGCCGTCGATCCATCTCGATCCGCTCGGCGTGCACTGCCGCGAGATTATGGAGAGCCGCCACCCCGACGTGTTCGAAATGGACGCGGCCTCGCGCACCGGCATCGGCGACATCCGCGAGATGCTCGACGGCGTGCGCTATGCGCCGGTGTCGGCGCGCACGAAGGTCTATATCATCGACGAAGTGCACATGCTCTCGACGGCGGCCTTCAACGGCCTCTTGAAGACGCTCGAGGAACCGCCGCCGCACGTGAAGTTCATTTTCGCGACGACCGAAATCCGCAAGGTGCCGGTGACGGTCCTGTCGCGCTGCCAGCGGTTCGACCTCAAGCGCGTGTCGCCGGAGCGGCTCGCGACGCACCTGACGAACATCTGCGCCGCCGAACACGTGAAGGTCGACGCCGACGGCATCGCGCTCGTGGCGCGTGCGGCGGAAGGCTCCGTGCGCGACGGCCTTTCGCTGCTCGACCAGGCGATGGTGCAAAAGCCCGACGGCGGCGCGGTCAGCGCGGCCGACATCCGCGAGATGCTGGGTCTCGCCGATCGCCTGCGCGTGGCCGATCTGTTCGAGGCGGTGGCGCGCGGCGACGCGAAGTCCGCCCTCATCGAGATCCGCGCGCAGTACGACGCCGGCGCCGATCCGGCGCTTGTCCTGCGCGATCTCCTGGAGATCGGCCACGAGGCTGCACGCGTGCAGGCGCTCGGCGCGGACGCGCGCGTCGTCGGCGGACAGGACTGGGCGTTGCGCATCCGCGCCATCGCCGTTTCGCTTTCGCCGGCGCAGCTTTCGCGCCTGTGGCAGATGCTGCTCAAGGCGCTGGAAGAATGCACCCGCGCGCCGGAGCCGATCGCGGCTGCGGAAATGGCGCTGGTGCGCTTGTGTGCGGCGGCGACCATCCCGCCGCCGGAAGAAATCGCCAGGATGTTGCGCGCGGGGACCGCGAGCCTTCAGGCTCGCAGCGAGAGCGGGCCAGAAGGCCCGCGCTCCCAGAGCGAAGGCCCCAAGCTCGAAACCTTCAACGACGTGCTCGCGCTCATCGACGCCGCGCGTGACATCGACCTGCAGATCGCCGTCGAGCGTTTCGTGCGGCTCGTCGCGTTCGCGCCCGGACGCATCCTGTTTGAACCCGTCGCCGGCATGCCGGACGACCTGCCCGCGCGCCTGTCGCGGAAACTCGCGGACTGGACGGGCGTCCCGTGGGACGTGCGCGCCGACGCGACGGGCGGCGTGGAGAGCTTCGCCGAAAGCCGCGCGCGCGCGCGCGCGGAAGCCCTCGAAGAACTGAAGCGCCACCCCTTTGTCGCCGACGCGCTCGCCGCGTTTCCCGGCGCGAAGATCAAGGACTGGCGCAAACCCGAACCGGAAGAAACCGGCGACGTCGTGCAGCTGAAGCCGCCGACGCGCCCGCGCCGCAAGGAAGGCCAATCATAGTGAAGGAATGGCGATGAAGGACATCTCCCAGATCATGCGTCAGGCGCAGGCCATGCAGGCCAAGATCGCCGAATCGCAGGCCAAGCTCGAAGCGATGGAAGTGGAAGGCGCGGCGGGCGGCGGGCTTGTGAAGGTGCGCCTGTCGGGCAAGACCGCGCTGCTCGGCATCACCATCGACGCCTCGCTGCTCAAGCCCGAGGAAAAGGAAATCGTCGAGGACCTGGTGAAGGCCGCGCACGACGATGCGCGCCGCAAACTGGAAGAAGCGCAGAATGACGAGTTCAAGAACGCCACATCCGGCATGGGCATGCTGCCCGGCTTCAAGATGCCGTTCTGATCCTCACTTGCGCAATTCCCGCCTTCCTTCCGTCAGTCCCGAGATCGCGCGGCTGATCGACCTGCTCGCGAAGACGCCCGGGCTCGGGCGCCGTTCGGCGCAGCGTGCGGCGCTGGCGCTGCTGAAGAAGCGCGACGGACTGATGCTGCCGCTGGCGCAGGCGCTCACCGAAGCTGCGGAAAAGGTGAAGGCGTGCAGCGAGTGCGGCTCGCTCGATTCGCTTGACCCCTGCGCGATCTGTTCGTCTCACACGCGCGACGACACGCTGATCTGCGTCGTCGCAGACATGGGCGATGTGTGGGCGCTGGAGCGTGCGGGCGTGTTCCGCGGCAAGTACCACGTGCTCGGCGGCGTGCTCTCGGCGCTCGACGGCGTACGGCCCGAGGACCTGCGCATCGGCAAGCTCGTGGAGCGCGCAGGCCGGGCCGGCGTGCGCGAAGTTATCATCGCCCTGAACGCCACCGTCGACGGCCAGACGACCGCGCACTACCTCACCGAACGCCTGCATGGCGTCGGCGTGTCCGTGACGCGCCTTGCGCACGGACTGCCCGTCGGCGGGGAACTCGAACTGCTCGACGACGGCACGCTGCTCGCAGCGCTCTCGTCGCGACGGCCCTTCTGAGGCTTCGCCCGTACTGGCTCCGTGACCCCGGTCACACGCGCCTCTCCGCCTCTCGGTCATTGCTTCGCACGCCCCGCGAAAATGCGAGGCGCGTGAACCCATCCGAGAAGGAACTGAAAGATGGCCGATATCATTGGCACGCCGGGCGACGACGTTCTCCCCGGCACAGTTGACGACGACTTCATCGCCGGGCTTGCCGGCAACGACACAATCACCGCCGGCGACGGCGCAGACCAGGTGAACGGCGGGCTGGGCAATGACCTCATCGATCTGGGCGAAGGCAATGTGCAGTTCGCGCAGGCTGGCGGGGGCGACGACACAGTCTATGGCGGCGCCGGCAACGACAACATCTTCGGCGAGAGCACGACCGAGACGCAGAACGGCATCACCGGCAATGACGTGATTTTCGCCGGCGGCGGCAATGACTTCCTGCGCGGCGGCCTCGGCGACGACTATCTCGACGGCGGTACGGGCTCGGATCGCGCGAGCTACTACGCGCTCGCAAGCGGCGTCACAGTCGATCTGCGCATCCAGGGCGTTGCGCAGAACACCGGCGCGGGAGGCTTCGACACGCTCGTCGGCATCGAGAACCTCGCCGGCACTGAACATGCCGACACGCTGACCGGCAACAACCTCGCCAACTGGATCTGGAGTCACGGCGGCGCCGACACCATCAACGGACTTGCCGGCGACGACACCTTCTGGCTGCCCCAGGGCGACGGCGCGACCGTGCGCGGCGGTCAGGGCGCTGATGTCGTCTCCTTCCGCGGCCGCATCGACGGAACGACCAACGGCGTCACCGTGGATCTCACGACACAGGGGAGCGCGCAGGACGTCGGCCGCGGGCTTGTCACCCTCCGGAGCATCGAAGGCGCGGAAGGTTCGGAGTTCGATGACACGATCACGGGCAACGGACAGGACAATCTCCTCTCCGGTTTCACCGGCTCCGACACCGTCAACGGCGGCGGCGGCGATGACCTGATCTATGGCGACTTCGCGGTCCGCGAGGTCGGTGAAATTCCGTTCAGCTACGACGATCCGGGCGTCGTGCAGGGCGCCGACGTCCTGAACGGCGGCGCAGGCGACGATGCGATCTACGCCAATGGCGGAAACGATACGGTCGACGGCGGCGGCGGCGACGACACCATCTCCGGCGACGCCGGAGCGGACCGTCTCACGGGCGGCGGCGGCGACGACCAGTTCCTCTATGCGAGCGCCGCAGAATCGACGAGCACGAACTTCGACACGCTCGTCGGATTCAACTTCCGCAACACGGACATGTTCGACCTGCCGACGGCCGTCACCAGCGTCTCCACGGTGAACGGCGGCGCGCTGGATCTCGCCAACTTCGACACCGATCTCTCCGCTGCGCTCAACGCGGGCGTGCTGTCGGTCGGCGAAGCGGCAGTGTTCAATCCGAACGCCGGATCGTTCGCAGGCCAGTCGTTCCTGGTGGTCGATGCGAACGGCGTTGCTGGCTATCAGGCCGGCGAAGACTACGTGTTCCAGCTCGAAGCACCTGTGCGCGCGAACTTCATCGACATCTTCGACTTCATCTGAAGTTGAATAACCTCCGGCGGCGGCGCGGGCCTTCAGGTCAGGCGCCGTCGCCGGCTATTTCTTTCCGCGACAGTCGTGTCGGGTCTGTGTGAGCCTGGGATCCATCAGACCCTTTTCATCGAAGCGCGTCATCGCCGCGTCGAATTCTTCGGGCGTCATTTCACGGGTGATCTCGTCCCACATGCAGTCGCATTCGGGTTCGCCGGTCGGGCAGGCTTCGGCGAAACGCGCGCGCGTCTCGGACGGGAATTCATGCACGGGTCTTTCGCTGCACGCGGCCAACAGGAACAGCGTCCCCAGGATTGCTCGCACGCGGGCCTCCCTCACGGTTTCGCGAATGGTAGACCCCGAATGTTCACAATCAGTTTACGCCTTCCTCCAGCAGCCGCCGCGCGATGACCATGGCCTGGATCTCGCCGGCGCCTTCAAAGATGTTGAGGATGCGTGCATCGGCCAGCACGCGGCTGATTGCGTATTCCATCGCAAAGCCGTTGCCGCCGTGGATCTGCAGCGCGTTGTCGGCCGACGCCCACGCGACTCGGGCGGCCAGCAGTTTCGCCATGCCGGCTTCGAGATCACAGCGCTTGCCGGAATCCTTCCGCCGCGCTGCGAAATAGGTGATCTGGCGCGCGGCCATGAGTTCGGCGGCCATCATCACGAGCTTGTCGGACACGCGCGGGAAGTTGAACAGCTCCTGCCCGAACTGCTTGCGGTCGAGCGCGTAGGAGAGCCCGAGTTCGAACGCCGACTGCGCGACGCCCACCGCGCGCGCGGCGGTCTGGATGCGCGCGCTCTCGAACGTGGCCATCAACTGCTTGAAGCCCTGCCCCTCGACGCCGCCGAGCAGATTGGCTGCGGGAACTTTGAAGCCATCGAAGCCGATCTCGTATTCCTTCATGCCGCGATAGCCGATCACCTCGATCTCGCCGCCGCTCATGCCGGGCGTCGGGAACGGCTCAGCGTCATCGCCGCGCAGCTTCGGCGCCAGCAGCATCGACAGGCCGTCGAAGCCCGTCGTGTCGGCCCTTGTGCGCACCAGCAGCGTCATCACGTCGGCGCGCGCGGCGTGGGTGATCCAGGTCTTGTTCCCGGTGACGACATAGTGATCGCCTTCGAGCGCGCCGCGCGTGCGCAGCGAGCCCAGATCCGAACCCGTGTTCGGCTCCGTGAACACCGCTGTCGGCAGGATTTCCGCCGTCGCGATCTTCGGCAGCCAGAAATTTTTCTGCTCGTCCGTGCCGCCGATGAGAATGAGTTCGGCCGCGATCTCCGAGCGCGTGGCGAGCGAGCCCACGCCGATCCACGCGCGCGACAACTCCTCCGACACCACGCACATGGCGGCCTTGCCCATGCCCGAGCCGCCGAACTCTTCGGGGATCGTCAGGCCGAACACGCCGAGCGCGCCCATCTCCTCGACGATCTCCATCGGGATGAATTCGTCGCGCAGGTGCCAGCCGTGCGCGTGCGGCATCACGCGATCGTCCGCGAAGCGGCGGAACTGGTCGCGGATCATTTCGAGATCGCCTTCAAGGCCCGTGCGTTCCAGCGTCGCCTTGCCCTTGCCGGCGCGGACGAGTTCGGCGAGCCGCGCGCGGGTTTCACGCGCCGCGCCTTCACGCACCAGCGCGCGCGTGGCGGCTTCAAGCGTGCGGGCTTCAGCCTCGATGCCCAGATCGCCCGGCCGGATCATCTCGAGCTGCGTCATCGGCAGGCCGCCGACGAGCTGGGCGCAGTATTCGGAGAACACCGTGAGGGCCAGCAGCTGTTCGGTCTCGCCAAAGCCGCCTGCCGCGTCCAGCGCACGCGCCCACGACGCCACTTCCCGCAGCGCCTCGCCGTAGGTTGCGATCCAGGCGAAGCCGTGGGCGGCGTGCTGTTCGGCGTCGAACGCGCGCCGGTCGACCTTGCCGGCCTTCACCACTTTCGCGGCGACCGCGCCGCGGGCGGCGGCGACATAGGTTTCAACGGCGGACGCCGCCTGTTCGAGGCGGGAAACGAGGCTATCGGCAGCGACTGCGGCGAGTGTCATGGGGGCTCCTGGGAGCCAGCACATTGCTTTGGATCGCCGCTGCGGGAAAGTCCGCTCTTCGCACCTGCGAAAAACTGGCGCGGCGGACAACCGACCGCCGCCGGATTGGTCAGGCCGCCACCGGCGTCACGGCGAAGTCTGCCTTCCACGCATCGGTGAGGTTGCGGGTGTCGATGTCCCACGGGTGGAAGCCGGGACGGAACCACGCGAAGAAGGTGCGCCAGCCGCGGCTGAACAGGCCGGGCTTGCGCCACACATAGTCCTGCACCGCCTTGAGGGCTGCGTCCGGCGCGTATCCGTCGGCTTCGAGCAGCGTGGCCGCAAACCGGCTGATGTTGCGGGGGAACATGTAGCCGATGATCGCCATCGCCATGCAGCGACGGAACCAGCGCTGGAACGGCGACCAGCCTTTCGTCACTTCCATGTAGACGTCATAGGCGACCGCCTTGTGCTCGGTCTCCTCGAGCGCGTGCCAGCGCCACAGCCGCTCGATATCGGGCGCGGCCGTGTCCAGCACGTCCTGGTGGGTAGCGTGCATCTCCGCCATCATCGCGGTGAAATGCTCAAGCGCGATGGTGGCGATGAGCATCCCCATCGGGCCGCGCGACCGGGAGAACGCGATGCGCTCGCGGATCTCCGCCTCGATCGCGTCCACGCGATAGCGGGTGCGATCGATGAGCTCGTTGAGCATGTGGTGTTCGCGCGAATGGATGGCTTCCTGCGCGATGAAGCCCTTCACGTCTTCCTGGAGCTTGCCCGAGAGCTCGCCGCGATAGTGGCGCACCGCATCCATGAACATCCGTTCGCCGTCCGGAAACGTGAGCGACAGCGCGTTGAACACCGCCGTACCGACGGGGTCGCCACCAAGCCAGTGCCCCTGCCGGGCGCTTTCCACGTTGAAGCGGATGTCGCGGGGCAGAACATCGACGTCTGCGGGGGTGCGCTTGGCGTTCATGGCTGGTCCTGTGGCATGAGGGGCGCTGCAATTGCGGACAGGAGCCATTTCGGCTTTACTGACAAAAATGTCAATAGTGAAATCCCGGAAACGGCGCACGCCCGAGGCTGCGCGCGAGAACATCCTCGCGGCGGCGGAGGGCCTCCTTGTGGCGCAGGGGCCACAGGCGCTGAAGCTCGCCGATGTCGCGGCCGCCGCAGGCGTGTCCAACGCGACGGTCCTGCATCACTTCGGCTCCATCCAGGACGTGCAGACGGCGCTGATGGAGCGGATGATCGCCGGGCTCGTCGATGCAATCCTCGCCACGAAGCTGAGCCTGGACGACCTGTCGAGCGCGCGGGACGAGGGACTGCGCGCACTGTTCGATGCGTTCGAGGCGCGCGGGGCCGCGCGGCTCGCCGCATGGCTTGAGCTGACGGGAGAAACGCGGCGCCTGACCAGCGTGCGAAAAGCGGTGCAGGACGTGGTGACCCAGCGCATGGCGCCGGCGGGTATCACGCCTGCGCGCGCCGAAAATCTCGTGCTCGTGAGCGTCGTGCTGGCGATGGGCGTGGGCCTGTTCGGGGACTCGCTCGCCGCGCTGATGGGCAAGCCGCCCGGCGAGGCGCGCAAGCTCGCGGAAGATCTGCTGCAATCGCTCGCGCAACTGCCGGACAAACACTGACGCCTAACCCGCCGCCTTCTCCAGATCGGCGTCGCTGGCCTCGAAGTTCGCATAGACCGTCTGCACGTCGTCGAGATCGTCGAGGATGTTGAGGAGCTTCACCAGCGTCGCCACCGCGTCGCCGGTGACAGGGATGGTGGTCTGCGGGCGCCAGATGAACTTCGCGCTGGCGGACTCCCCAATCGTGGCGGCCAGCGCCTGGGACACCTCCGTCAACGCCTCCATGCGGCAGGTGACGACGTGATCCCCGCCTTCTTCGCTGTCCTCGACTACGCAATCATCAGCGCCCGCCTCGATGGCGGCTTCCAGCATCGCGTCCTCGCCGGCGGCGGCGAGCGGGTAGCGGATCTCGCCGATCCGGTCCCACAGGAACGAGACGGAGTTGGTTTCGCCGAGATTGCCGCCGTTCTTGGAGAACGCTGCGCGAATCTCGCCCGCCGTGCGGTTGCGGTTGTCGGTCAGGCTTTCGACGATCACGCCGATGCCGCCCGGCCCGAAGCCCTCGTAGCGGACCTCCTCCAGCGCCTCGGCGTTGGCGCCCGCGCCGCGGTCGATGGCGCGCTGAATGTTGTCCTTCGGCATGTTCATGCCGCGCGCGGTCGCGATCGCACGGAAGAGCCGCGGGTTACTGGCGGGATCGGACCCGCCGAGCTTCACCGCCGCCTGCATTTCGCGGGCGAGCTTGGTGAACTGCGCGGCGCGCTTTTTGTCCTGCCCGCCCTTGCGGTGCATGATGTTCGCGAACTTGGAATGGCCGGCCATGGGGCGCGGGCTCCCTTGAGAGGTGAGATTTCGGGTTGCGGGGTTGATAGCGAAGGCAGGGCAGGAAGTCACCCCGGAGGCCCGTAGCGCCGGTAGCCCGTAGCGCCGGCTACCAGCCGGCAACGCCGGGCGTAGCCCGGCTTTGTTGTCTCCGATCCAAGTGAGCCGTCCTTCGGACGGCGTTGCCGGCTGGTAGCCGGCGCTACGGGCTACCGCAGAGGCCCGATCGCCTCGTTCTCGGTCACCACCCAGTCGAGCCGTTGATCGAAGGCGTCCGCGGGGATGCGATCGACCTCCTGACACGCCCACGCCAGACCCACGGCCGTGATCGGCCGGCGCGCGCGCAGGGCCATGAGCGTGCGGTCGTAGTGGCCCTGGCCATAACCAAGGCGATAGCCCAGCCGGTCGAAGCCGAGCAGCGGGACGAGGACGAGGTCAGGCTCGATGACGGGCGCGTCCGCCGGCGATTCGAGGACGCCGAAGGCGCTCTTCTGGAGCACGGTTCCCGGCGGGATGACGTGGAAGCTGAGCGGCAGCCCTGCCCCTTTTGGGGGTGTCCGGGGAAGTGCGGTGATGCACCCCCGCGCTTCGGTCGCGCCGAGGATGTCGAGCGGGCTGATCTCGGACCGGAACGGGATGTAGGCGGCGACGACCGCACCGGGCGGCGGGATCAGGGTTTCGGGAAACAGGCTCGCCAGCGCCGCCCCCGCCACATGCGCGACGAGCGCGTCCGCCGCCGCGCCAGCCCGGCGCGCCTGCAGGATCTTGCGCAGGGCGGCCTTCTCGCCGGCGATTTCAGCTTTGGCGTCAGTCAAATTGGGCGGCCCCGCATGCGCCGATGGAGGCATATCATCCACTCGGACCCTAGCAAGCTAGGTGGGCGCCAGATGCCCCGCCGTCCGGTCAAGGAACCAGCCGGTCGGGACAGAGCCAACTCCCGAGAGAGAATGTACGGTCTCGGGGATTGAAACCTCTCGCACGCCGCAGAAGCCGCCCGCCTCCAAGGTATGGTGCGCCGGAGGCAGGTACAAGGCTAGGATTCGATAGGCTTGAGCGCGGCAAGCACGTGCTTTGTCTGCACGACGACGCCGTCCCAGTAGTCCAGCAGCGCCTCGCGATTCAGTTCGATCCATTGCGCGGCGAGCATGAGATCACCGGCAGCGAGTTCACCCGCCATCACGCGCACTTCCGGCCGGACAGACAGCGAGGCGACGAACTCCGTCGCGCGGTCGGTGCGGGCGACCTTCACGCGCGCATCATGGCGCGCGCGGCCCTTTGGCGAAATCCAGACGACAAAAGGCAGGCCCGTATCTTCGGGATAGACGTTCGCCATCTCGAACAGGGCCTCGTCGTCGTCCTGGAGGAGTTCTTCTAGGAGCATGGGTAGCATCATATCGCAAAACGCCATGCGCGGCCAGCCGATCTCCACGCCGCACCCGCCTTGAGCATCTTTCGCTGACCGAATTCCCCACTTGACCGGTGGACGATTCGGCCTCTCCCGGTTACACACGCGCCTCACTTTCCCCACCGGATTTTCAGGGAGCATCGGGATGACCGTGCGCGTCGCCATCAATGGATTTGGCCGGATCGGCCGCAACGTGCTGCGGGCCATCGCCGAAAGCGGGCGCAAGGACATCGAGGTCGTCGCCATCAACGATCTGGGCCCGGTGGAGA
Source organism: Caulobacteraceae bacterium (assembly GCA_009773335.1). GTDB lineage: Bacteria > Pseudomonadota > Alphaproteobacteria > Caulobacterales > Aquidulcibacteraceae > VFBF01. Next base: position 32,252 of record WRPF01000019.1, read on the forward strand.
CCAACGCTCACCTGCTGCGCTTCGACAGCGTCCACGGCCGCTTCCCCGGAAAGGTCGTGGTCGAGGGGGATACGATCGATGTGGGCTCCGGCCCGATCAAGGTCACCGCGGTGAAGAACCCCGCCGAGTTGCCGCACAAGGATCTGCGCGTGGACATCGCGCTGGAGTGCACCGGCATCTTCACCAGCCGCGACAAGGCCGCCGCCCACCTCGAGGCCGGCGCCAAGCGCGTGATCGTCTCCGCCCCCGCCGACGGCGCGGACCTCACGGTGGTTTACGGCGTCAACCACGACAAGCTGACGAAGGACCACCTCGTCATCTCCAACGCCTCGTGCACCACGAACTGCCTCGTGCCGGTGGCGAAGGTGCTGCACGATGCGATCGGCATCGAGCGCGGCATGATGACGACGATCCACTCCTACACCAACGACCAGCCGTCGCTCGACCAGATGCACAAGGACCTCTATCGCGCCCGCGCCGCCGCGCTCTCGATGATCCCGACCTCAACGGGCGCCGCAAAGGCGGTTGGTCTGGTTCTGCCCGAGCTCAAGGGGAAACTTGACGGCATTTCCGTGCGCGTGCCGACGCCGAACGTCTCCGTGGTCGATCTGAAATTCATCGCCAAGCGCAACACGACGGTCGAGGAAATCAATACCGCGATCCGCAAGGCCGCAGACGCCGGCCCGCTGAAAGGCGTGCTCGGCTACACTGACCAGCCGAACGTCTCGATGGACTTCAACCACGATCCCCGTTCGTCCATTTTCCATCTGGATCAAACAAAGGTCATGGACGGCAACTTCGTGTCGATCCTCACCTGGTACGACAACGAGTGGGGCTTCTCGAACCGCATGGCGGATACGGCTGTCGCGTTCGCAAAGACGATCTGAACAAGGAAAGCAAAATGAACGGAACCGAACTTCACGCCGCGAGCGTGGCCGCATTCGCGCGGATGCTCGCCAATCTCTCGGGCTGCCTCGACAAGGCGGCGGCGTTCGCGGCGGAAAAGAAGTTCGATCCCGACGTGCTGTTCGTGGCGCGCCTTGCGCCGGACATGCTGACGCTCACGGGTCAGATCCATCTCGCCACCGCGTTCGCCAAGAACGCCGCGCACCGCCTCGCCGGCACGACGCCACCGAATTTCACCGACCTCGAACCCACGCTCACGGCCGCACGTGCGCGGATCGCTGAAACGCAAGGCATCCTCGCGGCGGTAAAACCGGCCGATCTCGAAGGCGGCGGCGCGCGCGAAATCACCGTGCAGCTCGGTCCGGACCGCTCCATGACGGCGCCGGGCGCCGACTATCTCAGCGGCTTCGTGCTGCCGAACTTCTACTTCCACCTCACCACCGCCTACGCGATCCTGCGCCATAACGGCGTCCCGCTCGGCAAGATGGACTTCATGGTCCCGCCGCCATCGGCGTGACGACCGCGCGCAGCCACCCGGTGAAAGCCTCGTCGCTGAGCTCGCCCGCCGCGAGCGCCAGCATCGTCACGACGACGTCGGGCTCGTCGGCGACAATCTCGAAGCCGTTGACCGCCAAGAACACATAAGCTGCAAGAAAGCCTGTGCGCTTGTTGCCGTCGATGAACGGGTGATTGCGCACGATGCCGCTGGCATAGGCGGTCGCGAGGACGATCAGGTCCGTTTCACCGTAGGCGTGGAGATTTTTCGCCGGCGCCATCGCTGAATCGAGTAGCCCCGCATCGCGCAGGCCGAGACCGCCGCCGTGCTCGGCGAGCTGGTCCATGTGCATGCGCGCAACGGCGGCCGTCTCGAGCCAGACGGGCGCGCTCACTTCGCCGATCTCACTTCGCCAGTTCGCGCAGGGCATTGCGATATTTGCGCATGCCCTTCTTCGCCACGACGACCTGCTCGGCCACACGTTCATCGTATGCGCTCACGAAGAACCCGTCGGGCGCCTCGGTGATGAAGAGCGCATCGCCCTCCCCGACTTTGAGCCGCGCCAGCGCCTCCTTCGGCAGGATGACGCCGAGCGAATTGCCGATCTTGCGCAGCTTGATCTCGATCATGTGAAACCTCGTTCACGCGAAGTTATAACATTTGTTATCTGACGCGACAAGCACCCCCGTTTGCCAGAGAAGCGGGCGCCGCTATCAAGCCCCGAACAGACGCAACATTCCTTCCTTTCCAGGGACACTTCATGACCTTCCGCCGCCTCGACACCGCCGACGCCGCAAATGATCTTGGCGGCAAGCGCGCCCTCGTGCGCGTAGACTTCAACGTGCCGATGCACGAGGGCAAGGTCTCCGACGACACGCGCCTGCGCGCGGCGCTGCCGACCATCGAGATGCTGCGCAGGCAGGGCGCGAAGGTGGCGCTGCTGGCGCACTTCGACCGCCCGAAAGGCAAGCGCGTGCCGGAGATGTCGCTCAAGCCGATCGTGGAGCCGCTCGCGGCGCTGCTCGGCGCGCCGGTGGCGTTCGCGGACGATTGCGTGGGCGAGATCGCGAAAGCCGCCATCGAGGCGCTGCCCGCGGGCGGCGTCGTGCTGCTGGAAAACACGCGCTACCACGCCGGCGAGGAAACGAACGATCCCGCACTCGCCAGGCAGATGGCCGCGCTCGGCGATCTCTACGTGAACGACGCCTTCTCCGCCGCGCACCGCGCGCACGTCTCCACCGAAGGTCTCGCGCACCTCCTGCCCGCCTACGCCGGCAAGAGCATGGAAGCGGAACTCGACGCGCTCGATGCGGCCCTCGGCAACCCCAAGCGGCCGGTCATGGGCATCGTCGGCGGCTCCAAGGTGTCGTCGAAGATCGACCTGCTGAAGAACCTCGTCAGCAGGCTCGACCGCCTCGCCATCGGCGGCGGCATGGCGAACACGTTCCTCTATGCGCAAGGCTATGACGTCGGCGCATCGTACTGCGAGAAGGATCTCGCCGACACTGCGCGCGAGATCATGGAGAACGCGAGGAAGGCGAACTGCGAACTGCTGCTGCCGGTCGACACGGTGGTGTCCGTCCGCATGGAGCACGGCGCGCCGGTCTTCACCCGCGCGCTTGGCGAACTCGACGAGGACGAGCGCATTCTTGACGCAGGCCCCGAGACCGTCGCGCGTCTCACCGCCGCGATGGACGCGTCGAAGACGCTCATCTGGAACGGCCCGCTCGGCGTCTTTGAAATCCCGCCCTTCGACAAGGCGACGGTTGATGCGGCCAGACACGCCGCCAGCCTCGCCAGGGCCGGTACGCTCGTCGCCGTCGCCGGCGGCGGCGATACGGTCGCAGCGCTCAACCACGCGGGCGCCGCAGACGACCTCACATTCGTGTCGACCGCCGGCGGCGCGTTCCTCGAATGGATGGAAGGAAAGCCCCTGCCCGGCGTGGAGGCGCTGAAAGTCTGAGGCCCAGGGTCTGAGCTGGCGCGCTGTCTGAGCTGGCGCGCTTTTCGCACGCCGGAATTCGCGCTCGCCGGTCGCCCGGTTGACCGGCGCCCGGCGTCCCGTAAAAACACGGAATACGCTCCGGACACGATATTTCGAGGAACCCCGCGCACCATGGCCCGCATTACGCTCCGCCAGCTTCTCGACCACGCCGCAGAGTTCGACTACGGCCTGCCCGCCTACAACATCAACAACATGGAGCAGGGTCTGGCGATCCTGGAGGCGGCCGACGAGCTCGACGCCCCGGTCATCATCCAGGCCTCGCGCGGGGCGCGGAACTACGCCAACGACATCATGCTGGCGCGCATGATCGACGCGCTCGTCGAAATCTATCCTCACATTCCCGTGTGCATGCACCAGGACCACGGCAACAGCCCGGCCACCTGCGCCACCGCCATCCAGTACGGCTTCACCAGCGTGATGATGGACGGCAGCCTCATGGCCGACGCCAAGACGCCGGCCGATTACGACTACAACGCCGCCGTCACGCGGCAGGTCGTCGACATGGCGCACGCATGCGGGGTGTCGGTGGAAGGCGAGCTTGGCGTGCTCGGCTCGCTCGAGACCGGCATGGGCGAGGCGGAAGACGGCCACGGCGCGGAAGGCGTGCTCGACCACAGCCAGCTTCTCACCGACCCCGACCAGGCTGTGCAGTTCGTCAAGCACACCGGCGTCGACGCGCTCGCCATCGCCATGGGCACGAGCCACGGCGCCTACAAGTTCTCGCGCAAGCCCGACGGCGCCGTGCTGGCGATGAACGTCATCGAGGCCATCCACCAGCGCCTGCCGAACACCCACCTCGTGATGCACGGCTCGTCGAGCGTGCCGCAGGATCTGCAGGACATCATCAACCAGTATGGCGGAGAGATGCCGCAGACCTGGGGCGTGCCCGTCGAGGAAATCCAGCGCGGCATCAAGCATGGCGTGCGCAAGATCAACATCGACACCGACAACCGCATGGCCATCACCGGCGCGATCCGGAAGGTGTTCGCCGAAAAGCCCGCCGAGTTCGATCCGCGCGCCTACCTGAAGCCCGCCAAGGAAGCGATGCGGAAGGTCTGCAAGCAGCGCTTCCAGGAATTCGGCTGCGAAGGACGCGCATCGCAGATCAAGGTCCTGCCGCTTTCGGCCATGGCGAAGAAATACGCCGCCGGCGATCTCGACGCCCGTTTCGACGAGGCGCGCGTGGCGGCGGAGTAGCGGCGACATCGTCGAGTCAGGACGGGCCGGCGGGAGACCATCCGCGCCGGCCCGCTTTTGCACAAGACTCTAGAATCGCACCTCGATTCCGACTGTCACCGCGGCGCCCTCGCCCGGTGCGAACGTGGCGTTGTCGGCGCCGTTGAGGTTGTTCTGCGCCGCGATCACCGTCGAGACGTAGCGCTCGTCGGTGATGTTGCGGCCGTCCGCGAACACCGTGAAGCGCTCGCCTTCCCAGCCCAGCCGCAAGCCGAGTGTCGCGTGCCCGTCGGCCTGCACCGTATTGGCGTAGTCGGCGAAACCGCCGTCCGGCGCGATCTCCGCCGACACCGCGGCGAACACGCCGTTCGCGTGGCGATAGTCCAGGTTGAACTGGAACATGTGCTCGGGAACGATCGGCAACTGGTTGTCGCCGAAGAAGGGATCGCTCTCGAAGCGGGCGTCGGTCCACGTCCACACGCCTGCGAGCGCGAGTTCGTCGCCCGCGCCGAACAGGTCGCGCGCAATCGTCGCTTCGGCGATCGCCTCGACGCCCCACCGTCGCGTGCGGTCCGCATTGCCGACGGTCGCCACCGTCTGCGTCACGGGATCGGTCGTCGAGACGATCTCGTTCTCGATCCAGCTGCGGTAGAGGGTAACATCGAAGCGCGCAGGTCCCATCCGCCCCCGCGCGCCGACCTCCAGCGTATCGGCGACCTGATCGTCGAGCATCGCCACCACCGGGCGGCGCGGATTGGCGCCGTTCACAAGCACAGCGCCGGCCCCCGCGCCGTTGGCGTTCACCAGCAGCACGTCCCAGGTCGGGGGTTCGTGGGTGCGTGACGCGGCCACGAAGACATCCACCTCATCGTTCGCCGCAAAGGCGACGAGACCGAGCGCCGTCGTCGCTTCATACGAGGTGTCGAGCACCGCCGCCGGCCGCGCGGCGCGCGTCGGGAAGTTCTCGTCGATCTTGCGCGTGTGGCGATTGTAGGCGACCGCGCCGTCGAAGCTGATGCGATCGGTGACCGGCAGATCGACGCGTGCGGCGATCGTGGCGCGGGTCGCGGTCAGGTCGTTGTCAGCCCACAGCAGGCCGCGGTCGCCGGTGAATGTGGGGATCGTGCCGCCGCCGTTGAGATATTGCTGCACGTCGCGTTCGCCGTGCTGGCCGATGAACGAGAGTTCCCACCCTGCGCCTTCGCCGGCCAGATCCAGCGCGCCGCCGATACCCGCCGACAGCGACCAGTCGGCGTTGTCCTCGACCTGCACGTCGCGACGACGGAACTCCACGTCCGTGGCCATGTGACCGACCGCGAGGCGCACATCGGCGCCGGCGAGGCGGCTTTCCACGCCCAGCGAGAGCCGCGTCCGCTCCGCAAAGCGCCGCCAGTCGCCGGCGACGTTGCCGGGTTGTGCGGCCCGCGAGCCCGCGTCGATCTGGGCGAGCGTGAGCGGTCCCGGCAGCTCCAGTTCGCTGTCGCTGTAGAGCAACCCCGCCGTCAGGCGCGTCGTCGGCGAGAGCGCCAGCGTGGTATTCGCGTTGGCGCGCGCGGCTTCCTGCGCGTTGAAGTCCCGGTAGCCGTCCTGTGCGAACCAGCTGGCGGATGCATACCCGTCGAGAGCCTCGCCGGCAGCCCCGATCGAAGCCTGCGCACGTGTGGCGCCGAAGCTGCCGGCCTCGCCGCGCAGCAGCGTCGCCGACCCGGAGCGTCCAGTCCTGCTTTCAAAGTCGATCAGCCCGCCGAGCGAAGTGGCGGCGTCAAGCGCGCCGCGCCCGCCGCGCAGCACCACGACGCGCTCTGTCGCGAGCGGCTCGATCCACTCGACGAAATCAAAGCTCGTGTCGGCGTAGGTCATCGGCAGTCCATCGAGGCGAAGCTCGACGCCGCGCCCCGCTGGCATCGTGCCGCGCTGCAGGCCGGAGCCGCGGATTGAAAGACGCGGGTGGTCGATGCCGCCGAACGTGGACTGGACGAGAACGCCCGGCGAGGCAGCGAACAGGTCAGGCAGCGTCGCAAGGCGACCGGCGCGCGCCGGCTCGACAACGACGGCCTCAGCCGGCGCGGTCGGGCGCGCGCCGATCACGATGATGGTTTCAACGGCGGTGTCGCGTTCGATCTCTCCGGCGCGGGCGCTGAGGGGAACGGCGATGGTGAGGGCGGAGACGCTCGCGCCACAGAGCGCGCGCATGGCTTGGGTCATGAAGGGCATGGAATGAACTCGACTGAAAGGCAGACAGCCCGGCGCAGTTGAGGCGCCGCGCATGACGGACAGCGCGCTTCATGCGCGCCGCGACAGGTGTGTTGCTTCAGATCGAGATCGGGGGCCCCGTGGGCCACGGCGGCGGCGCGGCGAGACCACGCCCGGGCGACACGGATGCAATGCGCTGCGGCTCGGCAAGGTGCGGGCGCAGAGCGGGCTCGGCGAACCCAGGCACAACCGGCGACGCGAGCGCGGCGACGCCTGCGAACACGCACGGCGCATCGCTCGACGGCGCATTGTCATTGCGCTCGCCCGGCGCGCTTTCATCGACGACGTCGCCGGTCCCGAGATCGAGAACAGCCTGACGCATGCCGAAGTCGGAGCAGATCGTGAATGCGATCTTCTGGCCCGACGCGCCGCCAGACGAGATCATGTAGCCGGGCGGCGCCAGGACGCGCAAAAGCAGCGCGAGCAGTGCGAACACTACCCACGCGCGCCTGCCTCCGGATTGCCGGATACGAACGTCCCTTCGCATCGTGGAATAATGCACGAGCCGGGCGCTCGCCGGCCTGTGACGGCCTGCCGCGCGACAATGCGCAGTGTCAGCGACTTTACGGTTTGCGCACTTGACGCCCGGAGGCGCCGAGGGTATTTAACATACCAGTTAAATGCAGTCCCTTGATCCCCTCTCCGCCACGCTCTCCGCGCTCGCCGATCCCACACGGCGCGCGATCCTCGCGCGGCTCGCGCACGGCGAAGCGACGGTCAACGAAATCGCCGCGCCGTTCGATATCAGCCTGCCCGCCGTGTCGCGGCACCTGAAGGTGCTGGAGGCGGCCGGCCTCATCTCACGCTCACGCACGGCGCAGTGGCGGCCGTGCAGGCTGGAGCCGCAGGCGCTCAAGACTATTGATGAGTGGCTCGAATTCTATCGCCGCTTCTGGAGCGGCAGCTTCGACAGGATGGACGCCTACATCGCGGACCTGAAGCGCAAGGGCGGCCCGGGAAACAAGAAGAAGGATTGAGGCGATGGGCGCAGTGCTCGCCGACGACGAACTCCTCATCACGCGCACGTTCGATGCGCCGGCCTCGCTCATCTTCGCGATGTGGACGCAGGCAGAGCATTTCACGCGCTGGATGGGACCGGAAGGATTCACCTGCACGGACTGCGAGATGGATGTCCGCGTTGGCGGCGGCTATCGCGCCACGATCTCATCGCCCGAGTCCGGCGACAGCCCGTTCAGCGGCGTCTATCGCGAGATCGTGACGAACGAGCGCCTCGTCTTCACCTTCGCCTGGAACAACACCGGCCCTTCGGCTGACATCGAGACGTTGATCACGATCACGTTCCGCGAGCATGACGGCAAGACCGTGCAGACTTTCCACCAGACGCCGTTCCTCAACGCGGAACGCCGCGACAGTCATGTGGGCGGCTGGTCGAGCGCATTTGAAAAGGCGGCGGCCTACGCCGCAGGCATCACGCAAGCAGGAAAGGATCGATCATGAAGAAGTATATGGCCGTGTTCACGGGAACCGCCGCCAGCCGCGCAAAATCGGGCTGGGATTCGATGGACGACGCCACGCGCAAGGCGCGCGAGGCAGCCGGCATCGCCGCGTGGCACAAGTGGCATGCCGATCACGCCGGTATCCTCACAGATGGCGGCGGCCCGCTCGGCAAGACCAAGCGCACGGGCGCCGACGGCGTGTCCGATATCGCGAACAACCTGGCGGGCTACGTGATCTTGCATGCAGAGTCCCACGACGCCGCAGCGCGCCTGTTCGAGAACCATCCGCACTTCACGATCTTCCCCGGCGACGGCGTGGAGATCATGGAATGCCTGCCCATTCCGGGGCAATGACGCGCGCCGACCGACGGCCCTTCAGAAGCTGAGGAACGATCCATGATCACAGTCTGCGCCTTCGCCTGGGTGCCCGACTTCGCACGCGGCCAGGTGCGCGACGTGCGCGTGCGCTGGGCGCTCGAAGAAGCCGGCCTGCCCTACAAGACACGCCTTCTCGAACAGGGTGCTCAGGACACGCCGGAGCACCGCGCGATCCAGCCGTTCGGGCAGGTGCCGGTGTTCGAGGAGGACGGCCTGACGCTGTTTGAATCCGGCGCCATCGTGCTGCACATCGGCGAACGCAGCGAAATCCTGCTGCCGGCGGAGACGGGCGCGCGAGCGCGCGCGACGCAGTGGCTGATTGCGGCGCTCAACTCCATCGAGCCGCACATGATGACGGTGGCGGGACTCGACGCATTCTTCGCGGATGAGGAATGGGCCAAGCTCCGGCGGCCCAGCGCAGAGGCGTTTCTGCGCAACCGCATCAGCGCGCTCTCGAACGCGCTTGGCGACAAGCCCTATCTCGACGGCGAGCGCTTCACCGCCGGCGACCTGATGATGGCGAGCGTGCTGCGCATCCTGCCGGAAGCGGACTACATCACCGGCGATCCGCGCCTGGGCCCGTATGTCGCGCGCTGCACGGCGCGGCCGGCGTTCAAGCGCGCGCTCGATGCGCAGTTGGCGGATTTCCGCGAGGCGGCGTGAGGGGCAATCTGACCAATCCGCGAAATCAATCGAATTCCGACCCTATCACGGAGGAAAATCGCCATGGCTTATATTGACGGATTTCTGGTTCCCGTACCCCTCGCCAACAAGGACGCCTATCTCGATATGGCGAAACTGGGGTTGCCGCTGTTCAAGGAATTCGGCGCCACACGGATGGTGGAATGCTGGGGCGACGACGTGCCGGAAGGCAAGATCACCGATTTCCGCCGCGCCGTGCAGGCGAAGCCGGAGGAGACCGTCGTCTTCTCGTGGATCGAATGGCCGTCGAAAGCGGTACGCGACGCGGGCCAGAAGAAAATGATGACCGACGAGCGGATGAAAGCCTTTACCGGCATGCCGTTCGATGGTCAGCGCATGGTCTATGGCGGCTTCGCGCCGTTCGCCGATCCCGCCGGCGGCGCGGCGGGCTATGTCGATGGCGCGGTCATCGCCGTTCCCGCGGCGCACAAGGCCGCGTATCGCGAACGCGCGCTGGCCATGGCGGACCTGTTCCGGAAGCACGGCGCGACGTGCGTGGTGGACGCGTGGGGGGATGACGTGCCGGACGGCAAGGTCACCGACTTCCAGCGCGCCGTGAAGGCCGAAGGCGACGAAGCGATCGTCTTTTCATGGATCGAATGGCCGTCGAAGGCCGCCCGCGACGCCGGGTGGGAAAAGATGATGGGCGAACCGCTCATGCAGTCGGGCGACCCGGCGTTGTTCGACGGCAAGCGCATGATCTACGGCGCCTTCGCGCCGATCCTGGACGCGTAGCGCGCGAGCGCCCAAACGGCGACCCCGGGCTTGCCTTGCGCAGCCCGACCGCTGATGCTCCCCGCTCACGGAGATAAAGGGTGGGGACGTGACAGGCATTGAAGCGGATTACCTCGTCATCGGCGCCGGCGCGATGGCCATGGGATTTGTCGACCAGCTGCTGACGGATGGGGACTCCACCGTCGTGATGGTCGATCGGCGCCACGCGCCGGGCGGGCACTGGATCGACGGCTATGCTTTCCTGAGGCTGCACCAGCCCGCCGCATACTACGGGGTGAATTCGCGGCCGCTCGATTCCGGCGCGCGGGACGAACAGGGCCCGAATGCGGGGCTCATCGAACTGGCGTCCCGCGACCAGGTCGTCGGCTACTATGACGCCATCCTGAACCAGCGCTTCCTGCCTTCGGGACGCGTGCGTTTCTTTCCGATGACAGTGCATGAAGGCGGCGGCGAGATCGTCTCGCGCCTCACCGGCGAACGGCGCACGGTGCGCGCGCGCCGGGTCGTCGACGCCACGCACCTGAGCCCGTCGATACCCGCCCATCACACGCCCGACTTTGAAGTGGCGCCGGGCGCAGCCTGCATCCGCGTCAATGATCTCCCCGCTCTCGCAAGACCGGGCGCGGACTACGTGCTCGTCGGCGCAGGCAAGACCGGCATGGACACCGCGCTGTGGCTGCTCGAGAACGGCGTCGGCCCGGCGCGGATCCGCTGGATCATGCCGCGCGATTCCTGGATGCTCGACCGCGCGCACTACCAGCCCGGCCAGGAACATCTCGGCGAGGTGCTGGACACGCTCGCCAACGAAGTCGAGGCGATCGTGGAGTCCACATCGCTGGAGGACCTCTTCGAGCGGCTCGAGGCGAAGGGCTGCCGCCTGCGGCTCGATCCTTCCGTCACGCCGACGATCCATCGCTGCGCGACGGTGTCAAAGGGCGAACTCGCCCTCATGCGCACGATCACCGATGTGGTGCGCATGGGGTATGTGCAGCGCATCGAGGCCGGCCGCATCGTGCTCGACGGCGGTGAAATCGCCACGCGCGCCGACACGATCCACATCGACTGCACCGCCCCCGGCATCAACTATCGACCCACCCGCCCGATCTTCGAGGACGGCCGCGTCACGCTGCAGCACGTGCGCCTGTGCCAGCCGGTGTTCAGCGCCGCGCTCATCGGGCACGTGGAGGTGCGCTATGGAAGCGACGAGGAGAAGAACGCGATCTGCCCGCCCGTCGAGCCGCCCAGCGACACCGTCGGATGGCTGCGGATGCTCGCCGTGGAGCTGCCCAACCGCACGCGCCTGATCACCAATCCCGAGATCAACGCCTGGCTCGCCACGTGCCGTCTCGACCCGCTGGCCGGGCGCATCAGGAACGTGAGTCCGGCGGACACGCACGACGTCATGGCCTTCGCGCGCTACATGCAGAACGCGCCCGCCGCGATCGAGAAGGTCACCCAGCTGCTCGCCGCGATCACCAGCTCCCGAACCTGAAACCGATCTCCTCGCGCAGCTCCGAAACGTCGCGCGCGCGGTAACGGCGATCGCGTTCGGCGTCGCGGAGACGGTTTTCCACGCGGCCGCGATCGCTGTAGAGCCGGTCGAGTTCGTTGCGGTGACGCTGGCGCTCCTCTTCCGTCGCCGAGCGTTCGAGGCCGAGCTGGTTGGCCTGGATCTTGTGTTCGAGATCGTCGCGTTCGTTGCGCAGGGACGTGATCGTGCTTTCCACGCTCTGCAGCGCCGCGACGACCGTGTGTGCGCGGTAGCCCTCCGCGTGCGCGTCGCGGAACATGCCGTCGAGTTCGGGTGGGCACACGCCGTTGTAGGAATTGCCGTCGAGGCCGAGGCGGAACGCGCGGTCCGGCTGGCACCAGGTCCACAGGCCGTCGCGCCGGCCGGCCATGTAGGCCTCCTGATCGGCGCCGTAGCCCGCCGCGACGCAGGCCTGCTGGCGCGAGACGAAGCGTTCGGGAACGCGGCCCTCCGCGCCGTCCTGGTAGCCAAGCGCCTTCCAGTCCGCGACCGAGCACTGCGCCGGCGACATCGCCGGCCCGCCGATCGTCTCGCACGCCGCCAGGGCCGCCGCCCCCAGGCCGATCAGGCCCGCCATCATCAACCGCATGTCCGGTCTCCCCTGCTTTCCTCGCAGCCTGCCGCATCCAACATGGACGCCACATGAACCGCTCGACAGACTCCGCATCCCCAACTACGCACCCGGCATGAGCAAGACAATCATCGTCACCGGCGGCACGGACGGCATCGGCAAGGCGACCGTCAAGGCGCTCGTCGCACAGGGCGCGGCGGTGACCATCGTCGCGCGCAACAAGGCCAAGGCCGACGCGCTTGCGGCCGAGCTGAAACACGAGACGCCGAACGCCGCGGTGCGCTTCGTCCAGTGCGATCTTTTCTCCCGCCGGGCGATCGACGCGGCGGGCGCGGAAATTCTCGCCACGCATCCGCGCATCGACGTGCTGGTCAACAACGCCGGCGGCTTCTTCGCCAAACGCGACCTCACCGAAGACGGCGTCGAGCGCACCTTCGCGCTCAACCACCTCGCCTACGCCCAGCTCACCGCGCTGCTGCTCGACCGTCTCAAGGCGTCGGGCCCCGCGCGCATCGTCTCCGTGGCCTCGGGCGTGCACGCGACGGGAACGCTCGACTTCGACGACCTCATGGGCGCGCGGCGATACGCCGGCTGGAACGCCTACTGCAACTCGAAGCTCGCCAACGTCTGCTGGACCTACGCGCTCGCGCGGCGGCTCGAAGGAACGAACGTCACCGCCAACACGCTGCATCCGGGCTTCGTCGCCTCGCGCTTCGGCCACAACAACGGCGGCGTCACCGGCCTGGTCATGGGTCTCGCACAGCGCTTCGGCGCGATCAGCGAACCCGAGGGCGCGAAGACCAGCGTGCATCTCGCCGCATCGCCCGAGGTCGAAGGCGTGAGCGGACGCTACTTCACCGCATGCAAGGAGGTGCGCTCGTCTTCCGCATCGCGCGATGAGGCGACGCAGGAAAAACTCTGGAGCGTCACCGAGGCGCTTCTGCGCGAGGCCGCATGAACACGCGCGAGCGCACGCGACTTTACCTGATCACGCCGCCGCGCGTGGACGCGGGCTTTGCAGCGACGCTGAAGGATGCGCTCTCCGGAGGCGACGCAGCGGCGGTGCAGCTGCGCCTGAAGGACGCCGACGACGCGACTATTCTCGCCACGGCGAAAGCGCTCATGCCGGTCGTGCAGGACGCGGGCGCGGCGTTCATCCTCAACGACCGCCCCGATCTCGCCGAACGCGTCGGCGCCGACGGCGTGCATGTGGGCCAGAGCGACGCAAGTTACGCGGATGCGCGCCGCGCCATGGGGCCGGACCGCATCGTCGGCGTCACCTGCCACGACAGCCGCCACCTCGCGATGGAAGCCGGAGAAGCGGGCGCGGACTATGTGGCGTTCGGCGCGTTCCACGCCTCCGATACGAAAGCGCCGCCGACCTTCGCCGACCCCGAAATCCTCGAATGGTGGCAGGCGCTGATGGAAGTGCCCTGCGTGGCCATCGGCGGCATCACCGTGGAGAACGCCGAACCGCTCGTGCGCGCCGGCGCCGATTTCATCGCGGTCTCGAACGGCGTGTGGGCGCATCCTGCGGGGCCGAAGGCCGCAGTAGCGGCGTTCAACGCGATGTTTGATCGCGCGCTCGCCGACAGTTGAATCTGCCGTGCTTCCCCGCGAGGGGAAGCTGTCAGTGCGCAGCACTGACTGATGGGGCGGTAAGCTCGCCTTTCGAAATCGAGCCGCCGCCCCATCCGTCTTGCGGCTGCGCCGCAAGCCACCTTCCCCTCTCGGGGAAGGACGGAAACTGCTGTGCCTCTAGGGCTTCAGCGCCGCGCACGCGATGCGCGCACCTGCGCCGCCGATGGGCTGCGACAGGTGATCGTCGGCGTTGGCGTGGATGACGAGCGCTGCGCCCTTCGGCCCGAGCAGCGGCGCATTGTGATGGCCGTGCCCCATCGCGCCCAACGTGGCGCCGTGCGCGAGGAGTTCCGCGGCGAAGGGACCGTCCGTATCGGCGACGAAGATGTTCGTCATGTCGCCGTCCTCTGGGCCTTTCGGATTGAGCAGTCCGTGCGTGCCGCCCGCCTCGGGATGGCCCATGTGCGCGCCCGCCGCCTGGAAGCCTGCTGCGAAGTCCGAGCAGTCGCCGTTTTGATGGATGTGCGCGCCGTGCCAGCCGGGCGTCAACGCGCGCGGATTGAACTCGAGCATGACCACCACGCCGCGCGGGCCTTCGCGGAACAGTGCGTGCCCGATCTTCGCGCCCTGCGCGTTGATGACGTCGGCCTGCGCCTGCGCGCCGATGGTCGGCGACGGCGCCATCGCGGCCATGTCGTGTTGGCCATGGTGTGCCTCCATATGGCCCGCACAGGCGGCGAGCGCGGAAAGCAGTGCGATGGCGGAGACACGAAGCGGCAAGGACGGCATGACAGGAACTCCGGGATGCGATGGGCGCACCCTGGGCGCAGGGCGCAGGCAGCGCAAGACTCGAACGCCGCGAGACCATCGCGCCGCAAACTCCGTCATCAAGTCAGTGCGTGGCGATTGTCATTGGCTTTGAGCAGTGCGTTGGCGAAGACGACGAGTTTTCGCGCGACGGCGGCGAGAGCGAGACGTTTGGGTTTTCCCGCTTCGATGAGACGGTTGTA
>WRPF01000260.1 GCA_009773335.1 Caulobacteraceae bacterium
TCCGCACAAGCATCACGCTTCGCGGCCTCGCTTTTCGTTCTCCGTCGACGCAGGCGTCGCCGGTGGCCCGGCTTCACCCAAGCCGGAGGGACGGGGCGCTGTCACAACGCCGAGTTTAATGACGGCCTTGCGACCGTCTGATAGTGCGCCGTCACAGCGCCCCGCGTGATCGTTTTCGCGCAGCAGGGAGTCCGAGGGCTTGCTTCCCCTGGCAAGCCTGCCGTTCCTTGCGGATCGAACAGGCGAGCGTCCGGGCGATTAGGCCCATGCTCAGTGCTGCCGCGCGCGCTCGGGTCTCCCAGAAAGATCCCCGGACCCCGACGGTTTCAATCCCCGCCGGCTTTCGATGTCGCCTTCAGACGCCGCCCTCATGAGAGGCGCGACCGCAGCTTCGCGCTCGACCACATTGCTCGCGTCCATCCGATGACTGGGCCCAGACACCCTCCGTTGCGCGAGCAACGAATGCAGTGTCCCACCGCGCCGACCCCGGCCGGATAGATTTTTTTCATTCCCCCGCTTTGCGTGCACGCAGGCGATGGCGGGCAACAAACAGGCTTGAATCTATCCCCGCAATTTTGAGGGAATGAGCGTCCGCATTCCCCGCAATCCGCCGCAGGCGTTCATGGTGGATTGCGCGACGCTCAATTCGCCATGCGCGGGCGAGGTTACTTGAGTGTCGCCCGTCGGGCGGTCAAACTGGTCGCGTTGCGCAACGGCAGCAAATCGTCGGGAAACGCGTCGATGGTGCGGATCTACGGCCACCCCTTCTCCTCCTTCACATGGAAGGCGCTCATCGCGCTGTATGAGCGCGGCGTGCCGTTCGAATTCATGATGATTGAAAACGCGGCGTTCGTCGCGCGGGCGGCGCCGACGGGGCAGTTTCCGGTGCTGGTCGACGGCGACCGTGCGGTGATCGAGTCCGCCGCGATCATCGAGTATCTCGACCTGCATCACGGGTCCGCGCCGCCGCTGGTTCCCGCTGATCCGCGCGCCGCCGTCGAGGCACGGCAGATGGACGGCGTGTTCGACGACTACCTGATGCTTACGCTGCAGCGGATGGTCTCCAACGCGCTGCGCCCCGAGGACAAACGCGATCCGCATGTGGAGGCCGAGGTGCAGGCAGCACTCGACAAGAGCTATGCGTGGCTCGACCGCTGGATGACCGGCCGCACGTGGGCGGCCAACGAGACATTCGGGCTCGCAGACTGTGCGGCGGCGCCGGCGCTGTTCTACGCCCACTGGGCGTTCCCGATCCCGGCGTCGCACGCCGCGCTCAACGCCTACCGCGCCCGCCTGCTCGCGCGCCCGTCCATCGCGCGCGTCGTCGACGAGGCGCGGCCGTGGCGGGAGTATTTTCCGCTGAAGGGGCGCGGCGGGAGCCCGGATTGAGGGGTGGCGTGGGGCGGATAGAGGGCGGAGCCATCGTCACGCGCTGACTGTGGTGGATTTCGCTGCGCTCAATCCACCCTACTCGCCGAAATCGCCAGCTCGGCTCGGCGTATTACGCCGCCAATCCCGCCATTTCCGCCAACCGCACGGTCGCGGCGCTGAACATGGACGGCGCCTCCATCCACGGCCCGACGCGCGACGTGATCGTCGTCGGCTACGGCAAGTCGGACCTCGAAGGGCTTCTGGAAATCCAGGCGCGCGCGCAGGGCCGCACGATCCGCGCGGAAGAAAATCCCGAGCGCGGCTCCTTCTACCGCTCGGACCATTTCAATCTCGCGAAGGTC
>WRPF01000111.1 GCA_009773335.1 Caulobacteraceae bacterium
GTTGTCCAATCCGCCATCGAGCGTGTCAGAGCCAGACCCGCCATAAAGCGAATCCAAACCAACAAAACCGTATAGAAAATCATCACCCGACGAACCGCTGATCCGGTTCGCCGCACTGTTCCCCGTGATCGTATCGTTCCCCGAGCCGCCAACCGCATTCTCGATGGTGACGCCGCGGGCGATGGAGATGTTGTAGAGGCCGGGCGCGCCGTTGTTGCCGGGGCCCGCGCTGGAAAAGCTCTCGGCGCGCAGGTCGATTTCGGAGTTGGTGGCGTAGCCCGACAGATCCAGCGTGTCGTTGCCGCCGCCGTCCCAGATGGAAAACACCGCGTTCGAGGCGGCGCCGGTGAGCGTGTAATGCTGGCGACCGGTGTTGGAGTTGAAGCCGTACACCGTATCGCCGGTGCGGGTGGACGTGTTGGCGCCGTAGAGCCGTTGCGCGGCGGCGATATCGAACATCTGCGGGCCGGCGGAAAACGCCGGCAGGCTGCCGCCCACATTCCCCGAGCCGAAATAGCTCATGATCGTGAACATGCGCGAGTCCTGCCACCACGTCGCGTTGGCCTCGTAGGTCGGCGTGCCGCCGTCGTAGGCGCTGGGGTGGCGCAGGCCGATGGCGTGACCGATTTCGTGAGCGAGCACCTGCGGACCGTAGTCGCCGAACACCGGCGCGCTGTTGTAGGCTTCGGTGCTGTCGATCCAGATGTCGCCGGCCGCATTGCTCGCCGCTGTCTGGCCCGGCGAGGGAAGATACGCAAAGCCCGCAGCGCTGTCGGTCTCGGTGGTGTAGTTTGCGAACAGGATCGTTGCGTTGTTCGCGTAGGCGCCCTCGCCGCTTGTTCCTGAACCGACGCGCACGAAGGTGATGTTGGCGACATCCGACCAGAGCGCGAGCGCGGCTTCGGCGGCAGCGATCTGGGCGGCGTTGAAGCGCACGAATCCGCCGACGCCCTCGGGCATCGTCACTGGCTCAGTGGACCGAAAGGCGTAGCTGATGGTGACACTAGCGCCTTGCACCGCCGACCAGGTGTAGCCGTCGCGGGTGAGTTGTGCGGCCGCCTGATCCCAGTTGAAGATCGGCTTGCCGTTGCCGGCGGTTCCCTCGCTCGGCAGGATGGTCTGCTCGCGGATCGAGTTGAGCGAGCCGGTGCATGCCGGGCAGCTGCAGCGCAGCGCCGAGACAGTGTCGCCCGGCTCCGCGTCGCCATCGAAACCATCGATCCGCCATGGCGCGAGCGAAGCACGGTCGCCATCGTTGGCCGTCGCCGCGCCGCGCCATGCCATCCAGTTGGCGGGCTCGCTAGACTGCAAGAGCCGCGCGGCAAAACCCTGTCTCAATGGATCGTCCCCGTCCGAGCGCCGCCCAGGGCCGGGCGTCCGTCAGCCCTAGCGCCGGTCGCAGCTGGGCTCAACCGCGAGCAGCTGCTCGATCGTACGGCTTCAGATCTGGGTTCAACACGCGCCGCCGCCGCAAGGCGAACGCGCCAGACCCCCGAATAGTGCACCCGCCTGGCACGGATTCCGGAAGCGCCGCCGAGGTAGGCGATATCGCTATTGCCGAAACCGCGCATGCCCCAACCAGCCGCCCAGGGCGACACAGGCGACGATCGCAACCCACAGGAGGGGCGAAACTTTCACCTCGCCGTCGAACGCGAGCGCAATGGGCGCCACGCACACGGCGAGGCATGACGCGCGGAGCCCCTTCCGGTTGGAGGCGAGCGTTGCTGCGCCTGCAGCGAACATGGCCGCGACGCCGAGGCCGACCGGCAAGGTCAAGGCGCGGGCAAGTGCGGTCAGATCGAGCGAGACGACGACGGTGACAGTTTCGATCGCCTTCGCCACAAGCGCGCCGATCGCAGCGGCGGCGCAGAACCGGACAACGCGTGATGCTTCATCCATATTGAGGCCTGTCTGGGTCCCGGGGCGCCGGGATCGACGCGCGCCCGCATGCGGGGAAAGTGGTTGGCGCGACGGCCACCGTCTCGCTGCTTTGGGACATGTTGGCAAGAAGCGCCCTCTTCATCGCCTGTGTTCTCTTCGGGTCGCCTGCAGCGCGCGCCGAGCCCGATGCGTTCGTGTTCACGCTAGAAGACCTCGAGTCCCAGATGCTCGACCTGCCAGAGGGCCGCGCTGTGACCGACGAGCAGGAGCCGACACCGCAGTCCCCCTCGCCCGCCTTGGCTTGTCCTTTTGGCGACGCCCTCACGGACGCTGCCCGCCGCCGCGGCCTCGCCCCTGAACTCGTGATCGCGGTCGCCGACGCGGAGACGCGCTGTCGCCACGCTCGCCAGCGCAGTCCGAAGGGCGCGATCGGTCTCATGCAGCTCATGCCGGCCACCGCGCGTCGTTTCGGCGCCCGCGACCCTTGGAATATCGACCAGAACATCGCTGCAGCCACCGACTATCTGGCCTGGCTCGACGCACGCTATCGCGGCGATACCGCGCTGGTGCTCGCAGCATACAATGCCGGCGAAGGCGCGGTTGATCGCTACAAGGGCGTGCCGCCCTATCCGGAAACGCGCGCGTATGTGAGGCGCATTCTGGGATCTCTCGAGCGCAGCGACCCTTCGAGCGACGTGGCGCGGGCGCGAATCGCGCCCGTATTCGTGACGGATGTCGCCGACGATGAGGCAGCAGCAGGCGAACCAGCCGACGGTGAATAGACCCACGCTGGGCCAATGCTGTTGTTCGTGACACCGCGACGCTGCAACGGCGCACGCTTCACACCCTATCCCATGCGCGCGCGTACACATGTGCATGCCAACACCTCCGCAATGCGTGCGCGCAGGCGCCCGTTCACGGGAGTCGCAACCAAAACTTCCGCAATTTTTCCACGGTTCGACGAATCCGCTTTTGCAGCTTCTGAATGTTTGTCCTCCTTTGCGCCGGGTGACGCATTGATTGAAGGGGGACACTGCATGACAGACGGATCCGAAACGCGCGCATCGCCGTCAATGCGACGCCTGCAGCTTAGGGCGCTGTTGCGCAGTTTTTCAATGCCGACCGCAGTGGGCGCAGGCGTCGTGCTGGCGTCTCCGTCGGCGCACGCGCAGGCCGCCGGCGGGGGAATTCTCCAGCCCGTGCAGGGCGTGTTGCAGGAAATCGTGACAACGCTCACAGGGCCGTTGGGCGTGCTCGTCGGCGCGCTTTGTCTCGTCGGAATTGGCGTTTTGTGGGCGACCGGGCGCCTCGACGTGCGCGCGGCCGTGTCCTCGATATTCGGTATCGCGCTCATCGGCACGGCGCTCGTGGTCGCCGAAGCGGTGTTCGCCGCCGCCGGCGCCTGACGCGCGCTGCTCGGCATTTCGAAGCCTTTGTCCGTACAGGGTCGAAAACCCATGCAACGCGATCTTTCCGATCCGCTCTTCCTCGGTCTTGCGCGCCCGCCGATGTTTGCAGGCGTTCCCGCCGGCTTCTTTGTCGTCGTGATGATCGGCGTCGGCGAAGGCATCTTCGTCTTCAAGCACTGGCTCGTCTTCGTCATCGGCGCGATCGTCTATCTTGCGGGGCTCGCAGTCGCCGTGCGCGACCCCAACGCCTTTCACGTGATCGCAACCCGGTGGCTCAGATGTCCCCCGACCCTCAACGCCCGCCACTGGGGCGGCAACGCCTACGGGCCGTGAGGGAACGCACGTGGCGGGGACAACCACAGGCACTTCCTCGATATCGCAGGCCATCCGCAGGACTGCGCGCGGACGCCTGATGGCGCGCGACCGGTCGCCTGCCGACTTCATCCCGTACGCACGCCATGTGGACGCCGAGACCATCCTCACACATGACGGCCTGCTGCTGACGGTGATCGCGATCGACGGGTTTCCCGCCGAGACCGCCGACGATAGCGAGCTCGCGCACCGTCGCGACGTACGCGACCTTGCGCTGCGCACCCTGGGCTCAAGCGAGTGGGCGGTGATGGCGCATGTCCTGCGCCGCCCCGCGCCGGCGCGCATCGACGCGCCCGTCGTGGGCGCCTACGCCGCAGCCCTGGACGCGCGCTACACGGGCGCGCTCACGGCACGCCGGCTGTTCGAGGACCGGCACTTCCTCACGCTCATCCGCCGGCCGCTACAGGGTCATGTCGGGCTGCTCGAAGAGTTCGCGCGACTGGCGCGCGGCGCGGGCTCCTCCGAGAGCGCACGGCATGATCGCGCCGCCGACCTGCGCGCGATCCGCGAAGCCGCGCGCACGCTTCTCGCCTCGCTTGAAGCCTACGGCGCGCGCCAGCTCACCACCGTCGCGCATGACGGCGTGCTGTGGTCCCAGCCGCTCGGCTTCCTGTCGGCGCTGGTCAACGGCGCCCTTCCGCGCGCCGTGTCGGCGCCGTCCCCG
>WRPF01000020.1 GCA_009773335.1 Caulobacteraceae bacterium
GCAGCCGGCGCGCCGAGAGCGTCCGCGAGCAACGCCAGCGCCGCGCCGGCGTCCTGGTCGGGTGAGGCGAGCACAGCCGTCTCGCAGCCCTCCGGCACCAGCAGCCCGGGCTTGCCCGGATAGGCGAAGAACGCCGCCGGCGGCTGCGTGCCGACGAGCACCATCAGGTCCACGCCCTCCAACTCCGCCAGCGCCATCTCGCCGAAATACGCGAGCCGCTGCGGCGCAAACCGGCCCGCGCCGCGCGCCTGGCGCCAGATGAAGGTGTCGGTGATGATCTTTACCCCGGCGGCCTCGATCCGTCCGGCCGCAGAGAGGCCCGGCTCAACCGTCGCCGAACCGTTGATCAGCAGCACCGGCTTCTTCGCCGCCTTCAGGCGCGCCGCCACTTCGGCCACGACGCCCTTGTCGGGCGCAACCAGTCCTGAGGCCTTCGCGCGCGGCGCGGACTCGGCGCCTTCCGTCCACGCACTGTCGGCCGGCAGCAGCAGCGCCACGGGCCCGCCCGCGCCGTGCTGGCTGGCGCTCCACGCTTCAGCGGCGCGCGCACCTGCAACCGCCGCGCTCTCCACCCGGCCGAGCCAGACGGCGTTCGGCCGTGCGAGACCCGCGATGTCGGAGGTCAGCGGCGCGTCGTACTGGAGGTGATAGGTCGCGTGGTCGCCGATGACGTTGACGACGGGCGAGCGAGCGCGCCGGGCGTTGTGGAGATTGGCGCTCGCATTGGTGAGCCCGGAGCCCAGGTGCAGCAGCGTCATCGCCGGCTTGCCAGCGATGCGCGCGTAGCCGTCCGCCGCGCCGCTCGCCACGCCCTCGAACAGGCACAGGATCGAGCGGATCCGCGGTTCGCGGTCGAGCGCGGTCACGAGGTGCATCTCGCTGGTGCCCGGATTGGCGAAGCAGGCCTCCACGCCGCAGTCGGCCAGTGTCTTCACGAGAGCTTCGGCGCCTGTCGTCATGATCGGTATCCCTTGCGTTTCGGGACCGACTATGGCGCGCCGCGCGCGGAAAGAAAGGCGGCCCGACGTCGCCGTCGGGCCGCTCAGTGCGCACGGGGAGGATCAGGTCTGTCTAGTTGCCGGGGGGCAGCGGCTCCGCCGTGAACACGCCCGTCTGGGTGCGGGTTTCGCCATCGCGGCCGGTGACGGTGCGTTCGACGGTGGCGCCGCCTTCGCCGTCACGGGTCGTGGTGCGGTCGATCTCGCGGGTCGTGCCGTCGGCGAACGTGGTGTCGCGCGAATAGGTCGAGCCGTTTTCAGTCGGCGTGCGGACGGCCGTGGTGCTGCGGGTCTCGCCCTGGCGATTTGTCACAGCGCCCGTCGCAGTGATCACACCCGTCTGCGCATCGCGCGAGACCGATGAGTCGCGCTGCCGCGTCGTGCCGTCTTCGAACGTCGATGTCGCGGAGACCGAGCGCGTGCCGTCGCCGCGCGTCATCTCGCGATTGTAATCGACGGTTCCGTTGTTCTGCGTCTGGATCGTTCCCGTCGTCGTGGCGCCGGTCTCAGTGCGCGTGCGCGAAAAATCGCCTGTCTGCGTGTGCGTCTCGCCATCGCGGCCCGTCACCGTGCGCGAGGCGGTGTACGTGCCGTCGCCGGTGCGTTGCGTATCGACATCGACGCTGCGCGATGTGCCGTCGGCATAGGTGCGGTCGCGATCACGCGAATAGGTTCCCGCTTCAGGGTCGCGCGTGCGGGTCTCGGTGGCGGAGCCGGTGTTCCCGTTCGGGCCTGTCACCGTCGTCGAGCGCGACCGCTGGCCCTTCGTGCGCGATGTATCGCGCTGCACGGTCGCCGTACCCCGCTGTGTCTGCACCTGTCCGGAAACGCGCCGCCCGCGGGCGTCGGCGTCCGCGACCGTGACCACGGTCGTGGCGCTCAAGGCCAGCGCGCCCAGCGCGAGCGTCGTTGCGATGATCTTCATGTGAATTATCCCTGACTGAATGTCCGTCGCCCCCTTCAAACGCGCCGACCCCGCCGGACCCGTCGCGACAATTTTCGCAATCGAGGTTAACCTCCGGCCATGCCCGTCGCCTACGAAGTCCACGTCGGCCGCATCGAGACGCTCGCCCTTGATGCAATCGTGAACCCCGCCAACGCCCGCCTGCTGCCGGGCGGGGGAGCGGACGGCGCGATCCGGCGCGCGGCGGGCCGGGAGCTTGACCTGTTGCTGGAGCAGGCCGGCGGGCTCGACGAGGGCGCGGCGCTTGTCACCCCGGGGTTCCGCCTGCCGGCGCCATGGGTGGTTCACACGGTGGCGCCGATCTGGCCGACGGGGCGACCCGAGCGGGAGAAGACCGCGTTGCTCGCGCAGTGCTATCGTTCCTGCATCGAAGCTGCGGCCAACCTGCAGCTGAAATCGATCGGCTTTCCCGCCATCGGCGCGGGCGCCTACGGCTGGCCGATCACACGCGCCGCCGACATCGCCATCTCGTCCACGCGCGATGCAATCGCGCGCTTTGCGTCGCTGGAGCGCGTCGTCTTCTGCTGCTTCACGGAAAACGACGGCGCGATCTATCGCGCACGATTGTCGGACTAAAGCGTCTCGAGGAACCGCATCGGCGTTCCGGCATGTGCATCGACGATCTCGTCGTCGCGCATCACCACGCGGCCGCGCACGATCGTCGCCATCGGCCAGCCCTTTGCGGTCATGCCGTCGAACGGCGTCCAGGCAGACCTCGACGCCTGTTGCGCATCGGTGATCGTGCGGCGCGCGTCCAGATCGACGAGCGTGAGATCGGCGTCATAGCCGAGCGCGAGCCGGCCCTTGCCCGCAAGCTGGAACACGCGTTGCGGCGCTGCGCTCGTCAGGTCGACGAAGCGTTCCAGCGTGAGGCGTCCCTCGGCCACATGCGTGAGCATGACAGGCACCAGCGTCTGCACGCCCGGCGTGCCGGACGGCGATTGCGGATACGGTTTGGCCTTTTCCTCAGCCGTGTGCGGCGCGTGATCGGAACCGAGCACGTCGACAAGACCATTGCGCACCGCCTCCCACAGCGCGTCGCGATGATGCGCGTCTCGGATCGGCGGGTTCTGCTGCGCCTTGCCCTTGAGGCGTTCGTAGGCCTCCGGCGCCGCCAGCGTCAGGTGGTTCGGCAGCACTTCGACGGTCGCCACATCGCGGTGCTCCGCCAGAAGCGGGAGTTCATCGGCGGTCGAGACGTGCAGCACGTGGATGCGTTTGCGAAGCCGACGCGCGATCGCAAGCAGCCGGCGCGTGCAGTTGAGCGCGCTTTCCGGGTCGCGCACCTCGGGATGGCTCGTCCAGTCGCCGGGCCGCACGAGGCCGGCGCGTTCTTTCATCCGGTATTCGTCTTCCGAATGCACCGCCACGCGCCGCTTCACCGCCGCAAGAATGCGCGTCACATCCTCGTCCGACTGCACGAGCAACGAGCCAGTCGACGCTCCCATGAAGATCTTCACGCCGCAGCATCCCGGCACGCGCTCCATCTCCACGAGCGCATCGACGTTGTCGACGGCGGCGCCCGCGTAGAACGCGTGATCGACGTGCATGCGGCCCTTCGCCCGCGTGAGCTTGTCCTCGAGGCTCGCGAGCGTGGTCGTCGCGGGATCGGTGTTGGGCATCTCGAACACGGCGACGACCCCGCCAAGCGCCGCGGCGCGCGAGCCGCTTTCGAGATCTTCCTTGTAGACCTTGCCTGGCTCGCGGAAGTGCACCTGCGTGTCGATCACGCCGGGCAGCACATGCAGGCCCTTCGCGTCGATCACCGAACCTGCCGACGCCGTGCGCAGATTGCCGATGGCCGCGATCTTTCCATCGCGCACGCCGATATCGCCTTCGCCGCGCCCGGCATGATTGACGATCACGCCGCCCCGCACGATCAGGTCGAATGCGCTCATGCGAGACCTCCCTTGGCGAGGAGGTCGCGCGCGGCGGCCTCCACCGCATCCACCGTAACCTCTTCCATCAGCGAATGCTCGATCAGCGGCATATAGCCGATGCTGATCACTTCCTCGAAACTCTTCGGGCCGCGCAGCGCGCGCGTTCGCGGTCCGCGCGGACCGTACACGCGCTCATCGGACGGCCCGAACAGCCCCAGCGTCGGCGCGCCGACCGTCGCTGCGATGTGCATCAGCCCGGAATCGTTGCCCACGAACAGCGCCGCCCGTTCGAGCGCAGCGGCGCCGGCCAGCAGATCAAGACGGCCCGCAGCGTCGATGGCGACGATGCCTTCCGCCGACAGCGTGGCGGCTATCGTCTCGCAGATCGCCTTGTCCTCCGGCGCGCCGAGCAACAGCACCGGCAGCCCCTTGAGCGGCCCGTCCGCGCCGACCAGCCGACGCGCCAGCTCCGCGAACCGTTCCGGGGGCCAGCGCTTGCCGATGAAGTTCGCGCCCGCGCCGAGCGCGAGCACCGGCCCCTCGGCGCCGATGACGTCCGTCGCGCTCGCGCGCGCAGCCGCATCGATGTGCAGGCGCGGCGATGGCAGCCGCTCGCGATGCAGGAGCGCTGCGAGTTCATCGAGCTTGTGGCGCACGATCCGCGACTTGCGATGCACGATGCGGCGGCGCGCCGACAACCCGAAGGTGACCAGCGAGCCGCGCAGGTCGATGGCGAGGTCATAGCCGCCGCCCTTGCGCAGCGCGATCCAGAGATCGCGCCACCGGCCGGGCCGCTTGTGGAACACCTCGACCCGCTCCAGCCCCGGCAGCGCACGGAAGAGCGTGGCCGGCAGCGGACCGCAGGCGACGACCACCGATGCCCCCGGCCGGTCCGCCAGCGCCTGCTCCAGCGCGGCGGTCGAGAGAACCGCGTCGCCGATCCGGTTGGAGGTGATGAAGAGGATGCGCGCCATTGGCGTCATAAAGGGCCGGTCGCCCTGCTTGCCAAGCCGGGTGCGGCGCCCATCTGTGAGGCCCATGGTCCTTTACGCCCCTGAACGTTCCGTTCTTCGCGTGGCAGGCGAAGACGCGGGCGCCTTCCTCGACGCGCTCGTCACCAACGACGTCTCGCGCGCGACTGTGGATGCGCCGGTCTACGCCGGGCTGCTTTCGCCGCAGGGCAAGGTCATCGCGGACTTCATCGCCTTCCGCGCGCCGGACGGCGCGTTGCTGCTGGATGTGGCGGCCGCCCGCGCGGAAGCGCTGCGCCAGAAACTCATCCTCTACCGCCTGCGCCGGCGCATCGAGATCGACGACGTGGCGGAGCGCCTGCATGTGGTCATCCGCACGGATACCCAACCCGGCTGGGTCGCCGATCCGCGCCGGCCAGACGGGTCGCTCGGGTACCGTCAACTCGCCGAAGCGCCGCCGCGAGAGATAGCCCCCGTCTCCCGTTACGAGGCTTCGCGGATCGCGGCGGGCGTTCCCGATCTAGCCGTCGATGCGGAGCCCGAGGAGATATTCGCGCTGGAGGCCCTGTTCGAGGAGTTCAACGGCGTCGATTTCCAGAAGGGCTGTTTCATCGGCCAGGAGAACGTCAGCCGCATGAAGCGGCGCGCGACCACACGCCGGAAATTCTGCCGCGTCGCCTGCGAGGGCGCGCCGCCGCCCTTCGGCGCCGAAATCCTCGCCGGCGCGGCGTCCATTGGCACGATCCGTTCCGGCATCGAAGGCTGCGCCATCGCGTTCCTGCGCCTTGATCGCGCGCTCGAAGCGGGCGAGAGAAATCAGGCGCTTGTGGCGCAGGGCCTCACCCTGCGTCTTGATCCCCCGGCATGGCTCATCATGCCGGCAAGAGGAGACGACTGATGTTCGGGCAAAGCTGGACGCGTATCGGATTCGGATTCCTCATCGCGCTGATCCTCGGTCTCTGGGCGGTGTTCAACATCGTCCAGAACGAGCGGACGACACCGTTGTGGAAGGCGATCTGGAGCGTGTTCGTCCTGTACGTACCCTATTTCGGTTTCATCGTGTGGCTGCTCTTCGGGCCGCGCGCGACCAAGAACGCCGTCCTTTGAGCGGCCGCTGCGGCTGGGTAAATCCCGCCGATCCGCTCTATTGCGCCTACCACGACGAGGAATGGGGCGTGCCGGAGCGCGATCCGCGCGCACTCTGGGAAAAGCTCGTGCTCGACGGGTTCCAGGCGGGCCTCGCGTGGATCACCATCCTGCGGAAGCGCGAGACCCTGCGCGAGGCGTTCGACGGGTTCGATCCCGTTGCGGTCGCGCGTTACGACGAAGCGCGCATCGGCCTCCTTCTGCAAAATTCCGGCATCATCCGCTCGCGCGCCAAGATCGAGGCCGCCATCGCCGGCGCCCGCGTCTGGCTCGAGATGGCCGAGCGCGGCGAGGACTTCTCCGACTACATCTGGGGGTTCGTCGATGGGCGGCCCATCCAGAACGCCTGGCGCGGCTTCCGTGACGCGCCCACCGCCACCCCCGTCTCGGAAGCGCTCGCGAAGGACCTGAAGCGACGGGGCTTCAAGTTCTGTGGCCCGGTGATCACCTACGCTTTCATGCAGGCGGTCGGGATGGTCAACGACCACGAGACCGGCTGTCCCCGCCACGCCCAATGTGCCGCCACGCCTTGACGGCGGGCGGTCCGGAGCGAAGGTTACGGCCCCTTATGGATCGCCCGCCCGCTGGTGTCCGGTCCCCCTTTTGAGAGAGACATTCCATGCGCGCCTTGATCCTTCTCGCAGCCGTGAGCCTCGCCCTGACTGCCTGCGTCAAACCGGGTCAGGGCAATGCAGCTGGCGGCCGGTACGTGGACCCCTACACCTGTGAAGTCCGCAACCCGCGCGAGGGCGACCAGCCCTATGACGCCGACTGCATCAAGGCCGCCCAGCGCACGGCGGAGGCCGCCGCGAAGGCCGCCTCGCGGAAAAAATAGCCGCGCTCACG
Organism: Caulobacteraceae bacterium; assembly: GCA_009773335.1. Classification (GTDB taxonomy): domain Bacteria; phylum Pseudomonadota; class Alphaproteobacteria; order Caulobacterales; family Aquidulcibacteraceae; genus VFBF01. Next base: position 6,806 of record WRPF01000020.1, read on the forward strand.
ACTGATGACGGTCGGAACGGCGAGGTCTAGCATCGGCGTCCCAGATCCCTGTTCCGCGAGGACATTCCCTTGACCGCTGTGGCCATTTCCGCGACCGGCCTCTTCACGCCGGCGCAATCGATCACAAACGAAGAACTCGTCGTGGCGTTCAACGCCTACGTGGAGCGCTTCAACGCAGAGAATGCGGCGGCGATCGCCGATGGCGTTGTCGCTGCGCTGGCTCCGTCGAGCACGGAGTTCATAGAGAAGGCCTCCGGCATCAAGGCGCGCTACGTCATGGACAAGGCGGGCATTCTCGATCCGGCGATCATGTGCCCGCGCATCCCCGAACGGCCCAACGACGAGATTTCGGTGATGGCCGAACTCGGCGTGGCGGCGGCGAAGGAGGCCATGGCGCGCGCCGGTCGCGAGGGCGGCGACATCGACGCGGTGCTGTGTGCGGCGTCGAACATGCAACGCGCCTATCCCGCGATGGCCGTGGAAATCCAGCACGCACTCGGCATCGATGGCTATGCGTTCGACATGAACGTGGCGTGCTCCTCGGCGACATTCGGAATCCAGACGGCCGCGGACTTCATCCGCGCCGGCCATGCGCGCAGCGTGCTGGTGGTCAATCCCGAGATCTGCTCGGGCCACCTCAACTGGCGCGACCGCGACAGCCACTTCATCTTCGGCGACGTGGGCACCGCCATACTCGTCGAGCGCGCCGACATCGCACCGTCCGGTTCGTGGGCGATCCTTGGCACGAAGCTGAAGACAAAATTCTCCAACAACATCCGCAACAATTTCGGCTTCCTCAACCGCGCGGCGCCCTCTGGCGAAGGCAAACCGGACAAGCTCTTCATCCAGGAAGGCCGCAAGGTCTTCAAGGAAGTGGTGCCGATGGTCGCCGACATGATCCTCGGTCACATGGCCGAGCTCAATCTCCAGCCGGAGAACCTCCGGCGGCTCTGGCTGCACCAGGCCAACGCGAACATGAACCGGCTCATCTCGGAGCGCGTGCTCGGCCGCGAGGCGACGCCCCAGGAAAGCCCGACAGTTCTCGACGAGTACGCCAACACCTCCAGCGCAGGCTCGATCATCGCATTCCACAAGCATTGCGACGACATGCAGACCGGCGACCGCGGCCTGATCTGCTCCTTCGGCGCCGGCTACTCTGCAGGCACGGTATTTGTCGCCAAGGCCGCTTGACCCACAAGAGGTCAGTTAACGTCACCTTTACGTCCGTCGTGCCAGCCTTGAGATCAATCAGGGTCCCTCATGACGATCGCCACACTCCCCACGCGCGCCGCCAGTTTGAACTACATGAGTTTCAGCGGCCGGATTGAACCGGCGGATTTCAATGACCTGCTGACGTTGTATGCGAGCGACGGCGGCGTGCGGGCGCGGCACGACAAGCTGCTGGTGTTCCAGCCTGACGTCGACCTGTCAGCGCTGACGGACGACGTCCTTGCGAGCATCTTGACGCGATTGCTCACAGTGACATCGCAGGCGAGGAAGTCGTTGATCGTGCGGACGGCGCTCGTCTGTCTGGCTCCCGCGCAGAGCGCCGTGTTGGATAGGTGGCGGACGCTGGTCGACGGGCAACGGGGCATGTTGACCGAAATCGCAGCCTTCGACGCCGTTCAGTCCGCCGCTGTCTGGATTGGGCTCACGGCGGACGAGACAGACGACATCGTCCAGCACCAGACAGCCCCTGCGGCGGTCGTCGTCGCCGCGATCGCCCGCTAGAGCATCCTTCTATCGAACTGGAACAGTTCGATAGAAGGATGCTCTACTTCAAATGTGTAGCGCTTCATTCACCGATCAATCCGAATCGGATTGATCGGATGAAGCTCTAGGCGCGCGGCGCCTTGACCTTCAGTTCGGTCACGGTGCCCGTCGCCGAGTTCATCACAAGCGAATGCGTGCGAACATGACCGTTGGTATTCTTCACTCCGGACAGCAGCGTGCCGTTCGTGACGCCGGTAGCTGCGAAGATGGCGTCCTGTGACGCGAGATCGTTCAGCGCATAGCGGCGCTTGAAGTCCGTGACGCCGATGCGTTCGGCGCGACCGCGCTCCTCGTCGTTACGGAAAACGAGGCGCCCCTGGAATTGCCCGCCCACGCACTTGAGCGCAGCGGCTGCGAGAACGCCCTCCGGCGCGCCGCCCGAACCCACATACATGTCGATGCCGGTTTCAGGATCCGTCGTGTAGATCACGCCCGCCACATCGCCATCCGAGATCAGCACCACGCGGCAGCCCACCGCGCGCAGGGATTCGATGATCGCGGCGTGGCGCGGACGGTCCAGCACGCAGACGCCGATTTCTTCGGGCTTCACGCCGCGCGCCTTGGCGAGCTTCAGCACGTTGTCGCCAGCGGGCGCGTCGAGATCGACAAGCCCTTCGGCGTAGCCAGGCCCGATGGCGAGCTTGTCCATGTAGGTGTCCGGCGCGTGCAGCAACCCGCCGCGCGGCGCGAACGCAAGCACCGCGAGCGAATTCGACATGGCCTTTGCTGTAAGCGTGGTGCCTTCGAGCGGATCGAGCGCGATGTCTATAGCAGGCCCAGTGCCCTTACCGACTTCCTCGCCGATGTAGAGCATCGGCGCTTCGTCGCGCTCGCCTTCGCCGATGACGATACGGCCTTTCATCGGCATTTCGTTCAGTCCGGACCGCATAGCATCGACGGCGGCCTGGTCGGCGGCCTTCTCGTCGCCGCGCCCGACAAGTCGCGCTGCGGCGATAGCGGCGCGTGCAGTCACCTGCGCTGCGGCGAAGGCAAGGTCATCGGTCATGATCGAGGCGGTCATCTTCTCAACTCCAGGCGCGGTTGGCGCTTCGCGTTTCTTCAATGGGCATCACGCGCGGCGGCGCGGCGATCACGTCGAGCGCGCCGATCTGGCGCACAGCTGCATCGAGCGCGCTGCGCGGACAGCGCTGCGTGGTCAGGACGATGGGAACGTCTGACCCTCCCTGCGCGGGATCCTGCAGAAAACTCTCGATCGACACACCCGCTTTCGCCAATTGATCGGCAATCGCGGCGATGACGCCGGGTTTATCCTTAACGAGGAAGCGCACATAGAAGCGCCCTTCCTCCGCCCGCGCCGCTGACGTGTAGTTCTTCAGCGATCCGACGGGTTTGCCGAACGGTGCGCGCGCGGCGCCGTCGATGATGTCCAGAAGGTCTGCTGCGACCGCCGAAGCCGTGGGGCCTGCGCCCGCGCCGCGCCCGACGAACGACAGCCTGCCGACAGGTTCGGCGTCCACCACGACGGCGTTCAGCGCGCCGCCGACGACCGCCAGCGGGTGATCGAGCGCGAGCAGCACCGGGTGAACGTGCGCACGCACCGTCTCGTCGATGCGCTCGGCCTTGGCGATGAGTTTGATTCGGTAACCGAGTTTTCCAGCCATGCGGATGTCGAGAAGCGTGACCTGATCCACACCTTCCACGTCGACGCTCGAGAAGTCCGGCGCGGCGGCGAACGCGATCGCCGAGAGCAGCGCGATCTTGTGACCGGCATCGAAACCGCCAACGTCCATCGTCGGATCGGCTTCCGCGTAGCCGAGCCGCTGGGCGTCGGCGAGAACCTCCTCGAAGGATCGCCCGGAGGTTTCCATCTCGGTGAGAAGGTAGTTGCATGTGCCGTTGAGGATGCCCGACACCGCGCTGACGCGGTTGCCACCGGCGAGCCCGTCGCGCAACGCCTTGATGATCGGGATGCCGCCAGCGACCGCCGCTTCAAACCCGATCCTGGCGCCATGCTTTTCAGCGAGCGCGGCGAGTTCCGCGCCATGTTCGGCGAGCAGCGCCTTGTTGGCGGTGACCACATCGGCGCCGCGCGAGAGCGCGACTTCCACCGCGCGCTTGGCCGGACCGTCGGAGCCGCCGATCAATTCGACGAAGATGTCCACATCCGGCGACGCGGCGAGCGCGACGGGATCGTCGAACCACTCGTAGCCGGAAATATCCACCTCGCGCTTTCGCGAGCGGTTGCGCGCAGACACGGCGACCACCTTGAGACGGCCGCCGCCCAGCGGCTCGGCGCGCTGGAAGAGCTGCAGCAGACCTCCGCCGACCGTACCCAGTCCGGCAATGCCGATGCGTCGGACGCCCGGATCGCTCATCCGGCCCTCCGGGCGCTAGCCTCGCCGCGGGTATCGGCAAGGAACTTCTTCACCGCGCGCGCGGCCTGCCGGATGCGCTGTTCGTTCTCGACAAGCGCGATGCGGACAAACCCCTCGCCATGCTCTCCAAAACCAACGCCCGGCGCGACCGCCACGCCGGCCTCTTCAACGAGGCGCTTGGAGAACTCAAGCGAACCCATTTCCTCGAAACCGCCCGGAAGCGGCGCCCAGGCGAACATGGACGCACGCGGGCTGGGCACGTCCCATCCGGCCTTCTGGAAGCTGTCGATCAGCACGTCGCGGCGCGTGTGATAGATTTCGCGCATCTCCCGCACGCAATCCTGCGGGCCGTTCAGCGCTGCGGCCGCCGCCACCTGGATCGGCGTGTAGGCGCCGTAGTCGAGATAGGACTTCACTCTCGCGAGCGCCGCGATCAGGCGTGCATTGCCCAGAGCAAAGCCGACGCGGAAGCCGGCCATCGAATAGGTCTTCGACAGCGTGTTGACCTCGATCGCCACGTCCTTGGCGCCCTCGACCTGCAGGATCGACGGCGGCGGGTTGTTGTCCTCGAAGTAGATCTCCGAATACGCCATGTCCGAAATCACGAAGATGTCGTGCTTCTTCGCGAAGGCGATCACCTCCTTGTAGTAGTCGAGGTCGACCACATGCGCGGTGGGATTGCCAGGGTAGCAGACGATCATCGCCATCGGCGGCGGCACCGAGTGCGCGACCGCACGGCCGAGACCTGAAAGATATTCCTCCGGCGAATGCGCCTTCACGCTGCGGATCACGCCCCCCGCCATGATGAAGCCGAAAGCATGGATCGGGTAGGAGGGGTTCGGCGCGATGATCACATCGCCCGGCGCGGTGATCGCCTGGGCGATATTGGCGAAGCCTTCCTTGGAGCCGAGCGTCGAGATGACTTCGGTGTCCGGGTTCAGCTTCACGCCGAACCGGCGCTCGTAGTAGCCGGCCATCGCCTTGCGCAGGCCCGGGATGCCGCGCGAGGCGGAGTAGCGGTTGGTGCGTGGCTTGCGCGCGGTCTCGACGAGCTTTTCGATGATGTGCGGCGGCACCGGCAGATCGGGATTGCCCATGCCGAAGTCGATGATGTCGTCGCCCTTGGCCCGCAAGCGGGCCTTCAGCTTGTTGACCTCTTCAAAGACGTACGGCGGCAGGCGGCGAATTTTATGGAAATCGGTTGTCATCACATCCGCTCTGAAAGGCGGGAAAGGGAAGCGCGGCTATTTCGGGCGTGCGTTTTCTACAGCCCCACGGGCTTCGCTCTCAAAGGTCGCAGCGGCGGGATCCTCGGCAGGCGCCGGCTGGGCGCGCGCGGACGCCGCGATCGATTCGCCCTCGGCCAGAAGCTCCTTCTCGACCTCGCGCCACCGCGGACCATCCTGGACGGCGACGGCAGGATCAGGGATGGACGCGAGGTCCGGGTAGTCCTGACCCGCAATTTCCTTCTGGCGCGCCTTGAACCAGCCCGGCGTGGCGGCCAGTTCCCGGGCCGAAAGCCCCGCGCCGCAGGCGGAAAGGCCCAGCAACGCGGCGCCGAGGGCGAAGAGCTGCACGCGGGATGGGCGGGGCGCCAAGGCGATCTCCGAAACTGTGGACTGGGAGTCGTCCTATACCAGCGAGCCCGATTGCGCCACCGTCAGGCGCAAGTAGAACTGGAGAGACGGGCGACCACAGAGAATCGCTCGCCGGGAGGCAGACCATGGCGGACGGCGCCCCAACGGCAACGAAAACCGGCGCGAAGAGCGGCGCCAGATCCAGCGCTCGCAAGCGGCGCAAGCCCGCCGGCGAGGCGCTTGGGACGGACGCGCGCGAGGCGACCGCGCCGCTCCGGGAGGCCGGCGCAGCCGCGGCGAAGCCCCCCGCCAGGCCCGGCCCTGCTCCAACAACGGCCCCAACCTCGCCCCCCACCCTGGCCGAAGTCCTTCAGGACCAGAGCCCGGAAAGTCTGCAGGCCCTGTCACGCAACCTCGCCGAAGCGATGACCAAGGCCAACACCGCCTTCTCCACCGCCTTCCAGGACCAGACCCAAGACGGCAAGTCCGCGATGGCGGACCCGTTCCAGGTGAACGCCACGCTGAACACCGCCTGGTCGAGCATCGCCCAGCAGCCCGAGACCCTGCGCGACGCGCATGGTTCGCTGTGGAAGCGCTATCAGGACATCTGGAACGATCACGCCCGCCGCATCGCCGAAGGCTTCGAGACTGCCGAGGCCCCCGCCGAGGCCTCGCGCGACAAGCGGTTCCGCGATCCCGAATGGCGCACCAATCCGGGCTACAGCCTGATGCGCGAGACATATCTCGCCACGGCGAAGTTCATCACCGATCTCGTCGAGCACGCCGAAGGCCTTGACGAGCAGACCAAGCGCAAAGCCTCGTTCTTCGTGAAGCAGGCCGTCGATGCGGCCTCGCCATCCAACTTCCTCTTCACGAACCCTGCCGCGCTGCGCGCCACGATCCAGTCACGCGGCGAGAACCTCATCCGCGGCGCGGCGCAACTGACCGAAGACCTGAAGCGCGGTGGCGGCGTGCTGGCGATCAAGCAGACCGATCTCGACGCATTCACCGTCGGAGAAAACATCGCGACGACACCGGGCAAGGTCGTGTTCCGCAACCGGTTGATCGAACTCATCCAGTACACGCCGACGACCAAGACCACGTTTGAGGTTCCCCTGCTGATCTTCCCGCCGTGGATCAACAAATTCTACATCATGGACCTTCAGCCGAAGAACTCGCTGATCGCGTGGCTCGTTGGTCAAGGCCATACCGTCTTTGTGGCGTCGTGGGTGAACCCGGACGCCGAACTCGCGCAGCTCGGTTTTGAAGACTATATGCGCGAGGGCGTTTTCGCCGCCGTGGAAGCTGTGCAGAAGGCTGCAAGCGTCGAGCGGATGAACACCGTCGGCTACTGCATCGGCGGCACGCTGCTCGCGACGACGCTGGCCTACATGGCGAAAACGGGTGACCGTCGGATCCAGAGCGCGACGTTCTTCGCCGCGCAGACGGATTTCAAGCTCGCGGGCGAACTGCTCGTCTTCGCCGACGACCCGGCCATCAATTATGTCGCCGAGCGCATCGACCAGCACGGCGGATTCCTCGACGCACAGGCGATGGCCGACACGTTCAACGCGTTGCGCGCCAACGACCTCGTGTGGAACTACGTCGTCGACAACTACTACATGGGCAACAAGCCCCCGCCCTTCGACCTGCTCTACTGGAACTCGGACCAGACGCGCATGCCGAAGACGCTGCATCTTTTCTATCTGCAGAAGATGTATCGCGACAACGCGCTCGCCGAGGGCAAGCTCACCATCGACGGCGTGAAGATCGATCTGGGGAACGTGACGATCCCGATCTACATGCAGTCTTCCAAGGAAGATCACATCGCGCCGTTCCCGAGCGTCTATCGCGGTGCGAAACTGTTCGGCGGTCCGGTGAACTTCCTGATGGCGGGCTCCGGCCATATCGCCGGCGTCATCAATCACCCGGACGCGAAGAAGTACCAGCACTGGGTGAACGCGGCGCTGCCCGACACCGTCGAGGAATGGCAGGCCGGCGCCGTCGAGCGTCCCGGCTCCTGGTGGCCGGACTGGCACGCCTGGCTCGCCGGCATTTCCGGCAAGCAGGTTCCCGCCCGCGATCCCGCGAAAGGTCCCTACCCGGTGCTAGCCGATGCGCCGGGGACCTATGTGAAGATCAAGAGCGCGGGGTGAAGAGCGCCGCCGGCCCGTAGCGCCGGCTACCAGCCGGCAAGATAGATCGACCGGACTGAGTATTGCGCTGAGCAAGCACCGCATGCCGGCTGGTAGCCGGCGCTGCTGGCCGGCGGCGTTTCCGGAAAACAGACGTTAGTCGCTCGCTCCGAGACGTTCTTCTTGCGCCTGCGTTCCTTGACGCTATAGTGACGTAACTTATGCTTCGATTGAGCATAAGTGTGACTGGGTAGGCAAGGGGCGGCGCAGGTTGCGCTCGCCGGTTTGGTTCACCATATAAATGCTCATGCGGAGCATAAGACTTCGCGGTGCAGATCAGGAGAAGCCTTCTCATGGCCCGGATCATAGACGCCCCCCTCGCCTCAGTTGGCGTATGCGAGCCGCCGAAGAAGCATGGCCAATGGGGCGCGCTCGACGCCGCCCAGCGCCGGGGGCTCGAGTTCACGCAGGCCGTGAAGGAAGAGACCGACCATCTCTACGAGAAGGTCGAGCACGTCATCCCGCCCGTGGAGTGGCCCGCCTACGCCCCGCTGATTGCGGCGATCAACCGCCTCAAGAAGCAGAAGAACGCCGTCATCCTCGCGCACAACTACATGACCAGCGAGATCTTCTTCTGCGTCGGCGATTTCCGCGGCGACTCCCTGCAACTCGCCCGCGAAGCCGCGACCACCGAGGCGCAGGTGATCGTGCAGGCCGGCGTCCACTTCATGGCCGAGACCTCGAAGATCCTCTCGCCGTCGAAAAAAGTGCTGATCCCCGATATGCGCGCGGGCTGCTCGCTCGCGGCCTCGATCACGGGCGCCGACGTGCGCCTGATCAAGCAGCGCTATCCCGGCGTGCCGGTGGTCACCTACGTGAACACGTCGGCCGATGTGAAGGCCGAAAGCGACATCACTTGCACGTCGTCCAACGCCGTGCAGGTGGTCGAGTGGGCGGCGAAGATGTGGAAAACCGACCGCGTGATCATGATCCCGGACGAATACCTCGCCAGGAACGTCGCGGCGATGACCGGCATCAAGATCATCGCCTGGCATGGCCGCTGCGAAGTGCATGAGCGCTTCTCGGCGGAAGACATCGCCGAAATCCGCGCGGCTCATCCCGGCGTCGTCGTGCTCGCGCACCCCGAGTGCCCGCCTGCAGTGCTGGCTGCGTCCGACTACGCAGGTTCGACGGCGGCGCTCGCAAACTACGTGATGTCGAAGTCGCCGAAAAAGGTCGTTCTGCTCACCGAGTGCTCGATGTCGGACAACGTGGCGGAGGCCGCGCCGCAGACGGACTTCGTGCGCCCCTGCAATCTCTGCCCGCACATGAAGCGCATCACGCTGGAAGCCATCTATGACGCGCTCCTGAACGAGCAGTTCGAGGTCACGGTGCCGGAGGACGTGCGCGTGCGCGCCAAGAAGGCGATCGACGCCATGCTCGCTTTGCCGAAGATGGAAAAGCCCCTCGATTTCGAGGTCGGTCGCCCGCTTGCGGACGTGACGGTGCTCGATGCCGCGTCGTTCTGACCGGCGCATCGCGATCAGCGTCGCCGCCGTGCTTGCACTGGCGGCGACGAGCGGCGCCGTGTTCGCACAACCCGGGGCGCGCGCACCGGCGCCCGTCGTCACCGGCGTTTGGAGTTTCCAGACGCAGGCTTATGACGGCGACCGCGACGGCCGCGCCTGCAGCATGCGCGGCACAATGACCATCGTGCAGGGGCGCCAGCCGGGCGCGCTCAACTGCACGTTCGTGGCGACAGAGACCTGCCCGAACGGTTCATGGACAGCGGAGCAGTCCTGCACCGCCACACGGAGAGGCGCCAAACTTGAGATCGCCAGCACGATCACGCGCGTGACACCCGGCACGGTGAACTACGCGCCCGACAACTGGTCGCTGACCATCCGCACGAGCGACCTCATGGTGGGCGAACTGCGCTCCGCCGACATCGCCGGCGTGCAGTTCCGTCGCGGCCCGGCCTACACGTCCTGAGCCATGGCCCAGATCGCCACCGCCCGCGTCACGCTTGAAGCGCATGTGCACGGGCAAGGCCCCCGCGTTCTCTTCATCGGCGGCACGGGCGCGGACCTGCGCAAGGCGCCGTCGATCTTCAACACGCCGCTCGGCGATCGCTGCGAAGTGCTCGCGTTCGACGCGCGCGGCTGCGGCCGCTCGGAGAAGCCCGATACGCAGCCGACCATGGTCGATTTCGCCGACGACGCTATCGCGCTGATGGACGCCTTCGGCTGGGGCCGCGCGCATGTGGTCGGGTATTCCTTCGGCGGCATGGTCGCCCAGCATGTGGCGATCCGCCATCCGTCCCGCGTGGAGCGGCTGGTGCTCGCCGCCACATCGGCAGGCGGCGCAGGCGGTTCATCGTACCCGCTGCATACGCTCGTCGGCATGAGCGCACGCGAGCAGGCGCTGCACATGCTGCCGGTCATGGACACGCGCATCACGCCCGACATGCTCGCCGATCCCGACATGGCGATGGAGCAGCGCCTCGGTCTGATGATGGCCTACAATACGCTTTTCATGGACGAGACCGGCGCGCGCGCGGGCAAGGCGCGCCAGATCGCGGCGCGCGCGCATCACGATTGCTGGGACGCCCTGCCCGGCGTCACGCACGAAACGCTGGTCTGCGGCGGTCTGCATGACGGCCAGGCGCCGCGTGATGCGGTGAAGGCGCTGGCGCAACGTCTGCCGAACGCGACGCTGCGGTGGTATGCGGGCGGGCACGCCTTCTCCATCGAATGCCCTGAGTTCTGGGAAGACGTCGCAGACTTCGTGGCCGGCGCATGAGTGTGGACGAAACCATCCGACTGCCGGACGACGCGGTGCTGATTGTCGGCGCGGGACTCGCGGGGCTTTTCCTCGCGTTGAAACTCGCACCGCGGCGCGCCGTGGTCGTGTCGCCCTCCCCGCTTGGCGAGCGCTCGGCGAGCGCATGGGCGCAAGGAGGCCTCGCCGCAGCACTCGGTCCTGACGACGATCCTGAACTGCATGCGCGCGACACGATCGCTGCGGGCGCTGGCCTCGTAGATCCGGTGGTGGCGTCGCTGATTGCGCGTGAAGGCCCGGCGCGCGTGCTCGACCTGCTGGCGCTCGGCGTGCCGTTCGACACGACGCCCGACGGCCATCTCGCGCTTTCGCTGGAGGCCGCACACTCACGCCCCCGCGTGGCGCGCGTGAAGGGCGATCTCGCCGGCAAGGCGATCATGGAGGCGCTCATCGGCGCCACACGTTCGGCGGAGAATATCGCGGTCCATGAGGGTCTCGCCATGAACGCGCTGCTGCATGATGGGCATGGCGGTGTCGGCGGCGCGCTGTGCACCGACAGGAACCACCGCACGGTGCGCGTCGAGGCGCGCGAGACGGTGCTCGCGGTCGGCGGCGTCGGCGGGCTGTACCGCGTCACGACGAACCCTGTGTCCGCACTTGGCGTGGCGCTCGCGGCGGCGTTTCGCATCGGCGCGACCATCTCGGACCCCGAGTTCGTGCAGTTCCATCCGACGGCCATCGACATCGCGCGCGATCCGGCCCCGCTCGCAACCGAAGCGCTGCGTGGCGATGGCGCGTTCCTCATCGATCGCGACGGACGTCGCTTCATGGCGGACTACGACCCGCAGGGAGACCTCGCGGCACGCGACATCGTCGCCCGCGCGATCCACAGCGAGATTTCCGCCGGACGCGGCGCGTTTCTCGACGCGCGCACGGCGGTCGGCGCCCATTTTCCGGAAATGTTCCCTACCGTGTTCGCGGCCTGCATGAGCGCGGGCGTCGACCCACGCACCATGCCCATCCCCGTAGCGCCGGCCGCGCATTATCACATGGGCGGGGTCGCCACCGATCTGTGGGGCAAGACGAGCGCTGAAAACCTCTCCGCCGTCGGCGAATGCGCCTCGACCGGCGCGCACGGCGCCAATCGTCTTGCATCGAACTCGCTTCTGGAAGCAGTCGTTTTCGCGTGGCGCATCGCCGAACGTCTGCGCGAGGATGCAAGCGCGCCCGCGCGCGCGACATGCGCGGCAGTCACGCCGACCGCACCGGCAGATCTTGTGGAAACGCTGCGCAAGCGCATGAGCGCGCACGCAGGCGTCGTGCGTGAGGAGGTCGGCCTGTCGGAAACCGCCGCGTGGATCGCAGCAAACATCGCAGCATACGGCCCTGCCAATCCGCTCGTCGCCGCACAACTCATCGTCAACGCCGCATTGCAACGTCATGAGAGTCGCGGCGGGCACTACCGACAGGATTTCCCTGCTCTTGCGCCCGAAGCGATGCGTACATTCATCACCAGGGCGCCAGTCGCCGAAGGAGCCGCCGCGTGATCCCTGACTTTCTCGTCGAGCCCATCGTCCGCAAAGCGCTGGAGGAAGATCTCGGTCGCGCCGGAGATGTCACGGGCGGGTTGCTGCGGGCAGATGAAAGTCTTCACGCGCAGTTCGTCGCGCGCGCAGGCGGCGTCATCGCCGGTCTCCAGGCCGCGCGCATCGCTGCATCGCTCGTGGATTCAAGACTCGTATTTCACAAACTCGTTTCGGACGGCGCACGCATCGCGCCGCGCACAGCCATCGCAGAAATCGAAGGCCCCGCATCGAGCGTACTCACCGCCGAACGCACAGCTCTCAACTTTCTCACGCATCTCTCCGGCGTTGCGACGCTGACGCGCGCGTTCGTGGACGCGGTCGCGGGCACAAACGCAAAGATCGCCGCGACCCGAAAGACGCTGCCGGGATTGCGCATCGTGCAGAAGGCCGCTGTCATCGCCGGCGGCGGGACGCCGCATCGCTACGGTCTCGACGACGCCATCCTCATCAAGGACAATCACATCGCCGCGTGCGGCTCGGTCGGCGAAGCCCTGCGCCGCGCGAAGGACGCCGCAGGCCACATGCGCGTCGTCGAGGTGGAAGTGGACAGCCTCGCGCAGCTCGACGAGGCGTTGCCGCACGCGCCACACGCCATCCTGCTGGACAATTTTTCACTCGACGACCTGCGGATGGCGGTATCCCGCGCAGGCGGCAAGGCGATCCTGGAAGCCAGCGGCGGGGTCAGCCTGGCCACCGTGCGCGCGATCGCCGAAACCGGAGTCGATATCGTCAGCGTGGGCGCTCTCACGCATTCCGCGCCAGCGCTCGACATCGGCCTCGACGCGGTCTGAACGCGCCGACCCTCAACTGAAAAATTCACTTCGGGCGGCTATGCGCCGATGTCGATAGCGGTTTCCGCAGGATCGACAACTGTCGGCGCCGTGGCGACCGTCTCCGGTACGACCACCTCTTCAGCCACGCGCGTCTCCGCGCGCGCCGCCGCCATCACCGCGCGTTCGTGCCTGGTCGGGTTGCGGTAAAAAACGTGCGCACCGATCCGCGTCGTCTCGACGAGGCTCGCACTCCAGTACGGGTCGATGCTGGCCGTATGGTAGTGCGTCGCGCGGTTCGTGACAGGGTTCACCATGCCCAGAAGCACCTGGGACGCGATGACGTTGGCTTCACGCCACGGCGCGCCACGCGGCCGCTTTGCGGCCGAGCCGTCACAGGTGAACGAGAACTGGCACCCGGTGTTGCGCTCGGAGCCTTGATAGACAACGCCGCAGAACGAGTTAGGGTACAGACTGGATCGCACCCGGTTCGCGACGACCTCGGCGACAGCCATCTGGCCTTGCCGGCTCTCGCCGCGCGCTTCGTAGTAGATCGCTTCGGCGAGGCAGCGCTGCTCGCGCGCGCCCTTGGTCGCCGGTGAATAACTCGCATTCTGGAATTGCTTGCCGCGAATCTTGTCGCCATGGACCCGCGTCGCCACCGTGATCGCGCGACCGCTGAAATCGTTCTGCGCGACGGTCGTCGACGCGCGCGCCCGCCAGCCGTAGTCGGCGGCCTGCACCGCGAGCGTCAGTTGCGCGGAGGGTTCGGAGCCTGTGGCGCCCGGCGCCTTGAGATATTCGTTGAAAGCGACTGCGCGGGCGGACCAGTCGGCGTCTTCTCGCTGGTCGCTCGCACGCGCCGCGAGCGCAGGCATGCCGCCCGCCGTTATGACGATGACGGCGGCGGCGGCAACGCCCTGTCGAAGGGCTTGCGGGTGTCGTTCGATCTCGGTCATCAGCCCCGTCCGAATCTTCCCGACAAGATTAGCAAGTCGACGCCAATACATCTTCTATTTCCTAATCGCCGCTTAACGGCAGCCTTGGCTGGCCTAAATCGAGACACAAACACACAGACGTCCCGGGCCGTTCATCTTGCGGAAGACTGCCGCAAAGACCGGGTCCATTACACGCCTCGCTCCGACCAGGCGATTCACATTTTCTTAATGCCTGCTCCGACTCTGGGTTAATCTGTCGCAGAGGCAGTCCATGCGAATTGCGGACCGTTCCTTGGGGCAGAAGGAGTTGCGGCCCGTCGTGGGCGGTCGGCCGGCGGCCGGCACCGGCTCGTCGATTTCAAGGGTTTGGGGAGAACCGTGGCCTGAGGGTCACGCCGGAGCGGGGCTCAAGAGCCTGTCTGCCCCCGGCTCAGGGCGGCCTGAGCGGCGGCCAGGCGCGCGATCGGAGCCCGGAATGGCGAGCAGGAGACGTAATCCAGCCCCACTTTGTCGCAGTACCGGACACTGGCCGGATCCCCGCCATGCTCACCGCAGATGCCGAGCTTGATGCCCGGACGGCTCTTGCGGCCCGCGGCGACGGCGATTTCCACAAGCGCGCCCACCCCCGACTGGTCGATGGAGACGAAGGGATCGTGCTCGAAGATGCCAGCACGGAGATAGTGTTCGAGAAACGCGCCCGCGTCGTCGCGGCTCAGGCCCAGCGTCATCTGCGTCAGGTCGTTGGTGCCGAAGGAGAAGAACTCGGCTTCTTCCGCTATCTCGCCCGCGCGCACCGCTGCGCGCGGCAACTCGATCATCGTGCCGACCAGATATTCGACGCTGTCGCCAGCCTCGGCGAACACCGCTTTCGCAACGCCGATGACGCTCTCCTTGATGATCGCGAGTTCGCGGCGCGCAAGCACGAACGGGATCATCACCTCCACGATCGGCGCGCGCGCCGTGCGCTTCTTCACGTCGAGTGCGGCCTCGAAGATCGCGCGCGCCTGCATCTCGTAGATTTCGGGATACGCGATCGCGAGACGGCAGCCGCGGAAGCCGAGCATCGGATTGAACTCGTGCAGCGCTTCCGCGCGTCTCATGAGATCGGCCGGCGAAACGCCCGTGGCGGCGGCGACCGCCGCGACATCTTCCTCACCCTTCGGCAGGAACTCGTGCAGCGGCGGATCAAGCAACCGGATCGTCACAGGCAATCCGGCCATTACCTCGAACAGTCCGACGAAATCGGCGCGCTGCATCGGCAACAGCTTCGCGAGCGCTGCGACGCGGCCCGCCTTGTCATCCGCCAGGATCATCTCGATGACGACGGGCGTGCGCGCTGGATCAAAGAACATGTGTTCCGTGCGGCACAGACCGATGCCTTCCGCGCCGAGATCGCGCGCCTGCCTGGCGTCGACCGGCCCGTCGGCGTTGGCGCGCACGCCCAGGCGCCGGAAATCGTCGGCCCACGACATCAGGGTTTCAAAATCGCCGGTGAGATCGGGCTGCACAAGATCGGCGCCGCCAAGCATGACCTGCCCTGCGGCGCCATCGACCGTGATGACGTCGCCTTCCTTCACGGTGCGACCAAGCGCGGTGAAGCTCCGGGCGTGTTCGTCGAGCCGCAGCGCGGTGACGCCGCACACGCACGGGCGCCCCATGCCGCGCGCGACGACCGCCGCGTGGCTGGTCTGGCCGCCGCGCGCGGTGACGACCGCCTTTGCGGCGTGCATGCCGTGGATGTCCTTCGGGCTCGTCTCGTCGCGCACGAGGATGACTGACTGCCCCGCCTTCGCTAGCTTTTCGGCTTCATCGGCGCTGAACACGACCTTGCCCACGGCCGCGCCCGGCGACGCCGGCAACCCGGTGCAGAGGATGTCGCGCTTGTAGGAGGGCGCGATGATCGGATGGAGGATCTGGTTGAGCGAGTCCGCGTCGATACGGTTCACCGCTTCCTCGCGCGTGATGAGGCCCTCGGCGACCATGTCGACGGCGACCTTGATCGCCGCCGGCGCCGTGCGCTTGGCGTTGCGCGTCTGCAGCATGTAGAGCACGCCGCGCTCGACGGTGAACTCGATGTCCTGCACGTCGCGGTAGTGCGCCTCTAACTTGTCGAAGACGGCGGTGAGCTGGCCGTAGACTTCTGGCAGGGCCTCTTCGAGGGACAGCCCCTTCTCGCGCTGCGCCTCGCGCGCGATCTTGGTGATGGGCTTCGGCGTGCGGATGCCGGCGACGACGTCCTCCCCTTGAGCGTTGATCAGGTATTCGCCGTAGTAGCGCTTCTCGCCCGTAGACGGATTGCGCGTGAACGCGACGCCCGTTGCGCTGTCGTCGCCCATGTTGCCGAACACCATCGCCTGCACGTTGACTGCGGTGCCCCAGCTTTCCGGGATTGCATGCATCTGGCGATAGAAGATCGCGCGGTCGTTCATCCAGCTTGCGAAGACCGCGCCCACCGCGCCCCAGAGCTGCTCGCGCGGATCGGCGGGGAACGGCGCGCCGAGATGTTCTTCCACCGCGCGCTTGTAGTCGACGATGACGGCCTTCCAGTCGTCGGCGGTAAGTTCGGTGTCGGACGTGTAGTCGTTCATGTCCTTCTTCGAGCCGAGGATTTCCTCGAACACGCCGTGGCCGAGACCCAGCACGACGTCGGAGTACATCTGGATGAAGCGGCGATAGCTGTCGTAGGCGAAGCGCTCGTTGCCGGAGAGTTTCGCGAGGCCCGCCGCCGTCTCGTCGTTGAGACCGAGGTTGAGGACTGTGTCCATCATGCCCGGCATGGAGGCGCGCGCACCGGAGCGCACGGACACGAGCAGCGGATTGGCGGGATCGCCGAAGGTCTTGGCCGAAGACTTTTCGAGATCGGCAAGCGCTGCGTTCACCTGCGCTTCGAGGCCGTCGGGATATTTGCGCCCGATCTTGTAATAGGCGTTGCAGACTTCGGTCGTGATCGTGAAGCCGGGCGGCACGGGCAGGCCCAGATTGCTCATCTCGGCCAGGTTCGCGCCCTTGCCGCCGAGCAGCGTCTTCATCGAGGCGTCGCCGCCTTTGGTTCCGGCGCCGAACGAATAGACGAGCTTGTCCGCAGCCATCGGCGGTTATCCTTCGATCTTGGAGAAGTCGGCGACCGCCGCGAGGCTGTCGCGGATCGCGCTGAGGAGTTTGAGACGATTGGCGCGCACGGCCTTTTCGTCGGCGTTGACGAGCACGTCGGTCATGAAGGCGTCGACCGGTGCGCGCAGACCGGCGAGCGCGGTCATCGCGGCGGCGAAGTCTTCCTTCTCTACCGCACCCTTTGCGGCAGGCGCGGCCTTCGCGAGGGCCGCGGCCAGCGCCTTCTCGGCGGCCTCCGTCAGCAGCTTCGCATCGACGGGCGCTGCGAAGTCGATGTCCTTCAGCGCGCCCTTCTTGTCCTCCGCCGCGAGGATGTTGGCGGCGCGCTTGTAGCCGGCGAGCAGGTTCTTGCCGTCTTCGGTTTTCAGGAACGCCTCAAGCGCTTCCACGCGCGCGACGATGCGGACGAGGTCGTCATCGCCAAGCGCAAAGACGGCGTCGACGAGATCGTGGCGCTTGCCCTGGTCGCGGAGCTGGACTTTGAGGCGATCGACAATAAAAGTCACAATCTCAAAGCCGCGCCCCTCTAGCAGCGCGATGGCATTCTCTAGAGAGCCCGTTTGTTCGACGCCGGGGAGAACGCTAGCATTTATCTTCACCGGTTCGTCACCGACCCCTGCGGCCCTGAACGCCTTCAGTTGTTGCATCGATAGGTTATGAGCCGCAACTTCAGTTACTTGGCCCGCCGCTGCCCACCGCGCGCTAGTCGCTAGTGGTGCAAGTGGCGGGCGAGCATCGTTTTCCAGAACAATTCGAACAATACCGAGCGCAGCTCGCCTCAACCCGTATGGATCGCTGCTTCCTGTAGGTTTCTCGTCAATCGCCCAAAAGCAAGCGAGAGAGTCCAGTTTGTCAGCGAGCGCCACGCACACCGCCACCTTGTCCGTCGGCACGCGATCATTCGGCCCCAGCGGGCGATAGTGATCTTCGATGGCGATGGCGACGCTCGCCTTTTCCTTCGCGATCTCCGCGAGCTGCCGTCCGATCTGGCCCTGCAGTTCAGGAAACTCGCCCACCGTCTCTGTCACGAGATCGCGCTTGCACAGCTGCGCCGCGCGGCGGACCTGCGCCACGTCCGCGCCGACGATCGGCGCGAGCTCCACCGCCAGCGCCTCGATGCGGCGCACCTTGTCGCCGACGCTGCCGAGCTTCTGGTGGAAGACGATCTTGTCGAGCTTGGCGATGCGCTCGGCGTCTTCGAGGCCCTTGGCCTTGTCGAGATCCCAGAAGAAGCGCGCATCGTTGAGCCGCGCGCTCAGCACCTTGGCGTTGCCGCGCGCGATTTCCTTGCCGCCGTCGCTCGCCTCGATGTTCGCCACCGTGATGAAGTGCGGCGCGAGCTTTTTGCTTTTCGGATCGCGCACCGCGAAATAGCGCTGGTGCGTGCGCATGGTGAGGCGGATGACCTCGCCGGGCAGATCGAGAAAGGCCGGGTCCATGTCGCCCATCACGACGACGGGCCACTCCGACAATCCCGCCACTTCCTCCAGCAGGCCCGGATCGTCGACGAGTTCGAGATTGCGCGCCTCGCACAAGGTCTTGGCCTCGCGCGCGATGATGGCCTTCCGCTCCTCGCGTTCCAGCACGACGAAGCGCTTCTTCAGTTCATCGCGATAGTCATCGAACCGACGCACATCGAAGCGGCCCGGCGCGTGGAAGCGATGGCCCTCGGTGGAGCGCCCGCTCGGCACGCCGTCCAGCGCGATGGCCACGGCCTCGCCGTCGAACGCGCACAGGATGCTCTGCAGCGGGCGCACCCAGTAGAGATCGCTCTCGCCCGAGCGCATGGATTTCGGCCAGGGAAACGCTTTCACGATTTCCGGCACGATCTCCGCGATCACCTCGGCCGTCTCGCGCCCCTTCTTCTCGATCTTCGCGACATAAAAGTCCCCCTTGGGATCCTTCTGAACCGTCGCCTCGTCGATGGACTTGAGCCCCGCGCCGCGCAGGAAGCCTTCAAGCGCCTTCTCCGGCGCGCCGACGCGGGGGCCCTTGCGCTCCTCGCGCACGTCGGGCTGCCTCGCCGGCAGCCCCTCCACCACCGCCGTCAGCCGGCGGGGCGTCGAGAACGCCTTCACCCCCTCCGGCAGGAAGCCGGCGGCGGTCAGCTTGTCCATCAGCAGCCGCTCAAGATCGGTCTCCGCGCGCGCCTGCATGCGCGCGGGGATTTCCTCGGAAAAGAATTCAAGAAGCAGTTGCGGCATTGTTCAGTCCTCACCCTCCCCCCAAGAACCATTTGGGCGGGGAGGGTCGACGGCGTAGCCGTCGGGGTGGGGGGCGGCGCGGAGAGCGCGTATCTGCGAGACCACGTGATCCAGCCGACCCCACACATCCCTGTTCGAGACACGCAACAAGCGGAACTTCATCGCCATTGCATCGGTGTCCTTTTTTGCATCGTTCAATCGAACGTCATCGATCAACTCATGCACGACGCCGTCCACCTCTATGAGAATGCGCGCCGAATAGTCACCAAAGTCGTAGACGAACCTGCCCAGCGCGCACTGCCGCCTGAAATTCGCGCCTTCGCGGTTCAGAGCGCGAAGCGCCTTCCATAGCCTGGCTTCAGAAGTGGTTGGTTCGGCGCGCAGGCGACGCGATCGTGCCGTCACGCGCGGCAAGTCTTTCTGACGCAACGCGTCGTGCGGCGCCCAGCTCGTGGCAGCGCGCGACTGCGATGGTTTGCGCGCCTTGATCGGAGCGGCGCCCGGCGCGGGCCCCCCACCCCCTGCCCCCTCCCCACAAGGGGGAGGGGAAGCACCAGAGTCGTTTGTCATCAGGCGCTCCGATTAACGACCGCAGCGCAGCATGACCAGACCCGCGCTGGACGGCGGCGCGGGCGGCGCTAGGGTCGCCCCATGAGCCACGCCTTCGACTTCTACTTCTCCTTCCGCAGCCCCTACTCCTACCTCGCGACCCCGATGGTGGCGAAGCTGATGGAGCGCTACCCGATCGAGCCGCGCCTGAAGGTGGTCATGCCCATCGCGGTGCGGATTCCGGGTTTCTTCAAGCAGGTGAACCCGCTCTGGCCGCCCTACCTTGCCCGCGACACCTACCGGATCAGCCAGATGCACGGCATCCCGTACCGCTGGCCCCGGCCGGACCCCGTGGTCATGGATATTTCCACCGGCGAGGTGCCCGCCGCCCAGCCCTATATCCACAGGATATGCCGCCTCGGCGCCGCCGCGAGCCGGGCCGGCAAGGGCTTCGCCTTCGCCACGCACGCGGCGCGCGCGATCTGGTCCGGCGAGGTGGAGAACTGGCACGAGGGCGACCATCTGGCGAAGGCGGCGAGCGCCGCCGGTCTCGATCTCGCGCAGCTGGAACGGACGATCGCCGATCACGCCGAAGACCTCGACGCCGAGATCGCCGCCAACGAAGCCGGGCAGAAATCCGCGGGCCACTGGGGCGTGCCGCTCTTCGTCTACAACGACGAACCCTTCTTCGGTCAGGACCGGCTCGACCACTTGATCTGGCGCATGAAGCAGAACGGGCTCGTCGCCCATGATGGGCGCGACTGACAACGACAAAAGCGGGAGAGAACGATGTCGGAACTTGCGGGGCGCGTCGCGCTCGTCACCGGCGGCGCGCGCGGCATCGGGGCGGCGGCGGCGAAGGCGCTCGCGGACAAGGGCGCCAAGGTGCTCGTCACCGACATCATCGACGGGACCGAAACCGCCGCGAAGATCGGCGGCGCGTATTTCAGGCATGACGTCACGGTGGAGGCCGAGTGGGTCGCGGCCGTGGCGGAAGCAAAGCGGGTGTTCGGCGGTCTCGACATCCTCGTGAACAACGCCGGCATCTTCGCGATCGCGCCGATCGTGGCGATGTCGCTCGAGGATTTCCGCCGCATGCAGCAGATCAACGTCGAGGGCGTGTTCCTCGGCATGAAGCACGCGATCCCCGCCATCGCCGAGCGCGCGCAGAAGTGGGACGGCGGCGGCGCCATCGTGAATCTTTCGTCCGTCGCCGGCATCAACGGTTCGGCGCTCGTCAGCGCCTATTGCGCATCGAAAGGCGCGGTGCGGCTGATGACCAAGGCGGTCGCGCTTGAAGTCGCGCCGATGAAGATCCGCGTGAACTCCGTGCATCCCGGCATCATCGACACGACGATGGGATCACAACTCGTCGAGGATTTCGCCGCCACCGGCGCCATCGGCGGCGCCAACGAAACGCGCACGCAGCTTGCGGCGCGCCACCCGCTCGGCCATTTCGGCCGCGACGTCGACGTGGCGAACATGATCGCGTTCCTCGCCTCGGACGCGGCGGCTTTCTCCACTGGCGGGGAGTATCTCGTCGACGGCGGGCTGACGGCGGGGTGACGAAGGGGGGCTGAGCCGCGAAAGGTCAGCGGAGCCGTCTCGCGCGGATTGCGTCCTTGGAAATGACAACGAACCTGTCCTGCGCGCGGGCCAGGAGCCCGACGGCATGGGCAAACAGTCGTTCTTCGCGTTCTCGCCGGCTCATGCCCTCCAGGACCAGATGAATCAGCCCGGGCGGAGCGGGCAGCCGGTCACCGAAGATCAGCCGCCCGAAATCAAAATCCTCGGTCATCAGGATGCGGTCTTCCGCACATGCCAGGGCCAGAACGTCCTCATCCACCGCGTTTCGCGCGGCGTCCCACACGAACAGGACGTCCGCAAGCGGCGAGAAAATGGGCTCAACCAAGGTCCGGCTGACGCACTGGTCGACGAGCAACCGGGCTGTCACACCGCAACAAAGCCGTCAGTTCGCAGATGCTCGGCGGCATAAGCCATGGCGGCGCGCACATCGGCTGCCGTCAGCGGCGGATAGCCGGCAAGCAGCTCCTCGACGGTCTCGCCGCTTGCTAGGTGGTCAAGCACAGCCTCAACGGTTATTCGCGTGCCAACAATGCAGGCTTTTCCGCCCATAACCGCAGGGTCGAGTGAGATGCGTGGGTGAGACATATTTCAGCCTACCAAATTTCGGCCCTATGTTAAAGCGCCGCCTTGCAAGTCACGCTGCCTGCCCCGCCGCCCACGCCTCCGCGCATCCCTTCGCGAGCGTGCGCACGCGGGCGATGAAGCTCTGGCGCTCGGTCGGTGAAACCACGCCGCGCGCGTCGAGCAGGTTGAAGAGGTGGCTCGCCTTCAGCGTGTAGTCGAACGCCGGCAGCACGCATTTCTCTTCGAGCAGTTTCGTCGCCTGTTTCTCGGCGTCCTCGAACCAGCGCAGCACCATCTCGGGATCGCTGAGTTCGAAGTTGAAGCGCGACTGCTGCTTCTCGTTCTCGAGGAAAATGTCGCCGTAGGTGAGCGGGTGGGCGCTGTCGGGCGCGTTGAACGGCATGTCGTAGACGCGGTCATGGCCGAGCACGTACATGGCGAGCCGTTCGAGGCCGTAGGTTAGTTCGCCCGACACCGGGCGCACATCGAGGCCGCCGACCTGCTGGAAGTAGGTGTACTGGCTCACCTCCATCCCGTCGCACCACACCTCCCAGCCGAGGCCCCAGGCGCCCACGGTCGGGTTCTCCCAGTCGTCTTCCACGAAGCGGATGTCGTGCAGCAGCGGATCGAGGCCGATGGCCTTGAGCGAACCGAGATAGAGATCCTGCAGGTCCGGCGGGTTCGGCTTCAGGATCACCTGGAACTGGTAATAGTGCTGCAGGCGATTGGGGTTTTCCCCGTAGCGCCCGTCCTTCGGCCGCCGCGACGGCTGCACATAGGCCGCCCGCCAGGGCTTGGGGCCAAGCGCGCGCAGCGTCGTCGCCGGATGCAGCGTTCCCGCGCCGACCTGCTCGTCATAGGGCTGCAGGATAGCGCAGCCCTGCGCGGCCCAATAGCTCTGGAGGGTGAGGATGATGTCCTGGAAGCAGCGGATGGTCATGGGCGGGGCTTAATGGCCGTTGGCTGCGGCGCCAAGCGGGGTGGTAGGCGACTTCCTTGCAGCATGTTAATCTTGGTTTATCTGCAACGGGGGCCCGCCTTGACACACGCCACGGAAACACTCTCCGCCGCCCGCCCGCCGGAGCGCTGGACCGAGAAACCTACAGCCGACGCACGCTTCTACCTCGCCATGGTCGCGATCAGCGCGGCGCTCATCATCATCGGCTTTCTGCCGTCCTTCTACCTGAAGCCGATCATCAAGGCGCCGCCGCCGCTCTCCATGCTGACGATGACGCACGGTCTCGTTTTCACGGCGTGGCTGGGCCTCTTCGTCACGCAGGCGACGCTCGTCGCGCGCAACAACCTCGCGCTGCACCGCCAGCTCGGCATGATGGGCGCGCTGCTGTTCGGCGCCATGATCACGCTCGGCGTCTCGACCGCGATTACCGCGGGCCGTCTCGGCCATATTCCGCCCGGCGCGCCGCCACCGCTGGCCTTCATGGCGCTGCCGCTCATGGCGTTCACCGCGACGACGGCGCTCATCGCTCCGGCGATCTGGCTGCGTCGACGCAGCGACTGGCACAAGCGCCTGATGGTCGTCGCCCTGTTCACGATGACGGGGCCGGGCACGGGCAGGATCGCCATCCCGATGGGCTTTGCGGCGCACGGGCACTGGATATCCATCGTCATCACCGAGCTGTTGCTCGCTGTCGCCATCGCGTGGGACCTCAGCACCCACAAGCGCGTGCATCCTGCCTATCTCTACGCCGCCGCGCTCCTGGCGGTGCTGCACGTAGCGCTCGCATGGGGATTCTCGAGCCCTGACTGGCTCGTGTTCGCCCGCGCGATCACGGCGGGCTAGCCGCGGTCTTTCATCAGCCGCGCCTGATCGCGCTTCCAGTCGCGATCCTTGGACGCCTCGCGCTTGTCGTGGGCCTTCTTGCCTCGCGCGAGGGCGATCTCGAGCTTCGCGATGCCGCGGTCGTTGAAATACATCTTCAGCGGTATGACGGTGCGGCCTTCGCGTTCCACGGCGCCCTTGAGCTTGTTCAGCTGGCGCTTGTTGACCAGCAGCTTCCGGGCCCGGCGCGGCTCGTGGTTGAACTGCGCCGCCGGCGCGTACACGGGGATATAGCTGTTGATCAGGAAAAGCTCGCCGCGCTCGGCGCTCGCGTAGCTCTCGGCGATGTTCGCACGCCCCTCGCGCAGCGCCTTCACTTCCGTGCCGGTGAGCACGATGCCCGCTTCAAGCGTTTCCTCGATCAGGTAATCGAAGCGCGCGCGCCGGTGTTCGGAGATCATCTTCACAGGAGGCCCGCAATCTTCATCGCCGCATCGATGGCCGCACGGGTCGCCGCGCTCACGGGCACCAGCGGCAGACGCGAGTCCTCGGAACAGATACCCAGCTTCGCGAGCGCGTACTTCGTCGGCGCGGGGCTTGGCTCCAGGAACAGCGCCTTGTGCAGCGCGGACAGACGCAGGTCGATGTCGAGCGCGCTGCCGAAATCGCCCGCAAGGCAGCACTGCTGCAGGCGCGCGCACAGCTCCGGCGCGACGTTCGCCGTCACCGAGATGCAGCCCTGGCCGCCCTGCGCGTTGAAGCCAACAGCCGATTCGTCATTCCCGGAGAACAGCGCAAAGCCGGGGCCGCAATCGATCCGCTGGCGCGTCGCACGATCGATCGCGCCCGACGCGTCCTTGTGCCCGACGATGTTGGGATGCTTTGCGAGCGTCGCCACCGTGTCGGGAAGCAGATCCACCGCCGTGCGGCCGGGCACGTTGTAGAGGATGATCGGCAGTTCCACGGCGTCTGCGATCGCCGTGTAATGAGCGATGAGGCCAGGCTGCTGTGGGCGGTTGTAGTAGGGTGTGACCACCAGCGCCGCATCCGCGCCGGCCTCCTTGGCATGGCGGGTCAGGGCGATCGTCTTTGCGGTGTCGTTCGAGCCCGTCCCGGCCACGACCGGAACCCGGCCCTTCGCCGTTTCCACGCAGAGCGAGATCACCCGCTTCTGCTCCTCGACCGAGAGCGTCGGCGCCTCCCCGGTCGTGCCATTCGGAACCAGCCCGTGGATGCCCGAGACGATCTGTCGTTCGATGACCGAAACGAAAGCAGCCTCGTCCACCTTTCCGTCACGAAATGGGGTAACGAGTGCCGTGTAAGCGCCGGAAAAGTGGGAAGTCATTGGGGGCCCAGGAAACTGGCGAGTTGGGTGACCGACAATCTGGCGCCGGCATCTCAGGCACGTGATTTGCCGAGCGGAGTCAGATAGGGCGTACCGGACCAGGTTTGCAAGCGGAGGCGACGGATGGCGAAGCACAGGTTCCAGGGGCTGGCGAGCGCGCTCGCGGCGACTCTGCTCCTCGCCGGAAGCGCGGTGAGCGCCCAGGAGGGTTATGTCACGCCGTACCCGCCGTCAGGCGCTACCCCCACCGCCGTCGCTGTCCCCGCCGCCGCCCCGCCGACGGGGATATCCACACAAATTCCGCCCCAGATTTCGGCGCAGAGCCCGCCGCAGGTTCCCGTCCTGCCGACGCCGCAGCCGGCTGCGCCGATCATTCCGGCGGGCGGCGTGTCCACGCCGCTTCCGCCGGCGGCCGAAATCGCGCGCCTGCGCCTTGGCGTGGCGTCCGCCGACAGCGGCGACTGGGTCGGCGTGCGCAACGCGCGCGCCGCCGCCGCCGATCCTCTGGTGCGCAAGATCCTGCAGTGGCGCATCGCCAGCGACATGGCCGCACCCGCGAGCTTCGAGGAAATCCGCACCGCACTCGACCAGCTGCCGAACTGGCCCGGGCGCGAGACCATGCGCCGGCGCGCCGAACAACAAATTTTCGACTCCGCGCTCACCTTCAACCAGCGCGCCGCATGGCTGCAGGCGGGCGGACCGACCTCCGGCGACGGCAAGGTGGCGCTCGCGCAATCGCTGCGCGCCATCGGCGACACGGCGCAGGCGACATCCATCATCAGCCAGACCTGGCGGGAAAACATCCTCACCCCGCGCGCGGAATCCATCGCGCTGATGGAGTTTTCCTCGAACCTCACCGCCGCTGACCACGCCGCCCGCGTCGACTGGGCGCTCTGGCGCGACGACCGCGCGACCGCGAACCGTCTCATGGCCCGCCTTGGCGCCGAGGATCGCCTCGTCGCACAGGCGCGCATCGCGTTGCAGACCCGCCCACGCAAGGGACTTCAGGCGGCGGTCGACCGCGTGCCATCCTCACGCAGCGAAGATCCGGGCCTGCTCTACGACCGCGTCCGCTACATCCGTCGCGACGGCCGCCCGGAAGACGCCATGCCGATCGCGGCGCGCATCTCGCCCACGGCCGCCCCGATGGCCGGGCGCGAAGCGCTGTTCAAGGAACGCAGACTTTACGTGCCGCGCGCGCTCAAGGCCGGCAACCGCGCACGCGCCTACGCGCTGGTCGCCGAAAACGGACTTTCATCGGGCGAATCCTTCGCCGATGCGGAATGGCTGGCGGGTTGGCTCGCGCTGCGCTTCACCCGTGACACAGCGGCTGCGGACCGCCACTTCGCGCGCCTCGATGCAAACGTCTCGGCGCCTGTATCCAAGGCGCGTGCGCTCTACTGGCGCGCGATGTCGCAGAAGGCGCTAAATCAGGACGCGGCGGCACAGGCGGCGCTCGCGGACGCGGCGAAACTCAACTTCACTTACTACGGCCAGATCGCGGCCTCGAAGATCGAGCGCACGCCCGTGTTGTCGTTCGGCGAGCGCTCCCTCGTGACGCAGGCGGCGCGCGCCGAGTTCGAATCGCGGGAAGTGGTTCGCGCCCTGAAGCTGATGGCCGAAGTCGGCGACCAGCGCGACTTCGAGTCGATCGCCTTCTTCCTCGACGACCAGCTCACCACCCCGCTTGAGCACGAGATGCTGGCGCTGATCGCGCGCGAACGCAGCTATACACGCACCGCCGTGCGCAGCGCGAAAGCAGGGATGCGACGCGGCATCATCGCGCCCGACGCCGCCTATCCGCTGCTGGATCTGCCCGCAGACGCCCGCAAGCCCGGCCGCCCGGAACCCGCGCTCATCCTCGCCATCACCCGTCAGGAAAGCGAGTTCGACTCACGCGCGCACTCCAGCGCTGGCGCGCGTGGGCTGATGCAGCTGATGCCGGCCACCGCACGCATCACCGCGCGCACGGAGGGCCTGCCCTACCAGCCGAACTGGCTGGTGGACGATCCGTCCTACAACATCACGCTCGGCGCCGCGTACCTGCAGCAGCTTCTCGAACAGTGGAACGGCTCCTACGTCCTCACCATCGCGTCCTACAATGCAGGCCCCGGCCGCCCCCGAGAATGGATCGGCGACTGGGGAGATCCCCGTGCATCCGGGGCGGATGTGGTGGACTGGGTCGAACTCATTCCATTCACCGAAACGCGCAACTACGTGCAGCGCGTGCTGGAGAACGTGCAGGTCTATCGCCACCGGATCGCCGGCACGCCCGTGCCACTGCGCATCGAGCAGGACCTGCGGCGCGGCGGCTACTGACCGGAAATCACGCGCGCGAAGAGGTCCGGATCGACGTTGCCGCCGCTGGCGATGACGCCGACCCGTGCGCCTTTCACGTCGATCTTGCCTGACAGCGCCGCCGCGAGCGCAACCGCGCCGCCCGGTTCCAGCACAAGCTTGAACTCGCGGAACGCAACCCGCATCGCTTCCTCCACGGCAGCGTCCGAGATCGCCAGCGCACCCGCAAACTTCTCGCGACCGATCGCGAACGGCAGCACGCCCATCCGGTCGGACAGCAGCGCGTCGCAGAAGGAACGCACGCCCGGCGTATTCACCTCGCGCTGACCCGACGCCAGCGAGCGCACGACATCGTCGTGACCTTCCGGCTCCACCGCGTAGACGCGCACGCCGGGAAAGCGCGCCGTCAGCGCCAGCGCCACGCCGGAGGCGAGACCGCCGCCACTTGAAGGCACGAACGCAACGTCGAGCCCGTCCACATCGTCGGCAAGCTCAAGTCCCGTCGTGCCCTGCCCGGCGATGACGAACGGATCGTCAAACGGCTTCACCAGCGCCAGACCACGTTCGGCGACGATCTTCGCGCCGATGGCTTCGCGGTCCTCCGAAACACGATCATACAGCACCACTTCGCCGCCGAGCGCGCGGGTGTTGTCCACCTTCACGCGCGGCGCGTCTGACGGCATGACGATCACCGCCGCGAGACCGAATTCGCGCGCGGCGCCGGCGACCGCCTGCGCATGATTGCCCGAAGAAAACGCGAGCACGCCGTTCCTGCGCTCCTCCGGCGTGAAGCTCGCGATGCGGTTGAAGGCGCCGCGCGCCTTGAACGCGCCGAAGCGCTGAAGACTTTCGGCCTTCAGGAAAAGCCGGCCGCCAATGCGCGCATCGACGACCTCGTTGGTCAGCACCGGCGTCCGTTTGACGTAGGGCGCGATACGCACACGGGCGGCTTCGATGTCGGCGATGGTCGGCGGTGTCATCATGAGCCTCTCGGTTTGGCGCGGCGTGTCGGTTCGGCGGAGAGCGGATCTTCCGGCCAGGGATGTTTCGGGTAGCGGCCCTTCATGTCCACACGGACCGCCGCATAAGATCCGCGCCAGAAACCCGGCAGATCGCGCGTGGTCTGCACCGGACGGTGCGCGGGCGACAACAACCGCAGCAACAGCGGCGCGCGGCCCTTCGCGACGCTCGGATGCGCATCAACGCCGAACAGCTCCTGCAGGCGCACATCGAGCGCCGGGCCGTTCTCGGCTTCGTAATCGATCCTGAGCGAGCTGCCCGCCGCCGTCTCGAAGCGTTCCGGCGCCTCGGCGTCGAGGCGGCGCTGCATGTCCCACGGCAACTGTCCCGCCAGCGCATTGCGCACCGCGTCCGGCGCGAGCGCATCGAGACGCGTCACGCCATCCAGCAGCGGCGCGAGCCATTCATCCGCCGACGCGGTCAGCGCCGCATCCGACCAGTCCGGCCACGTCTCGCCGTCGAGACGGCGCAGCAGCGCAACACGCGCGCGCAATTGCGCGACCGGCTCGGGAAGCGACAGCAACCCGAGCCCGTGCGCACGCACGGCATCGAGCAGCGCTGCGCGCACGTCTTCGCCGCCCGCCCGCTCAAGCGGCGCATCGCTCAACACCAGACGCCCGTAGCGACGCACCCGTCGCGCCCGCACGCCGTTCAGCGCAACATCGAATGCGACCTCATCGACCGTCTCGATGCGTTCCGCGAACATCCGCTCGATATCTTCAACGGCGAGCGGCGCGGCGGCGAGGATCTGCGCGCGATCGGCGCGGCCCGCGACTTCCGCGATCGCGAGATACGGCTCGCGCGCCAGCGCATCGGTCTCCTCAATGGATGCCGCGCGGCCGTTGGCCATGAGAAACTCACCGCGCTTGCCGCGCGCCTTCGCGATCCGTCCCGGATAGGCGGCCGCGAGCAACGCGCCGGAACGGTCGAGTGCGACAGCCTCATCCGACCGTCCGCCGACACGCTTCGCCAGATTTTCCGCCACGCGCCGCGCAGCGCCCGCGCGCTGGCCGCCTTCATTTCGAAACCGGCGCAGGCGTTCGCGCACGTCAGCGTCGCGCCCGCCCAGCCCCTGCTCGCTCAGCACCATGGCGAGTAGCGCGCCATGCAGCGCCGCCCCGTCCGCCGCTGCACGAGTCACCATGTGCGCAAGACGCGGATGCAACGGCAGGTCCGCGATGCGCCGTCCTTCCGGCGTCAAGCGTCCGTCCGCGTCGAGCGCGTCGAGATCGCGCAGCAACGCGAGGCTCTGCGTCCACGCGCCCGCCGGCGGCGCATCCAGCCATTTCAGCTGCGCCGGATCCGACACGCCCCATGCGGCAAGATCGAGCGCAAGCCCCGCAAGATCGGCTTCGAGGATTTCCGGCCTGTCGAACGCAACCAGCGCGCGCGTCTCGGCCTCGTCCCACAGCCGCCAGCACGCGCCCGGCTCCACGCGGCCGGCGCGGCCCTTGCGCTGCTCTGCGGAGGCGCGGCTCACGCGCACGGTTTCAAGCCGCGTGAGCCCCAGTCCTGGCTCGAAACGCGGACGCCGCGAGAGGCCGCTGTCGATCACCACGCGCACGCCTTCGATGGTGAGGCTGGTTTCAGCGATCGGCGTGGCGAGCACGATCTTGCGCTTGCCCGTTTCCGCCGGCGCGATGGCGGCGTCCTGTGCGCGGGGATCGAGCGCGCCGTAGAGCGTGTGCACCGACACGGCCGGATCACGGATGGAGTCCCGCAACCGCTCCGCCGTGCGTTCGATCTCGCGCGCGCCGGGCAGGAAGCACAGCAGACTCCCGGCCTCCGCTGCGAGCGCGTTGCGCACTGCATCGGCCATCTGCTGTTCAATGGGCGCACGGGCGTCGCGTCCCAGATAGCGTTCAGATACCGGATGCATCCGCCCTTCGGATACGATCAGCGGCGCATCGCCCAGAAGGCCCGCCACGCGCGCGCCGTCGAGCGTCGCCGACATCACCACGAGGCGCATATCCTCGCGCAACGCGCCCTGCGCGTCGAGCGCGAGCGCCAGCCCCAGATCGCCCTCGAGGCTGCGCTCATGGAACTCGTCGAACAGCACCGCAGCGCTCCCGTCGAGCGCGGGGTCGGCGAGGATCATGCGCGTGAACACGCCCTCGGTGATGACCTCAAGGCGCGTCCTGCGGCTCACGCGGCTTTCCAGCCGCACGCGATAGCCCACCGTCTCGCCCACCGGCTCGCCCAGCATGGAGGCCATTCGCGCCGCCGCCGCGCGCGCGGCGACCCGGCGCGGGCTGAGCAGGAGTATCTTCTTTCCCGCCGCCCAGCTCGCATCGAGCAGCGCCAACGGCGCGCGCGTGCTCTTGCCTGCGCCCGGCGGCGCCACGAGCACAGCCGACGGGTGCGCCGCCAGCGCGGCGAGAAGCTCAGGAAGTACGGCGTCAATGGGCAGCGTCATGGGGTCGCCGCAGCCATAAAGGCGCCCCGGCGTGCGGCCAAGCGGATTACACGGACGTCAGAACATCCTATATCGACGACCGGACAGGAGACTTCAGATGGCGAAGGTCGGGTTGGCGCGGGTACTGGCGTTGAGCGTGGTGGCGCTCGCGGGCGCGTGCGCATCAAAGGCGGGCGAGACGGACGACATCAACCGCGTTGACCAAGTGCGGCGCGGCGTTGTCGATGCGGCGGCCTCGCCCTTCCGCGACATCGGCCTCGTGCGTCCCGAAGTGCCGCGGACCCTGCAGAGCCTGAAGTATCCCTACAGCAGCTCCAACCTCACGCTCGGGTGCGACCAGGTGCTCTATGAAATCGGCCAGCTCGATGCGATCCTGGGGCCGGAGAGCTTCCAGCCCGGCGCCGAACGCGGCATATCCTCACGCGGGCTCGACGCTGTCGAAGGCGCCGTGCTCAACGCGGCGCGCGATTCCGCGGGCGACATCATTCCCTATCGCGGCTGGGTGCGGCGCATCAGCGGCGCGGCGAAGGCCGAAAAGGAAGCGACAAACGCCATCATCCAGGGCCAGACGCGGCGCGCCTATCTGCGCGGCTACGGCTCGGCGCTGGGTTGCCTGAACGTCGTGCCCGCGCCGCCGCCGGTGACCACGCCGCAGCCGGTCGATCCGCGCACGCCGCCGCCGCAGGCTCGCGACGTGCGCGACGGCCAGCGTCCGCACTGATCACGCGTCGCGCTTCGCAAGCCCTGCACGAAACTGCGCGACGAAATCGGAGAGTGTTCCCGCCGCGATGACGGCGCGCAGCCGCGCCATCAGGCTCTGGTAGTAGGCGATGTTGTGCCACGACAGCAGCACCTGTCCGAGCAGTTCGCCGGACTTCACGAGGTGGTGCAGGTACGCCTTCGAATACTCCCGACTCGCCGGGCAATCGAGCGTCTCGTCGAGCGGAGCGATGTCTTCCGCAAAACGCGCACCCTTCAGGTTGACAGGCCCCGCATCGCCCCAGGCCTGACCGTGACGACCCGCACGCGTCGGGAGCACGCAGTCGAACATGTCGACGCCACGCGCCACGGATTCCACGATGTCGATGGGTTTGCCGACGCCCATGAGATAGCGCGGGCGGTCGGACGGCAAGAGCGGCGTCGTGAACTCGAGCGCGCGCACCATCTCGTCATGCCCCTCGCCCACGGCGAGCCCGCCGATGGCGTAGCCGTCGAATCCCTCGGCGACGAGCGCTTCCGCAGAGCGCCGCCGCAGTCCCTCGTCCACGCCGCCCTGCACGATGGCGAACAGCGCCTGCGTCGTGCGCGTCCCGAACGCAGCCTTCGAACGCGCGCCCCAGCGCAGCGACAGCTCCATTGCGCGACGCACCTCCGCTTCCGGCGCAGGCAGCGCCGGGCATTCGTCGAACTGCATCACGATATCGGCGCCGAGCAGGTCCGCCTGGATCTCGATGGAGCGTTCCGGCGACAGCATGTGCCGGCTGCCGTCGATGTGGCTCTGGAAGCTGACGCCTTCCTCGGTGATCTTGCGCAGGCCCGCAAGCGACATGACCTGGAAGCCGCCGGAGTCCGTGAGGATCGGCCGCTCCCACCGCATGAATTTGTGCAGGCCGCCCAGCCGCGCGACGCGTTCCGCGCCCGGCCGCAGCATCAGGTGGTACGTGTTGCCGAGCACGATGTCGGCGCCCGTGGCGCGCACCTGATCGACGAGCAATCCCTTCACTGTCCCCGCCGTACCCACCGGCATGAACGCGGGCGTGCGGATCTCGCCGCGCGGGGTTTCCAGAACACCCGTGCGCGCGGCGCCGTCCGTCGCGTGGATGTGAAACGGAAACGCGACCATCACCCTTGCTCCGCACGCCAGAGCAGGCTCGCGTCGCCGAAGGAATAGAAGCGGTAGTCGTGAGCGATCGCGTGTACGTAGGCGCCGCGCATACGGTCGAGTCCCGCGAACGCGCTCACCAGCATGAAAAGCGTTGAGCGTGGCAAGTGGAAATTGGTCCAGAGGCCATCCACCACGCGGAAACGGTAGCCCGGCGTGATGAAGATGCCTGTGTCGCCGGCTTCGGCGCGCACGGTTCCGTCTTCATTGGCGGCGGATTCGAGACTGCGGAGCGCCGTCGTGCCGACGGCGATCACGCGGCGGCCTTCACGCTTTGCGCGATTGACGGCCTCGGCGGTCCGGGCCGGTATCTCGCGCCACTCCGAATGCATCAGGTGATCGGCCGTATCTTCGGATTTCACTGGCAGAAAGGTGCCCGCGCTCACGTGCAGCGTCACCATGGCGCTTTCCACGCCCATCCGGTCGAGGTCGGTGAGCAAGGATTGTGTGAAGTGCAGCCCCGCCGTCGGCGCCGCAACGGCGCCGTCATTGGCCGCGAAGATGGTCTGGTAGTCGTCCTCGTCCGACGCCTCGGTCGCCCGCTGCGCGAGGATGTAGGGCGGCAACGGCGGCGCGCCGCACGCCTCGATCGCTAGATCGAGATAGCGCCCTGCGATCTCGAAGTCGAACCGAACTTCGCCGGTCTCTCGCTTCTCCGCGACCGTGGCGCGCAGGTTCGCGCCGAATGTCACCACATCGCCGACGCGCAAGCGCTTGCCGGGCCGCGCGAAGGCAAGCCACGATGACGGACTCTCGCGGCGATGCAGATTGGCGGAGATGGCGATGTCCTGCCCCTCTCCGCGTCCAGCGCGCACGCCTTCCAGCGCCGCGTGAATCACGCGCGTATCGTTGAACACGAGCAGATCTCCGGCGCGCAGCAGCGACGGCAGGTCGCGGACGATCAGATCCTCGAAAGCGCCGTCCGGCCGCACATGCAGCAGGCGCGCGCTGTCGCGTGGGCGCGCGGGGTGGAGCGCGATCCGCTCGGGCGGCAGATCAAAATCGAACTGGTCGACGCGCATGACCTACCAGGTATCGATGAAGGGGCGCTTCTTGCCCGAACGCGCCGGCGGATGCGCCGCCGTCTTCAGACCACGCATGATCCATGTGCGCGTCTCGGCGGGATCGATCACGGCGTCGATCTCAAGGAAGCCCGCAACGGATGTGGCTTTCCCCACCGCATACTGGCGCGCGACCAGCTTGTCATAGAGCGCTTTCTGAGCGACCGGATCGGTCTCGGCTTCAAGCTCCTTGCGATAGCCGAGCCGCACGGCGCCTTCGAGCCCCATGCCGCCGAACTCGCCGGTCGGCCACGACACGCAGAAGAACGGCGTCTGCAGGCTGCCGCCGGCCATGGCCTGCGCGCCGAGGCCGTAACCCTTGCGCACGACCACGGCGAACACCGGCACGGTGATGTTGGCGGCGGTGACGAAGAAGCGCGAGCCCTTGCGCACGGCTGCGGTCTTCTCGCTGTCGGGACCGACCATGAAGCCGGGCGTGTCGATGAGCGACAGCACCGGAATGTCGAAGCCGTCGCACAGCTGAATGAAACGTGCGGCCTTGTCGGACGCATCGGAATCGATCGCGCCGCCGAGGTGCATCGGGTTGTTGGCGATGACGCCGATGGGCCGGCCCTCGATGCGGATGAACGCGGTGAGAATGCCGATGCCGAACGCGCGGCGCAGCTCAAGCACCGAACCCTCGTCGGCCAGCGCATGGAGGAGCGCGCGGATGTCATAGACGCGCAGGCGGTTCTCCGGGATGGCCTGGCGCAGGAGGCGCTGGTCCGCGCACGACCACTCGCGCGTGGCGCCCTGGAAATAGCCGAGCGCCCGCTTGGCGAGTTTGGTCGCATCTTCTTCGTCGTCTGCGACGATATCGACGACGCCGTTCACGGTCTGCATGTCGATCGGGCCGACCTCGTCGGGGTGATAGACGCCCAACCCCCCGCCCTCGATCATCGCCGGCCCACCGAGACCGACGGAGACGTTCTTCGTGGCGATGGTGATGTCGCTGCAGCCCCAGAACACCGCGTTGCCCGCAAAGCAGCGCCCGGACGCAATGCCGATGCGCGGCGCGAGGCCCGAGAGCGCGGCAAACGAATAGAAGCTGTGCGTGTCGAGACCCGTGGCGCCGGGAGCATCCACATCGCCGGGCCGCCCGCCCCCGCCTTCGCAGTACCACACTACCGGCAACGCCTCGGACTTCGCGACGGCGAGGATCCGGTCGGTCTTTTTGTGATTGAAATGGCCCTGCGTGCCCGCGAGCACGGTGTAGTCGTAGGCGAGCACCGCCGTGCGCGACTTCGTCTCGTCGAACAGCGTTCCGTTCACCGCGCCAAGTCCGGTGATCATCCCGTCGGCGGGCGTGTTGGCGATGAGATCGTCCATCGAGCGCCGCCTGCGCTGCGCAGCGATGACCAGCGCGCCGTATTCAACGAACGTGCCCGGGTCGACGAGCGCATCGACGTTCTCGCGCGCGGTGCGCTGCCCGGTCTTGCGCCGCCGCGCCACGGAGTCGGGGCGGTTGGCGTCGAGCGTAAAAGCGTGACGGTCGATCACGGCCTGCAGGTCGGGGCGGATGTGATCGGGATCGATCGCCGCCGCCGTCTCGCCCGCGTGATCGTCGTCAGCGTTGGGTTCGATGAAGCAGAGCGCCTCGCCCTCGCCCAGAGTTTCGCCGGGGGACGCCGCCGTCGCGCGCACGACGCCCGATACCGGCGCGGCCACCACGTGCTGCATCTTCATCGCTTCGAGCACGGCGATCTGCTGGCCCTTGCGCACGGCGTCGCCCACGGAGACATCGAGGCTGACCACCGTCGCGCGCAGCGGCATGGGTGCGGGATCCGTTCCCTCCGGCGCAAGCACGGAAGTCCGGCGTGCGGCGACTTCGTTGCGCGCCGATCCTGCGAAGGTGCGCCGGGAAACAGTGACCGCGGCAAGCAGCGCGCCAATCTCCTCCTCCACGAAACGTGTGGTGATCTGTCCGGCCGCCACCGAGGGATGCACGAGCAGCGCGCGCAGCAGCGCCACGTTCGTCGCCGCGCCTTCGATCCGCGTCTCGTCGAGCGCGCGCACGGCGCGCTTCACCGCCGCATCGAAATCGCCCGCGCGCACGATGATCTTGGCGATCATGGAATCGTAGTTCGGATTTGCGGCAAAGCCCGCGTAGCCTGCGGAATCGACGCGCACGCCCGGCCCGCTCGGCGTCTCGAACGCAGCGAGCGTTCCTCCGCCCGGCGCCACCGATCCATCGGCGCCCATCGTCTCCATGTTCACGCGCAACTGGATGGCGCTGCCCTGCACCGGCGGCGCCGTTGCGAGGCCGAGGCTCGCGAGCGTAGCGCCCGCCGCGATCTGGATCTGCGCCTTGACGATGTCGACGCCGGTCACTTCCTCGGTGATCGTGTGCTCCACCTGCAGGCGCGGATTGGCCTCCATGAACCAGAAGCGGCCATCGTCATCGGCATCGACGAGAAACTCGAACGTGCCGACATTCCTGTACCCCGCCATCCGCGCCATCGTCAGCGCCGCCTCGATGATGCGTTTGCGCGCGCCCGCCGACAGCCACGGCGCCGGCGCGATCTCGATGATCTTCTGGCGCATGCGCTGCAGCGTGCAGTCGCGTTCCCACAGATGGCTCACGGCGCCGTGCGCATCGGCGATGATCTGCACTTCGATATGACGTGCGCGAGCGACGAACTGTTCGAGATAGAGCGCATCGTCGCCGAATGCGGCCTTCGCCTCCGCCGCGCAGAGCGCAAAGGCGCCGTCCACATCTCCCGCGCGCGTCACCGGCCGCATCCCGCGTCCGCCGCCGCCGGCCGACGCCTTGATCATCGCCGGCCCGTGCCGCTTCACGAAAGCGCGCGCCTCCTGCAGCGTCGCCGCCCCGCCCGTGCCTTCCAGCAACGGGACTTCGCACTCCGCCGCCAGCGTGCGCGCGGCCACCTTGTCGCCGAGCAGCGCCAGAACGTCGGCGTCCGGCCCGATGAATGCGATCCCCGCCGCGTCGCACGCTTGCGCGAATGAAGGGTTCTCGCTCAGGAAGCCGTAGCCCGGATGCAGCGCGTCACAGCCCTGTGCGGTCGCCGCCGCGATGATCGCGTCGATATCGAGATAGCCACGCGCGCCGACGCCGGGCAGCGCGATGACGTGATCGGCCGCCTTCACATGCAGGGAGCGATCATCGTCCCTGGTGTGGATCGCGACGGTCTCCACGCCGAGTTCGCCCGCCGCGCGTGCGACGCGGATGACGATCTCGCCCCGGTTGGCGATGAGGAGGCGTTTGAAGGGCGGTGACGGCAAGGGCGCGCTCTGGAGTGACACCTGCGTACAGTAACGGCTGGCGCGATGAGGTCCATGGCGGCGCCCCGGAATGCGGGGACAGATTGCGCGCGTCACCGCACCTTTTCTCGCGCAAACCCATGTGCGCCAACAAGCGCATGTGAATCTATCCGACCGGGGTCCCGGCCATGGGATCATGTCTCCGTTTTCAACAGGCGACGGAGCCCGGACGTATCCCATGCAGATCCTCAACCCACTTCACCCCCACAGAGCGAGCATCGAAGCCTTCGCCCAGAGTCTCAGACTCTGGCTGCTCGAACTCGCCGTGTGGCTGGTGGCGTTGATGGACAGCCGCGCGGGGCGAATCCAGCTTCAGCATCTCATGATCGAGGCGCGCCAGGACATTCGTGTTTTGATCGCGCTGAACATGGGATTGAGGTTGCGTATCCATACCGGGCGCCGCGTTGCGACCGGGCATGGACAGCGCTCCGCACCGCCAGGCTTTGCGGTGCAGACGCGCACTGGCAGGCGCCTGCGCCTGTTCACGCGCAGTATCGCGCTGAAAACTCTCCGCGACATGCAGCGTGTGCTGGCCGATCTCGATGGCGTGGTGACACGCGCGCTGGCGCGGCTGCCGGTTCGGATCACGCGAACGTCGATTGTGATGGCGGCGGCTGTTGCAGCGGTGCTTCGCTTTCCCGTCACAGCACACGCGCCGAAAGGCGCAGATACATCATGACTATCTATGCCGGACCGCCGGCGCCCTCGCCGGCACTTTGGTCTTCAAGCAACGCGAGATTCTACGGAGTCTGGCGGCGCCATCGCATGCCGGCGAGGGCGCCGGCGGTCCTCATCTTCGAGTTCCGCGCCTCAGTGCGCCGCCTCCGTCACCGTCAGCGTGGACGCGTCGAAGATCTGGATCTCGCTGCCGAACTCGATGAACGCGACCTTGTCGGGTGCGATGACCTCGAACACGCGGTCGCCTGCTTCCGAAGGCCCCATGGGGCCGCACGGCGGCTCGGGAATCTGGTCGCCCGTGATGGCCAGTTCGTACGCCGCGCGCGCCTCGCCGACCGGACTGAAAATGAAACGGGGCTTGCCCGCATGATCGACGCCCGGCGCCGGCATGAACCCGCACGCAGCGGTCTGCGGACCGGGCGACGCTGCCCGTACCGCGTCGAGGATCGCGTCGATCGGCGCATCCGGCGCCTTCGCGAAGATCTGTATCGCCGTGCGGCGGCCCGGCGCTGCGGGATCGGTCGATTCGATCACGAAGCCCGGCAGCGCATCGTCCGCCGCGAGCCGCACATTCCCCGCATCCGCGCCACACGCGAAGCTCCACACGGAAACCGTCGCGCCCTTCACTTCACCCCACGCGCACTTGGAGAATGTCTCGCGCATCACGGCAGAGGGCTCGACCGCCGTCGCAGCGGCGGACTCGATCTTGCGCGTGTCGCCCGGACTGCACCCCGCGAGCGAGGCCGCCACAATCATCACCGCCGCAATTGCCCGCATCGCCCCGCTCCACATCCGTTGCGCGCGCACCCTAACCGGGACTCGCCACGCCGCAAGACCGCTTCCCTTCCGCCCGAACGCCCTTATGAAAGCCGCCATGAGCGAGAAAGAGAAGGTAGGCGGCTACGGCGCGCCGATCGAACTGACCGAAGGCCCCTTCAAGGGCTGGCTGACCTGGGGCGACGGGCACGACCCGTTCGAGACCCTCGTCGGCCCCCTCGTCTTCCGCACCGAACCGGACGGGCGGTCGCGGGCGGCGTTCATGCCGGAGAAGAAGCACCTCAATGGCGGCGGTGTGATCCATGGCGGCGCGCTGATGTCGTTTGCGGATTTCGCGCTGTTCGGGCTTTCGCACGAAGCGCTGAAGGGCGCGTTCGCGGTGACGGTCACATTCAACGCCGAGTTCGTCGGGGCCGGGGCGCCCGGCGCGATGGTCGAGGCCGAGGGCCGGGTGGTGAAGCAGACGAAGTCGCTCGTCTTTGTGCAGGGCGTACTGTCGCAGGGCGGCCAGCCGATCCTGGCGTTTTCGGGGACGCTCAAGAAGATCAAGGCGCCGCCAACTACCGTATAGAGATCAACGGCTTGCTGCGGCCGCGGCGAACCGCCAATGTCGCCGCCATGCGTCCGATCGATCCGACGAAGACTGCAGAAAGCGGGTTTTCCTGGAAAGCCGCCCTCCTCGCGGAGATCGAGGCCGCCGCGCGCGCGCTCGCCGATGCAGACCCCGAGCAGGCCATCCACCAGACCCGGGTGCGGCTGAAGCGTGTGCGCACGCTGGCCCGCCTCGCCGGCGCGGACACAATCTCGCGCACCGCGCGCGCGCTGAAGTACACGCTGTCCGGCTGGCGCGATCTGACCGCCCTTGAGAACGCCGCGCGCGACACCGCCGCGACCGCGCGCAAGAAGGCCGCCGCCGCCCTCGTCGACATCGCCGCGCGGCTCTCGCAGGCGCGCATCACGCTGGGACGCCCTACCGTCGACGACCTGGGCGCCGCGCTCCTCCAGTTGAAGCACGACGCGGCCGCCCTTCCGGAACTTTCGGC